>ONHB01000022.1:0-50839 GCA_900317505.1 uncultured Lachnospiraceae bacterium | reverse complement strand
GATAAGTTCCGTGCGCAGGCGGCTTTAGAGCGTGCCAAGGAGCAGATGCAGCAAAAGCAGAGCATTATCGAATACCATGTATCGCGGGCATCCATGGCAAGAGCGATGGCAAGGCTTAGAGGCTGTAAATAAAATATTATGATTTAAGATGGAGAACAGGAATTTGACGTGTTAGTACGTGGGGTTCCTGTTTTTTTATTCTTTTAAACTGGCAGTTTACATAAAACTGACTTGGCAATAGCTTTTCCCTTTTTGCTTGCATATAGAAAAAATCTATGACATAGTAATTATATGATGTTAGGGGCAAAAGGTATTGTTTGGCAGGGTCTCATATAAACTACAGGCTTTTGAAAGTATAAGAGGAAAATGAAATATGGAACGCGGATGTTTCTGTCGATGTAAAAGAACGACACTACCAGGAAACGTTTTATGATATTGAAAATAACATGATAGAATTTCGTGTTGAATAGCAAAAATATCAGAATGTGTGTATAACGAGGGAGCGGGGAATGAATGACAGACGATAAACAGATCATATGCTGCAAAAGATGTGGCAGTAAATTATTATCTTATAATGAATACAGTAAAAAAAGATATGAAAGTCCGGTAAAGCGGTGCAAAAAATGCCAGGCATATTATCTGGATCCAAGATGCCATGAGATTGCTGTTGAAGGGATACCGTCAGATGCATTTTCTATTCGGAGCAGGCTGATCATGGGACTTTTTGGAGCGTTTGTCCTGTATCGCGGGATTCATCTGCTTTTCCGATATCAGATTGGGACACCGGAGCATATGCAGTGGTTGATGCCGGTTGTCTTTCTGATCATGGGAGTTGTCCTGATCATTGGCGCGATTGTTGATGTGATCCTGATTATGACCGGCAGCAAGCAGAAGAAATATGACAGGCTGCGGTCAGAATCCGAAGCGAGGATGCAGGATAAAAGCTATGTGTATCTGTTGAATGAGTTGGGATATCCGGGGACGGAGAGATATTTGTAGACAGGATGGATAGCGGTAAATAACGACAGATAATGTATATGATAATGTGTATGGTAAATTAGTCGTTGTCTGGGAACGAATGTGTATGGTATAGTTAGTTTATTGATGTCATGTACTAAATGAATTCATATGAGAGAGAATACCAGGGGGACAAATTTTATGAAGAAAAAGCTGCAGACAGTGGTTCTGACTATTTTTGTAATTGTAGTAATTGCTTTTTTAGCTATTACAGGGATTAATGACCTGACTAACAAGGATGATCTGTATACAGTCAGGATTGATGCCGGAGCTGAGATTTTAGCAGTTGAACATAGTATCAATGGACTAATTCCGATAGGGACCGATCATTATTACTGGGCTATTAATGAAGAAACAATGGAAAGCTATGTGATCTTGGCATCCAAAAACTGGGGTAATGATACTTTTGATGAAGATGGATATACGATTGATTCTGCGGGAGTCGAGATTACAGGACTCGCGAAGAAAATTACAGATCATGATATTTTAAGTGAAATTACAGATGTACTGGATCAAGTTGACGAGGGAATTGAATTGACATATCCTGCCGGGCGAACAAGCAGTTTAGACTTAAATTACAAGAAAAACGCATATATGCGGTTAGTATCTGCAGCACTGATTCTGATTTTGAGCATTGTCGGTGTTGTTTATCGTAACAAAGTGGATGAGATCAATCCGAAGCTGACAAAGATTTATTTGGTTGTGTTGATCGTAGCCATGATATTAATGATTGTTGCGATACGATAATTGTAATGAGTTTGATTTGCGAATGACTGCTTTCCGTTGTACAATGGTGAAGCGGTCATTTTTGCGCTTTTGATAAAAGTAAATATGAAGTACATATATGAGGAGTGAATGTTATGAAAGAAAATAAAATGGGAGTCATGCCTGTCAATAAGTTGCTGATCAGTATGTCATTGCCTATGATGATATCCATGCTGGTACAGGCTTTGTATAACATTGTAGACAGTATTTTTGTTTCCCGTATCAATGAAAATGCACTGACAGCCGTGTCACTTGCTTTCCCGATACAGGCTCTCTTAATTGCATTTGGAACCGGAACCGGCGTTGGTGTCAATGCGGTGCTTTCCAAAGCGCTGGGAGAAAAAGATAATAAGAAAGCCAGCAAGGCAGCAGCGAACGCAATCTTTTTGGCGGTGATGACTTACCTTGTAGCATTGATAATCGGATTGTGTTTTGTCGGAATATTTTATCGCAGTCAGACAGATGATGCCGAGATTGTTTCTTATGGAATCCAGTACCTGACCATTGTCTGTGTTTTCTCAATCGGTATGTTGATGCAGATGATGCTGGAAAAGCTATTGCAGTCTACCGGGAAAACTATTTTTTCCATGATTACGCAGACAGTCGGAGCGATCATCAATATTATTATGGATCCTATTCTGATCTTTGGTTTGTTTGGAATGCCCAGGATGGGTGTGGCAGGTGCTGCGATTGCTACGATTTTTGGACAGTGTGTCGGAAGCGCCCTTGCTTTGTTTTTTAACCTGAAATTCAATAAGGAAATTTCTCTGAGTATGAAAGGCTTCAAGCCTGATCCTTCCATGATTGGAAAGATTTATTCAGTAGGTATTCCTTCTATTATTATGCAGGCCATCGGATCATTGATGACTTATGGTATGAACCGGATTTTGATCACATTTTCTTCTACCGCGACAGCAGTATTTGGTGTCTATTTCAAGATCCAGAGCTTTATTTTCATGCCGGTATTCGGTTTGAATAATGGTATGGTGCCGATTATCGCGTATAATTATGGGGCCGGATACCGTGACAGGGTTGTCAAGACATTAAAACTGGGCGTGACTTATGCCATGTGTATTATGTTATTTGGTCTGCTGATTTTCCAACTGTTTCCGGATGCATTTTTGCGGATGTTTGCCGCATCTGATCATATGATGGAGATTGGTGTTCCGGCGCTTCGGATTATCAGTATCCATTTCCCGCTTGCGGCAGTTGGAATTGTATTCGGAAGCTTTTATCAGGCACTTGGAAACGGTATTTACAGTATGTTTGTATCCTTGATCAGACAGTTGATCGTTCTGCTTCCGGCAGCATGGTTTTTGTCCAGACTTGGCAATGTCATTTATGTATGGTGGGCATTTCCGATTGCAGAGGTTTTTGCATTGATCGTCAGCGTGAGCATGATGGTTGTGATCTTTAGGAATGTTGTCAATCATATTGGGGAGAAGCAGGGATTATGAATGAGAAATATGAACTGGCATGTGAAAAGGATAAACAGGAGATACTAAGCCTGTATAAAGCCCAGCTTGGCCGTCAGTTCTGCCCATGGGACGAGCATTATCCCGGTGAAAAAGAGATTGATATGGATCTTTCAAATCAGGCTCTGATTATCTTAAGGAATGATGCCGGCGAGATTATTGCCGCAGTATCCATTGACGAGGATGAAAATGTGGATAAGCTTCCACAGTGGTCAAAGGAGCTGGCGCCCGGAAAGGAAGCTGCCAGACTTGCTGTGCGCCCGGATTGTCAAAATCAGGGACTGGCACAGAAGATGCTTGGCTTTGCAATGGAAGAAATCAGGAAGCGTGGATATAAAAGCATCCATTTTTTAGTCAACAAGCACAATGTCAAAGCCCTTCGGGCGTATAGTCATCTGAACTTTCGGCAGGTTGGGGAAGTTTTTATGTATGAGCAGCCTTTTTATTGCTATGAAAAGGCATTGTAGGGATATTAATAGTTGGTATGTTTGTTGCATATTTGTCATTCGGAAAAGAAATGCATAGACTATATAATGGGTAGTAAACATTTGTGGTGAATCATTATGGAAGAGCAACATCAAAATAGAAAACAGCAGCAAGAAAAACAACAACAAGACCAGCAACGGCAATTTATAAAAATGACAACCGAACCGGTTGAAAAGCTTTTAGTAAAGCTGGCGATTCCCACCATCATAAGTATGATGGTCACCAATATTTACAATCTGGTTGATACGGCATTTGTAGGGACATTGGGAACCAGTCAGAGTGGAGCGACCGGAGTTGTCTTTGGATTTATGGCGATACTGCAGGCGGTTGCATTTATGTGCGGACAGGGAGCCGGAAGTATCATGTCCCGGAGGCTTGGAGCGCAAAAACTGGATGAGGCAATGGAATATACCTCAACAGGTTTCTTTTTATCGTTTTCGATCGGATTATTGATGTCTGTTCTGACATTTGTATTTATGCGTCCCATTCTGGTTATTCTGGGAAGCACCGATACGATTGCGCCATACGCAAAGACTTACATCACATATATTGCGCTTGCTGCGCCGTTTTTTACATCCAGTCTTACGATGAACAATCTGTTGCGATATGAGGGAAAGGCTAAGCTCGGAACGGTTGGCATGATGAGTGGTGCGGTGGTCAATATCGGGCTGGATGCAGTGTTGATGTTTGGATTGAAGCTTGGCATTGCGGGAGCCGGTATTGCAACGGCGGTTTCGCAGCTTTTCAGCTTCGGAATCTTATTGTTTATGTTTTTATCCGGTAAAACGGAGACCAAGATCGCATTCCGGTATATTTCCAAAAAAGCCGGGACATTCTTTGAGATTATGGCTACCGGATTTCCAAGTCTTTTGCGCCAGGGATTAAACAGTGTGGCAACGATGCTGTTAAATGGCTGTTCCGGTATTTACGGAGACGAAGCGGTTGCGGCAATGAGTATTGTATCACGTATCAGCTTTTTCCCGATGGCGGTTGCAATCGGAATTGGGCAGGGATTTCAGCCAATCAGCAGCTTTAATTACGGAGCGGGCAAAAAGGATCGTGTCAGAAGAGGATTTTGGACTGCGCTTATTCTGGAAGAAATTGTGCTGGCACTTTTGATGATCCCCATGTATGGATTGGCTCCACAGCTGATTCGTCTTTTAAGAGACGATGCGAATGTTGTGGCATTGGGTATCAGAGCTCTGCATCTGATGAGTATCGGAATGTTGTTTGTGCCGCTTACCATGATGGTTGAAATGGGATTTCAGAGTACGGGAGCAAAGCTTTTGGCAAGTCTCGGCTCCAGCCTAAGAAGCGGACTGGTCTTTATCCCGACATTACTTTTATTTGCACAGATCAGAGGGATGGACGGAATACAGGAAGCACAGCCGGTATCCTTTGTGGTATCATTCATGATCTGCCTGTTTTTGTGCAGAGTATATCTGAAACGATTGAAAAATTAAAACGAAATTTAACTTTTAAAAAATAAGTAAATTTCTCAATTTACTTAGAAACGAGGGCAGTACAATATATTGTTGCTTTAGGAGTGAATAAAAGGATAAAACAAATAAAAAACAGAACAGGTGGAAACATCAAAAACACAAAAGAAAAGGGGGAGTACAGCTGACAAATAACGAACGCCAGCTGCAAAAATAATATATGGAGAAGATGATCGAACTAAAAAACATCACCAAAGAATTTAAAGTATTAAATAGAAGAGAAGGTCTGAAGGGAAGCTTTCAGGATCTTTTCTCAAGAGATTATAAGATTATCCGGGCTGTCGATGATATTTCGCTATCGGTCGGTCAGGGTGAGATTGTCGGATTTTTAGGACCAAACGGAGCCGGAAAGTCCACAACGATCAAGATGATGACCGGTGTATTGGAGCCGACAAGCGGAGAATTGATGGTCAACGGAAGGATACCGTACAAAAACCGTACTGCCAATTCGCAGGAGATCGGTGTTGTATTTGGACAGCGGTCGCAGCTGTGGTGGGCATTGCCACTGATCGAATCGTTTAAGCTTTTAAAGGATATCTATCAGATACCGCAAAAGGATTATGATGATATGATGGAGCTTTACGGCGGGCTGGTCAATTTTGAAGAGATTTTGCATAAGCCTGTGCGTCAGATGTCTTTGGGACAGCGCACCCTGAGCGATATTCTGGCGGCATTTTTGCACAATCCCAAGGTGGTCTTTTTAGACGAACCTACGATTGGTCTGGATGTTGCCATGAAAAGCAAGATCCGCGAACTGATATTAGAGCTGAATAAGCAAAAGAACACGACTGTTATTTTAACAACGCATGATATGGGCGATGTGGATGCACTGTGTGAGAGGATTGTGATCATTGATAAGGGTAAAATGCTTTATGACAATGACATCCGACACTTGCGTCAGTTTTTCGGATCCTATCGTACACTGAAAATCAGACCCAATGAGGATATGGATGTGGTGGAAGAACATCTTGAAAAAGAACTCGCCAGAATGGATGTGCGGATCTCACATGATGAGGAATGGATATCTATCCTGATCAATGAAGAGCAGATCAAGGTACTGAATGTGTTGAAAAAGGTACAGGAAAAGCATGAGATCAGGGATATGCAGTTAGAAGAAATTTCCACGGAGGATGTTATCAAGAAAATCTACAGGGAGGGCGTATGATGAACCGGTTTAAAAAATATCTGGCTCTGACACGAGCCGGAATTATCGAATGTATCAATTACCGGATGTCCCTTGCTGTGATGGTATTTGGGAATCTTTTATACCTGACGCTGATTTATTTTGTGTGGAAGGCGATATTTGCATCATCCGGCAGTGACGTGGTCAATGGCATGACGTTTGAAAGCACCATGATCTATCTGGTTCTGGCAACGGCGCTTTTCAATTTCATGGAAATGTACATTGTCTGGGAGATGGGAAGGGACATCCAGAGCGGCAAGATCGCGCTCAATCTCATCCGTCCCATGGAATACCGGAATTATTTATTCTGGAGTGTGTCCGGAAGCTTTGTTGTCAACTTTGTATTTACATTTATTCCGACCTTTATCATTGTGCTTTTGGTGACAAAAGGAACGATCGGACTGGGTATCAACTTAGTGTATTTTATGATCGCTGTTATTCTGGCGGTTGTTATCAACTATGAAATTGATTTTATTGTTGGAACGATCTGTCTGTATACGGAGTCAATCTGGGGCATCAATATCATGAAGCAGGCCGTTGTGACTCTGTTATCCGGTGCTACGATCCCGCTGGCATTTTTCCCGGATAAGCTTCGTACTGTGATCGATTATCTGCCGTTTAGGGCAATCTATGATACGCCGCTTACATTGTTGTTGAGTGATGGCACGGATCAGAAAATGATCCTGTCAAAGCTTCTGATATCGCTTGGATGGGCTGTTCTTATGTCGGTCATAAGCCGCCTGTTCTGGAAGGTATCCATAAAACAGGTAACGGTAAATGGAGGTTGATGTATGGATGTAAAAAAACGGGGCATTGCCTTTTATTTCAAAATTTATTTTAAAATTATCACGCAGGACATCAAGAGCAGGATGAGCTACCGGGCGGATTTTGTGATTTCCACGCTTGGAATGATCGCGACCAATATCGTCGGATTTGCTGCATTCTGGCTGATGTTTAGCAAATTCCCCAATATCAACGGATGGGGATATTATGAAATGCTGTTTTTATACGGCTTTTCTTTGATCTCCATCACACCGACACAGTGTCTTCTGGATAACAACTGGAATTTAAGACGCTATGTTTTTGATGGCGATTTTGTCAAATACTGTTTTCGTCCGATCAATCTCTTTTTCTACTATGAATCGGAGGTATTTGATATAAAAGGACTGGGACAGCTGGCATTTGGAATTGGTACAATCTGCTATTCCTGGCATCATCTGGCAATTCCGGTGACATTTATGGCGATCGTAAAGCTGGTCGTATTTTTGAGCACAGCATCACTTTTTATGATGGCCATGCAGAATGCCGCAGCAGCAACCTGCTTCTGGATTGAAAATTCCTTTTATATTCTGGATCTGTCTCTGAAATTAAAGGATTATGCAAAATATCCGGTTACAATCTACAATACGGTATTCCGGTTTTTGTTTACCTTTCTTTTGCCTGTCGCATTTATCGCATATTATCCGAGTCTGGTCATTCTAAGACCTGATGAGGTGCCGATACTGTCATGGCTGTCACCGGTCATCGGCGTGCTGTTCTTTTACTTAAGCTATAAAATGTGGATGCGCGGCGCATCGCGGTATGATGGCAGCGGATCGTGATGGCATGATAATTGTGAAATTTGCCTTTTAAAAAAATATTTTTTGAAAAAATTTTATATAAAATTGCATATTGATTTTGTTGCTCGAGCACGGTATCCTACTACAGAATAGTTTTGGGGTAACAATATCATATATGAGGGATTGTAAATGAGTTATTTTCAATATAAAAAAAAGGGGGCTCTAACCGCTAGAGTCTCTTTTTTCGTGATTATTTTAGGTCTTTTTTTTACAATGCGAACTGAGGCAAAAACGATTCAGGACAGACCGGATATCAAGACCGATGAAAATGTGACAATTGCAGTGGATCTGCAGGACGAATCGCGGTTTCTGGGCATCAATGTTTATCAGATCGCAGAATACCAGGATGGTGAGTTTGTGTATACAAAGACTTACGAAGCACTTTCGCTTACGCCTTACCGCAGGCTTACCGGAAAGGCAGAAATTGCCGATATGGGAAATGCGGTTGCTGCCTATATTGAAGAGGAAAGAATAAAGCCGACGGCGACGATCCAATGTAAAAAAGGAACGGGCGAAGTCGGGAAGCTTCCGGTCGGAGTATACCTTCTGATGCAGAATGATGATGATTGCAATGCCAGCCTGAATACGGTGACTGTTGTAGAGGCGCCGACATGGTCGGATGAAACAGGAGAATATTTGTATGAGCTGCATGAATATCCTAAATGGGAGCGTGTTATCTGGTTTTCTTTCCGCCCGGAGGTGGTATATCCGCTTTTAAGAGTGTGTACACTGGTACTCTGTGTACTTTTATGTATTGTGGGAGCCAGACTTTTGAGAAATGCTTTGTTTATCGGTTCGGCGCTCTTTTGTGGCTTTATCGGTATGAAGATGGGGGAAGAAGTCAATGCGTCTTTTTTAGCACTGATGTTGTTTTTTGGATTATTTGCATTTCTGGGACTTGGCTTTATGCAGATCATTCTGATGATCATAAGGGATCTGATCAAAAGAGACCGTTTGTACCGGATTTTGCAAAAAAAGCAGTTCTGGATCATGCCGGTGATCGGAGCCGGATTGTTTTCTTATCTGATCTATCTTTGGTTTGCAATCGATATCTGGATCTGTGTTACGATTTTCGGGCTGCTTGCCCTGCTTGGCACATATCTGCAATATATCCGCAAGGATGAGCAGATCATATTTCACACCTATGATGATTTGCTTCGGTTAAAGAGATCAGACGAAAATGATACGACAGAAGTAAGAAAAACAGATGATAAGACTGTATAAAATTGAAACTGAATGATGAATATGACCAAAAGTTAAAAGAGGATTAAATAAATGATTTTAGATGTAAAGCGGGTTGAAAAAAAGTATATGACAGACCCGGTGCATGCCAGGATCTTAAAGCAGAGACTGGCGGTGTACATGAAAGAGGATGAACACAACGGCCGGGATGGTTATGTGGTCCGATCTGTCTATTTTGATTCCTTATACAATAAGGATTATTTTCAAAAAGAAGATGGCGTAGATAACCGGAAAAAGATAAGACTGCGCGTCTATGATCCGGATGCGGACTTTGCAAAGCTGGAGCTTAAGGAAAAGCAGAACGGATCACAGAGAAAGCGGTCGCTTGTATTGACAAGGGATGAAGCAGAACAGCTTATAAAAGGCAATTATCAGTTCTTAAAGGATAATAAGGATCCGCTTTCGCAAAACCTGTATCTGATCATGCAGATGGATGTGTACCGACCAAAGTGCATGGTTGAATATGATCGTTTTGCTTACTATGTGCCGGATAACAATACTCGGATCACATTTGACTGCAATCTGCGCGGCAGTGAGAGCAATTTTTCACTGTTTGATAAAAATGCGCGACTCTATCCGCTTGCAAAGCCGGATGAGATCACGCTGGAGGTCAAATATGACGGCTTTTTGATGAGCAATATCAAGAAGGCACTGAGCTATAAAACAGCAATACAGACATCCTTTAGTAAATATGGAAGATCGAGGATGCTTTTAAGACAAGGAGGAGGCATGTGATATGAAAGAAACATTATACAATCTGATACAAAGTCAGGGAGAAGGAGCGGTTACGATTACCGACGTAGCAATCAATCTGATCGCAGCTTTATTGATCGGGGCACTCATTTATATTGCATACCGTGCAACACACAGCGGTACGGTTTATAGTGAGCGTTTCAACATTTCCCTGGTCAGTGGCAGTCGGAATCTGCTGCGGTGTTTCCGATTATCTGATCGCACTGATGGGATCGGTTGTGATCTTTTTATTCCTGATCTTATTTGGATTTGTCAGAAATACAGACCGTACCCTGATCATTGTCCGTGGTGGGGCAGGTCCTTTGGTTGAGGCAGAAAAAACATTGCAGCTTGTTTTGGAGCAAAGGGCTGTCAGACGTGTGCACAATGTGGATTTTGGTGCAGACGGAGAGAGTATTTTTGAGACTTCTTCCGTTTATTTAAAGAAATGCGAGAAAAAGAACGGTTCGCTGGAAGAAAAGCTTAGTGGAATTGAAGGCATTAACAGCATCAGCATTGTTTGTCAGGATGACGAGATTTCCGGCTGATTTGAAAAGAGGTATTTATGGTTACCGATGTAAAAAAACTGCTTTTATGCATTGTATCGGTCTGTATCTTAATATTGGGACTGTCCTATCTGAAATTCAATGAAGAGATCCGGACAGGTGAAAATACATCTTCCTATCTGTATTATCAGAAGCTTAAGGCAGATGAGAGCAGTGAAGATCCGCTTAAGTATCTGGATGATGATTTTACGGCATCTGAAGATTTTTCGTCCAATCTGCCGCTGGTGGTTTTGGAAATGGACGGAGAACTGCCGGAATACAAGACATTTACGGAAACGGAAGAGATCGTAAATGAGGGTGTGGAGCCGTGGATCGGAGGTACGATCAGTCTGTACCAGAATGAAAATGGGGATAATTCGCTCTCCGATTCGCCGGTGCTTAACAGCCAGATCCGGATTAAAAAAAGAGGGCATACCTCCATGTCCTTTGACAAGTCGCAGTATGCAATAAAGCTCGTGGATGAAAACGGAGAAAAAAACGAGCAGAATGTGTTTGGCATGGACGTGGACGATGAGTGGATCCTGAATGGAAGCATGGCGGATAAAAGCATGATCCGCAATTATATTGCATACCGGACGGCTTCCCATATCATGGAGTTTGCGCCAAGAAGCTGCTTTTGCGAGGTTTTTATCAAACAAAACGGGGAATATGTATATCAGGGTGTCTATCTGATGATGGATACCGTAAAGCAGTCGCCGTATCGTGTCGATATCAAAGAAAGCAATGTGAAAAATCCGTATACTTCCTATTTAGTCCGCAGGGACCGTTTTACGAAGTTTGATACGATGCTTGAGACCTATGGCAGGATAGAAGGGCTGGACGATGAGTGGATCGGCTTGAAATACCCTGGCAAAAAAAAGCAGACGGAGAAAAACATTGACTATATCCAGCGCGATTTTTCAAAGATCGAGCAGATTTTATATTCGCAGAAGGACAGTGTTTTCAAGCAATACGGAAAGTATATTGATACCGATACGTTTGTGGATTATTTTCTGATCAACGAATATTTTGGCAATTATGACGCGGGCGAGCATTCGACCTATATGTATAAAAATGAGGGTGGATTGTTGAAGATCGGGCCGGTCTGGGATTTTGACCAGGCTATGAACAATTCGGTGGTCGGTGAGACGGATCCGGATACGCTTGCGATGCAGGAAAAGGACTTTTTCTCTGAGCTTTGCAAGGATACGGCCTTTATCGATGCGTTGAAAAACCGATATGCGTTTTTGCAGAAAAATTATCTCAATGATAAATATATGTTTGCCATGATCGATGAAACGGAAGCGTATCTGAAATCGGCAAGAGCCAGGGAATGGTACCGGTGGGCGGCAGATTATTATGATGCAACCGATGACAATCCCGGCAATTATTATCTGGATGATTATGAATATCACGGCGAGGTCATCAGCCGGTTCAATGATAATTATGATCAGGAAATTTACAATATAAAGGTTTATTTGAGCAATCATGGAAGGGTGATTCAGTCGCGTCTGACAGACCTTTATGATGAAACCACGGTGACAGGCGGATTTAAAGGAAATATTGGTGTGTTCCTGTTTATTCTGGGCGCGTTGTTTTTCATTCCGTCGATCATTATTAACCGCAAGTAGACAGCTTAATGCAACAAGTATGTAGGAGAAGTACAGATGGTATTTTCCAGTATCATTTTTTGTTTTATTTCTTTCCAATTACATTAATTTTATATTTTATCTGTTCGTTTTCGCGGACAATGCAGAACGTCGTACTGCTTGTGGCAAGTCTGGTGTTTTATGCGTGGGGTGAGCCGAAGAATATTCTGCTGTTGCTTTTTTCCATCCTGTTCAATTCCCTGATGGGTTATCTGGTATCAGTTGGGAAAAAGAAAAAAAGAAAGTTCTTTCTGATTATGACGGTTGTGGTAAATCTGGGCGTTTTATTTGTGTTCAAATACCTTGGCTTTGTATCAGGCATGTTTTCAGACCTGTTTTCGGCACCGCAGATATCCATAGCACTGCCTATCGGTATTTCATTCTTTACATTTCAGGCGTTATCTTATGTGATTGATGTCTATAACGGCATTGTAAAGGCTGAAAATCCGTTTTATGTAGGGCTGTATATTTCGTTTTTCCCGCAGCTGATTGCAGGACCGATCATCCAGTACAAGACGATCGCGGCGGATATCCGCACAAGAAAGGTTACCTTTGATAAGGTAGCGCTTGGTATGAGCAGATTTGCGGTCGGCGTTATAAAAAAGGTGCTGCTTGCCAACTGTTTTGCAGGGATTGCCGACAATGTCTTTTCGTGGTCTGCGGTCGGTACCGACCAGTATGCGGTTCCTGCCATGCTGGCGTGGCTTGGAAGTATAGCCTATACCCTGCAGATTTACTATGACTTTTCCGCATATTCGGATATGGCGATCGGACTGGCTTTGTGCTTTGGCTTTAAGTTTGGCGAAAACTTCAATTATCCGTATATTGCAACCTCTATTCAGGATTTCTGGAAGCGGTGGCATATATCCCTGACCGACTGGTTCCGCGAATATGTTTATTTCCCGCTTGGTGGAAGCCGCGTGGAAAACCGGGACTTTATGGTGCGGAATATGTTTATCGTATGGCTCCTGACCGGTATCTGGCATGGCGCCAACTGGACCTTTATCCTCTGGGGACTTCTGTACTTTGTAGTTCAGCTTGCCGAACGGTTTTTCCATTATACGGACAAAATGAAGTATAACTGGATGAAGCATTTATACACGTTGTTTATTGTCAATCTGGCATGGGTCTTATTCCGGGCGGATGATCTGTATCAGGCGGGACGCTTTATCCTGAATATGTTTGGCCTAAACCGCAATGGCTTTTACAGCGGGCTGGCATGCATCATTTTAAAAGAAAACTGGATTTTCCTCTTGGCAGGCTGCATCTTTGCGACACCGATTGCCAGAAAAGCCAATGAATATCTGTACAATCACCGTACAAAAGCAGCCAATGTGCTTATGACGATCGTTTATCCGGTCGTGCTTATGGCACTGTTTTTACTGTCCGTCGGATACCTTTCCGCCGGCAGCTATAATCCGTTTATATACTTCAATTTTTAAAACCGACATAAATGACTAAAAGGAAACCATGAAAGCAATATTCAGAAAGTTAAAACAAAATTTAATAAAGAATGCATACTTCATGCGAAAGCGGATTTTCTCCGTTATCTTCATTGCCTTTATCCTGCTATATTCCGTATACAGCGCCGTGCTAAACCGCGATACGCTTATGGAGGCTTTGGGAACCTTCCAACAGGAAGTTACCGACGATCCCAAGGAGCTGCAGACCGAGGTTGCCACACTGCAAAATACGATGGAGGAAAATATTGAGGGTCGTATGAAGTATATTGAATACTTCGGCGCTGTGCAGAAGGCTCTGGATAAAAAAGAGATCAACAATTTTGCCTATATCAAGGATGAGACCGGAAGCCTGCATTATTCTGCTTTTTATCAGGATGATGAAAATGATTATTTTGAATATGCGATGCGTGTGAAACGGTTAAAGGATTATGTGTCACAGTTTGGGACCGATGTTTTGTTTGTTGTGGCACCGTCCAAGTATGTGCCTGGGCAGACCGAGTTTTACAGCGAGGATATGCCGGTCAATGATCCGCAGGTGGTTGTGGACCAGACATTGTTTTATTTAAACCGTCTTGGGGTGGATACACTTGACCTCAATCAGTATATTCCAAATGAAGAGGTTTCTTATGAGGAGGCATTTTTCAAGACGGATCATCACTGGACGATACCGGCGGCCTTTTATGCGACAGAGGTTTTAGCCGATACGCTCAATGAAAAATATGGATATGCACTGGATACGGATCAATATCTGGACAAAAGCCAGTTTGAAACAAAGATATACAGACAGGGAATGCTTGGTTCCATGGGACGTGCGACCGGTAAAAATTATTCGGGACTGGATGACATGGTTGCTTATTATCCCAAGTTTCATATGAATATTGCCCGGACCTATCTGGAGGAGAACGGACAGTACACCAATAAGGACGGAGATATCATCGGCACCCTGATCCTGCCGGAGGTTTTGGAAAACACGGATATTTATTCCGACTCCCAGTATTCTTTATATCTGAACGGTCTTAGAAGCTATGAAAAGATCGTGAATCATTCCAATCCGGACGGAAAGCGTATTTTTATGATACGTGACTCTTATTTTTCGCCGGTTATTTCCTTCCTGACACCCATGTGCGGAGAGATTGATGCCATGTGGTCGTTAGAAAATATGGATGAGCTGGATATTGAAAGCTATATAAAAAACAACCGTTTTGATTGCATTATCATTGAAATGTACCCGTACAACATCGGGGATGATGCTTTTCAGTTTTTCCAAGAGGATGCAGCTGATGGCGCGGCAGAGCAATAAAAGTATTAAATGGAGAAAAACAGAATGAAACAGACTGTGAAAACAGATCTTAAAAATTTAATACGGGACTGGAGCAACAAATGGTGGTTTGCCCTGAATATTTTCTGCACCATCGTTTATCTGATATGGCGTATTTTCTTTACGATCCCCTTTGGTTATGGATTTGTCTCCGTTTTTGTCGGCGTGGCGCTGTTGATCGTGGAGACACTCGGTATGGTGGAGGCTTTGGTGCACTACGCCAATATGTACAATACCAGGGATTATCCCAAGCCGGATGTGCCGCTTGAGCTGTTTCCGGACGTGGACGTGTTTATTTCCACCTACAATGAGGATATTGTTCTTTTGGCAAAGACGATCTGTGCCTGCAAACGAATGGAATATCCGGATAAAAACAAGGTACACATCTACTTGTGCGATGACGGTCACCGGGAGACGATGAAAATGCTGGCGTCGCAGCTTGGTGTCAATTATCTGGATCGTGAGACACATGAAGGACAAAAGGCCGGTAACTTAAACAATGCGCTGGCTCATTCCAGCTCGCCTTATATTCTGACGCTGGATGCCGATATGCTCCCGCAGAGCTGCTTTTTGATGGAAACCATGCCTTATTGCGTGGATGCTGAGCTTCGCAATAAAGATAAAAAGCCGGAGGACCAGATCAAACTTGGATTTATCCAGACACCACAGGCCTTTTATGACCTGGATCTGTTCCAGTTAAAGCGATATTTTCCGAGAATTGAAATACACAATGCACTTTCTTATGATTCGGCATCGGGAAGAGGGATGGCAAAGATCATTGATTTCAACTATCAGTTTTTCCTAATCGATGGAGAGCCGGTGGATGATGAGATCACATTTGAGCTGGCAGGATATGAGCTTAGGACAAAGAGGTGCCGCAAAATCCGGAATATGTGCCTGTATGAGGTACAGAATTTTCAGGAGCTCTATGAAAATCAGGATGTCTGTGATGAGATTATGGAGGCTATTCTGAAATTGCGGGGACAGCAGACAGAAGAGCCGGTTGTGGAAAAGAAAAAGAATAACATGCATAGTTTTAATGAAATGGATTTGGTATAATGAAGCCATACCTTAGTCGGAAGGAAAAGCAAAGGACATGAGAGAAGATACCAGAACATTTTTATTTGAACATGCAGAAGAACAATATAGGAATTTTTCAAAGAGTCTGACTCCGGGGGATATTAATATGCTCGGAGTCAGACTTCCTCTTTTAAGGAAAAAAGCAAAGGATCTTTCCAAGGGAAGCTGGAGAGAGGAATGGGAGACAGAGGATCTTTATTTTGAAGAAGTGATGCTCCGGGGCATGATGCTAAGCTATGTGAAAGAGCCATTGGATGTGATCCTTCCTTATATTGAGGATTTTATACCGCGGGTAGATAACTGGTCGGTGTGTGACAGTGTATTTTCTAAAATGGACATTCTTAGGACTGATCGTGAGAAAACATGGGATTTTATCCAGAAATATCTGTACTCAGATAGAGAATTTGACACGCGTGTCGGTATCATTATCATGATGCAACACCTTTTAAAATGCGATGAAAACGGAAAGACGAAAAAGAGACTGCGGACGATTTCCATGGAGGACTGCAGCCGTCCATCTCAGGCACCGGGGGAGTATCTTTATCGGATCTTTGGCGCCCTGAACCGGGAATTTCTGCCATATTATACCTCTACGGCAGTAGCGTGGACACTGGCGGAGGCTTTCTGCTGTTATCCAAAAGAAACGCTTGATTTTTTATCCGGCTGTGAGCTGGATGGCAAGACCTACAACCGTGCGCTGCAAAAGATGGTGGAATCGCTGATACCACAGAAGGATGTGAAGGATTATCTGAGAGGGTTAAAGCGGAAACCGGCCAACAGACAATGATTATAAAGCCGCACGGTTTTCAAGATATGTCAGAACTTTTACAATCGGCATGATCAGCAGGCCGCAAACGAGATTGCTTACTCCGTGAATGGCATCCCATGGCAGACCGGCAATGATCCAGGCGATTGTAGCTTTGAAACTCATTCCATATAAAATAGCCTGGGCCGGAGCATATAGCGTGCCAAACAAAAAGCCGTGTAAGGAACAGCAGATTATATAAATAACGGGTTTTATTTTTCGCGGTATGCTATGGGGGATCAGCATAATAACGCCCCAGAGCACTGTCCATATATAGAGATATGGGATCCACCATGTAGCGAATCCGCAGAATAAACCATTTGATAACACATAAGTGTAAATAGGATAGAGAGCCTTTTTACGGTATACAACTGTGAAAGCAACCGTAAATACGCCCAGTAGATGCACATTGGGGGCAACCTCCATGATCATTTTGGATGCATACATCAGTGCCCCCAGCATAGCAAATACAGTTATTTCCCTTGTTGAAAGTTTCATTTCTGTAACCTTTGTTATTTTTCGATCTTAAAAGAATAAGTGCTTCCGACAGTAATGTCAGTAGAGTCCACACCTGACTGAGCATACTCGCCATCTACATAGAAAGCCCAGTAAGTCTGATCTGTATCATAGTCAGCGGTGACACCATTGACAGTTTTTACATAAAGGCCGTATTCACTGTCTTCGCCGGCAATCAATCCGACATCTAATAAAGCTTCGCCTACTGTTTTCTTGTCTGTATGAATCTCGAACTGTGTGTCATTTCCATCGGCATCTGTTACGATGAAGGTAAATACCGTCTCGCCCTCGCCAAGTACTTCAGCATCTGATGCGGTATCAGCTGACTGTGAATCAGTGGACTCGGTATTGTCTGACTGCTCGTCCGTGTTTTCTGCATCGGCGGTCTGATCGTTGCCTGATTCTGTTATGGTTTCTTCTGTTACCGCTTCTTCGGTTGCAGCATCTGAATTATCTTTTCCACTACAGCCTGTCATGGTAAATGCCATTGCGACAGATAACATTGTGCAGAGTAATAAGGAAAAAAGTTTGTTCTTTCTTGTTTTCATGTTCATAGGATCTCCTTAAATTTTATTTTAATGCTGGTTTATTTTGTTTTCCCAAACATATTATATTTATCATTAAATAGGTAGAAAAGCAAGATATATGCGGAAAATGGAAAATAAAAGGAGCTGTGGTGATAGACTGGTGCAAGTGTTGCTTTATCTGTTATACTATAATGTAATGATATATCAGGGTCAAATGGTCAATATCACAGAACCCTAAAACAAAAAATCATAGAAATAGTAAGAAATAAATATAAATAATGAAAGATAAATACAAAAGATAAATAAGAATAACAAAGTTAGAAAAACGGCAGGTGACAAAATGGCTTATGAAAAAATGCTCAATGAAATATATGCAGCGGTCTCTCTGAAATATTTATGGAAGGAATACAAGCCCCATTTTATCAAGAGTGAATCGCCGGACTGGATCAACGAGACGATGGATTTCGGACTTGAAGTCAGTCAGGCATTATTACCGCATGACGGACAGGAAGAGGATTTTATTGAAAAATATCTGGGTTGTCTGAAAGAAGAAATCCCGGCGGTGGCTTTTGAAAAATACGGAGACAGGTTGAATTTTTACAATGGACGTTTCTGGGCAATTCTGCCGGATAAGGAAGTGAAGCAGGACTATCTTTCCAAGGCAAAATACCGTTTTGACCGGAAGCTTGAAAAGTTAAATACCAATTATGTACATATGAAATACAATGGCCTGTATCTGTTTTTGCATCCCAATGATGAAAATGATATTGATGCAGGAGCTTTATTTGAATATATGGGGTATACGCAGAAGCAAAAAGAGCATCGGTTTGACTGGGTATTTTTAAACTGTGTCAAAAAGATTTATGTTTGTGATTATCAGAACAATACGATTGAGCCGATTTTGCTTCCGAAAAATGCAGAGACGTTTTTAAATACGGAATCGGAATACCTGCGTTATAGTCATGAATGGAAGGATGGGACGGCCTTGGATTCCTGATTCCGTTTGTTCCTTTTTATAATGTAGCAAAATATAAAAGACTGGTTGAATAGATTTTTGATAGAAAATAATATTGTACATTGACAATATAGGATATATCCTATACAATATAACCAGAGAGGTGAACTGTCAGTGCCGGTTATTTCCAGATTTTATGGTATTACTATCAAAATGTATATAAGACAAAAAGAACACAATCCACCGCATATACATGCCATTTATGGTGATTGTGTCGGGATGTTTTCAATTGAGGACGGCGAAATGTTTGAGGGAGATCTTTCATCGAAAGAGCAGAAGATGGTCAGGCATTTTATTTCCTGTCACAAGGATGAACTGTTAAATATGTGGGAGAATCAGCAATTTAGGTTATTATCATATGATGATAAATAGGAGAGCATACTATGAATCATAGGATTGAAAGCGTCAGGGCATTACCCAATTTTATAATTGAGGCACGGTTTATTGGAGGGGAAGTCAAGCAGTACAATGTTACCACTCTGTTTGAGCAGTTCCCGCAATTTTGTGTTTTTACGTCCAAACCTTCCTTATTTGAACAGGTACAGGTGGATACCGGCGGTTATGGCATTTCATGGAATGATGAATTGGATCTGGATGCTGATGTGATATGGGATAATGGAGTATTAGTTGAGGTGTGTCAGGAGACTGATATTAATCGTCTCATTGCATATCAATTTGCTTTAGCGAGACAGAATGCACATATTACACAAAAGCAACTATCAGAAAAGACAGGAATATATCAGGCTGAAATCAGCAAAATAGAGAGAGGCATCGGCAATCCATCCATAGCAACGCTGCAGCGTCTTGCGGACGGACTGGACATGAAATTAGAAATTCGGTTAAGTTAAATCAGTTTATAGAATTTTTAGAAAAATTATTAGCACTCTCTCTTGACGAGTGCTAATTTTTGCGTTATAACATACCCAGAGCATGAGAGATACCAGATTGTATGGTATGTCAAAGCTTATGTTGACACATATTGACACATACATTTTTTGAAAGGGGTGTTATATATGAATTTTCAAAAATTTACGCAAAAATCGATTGAAGCTATCAATGGTTGTGAAAAATTGGCCTATGATTATGGCAATCAGGAGATTGATGAGGAACATTTGTTATTATCCCTTCTTTCGATTGAAGATAGTCTGATTTTAAAACTCATTGAGAAGATGGATATTCAGAAAGAATATTATGTAAACTATGCAAAGCAGCTGATAGAGAAAAAAGTAAAGGTTCAGGGAGGTCAGGTTTATATCGGACAGTCCTTAAATAAAGTGTTGATATCAGCTGAGGATGAAGCAAAGGCGATGGGAGACGAATATGTTTCCGTTGAGCATTTGTTCTTATCCTTATTAAAATATCCCAACAAAGGCATCAAGGATATGATGCAGGAGTTTGGAATCACGAGAGAGCGGTTTTTACAGGCTCTTTCAACCGTCAGAGGCAATCAGCGGGTGACCAGTGACAATCCGGAAGCTACCTATGATACACTGGAAAAATATGGTGAGGATCTGGTTGACAAAGCAAAGAGACAGAAGCTTGATCCGGTTATCGGCCGTGATGCGGAGATCAGGAATGTGATCCGTATCCTGTCCCGTAAGACCAAAAACAATCCGGTGCTGATCGGTGAGCCCGGTGTTGGTAAAACCGCTGTTGTCGAAGGGCTTGCACAGCGTATTGTCCGTGGTGATGTACCTGCCAGCTTAAAGGATAAAAAGATCTTTTCGCTGGATATGGGTGCTCTGGTTGCCGGAGCAAAATATCGTGGTGAGTTTGAGGAACGTCTGAAAGCCGTACTTGAGGATGTCAAAAACAGCGATGGACAGATCATTTTGTTTATTGATGAGTTGCATACCATTGTCGGTGCAGGCAAAACAGATGGCGCACTGGATGCAGGCAATATGTTAAAACCGATGTTGGCACGTGGTGAGCTGCATTGTATCGGTGCCACAACTTTGGATGAGTATCGTCAGTACATTGAAAAAGACCAGGCTTTGGAGCGTCGTTTCCAGCCGGTTATGGTCAATGAACCGACTGTTGAAGATACAATTTCCATTCTGCGTGGATTAAAAGACCGTTATGAAGTGTTCCACGGCGTTAAGATTTTGGATACAGCGTTAGTCAGTGCGGCTGTTTTATCCAATCGTTATATCACTGACCGTTTCCTGCCGGATAAGGCGATCGACCTTGTAGATGAGGCTTGTGCCCTGATCAAGACAGAGCTTGACTCTATGCCGACAGAGCTGGATGAGCTGAACCGTCGTATTATGCAGATGGAGATCGAGGAGACGGCTCTTAAAAAGGAAGACGATAAGCTTTCCATTGAGCGTCTGGCAGATCTGCAGAAAGAACTGGCAGAATTAAAAGAACAGTTTGCGTCACAAAAGGCAACCTGGGAAAATGAAAAAGCCAGTGTTGAGAAGTTACAGAAGCTTCGTGAGGATATTGAAGCTGTCAACAATGAGATCCAGATCGCAACCAGAGAAGGCAAGCTGGAAAAAGCTGCAGAGCTTAGCTATGGCAAACTGCCGGCTATGAAAAAAGAGCTGGAAGCAGAGGAAGCAAAAGTGAGCAAGCAGGATCGCAGTCTGGTACACGAGAGTGTGGATGATGATGAGATTGCTAAGATCATTTCCCGCTGGACCGGTATTCCGGTAGCCAAATTAACGGAAAGCGAGCGCAATAAGACCTTACATCTGGATGAAGAGCTCCACAAGAGAGTGGTAGGTCAGGACGAAGGCGTGACCAAGGTCACAGAAGCAATTATCCGTTCTAAAGCCGGTATCAAAGATCCGACCAAGCCAATCGGTTCGTTCCTGTTTTTGGGACCCACCGGTGTCGGCAAGACAGAGCTTGCAAAAGCTTTGGCGCAGAGCCTGTTTGATGATGAAAGCAATATCGTCAGACTTGATATGAGTGAGTATATGGAGAAATATTCCGTATCCCGTCTGATCGGAGCGCCTCCCGGATATGTCGGATATGAAGAAGGCGGCCAGTTGACAGAGGCTGTCCGTCGTAAACCGTATTCTGTTGTGCTGTTTGATGAAATTGAAAAAGCGCATCCGGATGTATTCAATGTATTATTGCAGGTATTGGATGATGGACGTATTACCGATTCACTCGGCAGGACCGTCGATTTCAAAAATACCATTCTGATCATGACTTCCAATATCGGAGCGCAGTATCTGCTTGACGGTATTGATGAAAATGGTGAGATATCCAAAGAAGCGGAAGAGCTTGTCATGAATGATTTAAGAGCTCATTTCAGACCGGAATTTTTGAATCGTCTGGATGAGACCATTCTCTTCAAGCCACTTACCAAGGACAACATCAGTGGAATTATTGATCTGATCATTGCGGATTTGAATAAACGTCTGAGTGACCGTGATTTACATCTGTCATGTACAGATGCTGCCAAACAGTTTATTGTAGACCATGGTTATGATCCTGTTTATGGTGCGAGACCGTTGAAGCGTTACATCCAGAAATATGTGGAAACTGCCGCTGCCAAACTGATCCTTGCCGACCAGATCGGACAGGGTGATCATATTGTGATCGATGTAGACGGTGATAAGCTCGTTGCACGTAAGGAAGACTGATCAATGGTATCGGGTGCATGGCTGAATACCAATAGCTGGGTAGCCGTGATAAACGGACAACCCTAAAATAAAAGGAGGGAAAACTGCCGTGAGCGCGGCTGGAGGATATGATATCTTCCGGCTGCCACGGCAGTTTTTTTACATGGAAAAAAGTGTTTTATTTCACAGAATAAACACACTTTTACCATATTTTTATAACAAAGCTACGTTATCTTATTAGTATCAAGAAACAGGAAAGAGGTTTTAGTTATGTACGAGAATCACAATTATTATGAATATGACAGCTCTTCACAAAATTATGGAGCTGCTCCCAATATGAACGGTGACGATCATGGAGATGATCACAAAAAGAAAACAAGAAAGATGCCTGCAACAGTCCGCAAATTTGGCATGATGTTGGTAAGCGGCGTTGCCTTTGGTCTGGCTGCATCACTGGTATTTATCGGTGTTATGAAAGCAAGCGGCTTTGATCAGAAGATTGCAACTGCCAATGCCAATACACAGATCAGCGAAACGGTTGTGGCATCGGATACGGCAGATGCTTCTACAGACAGTACAGATACATCATCTGAAAGCAATACAGCAACCGCCAATCCGGTTTCAAGCAAGGATACAAGCGAATATACCGTTGCACAGATCGCAGAAAGCTGCATGCCTTCCATCGTATCCATCACCAATAAGGGTGTTGAGGAAGTACAGAGTATGTTTGGCACCAGACAGTATGAGGCAACAAGTGCCGGTTCCGGTATTATCATCGGACAGAATGATACAGAGCTTTTGATCGCAACCAACAATCACGTAGTTGCCAATGCTAATGAAATTTCCGTATGCTTTGGCGATGATGAAAATAAAGTTGTGGAAGCAAAGGTAAAAGGTACAGATGCTGAAAATGATCTGGGTATCATCGCAGTTCAGTTAAGTGACTTATCAGATGAGATCAAATCATCCATCAGCATTGCCAAGATTGGCGATTCATCTGATGTCAAGGTCGGTGATCAGGTTGTTGCCATCGGTAATGCCTTAGGCTATGGACAGAGTGTTACAACCGGTATTGTCAGTGCACTGGACCGTGAAGTGACTATTGACGGCATGACAGCCAAGTTAATTCAGACCGATGCAGCCATCAACCCCGGTAACAGTGGTGGTGCTTTATTAAATATGAAAGGTGAGCTGATCGGTATCAACTCCTCCAAATTTGCATCCACTGTTGTAGAAGGTATGGGATATGCGATCCCGATCAATACTGCTGAGCCGATTTTACAGAATCTGATGAACCGTGAAACAAGAGACATTGTCGGTACAGACGAACAGGGCTATCTTGGTATTTCCTGCCAGAATGTATCAGAAGATATTTCTGAAATGTACAATATCCCTCAGGGCGTTTATGTATTAGAGGTCCAGGATAACGGAGCAGCAACAAATGCCGGTATTAAAAAAGGTGATATCATTACAAAATTTGACGGAATGAGCGTTACGGATTATGATGATTTAAAATCAACCTTACAATACTATAAAGCCGGAGAAACGGTTGATGTTGTAATACAGCGTGCAAAAGAAGACGGTGGATATGAAGAACAGACTGTATCTGTTACTTTGACACAGACATCCAATACAACAGCTGCACAGAATCAGGGAAGCACCTATCAGGACAACGGAAACAGCGATGGCAGCAGTGATTCACAGCAGAATGGACAGAGCGCCGATGAATTTATCCAGAAATTCTTTGATTATTACAATAATGGAAACAATGGTTCCGGATCCGGCAGATAAAAGGAGACATGGATATGATGCCGAATGACCCGGTAATGCTTTTGAGTTATGTCAACTTGAAGCTAAGAGATTTTTATTCCTCACTTGATGATTTATGTGAGGATGAGGATGTTGACAAGCAGACAATACTTGATAAACTCGCTACAATCGGTTATGTTTATAACAGAGACAGAAATCAGTTTGTATAAGGTAAGATGAAGCACAGATTTCTGTAGGCGGGATGAAAGATGTCTGAATTGCAACTGGTAATCAAAACAGAAAATGAAACATCAGAAAGTAAGCTTTTTTTCGAATCGGGAGAAAGCTTACTTTTGTTATGTCAGAAGGCAGGAATACCGGTTGCGGCAAATTGTGGCGGTAAGGGAATCTGCGGAAAGTGCAAGGTGCGCTTTTTAAAGGGAGCACCATTACCGACAGCGCAGGAAAGGCGTTTTTTTTCACCGGATGAATTGCGGCAGGGGTATCGTCTGGCCTGTCTTTCCCGGTTATACACCGATTGTGAGATTGAGGTTCCAAAGCTAAGAAAGGTAGATGCCGTTTCCAAGGCGCTGGATATAAAATGGAAGCCGATAGATCGATATGATGGAAAATATTTTATCACAACGGATATCGGTACGACGACACTGGTCATGCAGAAAGTGTCTGCGTCCGACGGACAGGTGATCGAAACCTATAAAGCTGTCAATGCGCAAAACCGGTTTGGAAGTGATGTAATTTCCCGATTGGAAGCGTCGGAGCACGGACATCGGGAAGAATTGAGCCATATCATACGGGATCAGCTTTGCCAGGGTGTGGAAAAGCTTGGAAGTGATGATGTCCTTTTTATGGTAATTGCAGCAAATACGACCATGGTGCATCTGTTGATGGAATATGACGTGCAGGGACTTAGTAAGGCACCTTTTGATGCGGTCTGTTTAGATGAGGTCCGGACGGAAATTGCAGGGATTGAGACCTATGTCATGCCCGGTTACAGTGCGTTTGTGGGCGGGGATATCTTTAGTGGTGTTCTGGCTATTTGTTCAACAACAAATAACAGCCCCACGCTCTTAATAGATTTAGGTACAAATGCAGAAATGGTATTATTCGATTCTGACCGGATGGTAGCAACCTCGGCGGCAGCCGGTTCAGCCTTTGATTCCATTGCTGGTGTCGGATTGTTTGGCGCGGACGTGGTTGCAATTTTGTACCGGCTTTTAAAGGAACACAGAATAGATTGTCATGGAACCCTGCAGGATGAATGGTTTGAGCAGGGTGTAGCCATTGAATATAAAAAACAAGTTTACATAACACAGGACCATATCCGCCAGATGCAGCTTGCAAAGGCAGCAGTCCGGTGTGGCATTGATTATCTTTCGGAAGCTTTTGGCTGTGCGCTGCAGGAGATCGGACAGGTCTATGTGGCAGGCGGTTTTGGGTATTATCTGGATGTAGAGGCTGCCTTCGGCGTTGGATTATTGCCGGATGCTTTCCGCGGAAAGACCTTTGCATGCGGCAATACGGCACTGTCCGGAGCCAGGGTATATGGATATGATAAGCTGGTGGCCAAAGATTCTGGAAATGGAAAAGGCAATGATAAGCTATTTTCCAATGTCTTTGATTTTCCAAAAAAGAAAATCATCAATCTGGCGATGGAACCGGATTTTAGCGAAAGATATATTTCTTATCTGGATTTTTCATCCGATTATGAAATCTGACAATATATCAGGTATTTACCGGTTTTTATTTAATTTTTAAATCAGATCATTCAATTCGTTGATTATTGATATTTTGATTGATATTTTTGCTGACGCTCAAATGGCAGACGCATATCGGCTGCCCGGACTAAAGGAGTGATAAAAATGCGTGAATTTTGGGAACTGTATGCAACTTTTTTTCGGATAGGAGGGCTGACCTTCGGTGGAGGGCTTACCATGCTTCCGATGTTAAAGTACGAACTGGTGCAGAAAAAGAACTGGGTGGAAGAGGATGACCTGCTCAACTATTATGCGGTTGGACAGTGCACCCCCGGAATTATCGCCGTCAATGTATCCACCTTTGTCGGATACAAGAGAAAAGGAATACCGGGCGCCATTGTATCGACACTCGGAATGATCAGCCCGTCTTTGATCATCGTTTCCATTCTGGCTATGTTTATCCAGCAGTTTATGGACAATCCCTATGTGGCACATGCCGTCGGCGGGATCAAAGTGGTCGTATGTGCGCTGATGTTAAATACCGTGATCACCATGGGTAAAAAAAGCATCGTTGATAAAATCACGGCAGTAATGGCTGTGGGTGGATTTTTGCTTGCCATGTTTACGCCGGTGCCGACCGTGCTCTTGGTGCTTTTGGCTGGTATTGTGGGAATTGTATTATACAAAACACAGAAAAAAGCAGATGGAGATACAGATGGATAACGTTTTTATACAATTATTTATAGAATTTTTTCAGATCGGACTGTTTGCCGTGGGCGGAGGACCGGCGACAATTCCGTTTTTGATGGACATTCCGTCCAGACATGACTGGTACACAAAAGCAGATGTGGTAAATATGCTTGCTATCAGCGAGAGTACGCCAGGACCGATCGGGGTCAACATGGCAACCTACGCTGGTTTTCATGCAGCCGGGCTGATAGGTGGGATTGTGGCAACCTTTTCCCTGGTGCTACCGAGCCTGATCGTTATTGTGATCATTGCCAAGATTTTAGATAAATTCAATGAAAATCCTTATGTAAAATCTTCGTTTGCCATGATTCGTCCGGTTGTTACCGGTCTGATCGCAACAGCGGTTTACGGTATTTTCCAGACGGCATTGTTTACCGCAAAGGATGGAAGCTTCCAGCTGCCCGTTTTTCCTTTGATCTTATGTGCCGTGTTTTTTGTGGTGATGAATTTAAAAAAACTGAGTAAAATACATCCTTTTTTCTGGATGGTATGTGGAGCTGCGGTCGGTCTTATTTTTAAAATGTAGAGATGTGTTATAAATAATACCCATAATCTGCTTGATATGTGTAATAACATGAAAAAGCTGACAATACAGGGGATAATTTGTTGAAAAGATGTCTTAAAAAATGATAAAATACGATAGTTACGACGCATGATAACTGTGAAGAAAATCATGCCATAAGAAAATCAGTCGTCCGGATTTTGGGACGATGGATTGGGGGACTATGAATTACGATGAATTTTTAAAAGGAACAGCATTCGATGCCTATACATATTTTGGGGCGCATGTGGAGTCGGATGGTGTTTCTTTTCGGGTTTATGCGCCAAATGCCAGAGATGTAAAGCTGATCGGTGATTTTTCCGGCTGGGAAGAATACAATATGTATCCCTGTGAATACAGGGGCGTATGGCAGGCCTATATCAAGGGCGCAAAGACCGGACAATTATATAAATATGTGATCTATACGCAGAGTGGTGAACGGGTAGAGCACTGTGATCCGTATGGTTTTGCCATGGAAATGCCGCCGGCATTTGCTTCTGTGGTTGCGGATCTGTATGAATATCAGTTTGAAGATGACAAATGGATGAAACAGCGGGATAAGTGCTATGACCGTCCGATGAATATTTATGAGTGTTATCCCGGAAGCTTTCGCAAGGGATTGGATTATGATGAAATGGCGGATGAACTGATCTCCTATCTAAAAGAAAACGGATTTCAGTATCTGGAGTTTATGCCGCTATCGGAGCATCCGGCAAGCTGCTCCTGGGGATATCAGAACACCGGATTTTTTGCACCGACAAGGCGTTATGGCAGACCGGATCAGTTAAAAAAACTCATCGATCTCTGCCACCAGAACGGAATTGGTGTTTTGCTTGATTTTGTTCCGGTTCATTTTGCAATCGATTCCTACGGACTTGGAAAGTTTGACGGAACCGCGCTTTATGAATTTCCGAGTAAGGATATTGCCATCAGCGAATGGGGAACCTACAATTTTAATCATGCAAGAGGCGAGGTTGCAAGCTTTCTGCAGTCAAGTGCCTATTACTGGCTGAAGGAATTTCATTTTGACGGCCTGAGAATGGATGCTATCAGCCGGATGATATACTGGCGCGGAAATCCGGACTGTGGTGTCAACACCAGTGCAGTTAACTTTATTAAGAGGCTGAATTACGGACTGCACCAGCGTTTTCCGCAGTGTATTCTGGTTGCGGAGGATTCGACGGACTTTTTGAAGGTGACAGCACCGGTTACCTATCAGGGACTGGGCTTTGATTATAAATGGGACATGGGCTTTATGAATGATACACTGGAATATTTCAAGGTAGAGCCCGCGCATCGTCCGGCGCATTATTACAAGCTGGCATTTTCCATGCAGTATTTTTATACAGAATTATTTATGTTAACCTTATCCCATGATGAGGTGGTACATGGTAAGGCTACGATCATCCAGAAAATGTGGGGGCAGTATGATGATAAATGTCGTCAGATCAAGGCCTTTTATGCTTATTTTTACACACATCCCGGCAAAAAGCTCAACTTTATGGGCAATGAGATTGCACAATTCCGCGAGTGGGATGAAGAGAGAGAGCAGGATTGGGATCTGATCAAATATCCGTTCCATGATGCGTTTCATAAGTATTATATAAAGTTATGTAAACTCTATGAAAACGAACCGGCTTTATATGAAGGCGAGTACAATTCCGAATGCTTTGAGTGGCTGGAGATCCATGCCAAGGAAAAATCTACCTATGTATATGCCAGAAAGGGAAAGGACAACTGGATCGTGACAGCGCTCAATCTGTCAGACCAGTTCTGGAAGGATTTTACCTTTGGAATTGATTCGTGCAAATCGATCAGGGAGCTTTTAAACAGTGACTGGGAATGTTACGGCGGCTGCACAAAGCCGGAGGATGACAACTGTCACATGTATCCGCAGGAATACAGTGGAAAGGACAGTCGTGTGGTGATCGATCTGGCGCCGTTTAGTGCAAGAATTTTTAAAGTAGAGTTTTAAAACGAAAGGGTAATCTGCCATATATAATTTTGCAGATATAATTAGAAAAGTAATAGAGATTTCAGAGATCGGCTATAGTTTTATGCTATAGCCGATTATATTTTCTAAGTATTGGCGTTATTTTTATGGGGATGCTATACTAAGCCCATCACAAAGATAAACGATTTGCAGATACAGAGCAGATTGGATGCAGGCAAAGATCTGAGACAGGATGAAAAGAAAAGGCCTGTGATAAAAATAAAGAACAGGAGGATGAGTGATTATGACAAGAACAATTAGCAAAAGCACAATGATGAATATGCAGATGTGTTGCTGTATGATGAGATGTCATGATATGGTTTATCCTGCTGTGCCGTCAATATGTCATTAAAGACAGGTATGATTGATGTAAGCGTGGGCAGGTACAGAAATGTATCTGTTTTTTTATGAATAAAAGCTTTTTACAATTCAGGAAGGAGATTTCACAAACGATATGATCCGATTAGAACAGGTAAGCAAGACATTTGTACAAAAGGATAAGCAGACAGAAGCTTTGAAAAATGTCAGCCTTACAATAGAAGATGGAAGTATTTTTGGTATTATCGGTTCATCCGGTGCCGGCAAATCGACGCTGGTCCGATGTCTGAACCTGTTGGAGCGTCCGACAGAGGGAAAGGTCTATATCGATGATACGGAGCTGACCGCACTCGGAAGTGCCGATCTTAGAAAAGAGAGAAGAAAGATAGGCATGGTGTTCCAGCAGTTCAATTTATTAGCTCAGAGAAATGCCCTGAAAAATGTGTGCTATCCATTAGAGATTGCAGGCGTTGGTGCCAGACAGGCAAAGGAACGGGCAAAAGAGCTTCTCAAAATGGTAGGACTTGAGGACCGCATGTATCACTATCCGGCACAGTTATCCGGTGGACAGAAACAGCGTGTGGCAATCGCAAGAGCACTTGCAACCGAGCCCAAATACCTGCTCTGTGATGAAGCAACCAGTGCACTGGATCCCAATACAACCAATTCCATTCTGGAACTGTTAAAGGAAATCAATGAGCGACTGGGTGTTACGATCATCGTTATCACACATGAGATGCGCGTGGTTGAAAAAATCTGTACTCATGTAGCTGTTTTAAATGAGGGTGAGATCATTGAAGAGGGAAGCATCCAGGATGTGTTCTTATCACCCAAGACAAAAGTTGCACAGGAAATGATCTATCCCAAGCAGAAATTTGAAAAACAGGATCACAGCGGAAGATTGTTTCGACTGGTCTTTGGCGGACAGGCATCATCCGAGCCGGTTTTGGCAAATCTGGTTTTGCACTGTCAAATCCCGGTCAACATTCTGGGAGCCGGAACCGAAGATATCGGCGGAAGAGCTTATGGACAGATGCTTTTGGAATTTCCGGACAATGAAGAGCTGATCGCCCGGGCCAAGAAATATCTGGATGAAATACAAGTACACTATGAGGAGGAATTTATCGATGGAATTTAGTCAGTTACTTTCTCTGCTTGGAAGCGGAGCACTGGAAACCCTGTATATGGTTATTTTATCCACGGCATGTTCCTATCTCGTGGGAATACCGCTCGGCGTACTGCTTTTTATTACAGATAAAAAAGGAATTTGTCCCTGTCGGATCTTAAACTGGATTTTGGGAGTGATTGTCAATCTGACAAGATCCATTCCGTTTATTATCCTGCTGATCGCTATTTTACCGTTTACCAGACTGGTAGCCGGAACGACGATCGGAACCAATGCAACCGTAGTTCCACTGGTTGTGGCAGCCATTCCTTTTATCGCAAGAATGGTGGAATCATCCTTGAAGGAAGTGGATTATGGTGTGATCGAAGCTGCACAGGCTATGGGTTCCGGAAACTTCCAGATCATATGGAAGGTGCTTTTACCGGAAGCTCGCCCGTCACTGTTTGTCGGCTGTACCATCGCTTTTGCAACACTGCTTGGATATTCCGCAATGGCCGGATTTACCGGAGGCGGCGGTCTTGGAGCAATCGCCATCAACTATGGTTATTACCGCTACAAGGCAGGCATCATGTGGGCAACCGTACTGGTACTGGTATTGATCGTACAGATCTTCCAGGAGCTGGGCATGTTTATTGCCAACAAGACGGATAAACGTATCCGGAACTGATAACCAGAAACTGGATGAAGATGTCCGAAAAAATAACTAAAAACAAACTGGATGAAGGTTGGTGAATTGCAAAAATCAGATACGCCAACATCATTATAAATGAAAAAGAGGAAAGAGGAGAAAACATTATGAAAAAGAAAAACTTTACCGTATTACTGGCAACTTTGGCACTTGGCGCAGCTCTTTTGACAGGCTGCGGTTCACAGGAGAGCACAGCAGATGATGCTGCCACAGCAGAAACAACAGAAAACACAGAGACAACAGAAAGCGCTGACAGCGCAGCAGATGCTTCTGATACACAGGAGCTTGAGACTATCAAGGTTGGCGCAAGCATTACCCCTCATGCAGAGATTTTAGCACAGGTAAAAGACAAACTGGCAGAAGAAGGCTATGACCTTGAAATCGTAGAGTACAATGACTATGTACTTCCCAACACCGCGTTGGAAGACGGCGAGCTGGATGCAAACTTCTTCCAGCATCAGCCTTATTTAGATGATTTCAATGCAGAAAACGGTACACATCTTGTTTCCGTAGCTGCTGTTCACTTTGAGCCCTTTGGACTTTATGCAGGAAAAACCTCAAGCCTTGACGAATTAAAAGAGGGTGCATCTGTAGCAGTTCCCAATGATACAACCAACGAAGCACGCGCATTACTGTTACTTGAAGCACAGGGCCTGATCAAATTAAAAGAAGACGCCGGTCTTTCCGCTACGGTTCTGGATATCGTTGAAAATCCTTTAAACCTTGAAATCAAGGAAATTGAAGCAGCTCAGCTTGTTCGTTCTTTACCGGATGTTGATATTGCAGCAATCAATGGTAACTACGCAGCAGAAGGCGGCTTAAATGTAGCAGATGCCATCGCTGTAGAAGCTTCTGACTCACTTGCAGCAGATACTTATGCAAATGTTATTGCCGTAAAAGAAGGCAATGAAGACAGTGCAAAGACAAAAGCTTTGGTTGACGCTGTATTAAGCGATGATGTAAAAACTTACATCAATGACACATATGGTAATGCAGTTATTCCGGTATTCTAGGAAGTAGCGAATGGACGGATTGGATAATTGACCTTCAAAAAAGAATTGTAGTATAGTTATCGCAAAGCATATTTTCTTTTCCGGAGATTTTCTGTTTCCGGTAAAACATATCTTTATGATGTAAAATATCATATCTGTTTATCTTTTAGGAAATCCATGCTTGTAACTAAATAAGGGCAGGGATTTGTAAAAGAACAGGCAGAATAGGATATGATCTGTTGTAGTTTTTACAAGAAGTACAATGCTGTGTGATGTTTGTTCCCAGACAGTTCCTGCCAATGCAAATGCAACGAAAGGAGCAACCTATGAACAATGCTGGCACAAACATGTATGAAAAACTGACAATCCGGAACAAATTTATGTTCGGAAAAGTAACCCAAAATCCGGTGATTGCGCAAAAGATGGCAGATCTTTTGACACCGGTAGAAATTGGAGCAGTCACAGAAACTGAACGCGAAAAATTTTTGCAACACCGGAGTTCATCTAAGTATGTAAAACTGGATATGTATCTGGAAGATGAAAATGGACGTGTTGTAGACACGGAAATGCAGAATAAATCCAATAACAAAATGGTACAGGAGGAACTGCCGCTTCGCATCCGGTACTATCAGGGGATTATGATCCGTTTGGAAAGGGAAAATATGTATATCACTTCCATATGGCATGTGATGAGGACGAATTTACCAGACTGCTTGATAAAGAAGTGAAAAATGCAAGACTGAATGAAGAATGGAGGTCGGAGTATTTGAAAACGTATGTAAATGATATGGATATGAAGCGCGAAGGATATCTGGAAGGCGAAGAACATGGCAAAGCCGAGGGCGAACGGGAGAGAGATCGCTTTTTGGTAAACAGATGGAAGCAGAAAGGTAAAGAAATATCCGAAATTGCAGATGATTTAGGAAAGTCAGAAGAGTATGTAAGAAGTTTGTTGTGTTAGTTCTTAGATATCATTAGATTATATCAGCAGGTATTTGGCATCAAAAAAGCCGGATACCTGTTTTTATATATCACACCAGACAGATATACAACTAAAAATCAAATCATCTAAGTATTGTATTTTGTGGATAATATAGATATTTGTATGGAGACAATGAAATTATCCGAGAAATATAATTTTACAATATGCTCTTGCGAATTTATGATTTTGATGTTATGATTTCTGCAAGAGCATATTTCTATTTTCTGATAGAATGTTGACGATTAAAAACACATTCTAATCTAATTTCTTATATCAATTCTTAGATCTTATGCTTTTAAATTCACTAAAATTTTATAAAGCAGGAGATTTATGAAAAGGATGAGAAAGGAATGTTACCAGTTTCAAATTTGGTTTCGAATCATATATGTGATTCCGATTTTGAAACAGAACGTGCTATATAAATTCTCCTGCAAAAAGGAGGATGCTATATGGCAAAAAAGAAAACGACTATGTACAAATGGGATTTGTTTTTCCAAAGATTACAGGAAAACATTTTCCATCCGAAAAGACAGACTAAGGATATTTTATTCCGTCTGGTATTTGGCGATGACAGGCAGGCACTTTTGCAGCTTTACAATGCCCTGCATGGGACTGCATATACCAATCCGCATGAACTGCAGATTGTGACACTGGATAATGCGATTTATATTTCAAGGAAAAATGATCTTGCATTTCTGCTTGCTGGTTCAATCAATATGTACGAACATCAGTCTACATTAAACCCCAATATGCCGGTGCGTTTTTTGATCTATCTGGCACAGGAGTACCAGTTACTTGTGGAAAGTACTGATAGGAGCCTATATGGAAGTGAACTGATACCACTCCCTACGCCGCAGTGTGTTGTGTTTTATAATGGGACAGAAGATACACCGGATGAATATAAACTGCGCCTATCATCGGCATTCAGCAATCAGGATGTGGAGCCTGCTGTAGAAGTTGTGGTAAAGGTCATCAACATCAACTATGGACACAACGAACACCTGATGCAGGGCTGCGGACTGTTATCACAATATGCGCAATCTGTAGCCGTCACAAGGGAATATGCAAATAAATATGATAACCGTGAAGAGGCAATGAATGTTGCGATAGAGTACTGTATTGAGCATGGAATATTGGAGGATATTTTGAGAAAGCATAGAAGTCAGGTGTTGGGATCATTACTGGAAGAATTTGATGAAAAGAAATATGCCAGGACGTTGCGAGAGGAAGGATATGAGGTTGGCAGGACTGATGGATTTACGGCGGGCGAACAACGTGGCTTAGAGAGGGGAATAGAACAGGAAAAATTCAGATTGCTTGTCAAACTGGTGAAAGATGGCAATCTGACTGTTCAAAAAGCAGCGATAGAGGCTGATATGACAGTATCAGAATTTGAGGAGAAATATTTGTGAATCCTATAGGATGTTATAAAGAAGGAATAAACACAGGTTAGCAAAAACTAATCTGAGTTAAGATTGAATTATCGAAGTTAGTATACTATAATTTCCGAGGAAAAACCGGCAAATATGTATGACTGACGAATGATAAAGAAAAATGACATACCAAAGCAGCCGGTAATATGAAGGAGGTAGTAACAAATGTTGCTCTTGTTACAAAATGTATTATATTGTCTGCTGTTTATCCTGCTTGTAAAATGTGCAGTCAGAAATAATGGAATGAATTGTCTGTATTTTTATCCCAAGGAATATATCGAAGAGGCAGAAAGACGCGGACTGGCAGATAAGGATGCCGTGATGAAGAGAGGCAAACGTTTCATGATCCCGTTCTGTATCTTTATATTTGTTGTGTTGATCCTGATTATTGCATTGTGGAACCATGTGACAGATTTTAAGACCGCATATCTTCAGGCATATCTGTTTCTTGTTGTTATGAACTGGTTTGACGGAATTGTGCTTGACAGAATCTGGGCGGCACATAGCAAGGTCTGGGTCATTGAAGGTATGGATGGCGTGCCGTACATCAAACCTTGGAAATCTGTATTGATCAAACGAGGCGCAGCTACAATCCTGTATCTTGTGATCGCACTTGTTGTTGCCGGTATTGTAGTATTGATTGGAAAAATCTGATGAGATAAAACATGTCGGAACAGCCCAACAAAAATGAAGTATAGAAATATAGTAAAAATAACATCGACATCCTATAGATATCAAAAATCTATAGGGTGTCTTTTTTATTCCTTGACAAAAGAAATCTGCTTCACTATAATTACAGTGTAATTGATTACAGTGTAATTAAAGAAGGCAGGAAATAATATGGCATTAAGAGATCATTCTTTAGATGACAGGATCACAGCCTCGGCACGGGAAGAGTTTTGTGAAAAAGGTTACACAGGTGCATCACTTCGGAAAATTGCCGAAAAAGCAGGAGTTACCGTTGGAGCGATACAGACGAGGTACAAATCCAAGGATGAATTGTTTGCATGTCTGCTCAAACCATTCCTGGATGAGATTGGGGCTATGTTCCAAAATATCAGAGCAGATTATTATTCGGAAACGGATGTGGATCTTCTGGCAGGGTTAAAGGCATCAATGCAGCATGAATCCTCAGCAATCCTTCACCTGATCTTTGATCATTATGAAGATGCGGTTCTGCTTCTGTGTCAGAGTTCAGGGAGCAGTCTGGAACATTATTTTGAGGAGATTGTTCAAAGTAAGATCAAGGAAAGCATTGCATTTTTCCAAATGGCAGGATTTACAGGTGTAGATGAGAAGCTTTTGGGATTTTTAATTTCCGCGCAGTTTGACAGCTACCGCAGAATTGTTACCGAGTGTTCTGATTATAAAACGGCGGAAGAATATATGAAGTCGTTAATGATCTACCATTTTGGCGGCTGGACGGCATTTTTCGATGCAATCAACAAATCACAGGAGGATAGATAAAATAAAGTATAACGGATTTTATTTTTGGATGTTTAAGAGCCCTATGAAAAAGGTTCTGGCAGAGAAATACGGCAAAGCATATGCCGCAGATATTATGAAAAAGAGCAAAAAGGTCTATCGTGAGCTGGTTGAAAAAGCAGATGATATCGGTGATGACAATCCCATGGCATACAACGAGCTGTTTACGCTGTCTTTTGTGGCTCCGTATGTGGCAAGTGGAAAGAAGATACCACCGGAGGTTGTGCAGGAAATGATGCGTCGTTCCCTCTATCATATTAAGTGGTATTTTGCAAGGACGGACCTGAATACAGACAAGGGCAAGGCAGAAAATAAAAAGAGCATTGTAAGCTACGTAAAGTGGTACACACCGGAAAAGGAAAAGCAGTATCCGACCTCTTTCAAGGTGGATTTTGTCGGACAGCCGTATGAGGGCGCCTGCTATTACCGGATCACCCGTTGTCCTATTTGTGCTTATACCGAAAAACTGGGTGTTTCCGAACTGATGCCGCTATTCTGCGAGCTTGATGAGGTGATGATCACGCTTCAGCATGGCAAACTGCACAGAGAGCAGACCATAGCAAAGGGCGGTGAGTATTGCGATTATTTTATTACCGGAAACAAAGAATCACTCTAAGGGTATAATGTGCAAAAGCATACATATATTATATCAAATATGAAATCAAACAAAGTTCTGGGGCATTCGTGAAAAACGATTTAAAAAATTTTAAGACACTGCTTGGAGTTATTTTGACAGTGGTGTTTGTTTCGATTGGTTATTTTGAAAAAACAGATCCGGTAAAAGAGGTTAGTGGAAGTGCGATTGAGTCTGACACGGAAAATGACGTTATGTCAACCAAAAAGATCGCACTTACTTTTGACGACGGACCTCACCCAACTTATACACCAATGCTTCTGGATGGACTAAAAGAACGTGGAATTCATGCCACGTTCTTTTTACTTGGACAATCTGCACAGAATTATCCGGATCTTGTCAGGCGCATGCAGGAGGAAGGGCATCTGATAGGAAATCATACGTTTTATCATACGGATCTTAAAAATGCGGATGCAGTGATGCTCAACCGGGAGGTCGTAAAGACCAATGAGGTCATAGAAAAGATAACCGGGGAAACGCCACAGTATATCAGGCCTCCGTTTGGAAGCCATGATGATAATCTGGAGGAAATGACAGGCATGCTTGTTGTTTTGTGGACGGTTGATCCCTTAGACTGGTGCTGTGAGGATGCGGCGTCTATTGTGCGCCGGGTGGAAGAAAATGCACAGGACAATGCGATCATTCTGATGCATGATTCATATAAATCAAGCGTTATGGCGGCGCTGACAGTGGTGGATGAGCTGCAAAAGCAGGGGTATGAATTTGTGACGGTGGATGAGATTTTGTTTGAATAGGATTGGATAGGAGCCGGTCTGAAGATGTGAAAATTTGGCATAAATATTGAATGATTCACGGACTTCGTATATTATGATATCAGGGTCAAAAGGTCAAAAAGTCGTTCGTGCTTGCACGATAAGACTTTTGAACTTGGGACCCGCCAAACATGAGAAAGTAGCGATTTACGTAGTAAATCAGTGGATTTCGAATGTTTGAGAATTGCGGGAGCTGCTTTGCAGCGGAGCAATTCGTGGATATCATATCAGGGTCGACCCGCCAAACATGAGTATGAAAGCCGGTCGATGGCGATAACGACGAAAAGAGTCATCGGACGGCAGATTACAATTAGTATAGGAACAAAAATAATAGGATTAACAATCATGGATAGTATGAATTTATTTGATTATATGCGGCAAAACAGTCAGGAAAAGGAATCCCCGCTTGCTGCACGTATGCGCCCGACAACGCTTGATGAAGTGGTAGGGCAGCAGCATATCATTGGAAAAGACAAGCTGTTATATCGTGCCATTATGGCGGACAAGCTGGGGAGTGTTATTTTTTATGGCCCTCCGGGAACCGGGAAGACGACGCTTGCCAGGGTCATTGCCAATACCACGAGTGCCGAATTTACGCAGATCAACGCGACGGTTGCCGGTAAAAAGGATATGGAAGAGGTCGTGCAGAAGGCAAAAGACACATTTGGCATGTACGGCAAACGGACGATTTTGTTTGTGGACGAGATCCATCGTTTTAATAAAGGGCAGCAGGATTATCTGCTTCCGTTTGTTGAGGACGGTACACTGGTGCTGATTGGTGCAACGACGGAAAATCCCTATTTTGAAGTCAATGGCGCTCTGATATCGCGGTCTGTGGTTTTTGAACTGAAACCGTTATCCAAAGAGGACATTTATCAGCTGATCCAGCGTGCCGTTTATGATGAAAAAAAGGGAATGGGCGCTTATGGAGCCGTGATCGATGATGATGCGGCAGAGTTTCTTGCGGATATTTCCGGAGGAGATGCCAGACATGCATTAAATGCGATCGAGCTCGGTGTTCTGACCACAAAGCCCTCTGAGGACGGCAAGATACACATCACGCTGGAGGTTGCCAGTGAATGTATCCAGAAACGGGTTGTGCGCTATGATAAAAACGGAGATAATCATTATGATACGGTGTCAGCCTTTATCAAAAGTATGAGAGGCTCGGACCCGGATGCGGCAGTTTATTATCTGGCGCGTATGCTGTATGCCGGAGAAAGCGTGACCTTTATTGCACGCCGGATCATGATCTGTGCGGCAGAAGATGTCGGAATGGCAGATCCCAATGCCCTCAATGTGGCAGTCAGCGCATCACTTGCCGTAGAGCGTGTAGGTATGCCGGAAGCGCAGATCATCCTTGCAGAAGCGGTTACCTATGTTGCAACGGCACCGAAGAGCAACTGCAGCTGCGAGGCTGTTTTTGAGGCTACAAAAGAGGTGGAAAAAAGCGGCAATCTGGCAATTCCGCCCCATTTGCAGGATGCCCATTATAAAAGTGCGGCTAAGCTTGGACACGGTGTGGGATATCTGTATGCCCATGATTACGACAAGCACTATGTCAAACAGCAGTATCTTCCCTATGAATTGAATGGAAAAGAGTTTTATCAGCCCTCGGATAATGGGTATGAAAAAAAGATAAAGGCCCATATGAAATGGCTCAAGGAAGATAAAAATGAAGGCGACAAAGATTAAAATCTTCTTGCTAATTGGAATATGAAAGGCTACAATAAAGCAGTGGTTAGATATGACTAATCATTGCTTTTTTAATTTTGAAAACCATATTTTGTGAGGAGGATGAGCAGAAAAATGGATAATTTAAAGCACTACAATGATATTGGAATTTCCAATGAGCTTGACTGGGAAAGAATTGAACACCTGTTTCGCATTGGATTTTTTGGTGCGCTTTTGTCGTTTATCGGAGATATGATGCTTGGCTGGGGAGTAGAGGATGAGAGCCTTGCAGGGATTTTGAGACTGTTATCGGCATATACCGGACATTCCGACGGTAAAATCTTTGCTGTGGCACTTTTGGGACTTTTCGGTATGACTCTGGAAGGACTGAGCTTCTTTAGTGTTTATCGGCTGATCGCTTCCAAATCCATGAAGTTAGCACATACTTACCATTCCGGTATTCTGGGATATACCATTTTTGGCGGATGCGGTTATCACATCCCGGTCTGTGCAGCCGTTTTTCTGATGAAACATGGCTTTGCATCTGACCTGATATTAAAATATATGTTGTATTTTGTATTGCCCGGCGTTGCCCTGTTTATGATATTTTTTATTGTGCTTCTGATCGCACAGATCAAGGCTTTTGCAACAGGAATGACACCCTATCCCAAATGGTGTGCGATCTTTTCAATCCTGTTTGGCTTTTTGATAGCTGTCATTGCCAGCCTGTCTGGAAATCATGCCTGGGCCAATGCTGTTTACTGTGCATGGCTGGGGATCGGAAATCTCTGGATGTTTGGAGGGCTGATGGTATTAGCCAAAAAGCTCCCGCATGATTAATGCGTAAATATCTTCGTTTTTTTTCTGCCACTGTTCACAAACTGCAGTGGCAGTTTTTTCGTCCGGAACAGATAATTTCAGCTCTAAAAGAAGATCGCCGCGCTCTGTGGCACGCAGGGTGGTTTCATAGGATTTGCTGGAAACCTTGTTGTATTGACCGGTAACAGAGACTTCATTGCGAAGTTCTACCGCATTTTCTTTCAGATAATCGTTGATCTCCTGCTTGATGGCATCGGAGATCTGTTTGTGAAAAAGTGAGATGGTAGCCTTCCCTTCTTCGGTTAACATAAGTTGGGTGCGGTTGTGAAAGGTTTCTGTTGTGATCAGCTGGATATCACACAACTCCGCAATAGCCTGCTGGAGTGTCAGATAGTTGGTGTATTCCTTCTCCAGTACAAAGTTATCGATCTGCGCCTTGGTAAGGGGAAGGGTTGCACGGTCCAGCATGTATAAAATGATCAATTTATATAATGTCATGGGTTCCTGAGTCATAATTATGTAAACCTACGATTCTTTTATTTAAAAATGATATCAGATATGTCTGTAAATGGATATCCACTCAGTTTTGTACAACGACAGCTGAGTGGATACAATATTTTTCATGTTTGGCGGGTCCAAAGCTTAAAAATCTTATTGTGTAAGCACGAACGACTTTTTGACCCTGATATCAGATTATTTTATGTGGGATTTAACAGCCTTTGCAACGGTATCAGCTACAACCGGATTGAATGCTTCCGGCATGATATTGTCTTCATTTAATTCATCATCCGGAACAAGATTAGCCAATGCTAATGCAGCAGCCAGTTTCATTTCTTCGGTAATCTGTGTGGCACGGCCTTCCAGAGCACCTTTGAAAATACCGGGGAAAGCGATGACATTGTTGATCTGGTTCGGAAAATCGCTTCGTCCGGTACCTACGATTTTGGCACCGGCTGCTTTTGCTACATCGGGCATGATTTCAGGAACCGGGTTAGCCATTGCAAATATGATCGGATCTTTTGCCATAACTTTGATCATTTCCGGTTTGAGGATGTTGGGAGCAGAAACACCGATAAAGATATCTGCACCGGTCAATGCATCGGTAAGAGTACCGGTCTTGTTTTCCAGATTGGTAACCTCCAGCATTTTTTCCTGCATCCAGTTTAAACCTTCAGCGCCTTTTGCGATAATTCCGCGGATATCGCACATGGTAACGTATTTGATGCCATAATTTAATAACAGCTTGGTAATGGCAATTCCGGCAGAACCGGCACCGTTTACAACGACGCGGACTTCTTCTTTATCTTTCTTGACAATTTTTAAAGCATTGATAATGGCAGCCAGTACAACGATCGCAGTACCATGCTGGTCATCATGGAATACCGGAATGTCCAGTGTCTTTTTTAAACGCTCTTCGATCTCAAAACAACGGGGAGCGGAGATGTCCTCCAAGTTGATACCGCCAAATCCGGGAGCCAGATAGGTAACGGTTTTGATGATTTCTTCGGTATCCTGTGTATCAAGACAGATCGGAACTGCATTTACACCACCAAATTCCTTGAATAAAACAGCTTTTCCTTCCATAACAGGCATAGCGGCTTTGGCACCGATATTACCAAGTCCCAAGACAGCACTGCCGTCTGATACTACAGCAACGGTATTGGCTTTCATGGTGTATTTGTAAACGGCCTCCGGATCCTTTGCGATAACCTTGCAGGGCTCTGCAACGCCGGGAGTGTAAGCCAGTGCTAAATCTTCTCTGGAATTAACGGAAGATTTGGCGGTTGTTTCAATTTTTCCCTGCCATTCTTCATGGAGCTTCAAAGCTTTTTCATTTAGTGTCATTTTATGTTCCTTCTTTCCTGTGATTTGTTATGATACACAACAATACATATGATAAAGTAAAGAGTCGATTTTTTCAAGATGATAGAAGTGGAATTACGCGAGCTTTTGTTATATAATGATATGATATCAGGGGCCAAAGGTCAAAAAGTCGTTCGTGCTTGCACGATAAGACTTTTGAACTTGGGATCCGCCAAACATGAGAAAGTAGCGATTTACGCAGTAAATCAGCGGATTTCGAATGTTTGAGAATTGTGGGAGCTGCATTGCAGCGGAGCAATTCGTGGATATCAAGTCAGGGCAAAATGACGCTAAAAACACGGAAGGAAAGCAACGTATGAAAAAAGCAAGAAACGAGTTACTACAATTTTTAGGCGGGTTAGCCATGTTAATTGGCGGATTATTTCTGTTTTCACAAAAGGTCATGGTTTCATCAGGCTTTGGAATGGGATTTTTACTGGGAGGAGTACGTGTTGCTTCAGGACTTTTGATCATACCGCTCATTATTGGTATCGTGTGGTTATTTGCATCAGGCGGCTCCATGGGCTCCAAGATCATGATCGGCGTGGGCGTGCTGATCATTATTGCCGGTGTTATCGCATCTACAACCATTCGACTGCAGACAATTACCCTGTATGAGTGGGTGATTATGCTGGTGCTGATTTTTGGTGGAGCCGGATTGTTGGCCAAGATCTTACTGACCAATCCGGAGGAGGATTACGGATATCATTCCAGAAAAAAGAACCGCGGAAATTCTTATTCCGACTCGATTGATAAGCAGATTGAAGAAATGAAACGACGCAAAAAATAGAAATTACGTTTGGACTTTACGAAAAAATCAACATGGTGTATACTAAAAACACAATTTCAGTGGATGACTGGCAGATGGATGCCAGTCACACAATTAGAATCGATAATACCATATCAGATTTCTTATTTTAAATTCCCAATTTACAAATATACAATGAAATAAGATATATTGGATCACTTTTCATAAAAAGTGTGTCCGGCAAAGATAACGGAGGCAATAAATTTATGAGAGAAAAATATGAAACCATTGCTTTGACTGATTTGAGAGAGATTGCAAAATCCCGCGGCATCAAGGGCGTTTCCACGATGAAAAAGGCTGACATCATTGAAGCGATGCTTGCAGAGGATGAAAAGGCAAAGATCAGTCCCGAAAAATTAAGCGATGAACTGGATAGCGGTGAAACAGCCAGCGGTATTCTGGAGGTTATGCCGGATGGCTTTGGCTTTATCCGCTGCGAAAATTATCTGCCGGGTGAAAATGATGTCTATGTGGCACCCAGTCAGATCCGCAAGTTTAATTTAAAGACCGGAGATATCATCGAAGGCAATACCAGAGTTAAGACCCAGAATGAAAAGTTTTCGGCGCTGCTTTATTTAAAGAAGATCAACGGATATCATCCGTCCGAAGCAGTAAAGAGAATGAATTTTGAAAATATGACTCCTATTTTCCCGAATGAGCGTCTGAAGCTGGAAACACCGGGAGCATCCGTTGCCATGAGGATTATGGATCTGATGAGTCCGGTCGGCAAGGGACAGAGAGGTATGATCGTATCACCGCCCAAAGCCGGTAAGACAACCTTATTAAAAGAGGTTGCCAAATCCGTAAAGCATAACAATCCGGACATGCATCTGATCATTTTACTGATTGATGAAAGACCGGAGGAGGTTACGGATATCCGGGAGGCCATCGAGGGACCCAATGTTGAGGTCATCTATTCTACCTTTGATGAGCTTCCGGAGCATCACAAAAGAGTTGCCGAAATGGTAATTGAAAGAGCCAAACGTCTGGTAGAGCACAAAAAAGATGTTATGATCCTACTTGACAGTATCACACGACTGACCCGTGCGTACAACCTGACCGTGCCTGCGAGCGGACGTACACTTTCCGGCGGTCTGGATCCGGCAGCACTTCATATGCCCAAGCGTTTCTTTGGTGCAGCCCGCAACATGCGTGAAGGCGGCAGCCTTACGATCTTAGCCACGGCCCTTGTAGAGACCGGAAGCAAGATGGACGATGTTGTATACGAGGAATTTAAAGGAACCGGCAATATGGAAATGGTACTTGACCGCAAGCTGTCTGAAAAGAGAGTATTTCCGGCGATCGATATTCCCAAATCCGGTACCAGAAGAGAGGATCTTTTATTATCTCCCGAGGAAATGCAGGGAATCAATATCATGCGCAAGGCTCTCAACGGATTAAAGCCGGAAGAAGCTGTCGAAAAGATTCTTGATATGTTTGTTCATACTAAAAACAACAAAGAATTTATAGATACGATACAGAAAATTAAGTTTTTCTAGAAAAGGCTTGCACATTTTAAAGAAACATGATATGCTTATAAAGCTGTTTGTGAGAAAAACTAGAGATATTAATATAGAGAGGTGAAAATCATGAAAGAAGGAATCCATCCTAACTATTATCAGGCAACTGTAACCTGCAACTGTGGCAACACATTTGTGACCGGTTCAACAAAAGAAGATATCCATGTTGAAATCTGTTCTAAATGCCATTCATTCTATACAGGTCAGCAGAAGTCAGCTAAGGCTCGTGGACGTGTTGATAAATTCAACAAGAAATATGGTATGTAATATTATCTGAATGCAATGAAAGGTTGAGATTTCATAATCTCAGCCTTTATTTTTTCTATAAATTAAAATTATGACACTGTCTTTTTGACCGGGACATTATTTTATAGTACAATTACATCTGAAAGAAATATTTGATTATCAGGGCTGCCGGATACAGCAGGCAGCAATAAATACATGATCGAGGAATAAAAATGGCAAAAAATTCAACAAAGCATTATTGCGGCATCGGCGGACAGGCTGTTTTGGAAGGTGTCATGATGAAAAACAAGGACACCTATGCGGTTGCCGTACGCAAACCGGATGGAAATATAGAAGTAAAAACAGATGAATACAAATCCAGCACCGATAAATGTAAGCTTTTCAAAATTCCATTTATCCGTGGTGTGTTTAATTTTTATGATTCTCTGGTGCTGGGAACCAGATCGCTCAATTATTCAGCATCCTTTTATGAAGATGAAGAGGCTCAGGATACCGCCGTTGACAAGGCACTCAACAAGGTTACCGATTCCCATGCAGAAGCGGTTGTCAGTGGAATTACGGTTGTGATCTCCTTTGTTATTGCAATCGGACTTTTCATGGTGCTTCCTTATTTTCTGGCTTCGCTCCTTCAAAAGGTTGTGCGCAACGAATCACTGCTTGCCCTGTTTGAGGCACTGATCCGTATTGCAATCTTTTTACTTTATGTAGTTGCCATTTCACTGATGAAGGATATCCGACGCGTTTATATGTATCATGGAGCAGAGCATAAGTGCATCAACTGCATTGAGCGCGGAAGAGTTTTAAATGTAGAAAATGTTCGGAAAAGTTCGCGCCTGCACAAACGCTGCGGCACCAGCTTTTTGCTTTTTGTTGTATTTGTCAGTGCTGTTGTATTTTTCTTTATCCGTGTGGACAATACTTTCTTAAAGGTTGCCCTGCGTATTCTGTTGATTCCTGTGATCGCAGGTATTGCTTATGAGATCATCCGTCTGGCCGGTAAGTCCAACAATCTGTTTGTCCGTATTTTATCGGCTCCCGGTATGTTGTTGCAGAAGCTGACGACCAGAGAACCGGATGATGATATGATCGAGGTTGCCATTGCGTCTGTAGAGGCTGTCTTTGACTGGAAGGCGTATTTTAAGGAGACCTTTGGCTATGATGTTGATGGCAATGAGGAACCTGAAAAAGCAGATGAAAAAGAGGCAGGAGAGCTGGAAGACGGCGAAACTGCGGATGAAATGTAGACTGGTACAATGAAATATCGCGATTTATATCTGTATGGCGTGGAAAAACTGAATAATGCTGGAATTGCTGAAGCTAAGCTGGATGCAAGATTATTATTGGAAGAGGTATGCCATACAAGCCAGAGTGATATGATACTGTATCCGGACCGCGAAGTGGATGATATACAGCATGATAGTTATGTAAATTATATCGAAAAGCGGGAACAACGCATCCCGCTACAGCAGATCATCGAAAAACAGGAATTTATGGGATTGACATTTTATGTAAACGAAAATGTTTTGATTCCAAGACAGGATACAGAGATCTTGGTAGAGGAAGCCATGAAAAATCTGCACGACGGAATGCGGATTTTGGATGTCTGTACCGGTTCCGGCTGTATTTTGATCAGTCTTTTACATTATTCCAATGACTGTAAGGGTGTTGGAATTGATATTTCCAAGGAGGCACTTCTGGTAGCACAGAAAAATGCTAAGAAGCTTTTACCTGATGGAAAAGAAGCCGTTTTTTATCAGGGAGATCTCTTTGAGGCATTGCCCGATACGGAAAAATTCGATATGATAGTCAGTAATCCACCCTATATCCGATCCGATGTGATTCCGACACTGGAGCCGGAGGTGGCTTCCCATGAGCCGGTCATTGCTTTAGATGGCAAAGAGGATGGACTGTTTTTTTACCGTCGGATCATAGAGCAGGCAGGAAAATATCTCTGCCGGGACGGCATGCTGTTTTTTGAGATCGGATATGATCAGGCAGAAGCGGTTTCCAAACTGATGACAGATAAGGGGTTTATAGAAGTGAATACATTAAAAGATTATGCGGGACTGGACCGCGTGGTATATGGGACTTATCTTCCTATGGATAGCTTGTAGCTAAATCATTTTTTTGAACGGGATATATATAGAAGATAATCACATATATGAAATGGAGAAATAACAATGTTTGATAAATTAGAAGATTTAATTGGCAGATATGAAGAATTGATGGGGCTTTTAAACGAGCCTGATGTAGCAAATGACCAGAAGCGCTTCCGTGCCCTGATGAAGGAACAAAGTGATCTGGCACCGATCGTGGAGACTTACAAGCAATACAAAGAGAGCAAGCAGACGATCGAGGATTCACTTGCCATGCTGGAAGAGGAATCCGATGAAGACATGCGCGAAATGATCAAGGAAGAGTTAAACGATGCCAAAAAGAGTGTAGAAGAGCTGGAAGAAAAGCTCAAAATCCTGCTTTTACCCAAGGATCCCAATGATGACAGAAACGTTATCGTGGAAATCCGTGCCGGTGCAGGCGGAGACGAGGCAGCGCTGTTTGCAGCAGAAATCTACCGTATGTTTGTGCATTATGCAGAAAGACGCGGATGGAAATGCGAGCTTGTGGAGTGCGAGGAAATCGGTATCGGCGGTATGAAAAATGTGACCTTTACCGTAACCGGACAGGGTGCTTATTCCGTATTAAAATACGAAAGCGGCGTGCATCGTGTACAGAGAGTTCCCGAAACAGAGTCCGGCGGACGTATCCATACATCCACAATTTCCGTAGCTGTTATGCCGGAAGCCGATGACGTGGAAGTCCAGATCGATGAAAAAGATATCCGAATTGACGTTATGCGTGCATCCGGAAACGGTGGTCAGTGTGTCAATACGACCGACTCTGCAGTCCGTCTGACCCATTATCCGACCGGAATTGTCGTATATTCCCAGACAGAAAAATCACAGCTGCAAAACAAGGCAAAGGCATTTTCGCTGTTACGTGCAAAATTATATGATATCGAATGCCAGAAGGCACATGATGCGGAAGCTGAGCTTCGCAGGAGCCAGATCGGTACCGGTGACCGTTCCGAAAAGATCCGTACCTACAACTTCCCGCAGGGACGTGTGACTGATCATCGTATCAACCTGACCTTGTACAAGCTGGATAAGATTATGGATGGTGATATTCAGGAAATCCTGGATGCCCTGATCGCAGCAGACCAGGCAGCAAAGCTTGCAAAGATGAATCAAAATCAGAATTAAAGAAAAGTAGGCGTGTTTTATGGACAAGAAATGGAAGATGAATGCTTTACTGATCGCATTTGGCGTAATCCTGTATGCGATTGTCATGAATTTTAGCAATGTGCTGACTTTTGGTGAAAATATCATTGGTATTTTTTCGCCTGTTTTGATTGGCCTGATTTTGGCATTTGTTTTATCTGTTCCGATGAATGGAATTAAAAGACGCCTTTTTAAATTATGTGAGAAATGCAAGCTTTCTCCAAAGGACAGGACGATTGATATGATCAGTCTGGTGCTGACCCTTTGTTTTCTGATCCTGATCATTGTTTTTATCTGTGTCAAAATCGTGCCGCAGATTGTGGCTTCCGTTAAAAGCATTGTTACCATGATTCAGGTGAAGTGGCCGCAGTGGGCTGCTATCTTGAAAAGCTACAATATCGACACGACGCCGGTAACGGACTGGCTTGAAAACCTCAAATTTGAAAGCATTCTCACGAAGTTTATGAGTGGCGCAGGCCTGATCATAGACAAGGTAGCCGGAACCGCTGCATCGACGATTTCTGTGGTGACAACGGTTGCGATATCGCTTGTTGTGATGTTTTATATCCTGATCAGCAGGAAGGATTTAGAGAGGCAGTGCACAAAAGCATTGTATGCTTATCTTAAAAAAGAGGTTGCGGACCGTATCATCTATATTGCGTGTCTGATCCGTTCAACCTATACCAAGTTTTTGTCCGGCCAGTTTGTGGAAGCCTTCATCCTTGGATTTTTGATGTTTATTGCATTCCTGATCTTCCGTATTCCATATGCTGGGCTGGTTGCCACGCTCACAGGCATTTGTTCTTTTATTCCCTATGTCGGAGCATTCTTCTCCTGTGGTGTCGGGGTGCTTCTGACCTTGATTCTGGATCCGAAAAAAGCAATTATGTGCCTGATCGTATATCAGGTTGTACAGTTTATTGAAAACCAGTTTATCTATCCGCATGTTGTGGGAAATTCCGTGGGGCTTTCTCCTCTGTGGACTCTGGTAGCAGTCCTGATCGGTGGAAAATTATTTGGTCTGGTCGGTATGATTTTCTTTATTCCGATGGTTGCCGTGATTTATACATTGCTCAGGGATGATGTGTATGGAAGACTGCGCAATAAAAAAGTGGATATGAAGTGATATGAACCGTTTATTGGAAAAATACCGGTTGTGGCTGTCTAAAAGGCCCGACCGGATGAAGCTTTATAAATCTTTGCTGGTGCTTGTGGTTCCGATTTCCATTCAGAACCTGTTGACGGCATTGGTCAATTCTGTAGATATCTTTATGCTGGGATATGTGGGGCAGAATGAACTTTCTGCCGTATCCTTAGCCAATCAGTATATGTTTATCCTGTGGGGATTTTTCTTTGGAATCAATTCGGCATCCACACTGATGAATTCACAATATTGGGGAAAAGGAGACTTGAAAGCAATACAGGCTGTTTTTGGTATTGCTTTAAAAATCAGTCTTGTTGTGACCGGTATCGTATCGGTTGGCTGCATCTTCTTTTCAAGACAGCTGATGACTTTATATACCAATGATGTGGTATTGATCGATATCGGCGTGGATTATCTGCGCACGATCGGAATTTCTTACCTGATCATGGCCTTTTCGCAGTGTTACCAGTGCCTGTTGCGTTCTGTGGAACAGGCTAAAAAGAGTACGATGATCTCTACCTTTACCCTGCTTTTAAATATTACCTTAAATGCCGTTTTTATTTTTGGACTTTTCGGGGCTCCGAAGCTTGGCGTTATCGGTGTTGCTATTGCTACGACGATCGCAAGGGTTTTAGAGCTTGTGATCTGTCTTGGAGATTATATAAGAGGCGGCGTGTTCAAGCCGGATTTGAGACTTTTGCTGGGCTTTCATAAGCAGCTGCAAAGCGATTTTATCCGGTATGCGGGACCGGCACTTGTCAATGACTTGAGCTGGACACTTGCGTTTTCGACCTATTCCATTATTCTGGGACACCTCAACAATGATATGGTTGCGGCTTCTTCTGTGGCAACGACCATCCGGGATCTGTTTACGACCTTCTGCTTTGGAATTGGTTCCGGTGGAACGGTTATTCTGGGAAAAGAGCTGGGAGCAGATCATATTGAAAAGGCGAAAGAGGATGCGTCGGTGCTCTGTGTTGTGACATTTGTGTTTACGACCTTGATGGGAATTGTCTTGGTAAGCGTCAGACATCCGATCATGGGGCTGTTTACACTGACGGAAACTGCCTATGGATATCTGAATATCATGATTTTGATCAGTGGCTATTATATTATCGGACAGGCAATGAATACCCTTTTGATTGCCGGTGTGTTCCGGTCCGGCGGTAATACAAAGTTTGGTATGATCTGTGATACGGTTACGATGTGGTGCGTGTCAGTACCATTGGGATTTATCACGGCATTTGTGCTGAAGTGGCCGCCGATGTGGGTGTATTTTGTGCTGTGTCTGGATGAATTTTGGAAGATCCCGGTGGTGTACCGGTATTATAAGAGCGGAAGGTGGCTTAATAATATTACACGGGACGAGGTTGTATAATGCCGGTCAGATTAGGAAATATCCCTGAAATTATCGAGATGCAGGCATGAGAGTACCAGATTGTAGGTCAGCATGGTAAACTGCTCGCTTGTAAGAGAGTCGTCCCGGATAAACTGGATATACATACCGGTAACGCCATGCACGATATATTTGGAAATATAGGGCAGAATGGCGTCATTGACCTGATAGGTTTTCATGCATTTGCGGATATAAGGCAGGAGCTGCTCGCTGAAAAGCTCCTCAAAGGAAATTGAGTGATCATTGGCAAAAAGCTTTTGCAACAAGCCTTTGAGCGGAGCGGTTGCTTTTGTAATAGAAGAAATCAGATGATAGATTTCTACGGTGTTGTTGATCGTGATCTTATCCGGCAGCAGGCTGAAAATATAATGAAAGAAATTATCTTCTATATTGGTCAA
>ONHB01000005.1 GCA_900317505.1 uncultured Lachnospiraceae bacterium | reverse complement strand
CATAGCTTTTCGTCCTTTAGTTTTTATTACAGATAAGCCGGTTGTATTGATAAATTATTGTGTGTCCTAGAATTATCCTTTAGAACATGAAACACATGTGGCTTCAAATGCATACTTTAAAACATCCAGATTTACCTCTTCAGCCTTTGAATTCATAATCTCATATATATCATAGAAATCCCTCATTCTCGTATTAGCCAGTCCTCTCGCAAGAATTGTCTGCATTTTTTCTGCAAGAAGTGTTTCCAGATTATAGGACAGAACTGAAATTGTTCTATCCTCAAACATAAGCTTATACTTAAACTCTATTGCATCTGGAGTAATTACATCATCCGTAGAAATATCAATTTTAAAGGGCTGTCTCAACCGATCTAAGTTTGCTTCAATCATCATACGAATGCCCGGATAATCAAATTCTTCCATAATTTTCTTTACAGAAGTAATCTTAAATGTCACTCCATCTTCAATCTGAATAGCACAGATTTTCTCTATTATTTTTCTGAAATCCTGCTCATTTAACGACAGTTCCTTTACAGTTGTATCAATATCCATTGTTGCCCGCATATCAACTCCGATAATGGAAGCGACCAACATTCCACCTTTAAGTATAAAATTATTTCTGTGTTCTGAAACAGAAACCCGTTCTAAAAATCTTTCCATGAAATAGTATCGAATTAGCGATTGCGCCACTTCACTTCTTCCATCGGATAGATTTTTAACCTTGTCTTTAAGCTGTTTTGCTGTATGAATCATACCATCATCTCCACATACATCATAACTTCATCCCTTACTCCCAATTTATTTGCATATTCAACCAGTCTTATTAAATTCTTTTCTTTGGATGACATGTATTCTTTCATTGCAGTCTGATACAACTGAACTTCATATTTTTTTCTATCTTTAATCAAATCACAAATACATCGTTCCATATTATATACCTTAACCATGTTGCCACTGCTTGATGGAACCTCACACGTTCCCATATCTATCAGCTCTGCATTTGCATAGCGAACTTCTTTGTTTTTATTTTTGATATGTGTTGCATTATATCCAATCGGAACTGTAAAACAGATATGACTATACTCTCTATCCGTTAATCCGTGCAAATATAAAGCAGTTTCTCCTGAATAAATGATATTTTTATTTCTTTTCTGAAGCACAAACAACTCATCCGGCCACACATCATTCAGGATATAAATTCCATGTGCAACCTTTTCCATGTCATGCTCTCTAATATATTTTGAAACAGATGGCTTTGATACACCAGATTGAACAGCCTCGGATGTAATCAAATATCCATTGTCATTTTCAATTAATGTTTCTAAAATATCTGATGTTGTCATAGCCATTCTCTTTTCTTATCTCTTACTTTTTCGCTTAAATTATACTTTATTTACGCGCAAAAGTAAATATCACTACTCCCACAAAATCTGATCCATAATATACGGATCCTTAATCCTATCATCCTGCGCAAACAGTAAGATTTTACTCATAATCTCCGCAGTCTTTGGATCCTCATCAATAAACGGTAGGAAAATCTTGCCACGCGACTGTGAGTGTACCGGCAAAACATTGATCATATGGCTGCCCATCTTGTGGATGATGCCACTGCCAAGCTGGATCGTATACTTGCCGTATTTGCCATCAATATAAGCATGTGTGCCCTCAAAGCGCACATTGGAAAGCTTGAATAATTTTGCATTAAATTCACAGATTACCTTGCGCATCCCAATCGTTGAATGGCTGGTTTCGGGATCAACGCCACCGACATGTGCCACACTGACAGCCAGATCTACATCACGCATGACCTCAGAATAGACAATATCGGGAACATCCTTTAGCTTCATCTGTTCAAAGCTTTTCCGATTGTAAAAGGCAACATATTCCAAGGTCGGCGCTTCTACATCTGACGGTGAAAACCAGTCTGCCAGAGCATAGATCGTAGCAATGATATTGTCCTTATAATAAATCTTCTGCAGACCGTCCTCATAATCTGCGATCCATCTTCTGTTTCTGAGTGCTCCCACCGTCTTTTGTGGCTGGATCTGATTGCCGGCAAACATGCGGGACATATTGCTCTCCTGTTCCTCAGGAAGCTTCACATAAAGCTCACGGAACACCTGTTTAAACGGCTGCTTTTTACCGGTTTCATTTCCCTCTTTTAAGAAGGTCTGCTGGAGGGCACTCCATTTGCCGGATTTGAAAAGATCATATGGATGAGCAATTCTTAGGGAAATATCACTTGCGCTTTCCGGTTTTTCAGTTGTAGGAACAAATTCGCATTCTGTTTTTGCTCTGCTCTCCTGCCCATCACTTTCTTTTGATACATACTGCAACAACGTGCCATTCTCACCGATACGGTAAAGCCCGGTCTTTTCACTTTCATCTGCTTTTACAAAAATCAGACTTGTAATGATTGCCCGGATGACCGGATTTTCACAAAGCCTGCAAAGCTCCGACAAGGAATAAGCTTCCCGCTCCTCCATGGCATTTTCAAACATTTTGACAGACCGGGAGTACTGATCTTTAAGCTTTGTATGAAACTCCTTGATCTGTAAAAATTCCTCGTCCTTTTTGAGCGGCGCAGGCACACTCTTTATCGTCTTGCCATTTTTTGAAATAAGTAGCTGCGAATGTCCGTTTTCATCGACAGCGATCGTAACAACATAGTCTCCGATGGCGGTTCCTTCAAAATATCCGGCATTGTTGCGTACTAACGCCGTCTCCATGGCAAGAACCAGTCTGAGGCTGTCCGCATAACCAGCCACGGTAGCCAGATTTCGAAGCGCCATTTCCACAGCCTTGGACTCGCTCGCCCTGCGCTGTGCACCAAACCGTTTGCTTTCCTTTAAAAACTTCTGGAAAAATTCATAGCGGTGCAGTTCATCGGCTTCATCCACGATCGGCACAATACCACAGCTCATCAAAACATCCTTGTTTCTCTTATCCTCAACCTGTTTTTCGAGTTCCTCCAGGCTAACTTTTCCCAAAGCCGCATCCGCATATTTTCTCGCTCTTGCATGCTTTGATCCGTCAGAGATATATTTTGCAGCCTTATAAAGCTTGCCAAACATTTTTTCACCAAGCTTTTCATAACATTCATAAAACCACTTTACATCAAAGGCGCCGTCATTCAGCTCTTCCGCATCCAAGGGTGTAAATTTGGCGATCATCGCTTTCTTTTTATCATCAAAGCTTTCATTCATATGCGCCATAAAATAATAGCATCCGCTCTTAAAACCATCACAGCCAAGATATGCCTCAGCCATATCCATCCACTGCGGCGCATACATGGCAATCTCAATCACACGGTCGTCGGGAATTTTCTTTGCCTTCATGGCATTTTTAAAGCTTTCTGCTGTATCCTCTTTCGTGGGATAACACTTTTGAAGCAGGATGCAAAGACATTCCCTTCTTCCGGTATTATTGCTGAAATAATAGTAAGTATTACGATCAAGAACATCTTTTCCAAGCGCTGTCAAAATCTCCGACAGACGTTCCACGCCATATACCCGGCGCAGCTCCCGTCCTGCACTGGAAAATACGGTTTTCGAATCGCCCCTCTTAAGCTCCACATTCAAAATCAGATTCATCACATTGAGATACATTTCCTGACCCAGCTTATAAAAATCGCTGTCTGTATCACAAGTTTTTTCTTTAAAATCTACCTTTATAAAATGACTTAAGGCATGCAGATCTCTGTACTCGTTGACATCCGGCGCAAATTTTCCAAGTGTGTTGACCAAAAATATGATCGGCAGTTCTTCAAAAGCAAACTTATAAACACTGTTTTTAGAGACCTGTCCCAGTGTATAGGCCCTGATATAATTTTCTACCGATAAAAGATTGTGATTGCGCCGTCCCTTATAATAAGCAGGATCTGTCATATGCTTTGGAAATTCATAAGAAAGATCCAGCGTGCGGTACAGCTCAAACCATTCCCTGTATTCGTCATCTGTCTGACACTCACTGACCGTATTCAAAAACTGCTCAAATTTTTCTGATTTTAAGAAACAGATAAGCTCCAGTGTTTTCGATATCCGATATCTTTTATTCACTTCATCATCTGCTTCCGGAATCCACTTTACCGTGTCGGGAATACCGGCCGCATACTTACAGAATGCCTCAGCAAGCGTCCGGTCTAAATGAAAATCAAAAATAGACTTAATACAATTTAAAACAACCGGGTAGTCGCTGTGTGAATTGTGGTTACTGTAATGCTTTCCATCCGGGATATGATAATCAGAACCACAATAAGGAAAGATCTCCTTTTCCGCGTTGCGATATGCCGCATAATCCTTGATCGTTTCCTTACTATATCCAAACCGGCATGCAAAATACATGTTCCAGAATACCTTTTCCGAATGGATATAGGTTTCATAAAATTCCTTCCACAATTCCGGGAAAGGATAATTTTCATGGTATTTATCCTCATGTCTGTAAGTTATGAGATAAATGCCGTTTCCCAAAATTTTGGAATCCCCGTTTACCGACTTGTATTCCAGCGTGGCATGGGCATCTATAAAATCAGAAAGCTCTTTAAAGTGCTGATTCAGCTCTTTTACCGGAACATCAAAATATTCCTTTAACGGCTTTGTGATAGAAGCCTGATCTGACCCGGAAAACAGCTTAGCAACAGTTGCGGTTTTCGCAGATGAGTTATCATTGGCTAACAATTTTTTGAATGAACAGAATAGGGATTTTTTATCGGAACCATCTGATCTGTTCTGATCATCTGTTTTCTGATCATCCGTTTTCTGATTATTCATGCCCTGACTGCCGGTGCTCTCTTTTTCATTCTGTGGCAAATTCTCGCCACTACCGCACTCATTTCCGACAGATTCATTTTTGGAGAAGATCACAATTTCCTCATCCGGATCATACAAACCATATCCTGGCAGTGCAACAGCATCCTGTGTGGAAGCATCACTTCCCACAATTTCATCAAAAAGGATTTTTTCCTGTTCTGTCAGCAATCCGGCATCAACAGTATCTTCCACAAGCTTTTTGTATTCCGCCTTTTTATCGTCAGAAACCGCTTTATCTGCATCAAAATAAGTAGTTTTTACAATATCCAGTCCTGCCATACGGATCAGGTCTTTATCCGATCCAAGTAGTCTCAGAATTGTCTCACGAAGCCCCGCCTCATTCTGTTTTTTCAAAAGCTTTATAACATTGGTACGGATATCCTGTGTCTTGTATTTCAAATATCCTTCCAAGATCTGATACTCGTCTTTTGTAAGTGAAAGGTGCTTTACCTGCGTGTATGCGATTTTTCTGGAATAAGTCTCCTTGTCCGCCACATAGCCGATCAGCGCCTTCCTCTGAAATTCATTTTGAGGATCGTGCAAAAGTGCCTCAATAAATACATTGCGGTTGCTATAGGTTCCGTCAATATCGGCAAGCTTTCCGCAGACATCATCGATCAGCTCGTTATCCTGCAAAATATAGGCAATAAGCCCCATTCTCTCTACCAGATCACCCTTTGTGACCGTTTCAGTATTCCACGGGAAAATACATGGGCTGAATTGCAGTTTTTTCTTGGACAGATTGTTATAAATATCCTGTAAGATCCGGTAATGCTTTCTTGCCTCGGCTTCATCGCAAAAATACTGTGTCACCGGGATTTTTTTATAAATGGTCTCGGCATCCTCATTGTCATAACGGCTCGTATTGGAAGCTTTGTACTTAAAAGTAGAACGTACAACTGTGCTCGGCTCCGAAAGATAGCTTGAAAGAAGTGCTGCTACAATTTCCGGATCATCCTTGTATTTTTCCATCATCGGATAAGAAAACTCATGTTTAAACCGGTTACTCTGCAGGATTCTGTCATAATAAGCACAGGTAAGAATCTGATTTTTGGTACCGTTCTGACCGATCTTAATCATGGCATCAACCGCATCTGCCACCTCATAAAAGCCAAGAGTCCACAGCCCCGTTATAATCCGTATCGTATCATCGCAAGATAACATTTCAGAAACAACATCCGGATTTTGCAGGGCAGAAAGCATGCCCTCCAGCACCTTATTGCCCACGCGCTCGATACTGTCCTCATAGATAAATCCCGTCCATGTAGCCATAGCTCTCTTAACAGATGCAAAACGCAACAAATTCTCATTATGTATGCCATTCAATAAGGTAATGAACGCATCCGCGCGTCCACAGTCCGCATTTTCGCAGATAGCCTGACGCACGCCTTCCTGCAGCTTTGCCGCAAGAAGATACCGCAAAAGAAGCTCATGAAGCTCTGTGTTTTTGCACTTGATCACAGCACGGATCATTTCAACGCTGACAATCACAGTGTTATTTTCACTGAGAATGGCATCCTTAATCGCATCAATTACAGTTTCATCGCCGGCATTGATTCTCGCTGCAATGATGTCATCCACATAGCGGGTAATGATCTTTCCATAGCCATATGAATTGCGGATATAATCAATCTGCTCATCCGTCAGCCGGTTTGAGATGTAATCTGCCACTGACACATTGAAAAATCCAAAGGACGCATAGCCGTATAAAAGCTTGAATGCATGAATATAATGCTTTGACAGGCTCTTTGTACGGACTGTTCTTCGCGTATAGCCGGTTGAATACTGATAGGTCACAAACTCATCGATGATATGATAATAGTCCTCCACAAATTCTTCAGGAACGAAAATCTTTACCACATCAGACAGTTGCTTCCGCATCATTTTAGACAGCGAAAATGTTTCACTCTGGAAATCATTGTTTCCACAGTATTTTTCATAAAAAGCTCTCAGATCCCCATCATATTCCAAAGCGGACCGTCCGACCTTTTCAATCGTTTCAAAGAGCTTCTTTTTCTGTCCGTTCAACTTTTCAATCTTCTTTTGAGAAGCCTTTTTCCAGTTGTTGTAACATGCATCCTCAAATTCTTTCCTTGTCTGGTAACTGTACTTTTTCTCTTCTGCCATATTCCCTCCATACATTCGTTAGCCTGTGCTAACTACCACATTCTGCCCGCTAAAAATGTCAGGCGGATAAATGTGATCTCACTACCCTCATGCAATAAAACCTTCTTTTCCATATCCTCGTATCTTTCGCCATCCGCAAAAAAAGCGATCATACCATCTTCAAAGCATTGCCATGCATTTTCAACAGCCTTTTTTTCATCAACCTTTTTTAGATTGTAATGAACCCCGAATGAAACCTTACCTTCTTCTGCCTTTTCTGCAATTTCTTCTTCCGTCAGAGCTTTCATCAGTAAAAAAGCAGCGGTTTCCGGATTCTCTTTTTTACAGATCCTGTTTTGTTCCGATTCATCCTGCGCCTCGATACTTTCTGCTGCTTTCTGATATTCAGCGATTGTCAGGCGAACCGTTTCTGCCAGAAAATCACGAACCGAGATCACTTTTGTATTCTGATCGTGTATTTCAAAGCATTCATCCCGGTACTCGTACTCTATCTGCCGGATATTTCTTTTTTTATTTGACATTCCCTTAAGATTAATTTTGATCTTCACTTTTCGTTCCCCTCATCCGGTTCTGCCAGATGCCCAACAAATCCATGTTTTTTCATATCGAAATGCTCATGCTTCATGATCAGTCTCCATAAGTACGCTTTTTCAGATATTACAGATCTTCTCCAAATTTTACAACCTCCGGAGCATGTGTAAATGAAGAAAATGTAGCTGTTGCACTCTTAAAATAAAATACTTCCGTATTTCCATCATCAGCCGAATACATTTTCTGCAAAGAAGGATAGGCCTCAAGCATTGACACCCTTGCTTCCCTGCGGTCATCCTCTACAAGCTCACCGGCTACACGGAGCCATTCCCCGTTTTTAAAAGCACAGATTTCTACTTTCGGATTGTTGTGGATCTGTTTTGATACATCCTTGGTCTTGCCTGTCTGGATATACAGCTTTCCTTCAAAAACATGAGCCGTTCCGAACGGTCTTACTCTGGGCTGGTCACCCTCTGTTGTTGCCAGATAATATGTCTCTGCTTCTTTTAAAAATTTAACTACTCTTTCCATTTCAAAGCCTCCATTCTGTTTCTGTAAAAATTCATCTATTGCTGATCCACTGTGGACATTCACATTATACCATCTATCCGGAAATTGGAAAACACACAAAAAAAGCAGCTATTCATAGCTGCCAACATGTAAATCAAATATCAATAAAAAGATAATACCCAACTGCTGCCCTAAAATTATAACCTGCTGTCATTCCCTGATGCCTGTACTTTAGTTGTCAATTAATGTTGTCGTTCCCGGTGCCTGTACTTTAGCTGTCAATTCCTGTTGTCGTTCCCGGTGCCTGTACTTTAGTTGTCAATTCCTGTTGTCGTTCCCGGTGCCTGTACTTTAGCTGTCAATTCCTGTTGTCGTTCCTGATGCCTGTACTAAGATGTCCCGGCAGCATTTCGTCCTGATGAAAAATCTCTGCTGATAAAACCGACGAAAAAAGGCACTTTGTCTACTGACAAAGCGCCTTCGCTTTAGGTATTATTTTTTATTTGTCCTTAGTATAGTTGATGAGAAAAAAATTGTCAACAAATTTTTTTATTTATCTTTTATTTTTCCACTCCGGAATGGTCCCATCGCAGATAGCTGTCATCATCCGTTGTTTGACTCCCGGCGCATGACGGTTGATCTCATTTAACAGTTGCCGTACATAACTTCTTTCAGAGGTATGGTCAAACGGACAAGGATTGGTCACAACCGGAAGCTCATATTTATGCTGGAAACCGACAGCCTCTGCCTGTGTCACATAAATAAACGGGCGGATCAATGTCATATTTTCATTTTCCCATTTCGTTACCGGCCAGAATGCCGAAAACCGGCCTTCATAGATCAAGGAAAGCATCATGGTCTCCACAACGTCATCCATGTTGTGGGCAAATGCGATCTTATTGCAGGATAACTCTTTGGCACAATTCACAAGTGCCCCGCGGCGAAGCCTTGCACACAAGGAGCAACCTTCTTTTTCAATCATTTCATTGATATGGGTATCTACAATATGATATTCAACCTGAAGCTTTTCGCACAGGGCCTGTATCGCAGACAGATCAAAGCCTTCATACCCCAGATTGACGGTAATCGCCACAACCTCAAAGTGTTTTGGATAAAAATTGCGTAATCCGGCAAGTGCATACAATAAGCCAAGTGAATCCTTGCCTCCGGATATTCCGATGGCAACCTTATCCCCTTCTTCTATCATATGATAGGCATCCACTGCCTGTCTCACCTTGCTGTATAGCTGCTGTAATTTCATATCACTTTACCAACTTCACATATTCTGCTATTTTTCAGATACAAGATCTACGCTATCCCAATATCTCTCTTGCCACAAATACGCCGCTGGCACTTGCGTGGGACAGAGAGTGTGTTACGCCACTGCCATCGCCGATAATATAAAGTCCCTTATACATGGTCTCCAGATGCTCATCTACTTCCACTTCCATGTTGTAGAATTTAACCTCGACACCATATAACAGCGTATCATCGTTGGCCGTTCCGGGCGCAATTTTATCAAGCGCATAGATCATTTCAATAATACCGTCCAAAATACGTTTGGGCAATACCAGACTCAGATCTCCCGGCGTTGCATCCAAAGTCGGAACCACCAGACCTTCCTGAATCCTCTTCGGATTGCTCCGGCGTCCTCTGATCAGATCTCCAAATCTCTGTACAATAACGCCACCGCCGAGCATATTGCTCAGACGTGCGATGCTTTCTCCATAACCGTTGCTGTCTTTAAACGGCTCAGAAAAATGCTTGCTGACAAGCAGGGCAAAATTGGTATTATCCGTCTGTCTTTCTTTATCCTCATAGCTATGTCCGTTTACGGTAATGATACCGTTGGTATTTTCATTTACAACACTGCCCTTTGGATTCATACAGAAGGTACGCACCTTGTCCTCAAACTGCTCTGTGCGGTATACGATCTTACTTTCATACAATTCATCTGTCAGATGTGAAAAAATAACTGCCGGCAGCTCCACTCGGACACCAAGGTCGACACGGTTGGAGTTGGTCGGGATCTGCAGTTCTTTACAGATCTGTTCCATCCATTTACTGCCGCTTCGTCCTACAGACACGATACATTTATCGCATTCATAGCTTTCTTTTGCAGTCTGTACACAATAGCCATTCTTTCCTTCATCGCGCACTTCAATATGCTGCACCGGTGTTTCAAAATAAAAATCCACTTTATCCTTCAGATATGCATAGAGATTTTCCAATACGGTAAAATTGATGTCCGTACCCAGATGTCTTACGGATGCATCCAGAAGGTTTAACTTGTTCTGCAGGCAGAGCTTTTTAAAGCCGGAGCCCGCTGTTGAATACAGCTTAGTGCCCTCTCCACCATACTTCATATTGATCTTATCTACATACTGCATCAGCTCCACAGCCTTCTGCTTGCCGATGTATTCATATAATGTTCCACCAAAATCATTGGTAATATTGTATTTTCCATCTGAAAAAGCACCGGCTCCGCCAAAACCGCTCATGATCGAACAGGTCTTGCAGCCAATACAGCTTTTTACCTTATCTCCGTCAATCGGACATTTCCTGCGTTCCAGAGAATATCCTGCTTCAAAAACAGCCACTTTACAATCCGGCGCCGTTGTTACCAGCTCATATGCCGAAAAAATACCCCCGGGGCCTGCTCCCACAATAATTACATCATACTTCTTCATAGTTTTCTCCTTTTGTTTTGCTTATACGAACTGTTCCTTTGGACTTTTACTTCCGGTTTTATATCAAGATTTTCTTGTAATCCTTGAGGTCCACGAATTGCTCCGCTGCGGAGCAGCTACCACAATTCTCATAAAAATACTGCCATAAAGCAATAGAATAATGTCCCATTCCGGGATCATAGTCTAACTGTTTATGGCAGTCGGTAGAAACACTCGTCCATATCACGAGTTTATATGATCATAAAAGCCTTGTTTATTATATCGGATTGTATCCTGTTTGGCAAGAAAAAGCAGTTTATACAAATGAAATTACTTCATTTTTAGGTTTCACTGTTTTTTCTACCTTGATTGCATGCAGGACAGGACCTTCTTTTCCATAATCCTCAAAGTATTCGATCGCAATCTTGGCTGTGATCTTGATCCAGCTCTTCTGCTCCAGTTCAATGGCACGATCATATTTGCATGCATAGCCAAGAAAAGCCATATCTTCGGCACAGCAGGTCATTGCCATACGTCCGGGAACAAAATATCCCTTCGGGAATTTCGGTGGATGCAAAACATTGGCAACAAACTGAATGGTCTTGCCATTGTATCTTTCCAGATTGTCCAGAATATCAATATACCAGAAGCCATATCCGTTATCATCTAAAACGATCGGATCCGCATTCAGATCATACGGCAGATCCTCTTCCAGCGTGACATTCATCTCACCGGTGGCATTTTCAAAGATAATCTCAGCCTGCTGATTTAAAGCCTTGATATTTCTCTTGTATCCGGCAATCTTGTCCTCCATGCCATCGCACCGGTTCATAATGATCAATTCGGAACCTCTGATCTGTTCTGCAACCAATGACTTCATATTGGTAAAATAATTAGCAAAGGTCTTGCCGTTGATCATGGTAATCTGTTGCTCAACCTTCCAATGCCAGGGGAATTTGACATCCTTTAACATCCACATTCCATTAAACTCGATAATGATACGTCCCGGCTTGTACTTCTTTTCCAAAGCAATCAGATTCTGGGAGGTCAGATCTTCTTCATCCTCAATCACTTCCATGATGGTACGGCTTTTTTTCAAAAGAGACGCATCATATTCATTTTCACCCTCTTCACATACGATTAAAAGGGTATCTTTTTTGCTCTGAAAATAAGGCTGGCTTATGGTATAGGTAATAAATTCTGTTTTACCACTATCCAGAAAACCACTGATAATATATACAGGAATCATTGTTTTACTCCCTTGTGTTTCTATTTTCTAATTGATTATGCTAAAAACAATGCACGAATAGCATCTTCATTGATCTTGGAACCAATGACACAAATCTTACCGGTTGTTTCAGCACTGCCGTCACGAATATCACTTTCTCCCGGAACATGGTCGAAGTGGATAAATCCTTCACCATCTGTAGGAACCATACCTTTTGCACGAAGAATCATGCCATATTTGCCCTCATCTTCCAGAGCATCCAGACAAGCCTTGATCTGATCCTTTGTAAATTTGCTGGATGTTTCAATACCAACGCTTGCAAATACATCATCGGCATGATGGTGTCCGTGATGATCGTGGTCATGGTCATGACATCCGCAGGTGCATCCCGGTCCGTGATCATGATGATGTTCATGATCGTGGTCGTCGTGATCGTGATGATGCTCATGGTCGTGGTCATCGTGATCGTGATGATGCTCATGGTCGTGATCATCGTGATCGTGGTGATGCTCATGGTCGTGATCATCATGGTCATGATGATGCTCATGGTCATGTTCGTCATGATCGTGGTCATGATGATGCTCATGGTCATGTTCATCGTGATCGTGGTGATGTTCATGATCGTGATCATGGTCGTGCTCGTAAGCTTCCATAACTTCTTTCATCAGCTCTGCTTCCAGATCTTTTGCGTTTTCAATAGTCTCCAAAATCTTGCTACCTTCCAGCTGATCCCACGGAGTGGTAATGATGGAAGCTTTTGCATTGTGCTCACGGATCAGTGCAACACATGCATTGATCTTTTCTTCGCTCATTTCACCGGTACGGCTTAAGATAATGGTTCCGGCATGCTCGATCTGATTCTCAAAGAATTCACCAAAGTTCTTTAAATAAGTCTTGCATTTCTTGGCATCTACAACTGCAACTGCACTATTCAGATGCACGCCCTCGTCTCCGGTTGCTCCTTCAACAGCACGCATAACATCGGATAATTTACCAACACCTGAAGGCTCAATCAAGATACGATCAGGATGATATTTATCAAGTACCTCTTTTAATGCGGCACCAAAATCACCTACCAGTGAACAGCAGATGCATCCTGAGTTCATTTCTGTAATATTGATTCCGGAATCTTTTAAAAATCCACCATCAATACCAATCTCACCAAATTCATTTTCAATTAAAACGACCTGTTCTCCCTGAAATGCCTCAGCAAGCATTTTCTTGATCAGAGTTGTTTTACCTGCTCCCAGAAATCCGGAAACAATATCAATTTTTGTTGCCATTTATATCACCTTTCCTTTAAACATAATTACTATTGATCGGAAAGCATCAAAACCCGGACTTTCCAACCTTTAATAGTATAACACACTTTATTTAGAATAGTTTCAGTTTAGAAAATTTTAATTTTCGTGCAATTTGCCTGCTTAGCGGATTACCAGTTCCACCGGGCAGTGATCCGAGCCTTCAATATCCGTATGGATATCAGCGCTGACCAGACGATCCTTTAAGCTTTCGGATACGACAAAATAGTCAATACGCCATCCGGCATTTTTTTCTCTTGCGTGGAAACGGTAGGACCACCAGGAGTAAATATCTTTTTTATCCGGATAGAAATAACGATAGGTATCGATCATTCCCGATTCGATCACTCTGCTAAAAGCCCCTCTTTCTTCATCGGTAAAACCGGCATTGTGATGATTGGTCTTGGGATTTTTCAGATCGATCTCATTGTGTGCCACATTGAGATCTCCACAGTAGATCACCGGCTTAGTTTCCTCCAGCTTTTTGATATAGGCTAAAAAGTCCTTTTCCCACTGCATACGGTAATCAAGCCTTGCAAGCTCATTTTGGGAATTGGGCACATAAACCGTAATGAAGTAAAAATCTTCAAATTCTGCTGTAATCACGCGTCCCTCATGGTCATGCTCCTCAATCCCGATTCCGTAAGTCACAGAAATCGGTTCCTTTTTTGTAAACAGTGCAGTGCCGGAATAGCCCTTCTTTTCCGCATAATTATAATATTGATGGTATCCGGGCAACTCTAAATCCAGCTGACCGGCCTGCATCTTGGTCTCCTGCAGACAGAAAATATCCGCATCCAGTTTTTGAAATGATTCTAAAAAGCCTTTTCCAACACAGGCTCTTAAGCCATTGACATTCCATGAAATAAATTTCATCTTGTATATTCCTCATATCATATTAGTAGTAATGTACAGGTATATGCCTGCCAGCCTCATTTTATCATACATGTGCTTCCACGACCATAACCTCTTTGTTGCAAAATGCAAATCCGAGCTTAAAAATCCTCATGTATCGGATAAAGTGCAATTTTATATCTGCCACGACCGCTCTCCCGGTTGGACACAATGCGATATTGGTCCTTTAATGACACAATCAGACCGAGAACCAGTCCATATCAAAATAACTCATTTTAACTTGTACAAATCCCTCTTCCTGTGCGATAATGGTACAGTATGCGTCAGTATACAAATGATAAATTTACGAAAATACAACAGGACGGTATGCATATGTTAGAAAAAATTCAAAGTATCAATCAGGTTTTAAACGGATTTATCTGGGGCGTGCCCGCGATGGTATGTATCATCGGCGTCGGCATTCTGCTCTCCGTAAAAACACGCTTTATCCAGGTGCGCAAATTCGGTGTTGCCATGAAAAACACCATCGGTAAAATTTTTGATAAAAAACAGGCAAAGGACGGAGCCATGAGTCCCTTTCAGGCTGTGTGCACGGCTTTGGCGGGAACAGTCGGAACCGGTAATATTGCCGGTGTCGCAGGTGCTATCGCACTTGGCGGTCCCGGTGCCATATTCTGGATGTGGTGTTCTGCTTTTCTTGGCATGTGCACCAAGTTTTCCGAAGTCACACTTGCCATTCATTTCCGCGAAAAAAATGCTAACGGCGAATACGTTGGCGGTCCGATGTATTATATTAAAAACGGACTTTCCAAAAAATGGTACTTTTTAGCTGTGCTCTATGCTATTTTCGGTGTACTTACCGTCTTTGGTACCGGCAATGCCACACAGGTCAACACCATTGTGACATCCGTCAATTCCGCATTGCAGAATTTCAATATCATCCACAATCCGAGCTCAACCTTTAATCTGATCTTCGGAATCTTTATTGCCGCATTGGTTGCCATGGTGCTTTTGGGCGGCATCAAAAGAATCGGTCAGGTTTCCGAAAAGCTGGTTCCCTTTATGGCTGTTTTGTATGTCATTCTCGCTTTTGGCGTTATTATCGTTAATATTGGTAAAGTTCCGGGCGTTTTTGTTTCTATTATTGAAGGTGCATTTTCTCCCAAGGCAGTTACCGGCGGTGCTGTCGGAACCATGTTTATGTGTATGAAAAAAGGTGTTTCCCGTGGTATTTTTTCCAACGAAGCAGGCCTTGGTACCGGATCGATCGCACATGCCTGCGCGGACACCGATAATGCCGCTCATCAGGGAATGTTTGGTATCTTTGAAGTATTTATGGACACCATTGTCATCTGTACACTGACCGGACTTGTCATCCTGCTCGCTGCTCCCGGCATATCATACGGCGAAGCTGCCGGTGCAGAACTTACCATATCTGGTTTTACCGCTACCTACGGAAGCTGGATATCCATTTTTACCGCAGTTGCCATGTGCTGTTTTGCATTCAGTACCATTATCGGCTGGGGCCTTTACGGTTCCAGATGTATCGAGTTCCTTGGCGGTGAAAAATGTGTGCGTCCGTTTTTGGTTATCTACTCTTTTGTTTCCATTGTCGGAGCTACCATGAATCTCGGTCTTTTATGGGACATTGCCGATACCTTCAACGGCTTTATGGTCATCCCCAACCTGATCGCACTCCTCATGCTGTCCGGCTATGTCAGACAGCTTGCAAAGGACGTGGAAAAAGCTGAAAAAGACGGCACCATTTAAGGTATCAGCAAAGCTATCATTTCATTCATATCATCATAGGAAACGCCGTTATCAGCATACAACGCATGTGTATATCCATCCGACTGCCATGTGGCAAGATAACACATATCATCCGTTCCTTTGATTGTCACAGTATCTCCGTTTATATCCTGAGTCTGCACATTTGCATACTCGGTATAAACACCGGAGATATCTTCATCGCCCAAAGCCTTCCGGTACATCAGGGCATTGTTTTCTCCTGTATAATCAATCTGTGCAAATTCATTCCACTGCCAGGTATAGGATACTTCCGAAACAGCAAATGGCAGCTCCTTTAACTCTTCAACTGTAAAACCGGCCTTTTCTGACAATTCCTCTGCCGATGCACATTCCACAATATCAGCCACCGGTCCGGCAGCTCCTTCCTGTGGCACATCCGGTTCCCTGTGTGCAAGATTCTGCACAACTGCTCCACATACAATCAGAACCGCAAGACAGGCTGCTATCGATGCATATTTCTGCCATTTGGAAAATCGAACAACCTTCGAAGGCTTATCATCCATATCCACCATTTCTTTTGAAAGATTGGATAAGATCCGGCTGCGCATTTCATCTGTCACTTCAATCTGATCCATAATTTCATGATAAGAATTATTCAAAATCATACGCCTCCTTTAGCACTTCTTTCAGTTTGCTTCTTCCTCTTTTTAAATCGGAACGGATACTGCTTTCATTGCGCTTTAAAATCCTGCCGATCTCCTTTGTCGAATAGCCCTCATAATAAAAAAGATGAATCACCTCTCTGTATTGTACAGGAAGCAGTTTTACAGCTTCCCATACAAAAGAAAGGTCTTCCCGGTCGCCAGCAACAAGCGTTTCTTCAAGCTCATCCGTTTCACGGATTCTATTATAATCTATCTTATTTTTACTTAGATTGGCTGCCACACGAAGCATCCATGCTTTCTGATGTTCACTACTTTCAAAAGCAGGTGCAGACTGTATATATTTCAACAACGTTTCCTGTAAAATATCTTCTGCATCGCTCATATTATGAAGGTAAGAATAGGCTAACCGCAGGATTGCATTCCCATAATGGTCCAGAGCATACTCCACAGACCGGAGACTTTTTTCACGATTTTTCTCTATCGTCCGGGATTGTGCCTTTTCCATTTTACTTTCCGCACCATTTTCCCTGTAGTTACCTTGTGCAAACAGAATTTGCAGACTATATATGCAATTTTTTATAAACCGTAAAAAAGGCTTACCATAGATACCCGAAAAATGGATAACAGCTTCCATTTCAAGCTCCTCCGTTATTTTACCTGTTCAATAATAGCAGCAATTTCCTCAGCGCTCATTCCCGGTGTTCCAACGCAGAAGGAATAATTTTCATCGTTCCAGATGGCAACACTGACCTTTCCGTCATTTCCCTTTTCTGTGACTTGATATTCGCCAATGCTAACTTCATCGGACTGCTCATATTCATTGTAATCCCCACTGATATCCTCGGTTCCGGCTCCCTTTCTGATATAGATAGAATTGGTTCCATCATCATAAATGACCTGAATGATATCATTTTCGATTGCCTGAATAACCTGATTGGGATATCCTTCAATCTGCTTTGGCACCTCAAATGAAAATCCGGCGATCTTAACAGCATCCTCCATGGAAGCACAGTCTACCCACGGATTGGCGATCTGCGTATTTTCCTCATCAGCCTCTCCATCATTTGTTTCTACTTCTGAAACAACATTACTTTCGTTCTGACCGGCACCATCCGTCTCTGAACTTTTTGCTCCACATGCAGTAAATGCACCTACGACTGTTGTACATAACAGGATTAACATTAATCTTTTTGCTTTCATAATTTTTCTTCCTTTCCGAATATAAAAATTGAAGATTTTCATCTTTCTACTTTATATACAGATGGAACAGTCAAAATGTTGCAGCTTTTTAAAAATTATTTTTCATTTTGTACAATTCTTCTGTAGCAATCCTGGTTTTGGCAACAACGTCCAGTGACTGATCCTTGGGAAAGCAATAATACAGACATTTCATATTTCCGATACAGATCATGTCCCCGATCTCATACCAGTAATAATCGGCATACAGGCTATAGGATGCTTTCGGTTTCTGCTCATACTGCAATTTACCGCCACAGCCCTCCAGATAAAAACCACTGCTGCCATGATGCAGATGTCCGTCCCCTACCTTGTAAATACATTTCAGATCCTTTAATACATAGATGTCAACATCCACATCCAGGCTATAGGTTCCATCCTGCAGCCCGGCCCTCACCTCTTTCCGCTGCCAGTCGTACCAGTCCGGAATATGTGTAAAAGTATTGTTCCCGGAAAGATTTTTCAAAAAGCCGGTCTCAGTTAGCTCATGCTTATCACCACAGACTCTGCAGGTGATCGTCGTTCCTTCGCCATGCATGTGTCCCTCTTTTTTGCAGGACGCACATTTATATAAAACACGGTTTAAATAGTCTGCCCGGAATGGTTCCTTTATCCTGATGTTTTGCTCCTGCTGTTCCTTAAAATAATCAAAAGAAAAGCATTCTCTTAATTTTTCTTGTATTTGCTTTGCTGAATGATGCTCGATTTCCTCCTTGGAAAACAGATATGTGACATCTGCCGTTACCTTCACATCACGGACCTGCAGATTGTTGTATAAAGGATCACGCAAAAATGCCCCATGTGTCCTGATCATGATCACGGGAACCTTTAGCAATTTGACACATTTCCCAAGTGAATCCGGTATCGGCGTCGCCGTTCCGTCAAAGCTGTAACTTGCCTCCGGATACATTAATACCGAGCTTTTTAATGTATGCAGGGCATATACCATATCCTTTACCATCTGTACATCCGTCACAAATTTGTTGGTCGGAATGCATCCTACCTGACGCATCAGCCACTCTTTTCCAACCAGACCGTCCGAAGTACAGATAATATTGAGCGGATGGTCCTTCATGATCGTCTCGACAATTTTGAGGTCAATAAAGCTGGAATGGTTCATAAGCACCAGACAGGGTTCTCCTTTTTCCAGCCTCTCCATTCCATGCTTTTCACATTCAAACCCGACATTTTTCAGTTCCCCCTTTGACAATAACAAAATCAGCTGTTTCAGAATCGGATTGGGATTTACCGGTCTGTGATGTTTCCGCTCCGGTAATGTTGCAACCTTGTCGTAGCTAAGATTTCTTATTTTTATTTTCATACTATTTTTCGTTTTTCCTCTCTTTAGACAAGTGATATTTCCAGATATCAGTCTAGAATGTCATTCACAGGCAGCCATTCCAGATCATCCGTTCAAACCAGTCAAAAAATAATTCACATCTAATCAAAATCATAAAAACAGTATATCATAAAAAGCTGTATGCCACACCGGTCCACACAGCTTTTTACCTATAATTTACATTACAATATCCTGTTGTATATTTCTAAATCCTTATCCTGAAATACATTAAAGATCACCTTTTGTATCCTATTGTCTTTTTCAAAAAATTGCTTTACCGTATCTGTGGCAATTTCAGCCGCCCTCTGCTGTGGGAACCGGAATACTCCGGTAGACAGGCAACAGAATGCGATCGATTGCACTCCATTAGCAGCGGCTAACTTCAAGCATTCCCTGTAACAGCTTGCAAGCAGTTCTTCATCTTCTCTTGTAACTGCCCATTGTATGATCGGTCCAACCGTATGAAGAATGTATTTTGACGGAAGATTATAAGCAGATGTTATCTTTGCCTTACCGGTTTCTTCCTCATGTCCCTGCTTAGTCATGATCTCATACATTTCCAGACGCAGCTCTATTCCCGCATAGGTGTGAATAAAATTATCAATACATGCGTGCAGCGGTGAAAAACACCCAAGCATCTGCGAATTGCAGGCATTGACAATGGCATCGCATTTCAGTGTCGTGATATCGCCCTGCCAGATATAAAGCCTCGGATCTGATGATACCGGCTTTAAGTCAGCAACATCCGTGATGCCACGTTCCCTGTTTCTTTCAAGCAGGTATTCGTCCTGAATTTTCAGAAAATCCTCACCGACAGGTCTGGGCGGCCGGACATTCATAAGTGCCCGCAGCATATCCTCCTGCCCTTTCTTATCCTTGGGAATTTTCCGCATTCGCAATCCGGCCTCTTCCTTTAAAAGATATTCAATTAAATAGTTTCTTCTCTCATCCTGAGTCATAGTGCATTCTCCTTACACTCCATACTGCCGGCAACAGGACTGCAAAAGTGACCTCCTGCCCCATTATATGCATCTGCATGCACGTCTTAAAACTTCTTAATACACTGCACCGGACAAACCTCCGCGCATCTGCCGCAGTGCAGGCAATGATTTTGGTTGATTACCGCCGGAACCGTCGATATATCAATGCATCTTTGCGGACAGGCGGCCTGACATTTTCCACACCCTACACAGGAAGCCGTGATTAAAAATCCTTTTTCCTTTGCCTGTACATTTCCCAAAAGGTATGTCTCCCGGAAGATCGGATTGACCGAAAGATTGAAATACTCAATTTCCGCCTTGTCAATGCAGAAAACAATACCGATATTTCTCGTATCACCCGGATATACATTAGCCAGATATGGCTGTTCTTCAAAAATCACATCCCGCCATTTTTCCTGTTCTTCATCAGCCACCGCATAAGCTTTACCAGACAGCCGGATCATCTCTTTGTATTTGGTATAACATAAAATCTGCACCCTGCCATCCGAAAGAAGCTCTTTGCAAAAATTTTTACCTCTGGCTGTAAAAAGTATAAAGCATTTTCTTCATAATGAATAGCACTGATATTTCTCACCTGCGGGGCTCCCTCTGCATCAACCGTTGCAAATGCAAGCACTCCTACAAGCTGCATTTTTTTCAGACATGTCTGTAAATCCATCTTTTTCCTCCTGTATCATTCAGATCTGATCGTTAAAAATCAATCTATTATCTTGATTCTTCCCGGCTTTCTGGGCTTACTATGTGGTTACTCTCCATTGATATAGCCAAGGATTACAAAGCCCTGACATGTATACCCCTGAGGTACGCCCCATTCATCCATAAGACGTCGTCCTTCTTCTGAGGCAAAGGTTTCATATCCTCTTGAAATAATGCAGGATGCAATTCCAAGCTCCGTAGCCTGCAGGATCATATTTTCCATCATGCAAAAAGCATCTGCCGTCTTAAAAAGAAAGTTATCCTGACAAAATACACACACAACAGTCGGTGCATTATAAAAGCCGTTCTTTATGTTTGGATCATCTATCGTACTCGGCTGCTCTTTCGATACATAATTGCCTGCCAGATGTGACCGGTCAAAATTTGCCATGTTCATTTTTCCAACATAAGCAGCAAGCTCCTTATTATGTATGGCAACCATCATGCTTCGCTGTCCACCACCCGCATTTGGTGCAAAATTTCCTGCCTCTAAAATCTTTTCCAGATCCTCCCGTTTTATCTGCTCATCCGTATATTTCCGGATGGAATGTCTTTTCTTAATAATATCCATTAACGTCATCATTTTTACTCACACTCCAATGCTTCTCCTGTAATATCGTTCTTCGTTTTCCAGCACTGCGGATCCGCCGCATAAAAGCTGCCGTTTGTTCCGTTCGCAACCGCCGGACATCCACGGCACCATGCCCTCAGTTCACATTTACTGCACTTGGTAAATTTTTCATAATCCCTGTACTTTTCCATCTGACACACCCATACATCTGCCAGACGGTCTTCAAATGTATTTGCCACCTTGCTATCTGTCACTCTCCGGCATGCCATGATGTCACCATTGGAAGAGATTGTGATATGACAGTTTCCGCAGTTACAACCGCCATAGATCATTCCGTTTTCTGCATTCTTTGGCAATTTAAACTGCCCTGTTTCATATTCGTACAAGGTCCACAAATGATCCTTTTTATTAAAATAAGTTTCACATCCAGCCTTTTCATACACCTTGAATTTAGCATCACAGATTTCTAAAAGCTTCCTGTATTCCTGCGGTGTCATGCTCGTATCAACCTCACCTCCGGTTGGTACATAACGCGAAAAGGCAAAAGCCTTAACCTTCGCTTTTACAACTTCATCAATAATATCCGGTATCTCATTCATATTCGTTTTGGACACCGTGCTCATAATCACACTTTTTATGCCTGCACGGTTCAGACAACCGATTTTTTCAATCGTCAGATCAAAGCTTCCCGGTTTCCGGAACCAGTCATGCGTCTTTCTCATTCCATCTAACGACATCTGATACTTGTCGCAGCCGCATACCTTTAACATCCTGCATATTTCATCATTCAGATGAAACGGATTTCCCATTAAAGTAAATGGAATATTTTTAGATTTCAAAAGCACCATCAGCTTCCAGAAGTCCGGATGAAGGATAGGATCTCCACCGGTAATATAAAAATACGGTATTCTGTTGTACACTTTACAAAAATCTTCACAGTTAGCCACCACTTCCGTCATCTGCTTCCAGGTCATAGACTTTAATTCCTTGCATCCTTCGCCTGAAAAAATGTAACAGTGCTTACATCTCTGGTCACACTCATCTGTGATATGCCACTGAAAAGAAAAATACTGACTCATCCTATCCAACTCCTTTCTCCTAAATTTTCTTACTTGTCAGATGCGCCGCAAGCTGTTCCACATGCTGCAGGTTTTGCTTCTGAATTGTCGGATGCTCCACATGCTGTTCCGCATGCTGCAGGTTTTGCTTCTGAATTGTCAGATGCTCCACATGCTGTTCCGCATGCTGCAGGTTTTTCTTCTGCTTTGTCGGATGCTCCACATGCTGTTCCGCATGCCGCAGCTGTCTTGGTTTCCTCTTCTTTGTTCCATCCAAAAATGTTTGATAATGCCATTTTCGTTACCTCCTGTGATTTGGTTGTTATGGGATATCTCCCTGTTGCACCCTTAGAATAACAACTCTTTTCAGGCAGAAAAAGTACGCACTTTTTTATTACATAGTTACCTTTTTGTAACTTCTGGACGCAGTAGAATTTGTGTGTTACATTGTATTTAATGCCTGCATCATATTGAATACTTGCATTAAATTTTAATGTTGTATTTTATTAGATATCTGCATTCTATTTAAAACCTATATTTTGTTTTGAACTAAATTGCATGGTATTAAGATAAAAATGTTTTCTATATGTATCAGTCCATGAAATTTTAGGGATAAAATTCAGAAGATAAAAATTCAGACAATAAAATCAAGATAACGGAATCAAGACAATAAAATCAGCCAATAAAATAATAAATGACAAAAATAAGTTTCAAATTTATAGCAGATAACAGATAAAAAACAACCTATAAACAACATATAAAAAAGAAAGTGAGGATAAGCATATGCTAACAAAAGAAGAATTGCCGGAATGTCCCGTTGCAACAACAGTAGGATTGATTGGTAGTAAGTGGAAATTATTGATTTTAAGAAATCTCCTTATGAGACCATGGAGATTTAATGAATTAAAGAAAAATCTGGATGGAATCAGTCAGAAGGTTCTGACCGATTCCCTAAGATCTATGGAAGAAGACGGACTGATCACAAGAACCGTCTATCCTGAGGTTCCTCCCCGCGTAGAATATGCCTTAAGCGATCTTGGCGAAACAATGCGTCCTATCCTCGATGCCATGCAGGAATGGGGAACCAACTATAAAAATAATTTATGATCCTGCTATCAGGATAGCGCATGCAGTCTCCCCATGACTCTGTCATCCGCGATCACTCTGACAAAGATACCGTCCTCGCGGTATTCACATTGAAGCACCTCTGCCTGTGTGCGCAGCATATGAAACTGCGCACCGGCATCATAGGGGATGAGGAGCTCATACTCTTTGCGTCTGCCAAAAAGCTTTTCCTCGATCGCATCCAAAAGCTCATCTATGCCAATTCCAAGACCTGCTGCCATATAGATTTTCTGGTCTATCACCTGCGGATAAACGACATCCGGATCCATCATGGCAACCTTGTCCATTTTGTTGTAGACATACAGCATTGGAATTTTCCCAGCACCAAGCTCCTCCAACGTATCCTTTGTCACCTTCATATGCTCACGGTAATGCGGATCTGAAAAGTCGATGACCTGTAAGAGTAAATCCGCATTTTTTACTTCCTCAAGTGTGGAACGGAAAGCCTGCACCAGATTGTGCGGCAGCTCATTGATAAAGCCAACGGTATCCGACAGTAAAAAACTCTTTCCATGCGCTCTCTCAACCTTGCGCACAGTCGTCTCCAAAGTCGCAAAAAGCATATCTTTTTCAAATACCTGTTTTTCCTCATCTTTATTGCAGTTTTTCAAAAGCACGTTCATAACCGATGACTTTCCGGCATTGGTATATCCGACCAGCCCTACCAGTGGAATTTCATTCTTCTGTCTGGCTTTTCTCTGGACGTTGCGATCCTGTTCTACCTGCTTTAACTCTCTTCTAAGTGTCGCCAGTCTCTGCTCAATATGCCTGCGGTCCAGCTCCAGTTTTTTCTCACCGGCACCTTTGTTACTCATGGCACCGCTGCCACCGCCCTGTCTGCTCAACGCATCATGCAGTCCGACCAGTCTCGGCAGTGCATACTGAAGTGCTGCCACATCGACCTGCAATCTCGCTTCTCTGGTACGCGCTCTTTTTGAAAAGATTTCTAAGATCAACGTTGTCCGGTCCATGATTGGCATATGTAATTTCTGCTGCAGATTGCGAAGCTGCATCGGAGAAAGTGCATTATCAAAAATGATCAGATCTGCTTTTGTTTCCTCAGACAATAAAAAGACCTGCTCTACCTTTCCGGTTCCGATATAAAATGCCTTGTTGACCGCGGCTGCATGCTGGGTAATCTCCCCGACTACCTCCAGCTCGCAAGCAGCAGCTAACTCCGCAAGCTCTTCCATGGAATGTTCAAAATCCCGTTCAGAGCCAAGACATAACCCTACTAAAATTGCTTTTTCCATAAAACTCCATCCAAATTTATTTTCTTATCCTGCTTTCCAGATATTCCTTCACATTCAGTAAAGACGGTAAAATCCGCTCGGACAGTTCTTCCATCTCCGGTGTAGGCTCAGCCATATCCGGCACCATGATTGGTCTCATGCCGGCAGCATGGGCAGAACGGATGCCATTGTATGAATCCTCGATCGCATAAGCACATTCCGGCTCAACCGAAAGCTGCTCACAGGCTTTTAAAAAGATCTCCGGATCCGGCTTGCTCTTTGAAACCATATCGCCGCAGACAACTTCATCAAAATAAGAAATCAGGTTACCCTCTGTTAACTCCCGCACAACGACCTCTCGTCTGGTCGAGGAAGCCAGTGCAACCTTGATCTTTTTCTCCTTTAAAAATCCGAGTAATTCCTTTACACCGGGCTTTTGCGGAAGATTTCCGTTTTTCGTCCGTTCAAAAAACAGGGCAGACATTTCAGCCTTGTATGTATCATAAGGAAAATCCTCTCCGTAACGCTGTTTCATCTTTTCTCTGGTCAGCGCTGCATTGATTCCTAGACAGTCATGACAGGCAGCCTCAATATCCGGAATATGATATTTTTCCGCAACCGGTATCCAGCAGTCAATGACCAGCTTTTCCGAATCAAAAATAACACCGTCCATGTCAAAAACGACAGCTTCTATTCTATCCTTGTCACTCATATAAGTTGTAATTTCCTTTCTTTTTATCTTTCATAAACCAGTAACAGTGTGCCCTCCTGCACGGATATTTCCGCATCCTGTCCGATAAAGGAATTGCTCACACCCAGTGCATGATCGGAGGTAAGTCTTCCCTCATATTCATATTTCAGTCCACGGATGACCACACCATCTGCCTTGTCCGTCAGACAGATCACAGAAAGATTTCCTTTCATGGCCGCAGAAAATTTCTTGCATCCCTTCCACAAAATCTCCATACGGATACCGTCTCCCATCATACGGATCTGGCAACCCTTTTTGGCATAGAAGCTCATCAACTGTATATTGGCAAGTGTATGGGAAACCCTTGCTCCACCACAGGCACCGTATAAAAGGATTTCTCGATATCCCTTTTCATATGCGTTAGCAACTGCTAACCCCATATCCGTATCATCCTTTTCAACCGGCACGATCTCATGTGGGATATTGGCAAAACTGTGATCCTCAGCACCTGTCTTTTCCGGCACATCATATTCACCGGTAAATGAATCCATATCACCGATAAAAAAATCCGGTTTCATCTTATTTTTTAAAAGAAAGTCCAGTCCGCCATCGGCAGCTATAAGATAAATATCTTTTTTAATCGTCTTTCCCGCACAGCCCGAATGACAGGTTATACAGTCATGGTCACAGTTTTCATCCTGCGGTCCGTATCCTGCCCATTTCAACAGTGCCACAAGCTGTCCTGCTTCATTCCCCATGGGCGATGCTCCGATAATGATCGCCTGTTTATATTCAGTTAACGGCTGATTCATGATTTATTTCCCACCTTTGCAAATTTACATAACTCATAATTTTATTTTTACACAATGTCACTGCTTTTCCAACCAGAACGGAAAAGGCGATTGCTCCCACTACATACAAGGCCTTAAATTCCGCCATCTGCTTTGGCAGATACAGATACCAGATATCACTGAGAAATGCGTTTTTATCAAAATCCGCAAAGCTTCCAAAGCACCGGTTGCATAGGAAAAACAATACCTTTACCAACAGTATGCCCATAAACTGGTGAAACATGATATCCCATGTATGATTTCCCATAAAACGAAGTATTTTCACATCTTCTGTCATCCGCGCCAGCGCCTTTGAAACGGTGAGCCAGAATAAAATGCCGATACAGGCACTTAAATAAGTTGCCACGACACCAAACGGATAATCGCAGGAAGAAGGAATGGCATATACCACTCTTCCAAAATGCGCATTTAAAAGAAGTGCCACGATCAGACAGCCGGAAAGAACCGCTGCCACAGACAGTCTGTCTATGTATTTTTCCAGATAATTGTGATACCACATGCCCAGAATATAAAACGGCATAAAATATGCAATCCTGCACAATGGCTGGGGAATATTTCCCAAAAATCCCTGTCCGGAAGCATACACTGTCAATACTCCCATAGCAAGACAAAGCATCTGCCATACCGGATCTGTAATCTGTTTTTTATGTAATAACCCTAAGAGCGACGCCCCCAGAATGTATAAAAACTGCACCATAAAGAAAGGAAATACAAACCACGCGCCCATGTCCAGAATAAACAGTTGAAAACTATTGATCGGAGACAATAGCAGGGTCTTTATATTTACAGCCGCATCATATGTAAATCCGATTTTATGTAAAATAAGTAAAAGCAGCCCGTAAACCGCATTCCAGAGCCAGAGCGGTACCAGCAGCTTTTTTACTTTTTTCCAAACAAATGCTACCGGCTTTGTTACCGTCCTGCCTGCCAGAAAATAACCGGAACCGAATACAAAGATTGCCAGATGGAATGCCCCGAAATGCATCCAGTTGGACAGCATTTCAAAACCACCTCCGTCACAATGGCTCAGGACAACAAACAAAATACCAAAACCATATAAATAACGAAACGCCTTATTTTCCTGTTTTAACTGCTCCTGTTCTGTCTGAAGCATATGCATGCACGCTTCCTTTCATTTTTTCGATCATTCATATTGATAGGTGCCAAGCTCTGTGTAAGCATAGAGGTCATCCGCAAACGAACGCTCTGCCAGCTCAAACACAATAATATCCGGTTGTATGATGTCGATATAGTCTTTCATATTGGTATAATTGACTCTCGATCCGTAATACACCTCACGGTATCTGCCATAATAATAGCTCTCTCTGTTATCTAAAAAACTGTCGTGTAAGATCAAAATCGTCTTATCACTGAGCGCCTGCGGATTGTAAAAATACGCCAGATTGTTTCCGGGAACCACCGGGACATCCTTGCGGTTTTCTCCGTCCGAAGCGGCTGCCGGTATGAGGGAAATCAGTACCGGTATCCGGTCTTTGATCGAAAGTGATGACAGCTCCAGATTGATTGTCTGGTAATCCAGAGAAAAAGAATCCATCGACAATACCGGAATATCGGGATGGTCTTGTGCTATTTTTTCATCCAGTAAATTAAGTCCATAAAAAGCACCGAGATCATTCCAGTGCGCACAGTCATATTTTTCATTGTATATCTGCTCAGTCTTTGCCCTTTCCCGAAACTCCCGGTCCGGAATGACATATGAAACTCCTGCCTCTTCTAAATCACTTCGCACAACATCGAGTGCCGTCTTTTTTGTTTCATCCACATGGATGGATTCCGGCATATACTGCCCATATACGGATGATTTATTGGGACAGACCATCAGATAAAAATCGGCGCCGTTCTTTTTTGCATAATCAGAGGTACGCTTTGCATAAACGGACAGGCTCTTTAAGAGATCCGTGTTGATATTGATTCTCTGATAATTTTTGATATAGCCGTCATCAGCAGGAAAAATATAGCCATCCTTTCCTTCCATGTGTATACTCTCGGCAAAATCATCAAACACATAATACGATACCAGATTATTAAACCGGATTGCCTGATCGCGGAAACCGATCCGGTCCTCCGCATAATGTCCATACCACTCGTTGTACAGCGCTGAAAAATGCAGTCCGGGCCATTCCGTCAGATTGCGGTTTTCAAGCTCTGATGCAATCTCCGGCTCAGTCCTTAACAGACATAGAGGTATCGTGATCATCAAAAGAAACGCGATTGAAAATATGAAATTGATTATTTGTTTTTTTCGTTCCATATATCTGCCTTTACTTCTTTTTTGAATGGTTCTTTTTTAAACTGGTTCCAAAGCTTTTATCCAAATCTATTTTCCTGCTGGATTTTATCTTTCCAGCTTTTCCTTCAAATATTACTTTCCGAGTTTATTGTTCTGACTTCCATCCGGATTTTTTACACCTTATCCAGATCAGAAACGGAAATAAATAAACGGATTGTAGCTTCCCGTGATAATAAATACAAAACACAGTACCAGCAGCACCAGCAAAACAATCTTCTGCCCAATCATCCCGGCAAGCGTTTGTGCAAATGTCTGGTTACCCTTGCACAACTTTTCATTTACTGTCTCTTCATTTTCTGCCTTGTCATTTCCTATTTTTTCATTCTCTTCCTTGTCATTTCCTGCCAATTTGTGCCATACCTGCTTCCAAGGCACGCAGGCAAGTAATGCGATCACAAAAATACAAATTGTTTTTTTATCCAGATAATAGGATGGACTGTAAGCGACAAATGTATTTTTCTGCCATCCAAACATAACCATCAGATACTGCGCGGTCTTTCTCACACTTACCAAAGCAAACAATACCCAGCCAACAACGACTACCAGCATTGTATATATCCATCCTAAAAACTTCTTTATACAAGAACGACCTTGTATTTCCGATTTTGTTTCTCTACCATTATTTTTATGATTAGACACTACTCGTTCTGCAATGATAAAAAATCCATGCCACAGTCCCCACAGCACAAATCCCCATGCCGCACCATGCCAGATACCGGTTGCCAAAAATACGATCAGAAGATGCAGATACACATTTCCCTTTCTGCTTCCTCCCAGCGGAATATAGAGATAGTCCCTGAACCAACTGGATAAGGAAATATGCCATCTTCGCCAGAATTCCCGGATGGATTTGGAAATATACGGATAGTTAAAGTTTTCCGGAAAATGGAAGCCAAAGATTTTGCCCAGTCCGATTGCCATATCAGAATATCCCGAAAAATCAAAATATATCTGCAACGTATAAAATATGGCACCGATCCACGCTACGCCCACGCCCATGGTCTGCAGATCTTCGCTCATAATATTGGTAGCAACCGCACCCAGTGTATTGGCAAGAATTGCTTTTTTGGACAGACCGATGATAAACCGCCCTGCTCCCTCGGAAAACATCCCTGCATTATGACTTCGGTTTGTAAGCTCCGTCCGGATATCCGAATACCGCACGATCGGTCCCGCGATAAGCTGCGGAAACATCGCAATATACAATGCCAGATTGACCGGATTTTTCTGGACCATTTCTTTATCCCGATACACGTCAATGCAATAAGACATCCCCTGAAACGTATAAAAGGAAATTCCGATCGGCAGTGCTATATCCGGCACCTGCAAAAGATTCGGAATCACCTTATCAATATTTTCAATAAAAAATCCACTGTATTTGAATACGCCAAGGACAAGCAGATTGACAACGACAGAAATGATCATCCACAGCTCATCCCGCTTTGTATTGGCAATAAACATGCCAAACAGATAATTGTATGCAATGGATGCAAGCATAATCAAGACATAGACAGGCTCTCCCCATGCATAAAAAAACAGACTGCAGATAAGCAGAAACATATTTTTTGCCGGCTTTGGCACCAGATAATAACCGATAATAACAATCGGCAGAAATACACATAAAAAGATAATCGTTGAAAAAACCATAACCGATCTTTCTCCCTAATTATGAAAAATCTGCGGATACCGTTCCTTGATAATATTGGAAAACATAGCCGCACCTTCCGTGCTCAGATGATCCGCATCTCCAAACAAGGTATCACTATAGCTTTCTATATAAGGATTGACCAACACATCCGGATTATTCTGTGCAACCTGATTTAGATACTCCTGATAATGCTTGTAAAAGTCATCGGTTACCACATGTGCCGAGGTCTCGGTCATCGGAAGCTGTTCCAAAACAACCTTGATATTCTGCTCCCTGCAGTATGCAAAAATCTTGTTCAGATAAGCATCTGTCAGGTCAGAATATGTAAAGTCATCCATCTTTGCCTCTCCATTGATGCCCCCGTTTACACCGTCAACACCAAATAGGCTGTATCCACGCTGTGCTTCCATCTGTGCATATTTATCCATATTAGCATGATAACGGCTGCCAAAAAACGCATTTTTCAAGGCTGTACCATATTTATTGGGGAAATACAACTGATACATCGCATATTCTAAATAGATATGATCCCGGTCGATCATATAACTGTTGTCATATTGCTTCCGTTCCCTTGCCAGTTCAAAAAAATCGGCCTGATTGAAGATATGGAAATAAATGCAGCGGTTCCACAAAACACAGCCGTCATTGTTTTCATCGGCTCTGCATAAATGAAGCGGCGCATAAGCCAAAACCAGATATTCCGGTGCTCCATGGTTTTCTACATATTCCCGCAGCATATAATAGGTCTCTACCGGTGTAATACCTCCAAGCGACAGATTGTATACATCATCGCCCAGAATATCCGGCACAAATCCGGCCTTTGACCGGGAATCCCCGAAAATAACCACTCGGTTGTAGTCTGTTTCTTTTGCTATATAATCCTTCTGCTGCCGGTACATGGCATATTCGCCATCCATGTATACCATGGGCAGAGTGGCGCAAAAAATCTGCATCAGTACAACGACCGGCAATACGATGATTATGATTTTGGATGCAAGTTTGGCGATTTGCTGCCACATAAATTTGGGGATTCCTTTCTGGTTATTTTTTTAGAATTACTGGGTGCTGTCACAGGTCTTCTTTTTCTCATTCTTGCCAGAATTACTGGTCTCTGACGCGAAAATTAAGAGCCGGGAATTCGCAAAACCGCTGCTAGCGCAGCTTTCCTTTTGCTCATTTCCGTATTTTCGCTAAAATTGAAAGTATACAAACTCCTGGGAGTTGAAGCTGGCTAATAGGAGGGTTATAAATATAAAGGCGTAATAAATAGCATAGCGTATTGGTTTCCGCAGTCCGGATATTTCCATAAGCGGATCCTTTGTAAGGGCTGTGTAATCATAAACACCAAGCAGGATCAGCGGAAAAACGAGCCACAACAGGGCACCTTTGTCAAATGCGGCAAATCCGTTTTTGATATAGGCTAACGGATGTCCCATTCCCTGTATGGAATGTCCCAGCACGTAAACGGCCTGCGACAAGGAGCCTGCGCGGAAGAAGCACCACGCTCCTGCCACCAGAATAAATACGACGATCACACGGATCCACCAGACAAGCGTCCCTTTCTTTGCTCCACCCTCTTTGTGCTCCGACCGGAGCTTTTTCCCAAAGAAGAAGCTTTCCACACACTGCATAAGTCCGTGCAGTCCGCCCCACACAATATAGGTAAATGCTGCACCATGCCAAAGTCCGCTTAAAAGGAAGGTTACGCACAAGTTTACATAATGTCTGATCCTGGATACCCTGCTGCCACCGAGCGGGATGTAAACATAGTCCCGAAACCAGCCGGAAAGGGAAATATGCCATCTGCGCCAGAATTCCTGGATTGATGCCGAAAAATACGGGCTCTTGAAGTTGGTCATCAGATCAATATCAAAAAGCTTGGCCGTTCCAATCGCAATATCCGAATAGCCGGAAAAATCACAATAAATCTGTATGGTAAAAAACAAAACAGCCAATGCAAAAGAAAAGCCCTGATATTCATCAGGATGATTGAAAACCACATCCACCATGACACCGAGGTTATCCGCAATCACGATTTTTTTGAAAAAGCCCCATGCCATCAGCTTGATCCCATAGGAAGCCTTTTCATATGTAAAGGTATGCTCACAGTCAATCTGTGGCAAAAGATTTCTGGTACGTTCGATAGGACCAGCAACAAGCTGCGGAAAGAATGAGACAAAGGTCGCATACTTAAAGAAATTCCGCTCCGGCTCCACTTCTCCTTTATAAACATCGATCACATAGCTCAGGGTCTGGAATGTGTAAAAGGAAATTCCGACCGGAAGCAGTATCTTTAGGGTCAGCGGATGCAGCTGTATTGCAAAGCTGTTTAGTACGCGGATCAGTGTATTCTGTGCAAAATCCAGATATTTAAAGAAAAACAGCACAAAAAGACTTGCTCCCACTGCAAGCCACATGATCGTGAGTTTGGATGATTTTTTTTCATATCTGGTTATCAAAAGAGCGCTGCAATATGAAACAAAGGTGGTAAACAGGATCAGAACCACATATTTCACATTCCAGCTCATGTAAAAGTAATAACTGGATATTAATAGAACGATCCAACGGTATTTCTGCGGAACCAGCCAAAATAAAAAAAAGACAATCGGCAGAAATATCGCGAATGCCAATGAATTGAATAACATAGTTTTCCTCACAAATAAAGTGAGCGAAACGATAAGCCGGGTTATGTCGTTGGATGATCATCTATCTAGTACTGCTGTTACCAGCAGTCTCAAGCGACCTACCTGAAAGCACAGCGGGCAACTGTATCGCTTTCTATTTGGTCTTGCTTCGGATGGGGTTTACATGTGCCCCTTATGTTACCATAAGGGCGGTAGTCTCTTACACTGCCTTTCCACCCTTACCATAAAAATGGCGGTTTATTTCTGTTGCACTGGCCTTGGAGTCACCTCCACCGGACGTTATCCGGCATCCTGCCCTGTGAAGCCCGGACTTTCCTCACCCATTCCCTTTCGTCTGAATGGCCGCGATCACCTGTTTCACTCACCTTTATTCAGTTATCTTGAGCAATCTTGCTTTTATGGTTTATACCGGGAAACAGCTGCCTCCCGCAAACTCGCGTACAATCGAATTGTTGGGAAGATGGTCTGTTCCAACTCCCAGAAAATATTCCAAAAACTTCAACAGACGCTTTGCCTCATGATATTCCGGTTCATCCTCGCCGATCTCATATAAAAGCGGCTCTGCATACTGCTTCAATGCTGCCAGCTCATAAATGGATGTAGAATTAAAGAAGGCATCCGCATGCTCCTGGAACGGGAAAATATTTTCCTCTTCTCCCTTTCTGACAGACGGCCACATCTGAATGGTCCGTTTGGCTGATGCACCACGGGTACGTGCATCACGCACCATACGTCTTAACAGTCTTCCGTCGGTTGTCGGAATACGGTTGTGGTCATCGATATTGAGTGTTGTCAATGCACTGATATAGATTTTGTACTTGCTTTCATTGGGAAGCGCATAGGACATCTTGTCATTTAAACCATGGATACCCTCAAGCACCAGTACATCATCCGGTCCCAGCTTTTTGTAATTGCCTTTGTACTCACTCTTTCCGGTCAGGAAATTGAAAGTCGGAAGCTGTACCTCTTTACCGGCAAGCAGATCCTTCATATTTTGATTAAAAAGCTCGACATCCAGTGCTTCCAGACATTCGAAGTTATAATCTCCGTTTTCATCCCTGGGTGTCCTTTCCCTGTCTACAAAATAATCATCCAGTGCGATCGGATGCGGCTTTAATCCATATGTACGAAGCTGTATGGAAAGACGATGCGAAAATGTGGTCTTTCCGCTTGAGGAAGGTCCGGCGATCATAATAAATTTGACGCCCGGTCTCTCCGCGATCTCTTTTGCGATCTCACCAATCCTGCGTTCCTGAAAAGCCTCCTGAACCAGGATCAGGTCACCGATTTCTCCCTTACAGATTTTATCATTGAGGTCCCCTACTGAGTCAACCCCCATTTTATCGCCCCACTCATCTGCCTGTTTCAAAGTTGAAAACAGCTTGGTGCGTGGTTCAAATTTGGACAGCACTTCCGGCTTGTGTTTTTCCGGCAGATTCAAAATCAGGCCGTTTTCATATGGAAGTACCTCAAAATATCTGACATCCCCTGTTTTGGGAAGCATATATCCATAATAATAATCATAATAACCATCGAGCTCATAGACATTGACAGAAGAGCTCTTTCTGTATTTAAAAAGCTTTACCTTATCATCCATTCCCTGATTCTGGAACAGCTCTACCGCTTCCCTGGTCGGATATGCTTTTTTGACAATCGTAAGATTGCGCTCTGAAAGCTCCCTCATCTTTTTTTCAATGACATCCGCCATGGCCTTGCCGATACTGGCCTGGTCACGGAAATCCACATAATATCCGGTACCAATCGTAAATTCGACCTTGGCATGCACGTCCTTAAGCTCCGGGATATCTGCGATTGCCTTCATCATCATCAAGGTAGCCATGCGCACATAAGCCTTGTGTCCGGCGTCATCCTTTAATGTGATAAACTGCACCTCGCAGTCCTTTTCAATCTGCTTGGAAAGCTCTTTCATACGTCCGTTAGCATATACTAATGCAATCGGAGCGTCATAATCCTTCTGGTATTCCAATGCCAGATCTTCAAATGTTGTACCCTGTGTAACCTCTTTTTTATCGTTCCCAATCGTAACAACTGCCATACCCTATGATTCCCTCTTTCTGTAAGCTTTCATTTTTCAGATAAACCAGCAAGGCTCCTTCGGCTGCTTTTTGTATATGGTAAGCTCCGGCATTTCCCTGCGGATATACTGCTCCATATAGTCAACAAAAATATGCTCGATGCCATAATGTCCGGCATCCACAACACTCAGTCCCTGCGCAACTGCATCAATACCGTCATGATGTCCGATATCACCGGTGATATAGACCTCTGCACCTTTTTTGACGGCATCCGGTATCATACTTTTACCGGAGCCCGGACAGATCGCAGCCTTGTAAACCGGTGTTTCCGGCTCTCCAAATACTCTGACCATGGAGATATCAAAGCACTGCTTGATATACTGCGCACATTCCCGCAAGGTCATTTCATGCGGCAGATCTCCCAGACGTCCAAATCCTTCTACGGAAATATCATCCTCATATGTGACCTGCAATACCTCACGGTTGCGAAGCTTCAATTCGTCAGCCGCCGCATCTGCCATTCCCATGATATCAAAATTGGTATGCATCGCATAATAGCAGATGTCGTTCTGAATCAATTCTATGATACGGCATCCGATAAAATCCTTGGAAATGATCCTTTTCATACCCTTAAAAATCATTGGATGATGCGTCAGTATCATATCGGCTCCCAGCGCAACGGCTTCGTCAATGACTTCCTTTGTCGCATCCAGCGCAATATAAATACTTTTGATCCTTTTATTGGTATCGCCGCATAAAAGACCGACATTGTCCCAGTCTTCGGCATAATGTCTGGGGGACAACTCCTCCAGCTGTTCCATGATTTCCTGACAAGTCATGTAAAACGCACCTCCCGCTTACATATCCTTTGATACATCGATCAGTTGCTGTAAATAGTCCTGCATTTCTTTTCTTTTTTCCGGCTGTGTGATCTGCTGTAAAATTTCTTCTGTCTTTTTCTTTTTTAATTCCAGAAATGTACAAAAATCCGCCGGACGCTTTTTTAATAAGACCGGTCCGAATAAATCCTGCTGCTTTAAAGAATAGTCAGATAAAATAAGATCGTCATGCTGCTGACCTCTTTCCTTATCCCATTCATCTAAGCATGAAACGTGTAAGGCCTTCATCATCGGATAATTTTTACCATCCTCGATGACAAAATCCTCATCTGCAATTATGTAATCATGCTCTCTCAAAAACCTTCGGACCAGCTCTACCTCTGACTGCGGCTGCAAAACAAGCTCTTTAAAGGCTCCCAGCCTGTCAAGTCCCTCCGATACGATCCGCATGATCAGCCTTCCGCCCATACCGGAAATCAACAGTGTATCCACTTCATCCGGCTCAAGCAAAGCCGTACCGTCCGATAACCGCGTCTCAATCCGGTCATCCATGCCATATCTGTGGATATTGCTCTTTGCCTGTGACAGCGGACCTTTCCGCACATCCATGGCAATGACCTTCGGACATTTCCTGACATCTGCCAGATATATAGAGACATAACCGTGATCACAGCCAATATCTGCTACCCGCCTTCCCGGTGAGACCAGATTGGCAACGGCCTGCAGTCTTTTTGATAAATCTAACTGTTTACTCATATTATTATATTAATCCAGATAATCAAAATAGTCTCTCAGCTTGCGGCTTCTGCTCGGATGACGCAGCTTGCGGAGTGCTTTTGCCTCAATCTGACGGATACGCTCACGGGTAACGTTGAATTCCTTACCAACCTCTTCCAGCGTACGGGCACGTCCATCCTCTAAGCCAAAACGCAGGCACAATACCTTCTGTTCACGCTCTGTCAAAGTCTTTAATACCTCATCCAGATCCTCACGAAGCAGGGTATAAGCTGCAGCCTTGTCCGGTACCGGCACATTTTCATCCTTGATAAAATCGCCAAGATGTGAATCCTCTTCTTCACCGATCGGAGTTTCCAAAGAAACCGGCTCCTGGGAAATCTTTAAGATCTCACGCACTCTTTCTACCGGCATATTCATCTCTTTTGCGATCTCCTCCGGGGTAGGTTCACGGTTTAATTCCTGCAAAAGCTGTCTGCTGACACGGATCAGCTTGTTGATGGTCTCAACCATATGCACGGGAATACGGATCGTACGCGCCTGATCGGCGATCGCTCTTGTGATAGCCTGTCTGATCCACCATGTTGCATAGGTAGAAAATTTATAACCCTTGCGGTAATCAAATTTTTCAACAGCCTTGATCAGTCCGAGGTTACCTTCCTGAATAAGATCCAAAAACAGCATACCTCTTCCGACATATCTCTTGGCAATGGAAACAACCAGACGCAAGTTAGCCTCTGCTAATCTTTTCTTTGCTTCCTCGTCGCCCTCTTCCATTCTCTGGGCAAGCTCAATTTCTTCGTCAGCAGTTAAAAGCGGCACCTTGCCGATCTCTTTTAAATACATACGGACCGGATCTTCAATGCTGATGCCATCCGGCACGGAAAGATCAATATTTTCCACATCGACATCTTCTGCGTCTTCAACCGCTAAAAGTGCCTCTTCATCCGGCTCATCCTCTTCCTCGGTCATACGCAGTACGTCAATGCCTTTCTGCTCCAAAGTCTCTACGATTTTATCGTACTGTTCTTCTTCAAAATTGAACTCAGCAAACTGATTGACAATCTCCTGGTAATCCATGACATTTTTCTTTTTCTTGGCCATAGCTATTACAGAAGCTAATTTTTCCTCAAATTTTGCCATTACGTTTTCGTCCATTGTGTTCCATCCTCTCGTTTCTATGTTTTCCTATTTTAACCTTAAGTTAAGGAAATATGCGTTTTCTGTATATTCTGGATCGCCTTTTTCATTGCAACGATCTTTTGAAAAGCTCCGGGATCTGTACCGGCGCCCCCGGTAATCCTCTGCAGGGTCGCCCGCTTGATCGTGATCAGGATATCGGCAAGCGCCCTTTCCTTGTCATTTACCGAATCAAAAACTCTGCCCTGATCATCTAAATTGACCTCCGTACTGCCCTTGATACGGCTTAGCATATCAGTAAGCTTGGTACTGAATAAGGAAGCGATCTCTAACTGTTCCTCTTCATCTGTTTCTTCCGATGCCTGAAGCGCAGTCATAATAGCTCCCGGATTGGGCGTCCTGCCTTCTCTCAGATCTGAAAGCAGTCTCGCAGCCGCCTTTTTGTATATCCCTTCCGTAAAATCTTCTTCGGAAATATAATTCTGGATCTTGGGGTACAAAGACGGTTCCTCTGCAAGCCAGGTCAACAGTACTCTCTGATTGTACAAAACCGGATCATCCTTTTTTTTGTTTCTTTTGATCTCGGTTTCTTCCTGCCTGCGGATCGGACTGATCCGTGCCTGCGAGCTGTTGCCATAGGAAGCAACACTGCTGCACATCTCATCATATCCAAAATGATATTTGTCACATACCATTTCAATAAAGGGCTTGATATCTTCAAACTGGTCGGAAAGCGTATACATCTTTTCCACCAGTGCCTTACGAAACTTAAGCTTGCTTTCCGGGCTCTTTAGGTCATATCCTTTTTCCATCATGCGAAGCTCAAAGCTGAAGCTGTCCTCGGCCTGATCGATCCGGTCCTGAAAAGCATCATGGCCCATATTTTTGATAAATTCGTCCGGATCCTTGTAAGGCTCCAGATGCAGGATTTTCCCTGTCATACCATAATTTCTCAAAATATCGATGGCCCTGAGCGCTGCCTTGGTACCGGCTCCGTCACTGTCGTATGCCAGTACAATATTGTCGGCATATCTGCGCAAAATGGCCGCCTGTCCACCGGTAAACGCGGTTCCAAGTGATGCAACCGCCTCAGTAAAACCGGCCTGGTGCATGGCAATGACATCCATATAGCCTTCACACAGGATCAGATATCCCTTGCGGGATGTCCGGGCAAAATTCATGCCATACAGGTTGCGGCTCTTATCAAATACAACTGTCTCCGGTGAGTTGAGGTATTTGGGCTCTCCTTCACCAATGACACGTCCGCCAAAGCCGATGACCTTGCTGTTGATATCCTGGATCGGAAACATGACACGGTTCCAGAACTTGTCATGCAGTCCGTATTTTTCATGGAAGGATGCCACTCCGGAATCAACGATCTCCTTGTCGGTATATCCCTTTGATTTAAGATACAGGACCAGATCGTTGCTCTTGACATTGGAGTAACCCAGTGCAAACTTTTTCATGGTCTCATCGGACAATTCTCGGTTTTTGAAATACTTCATGCCAACTTCGCCCTGCGGTGCACGCAGCTGGAAGTAAAAATAATTGGCCGCATCCTTATTGAGCTCCATGATCCGTGCCTTGGCATTCATGGCACGTCTGGCATTTTCATCATACTCTGCCTCCGGCAGCTTGACACCGGCACGCTCTGCAAGCATCTTCATGGCTTCCACAAATGTATAATTTTCGTATTGCATGATGAAGGTAAAAACGTTGCCGCCAATTCCGCAGCCAAAGCACTTAAAGATCTGCCGGCTGGGACTTACGGAAAACGATCCTGTTTTTTCATTATGAAACGGACACAGTCCGACATAGTTGGCGCCTCTCTGCTTCATGCGCACATAGCCGGAAACCACATCGACAATGTCGTTTTTTTGTCTGACCTCTTCTACGAGTTCTTCCGGATAATACATCTGTAATCCCTCTCATCCATGCCATGTCTTGGGGATAAACAATTCCTCATACTTGCTGATCGCAAAACGATCCGTCATGGCTCCTACATAGTCGCAGACAATCTGTTCTTTGGTGCTTCCGTCCTGGTCCATCAGCTCGACGGTCTCTCTCGGAAGCTTATCAAAATGATTGAGATAATATTCATATAAAGCCTCTATCAGCACCTCGGCCTTGCCCTCTTCGCCTTTGGCGATCGGATTCTGATAGACATTTTCAAACATAAACTGCCGCATCTGCCGCATGGCTTCCGCCACAGGTGCGGACATGGTAATATCATTTTTTCCTCTGCTGTTGGTGATAATATCATGAATGAAGCTGTCCAGACGCTCCGGCAGTGTGTAGCCGATCACAGCTCCGATACTCTTTGGCACATCACTGTCCTTTAAGATCCCGGCGCGGATCGCATCATCCATATCATGATGGATATAAGCAATCTTATCGGATATCCGCACGATCTTGCCTTCCAGCGTGGACGGCATACCGGAAGTCTGATGATTTAAAATGCCATCCCTGACCTCCAGCGTCAGATTCAATCCCTGACCGTGCTTTTCCAGCACATCAACAGTACGGACACTCTGTACGTTGTGTTCAAATCCCTGCGGCGCAACACGGTTGAGCGCACGCTCTCCCGCATGTCCGAACGGAGTATGTCCCAGATCGTGTCCTAAAGCGATCGCCTCTACCAGCTCTTCATTTAAAAGAAGTGCTTTGGCAATCGTACGGGCATTTTGGGATACTTCCAGTGTGTGTGTAAGTCTCGTCCGGTAATGATCCCCATCCGGTGTCAGAAACACCTGGGTCTTGTCCTTTAACCGGCGGAAGGCCTTACTATGTAAAATACGGTCCCTGTCCCTTTGAAATACCGGGCGGATATCGCATTGCTCCTCTTCCCTCAGACGCCCCTTGCTGTTTTTGCTAAGGCACGCATACGGACTTAAGTACTGAACTTCCCATTCCTCTAAATTTTCTCTGATCGTCATATTTTATCCCCACACAATCTTTCCTCCACAGACATCCTGCCTCTGTTTCCGGCCATCTGTGGCACAATCAAACAATTTCTGTTAAAAAAAGATAAAGTGAGCACATTTATGCCCACTTTACTTATTCTGCGAAAAAAACGCGTTTCCTTTTTTTATTTTTAATTTTTCTTTTTTGTTTTTGCTTTTTTGCGCTATTTCAGGCAGTTATTGTCATCCTGCGTCATATCATGCCTGTTTTTGCGGCTTTAGTCTGCCTTGATACCGGTCTCGATGGTCACCTGATTGTCAGAAAGCCCTTTTTCAGCATTCATGATAAGTTCAAGCTGGCCATCTGCCGTGATATAGGAATAGCCCTGCGGCTCTTCGGTCAGATCATCAAGATCATAGTCATAATGTAAAAACATTTCCCTGAAATCGCTTGAGTCGGATACTTTGTTTTTGTAATATTCGTCAAACGCTTCTCTGTCGATCTCTTTGCTGACTACCTTGAAATATCCCTGATTGGCCATATTGTAGGAAATGGTCTCCATGGCATCTGACATATCCTTCAGTCTCAGGCATTTGCCTTCCACAAGATCAAAGGTCAGCGCATAAGTCTGTGTGGTTGTTTCATCATTGACCGTTGTCTTTTTAGTAAAGAGGAAGGAAATCTTTTCAGTTGTACACAGGCCGACCTTGTAATCCACACTGTAGGATTCGTATTCGGTCTTGTCCTCTTTTCCGAAATGATTGCTCGCAATATCAAAAATAGCCTGATTCCATTTTTCCTGCAATGCCTCATCCGGCATGCCGTCAAACTGCGGATAATAAATCTGCTTTTCATCCTGTGTATAGGCCGTGTCCTTCAGATGGTAAGCCATGGCTTCCTTTGTGCCATCTGCTGTTGTCGAGGTCTGTGTACCGGAATCCTCAAAGCGTAAAAGCGGCTTGTCGTAGATGGCATGACTGGTTTCCAATGCTTTTCCATTGCTGGTGATCAGAATATCATCAGCGTCATAGGCATCCAGAAAGGTATTGACCAATGAACCCATGACAATATATTCACCGGCCGTTCCCATCATATTGATATAATTGGAAAAATCACCGGAAAGATCCAATGTCAGATTTTTCCCGGACTTGGAAAAGTCCAGCACCTTGGTATCATAGGAAACAACATTGACAAGCGCAAGCTCTCCGATCAGATTGTCGGGGCTCAGAGAATCAATCTCAATCTCTTTTGACTCAAAGCCGCTTGCATCCGCATTGGAATAATAAATGCAGACAGAAACCTTTTGTGCATCTTTTGCCGTATCCTCCTGCAGCTGTTCTGTTTCACCGGCATTGGCTGATACCTCAGCCGTATTATTTTTCTGATACTCTGTCAGTGTTTCTCCGCCGCAGGCTGTCACAGACAAAGCCAATGCAGAAACAACACCCAGTATTAATAATCTTTTTTTCATAAAAATCTCCCTGATCTATATCCTTTTACATTCATGGATCTATTCTATAAATCATGCATACGGTTTAAGTATTCTAAATATATCACGCTTCTGCCTTTTTGAGAAGTACAAAAAATTCCCAGAACAGTCGACCATGGATCATTCTGTTCCGGGAATCTAAAATCTCATATCTTATATGTTACCAGCCGCTAACAGACAATTGTCTTATTTGGTTCTGGCTTCGATATATTTTTTAAGGATTTCAACAGTACCGTCAATTCCAAGATGGCTACTGCAGATGCACAGATCATAAGAGCTTGCTTTGCCCCAGTCTGCCTTGCAGTTGCTGTTGTGGTATTCACGGCGCTTTTTGTCAACCTTTTTCATCTTTTCTTCGGCATCCTGCTCGCCCAGATCGTAAATACGCATCAGACGCTCAATCTTGGCAAGGTCAGTACCGTTGACAAAAATCGTGATAACATTCGGATTGTCCTTTAAAATCTGATCAGAACATCTTCCGACAATCACAAAGCTCTTTCCTTCCTTTGCCCACTCACGTAAAAGATTGAACTGCAGCTTTGCTACATTCTGCTCCGGTGAATTGTTGTAGCCTTTGATTGTTCTGGCTAAAAGATAATTTTTTTCTTTTTCATCGTAATCTTTTAAGTCAGCCAGCTCTTCATCTGACAGGTTGAGCTTTGCAGCTACTTCCTGCAGTAAGTTGTGGTCATACAACGGCAGTCCGTAAAAATCAGCGAGCTTCTGTGCGATTTCGTGTCCGCCGCTTCCGTATTCACGTCCGACTGAGATAATTAACTGTTTATCCATCTAAGCATCCCCCTTTTCTACATAATACCAGGCACGTATCTGACAAAGATCAGCAACATGGAAATCAATACAACAATAATGGTCGCCGGTGCCATTGCCTTGCAGTATTTGCCCCATTTGATAATGTGACCTGCTTCAGCAGCTTTGGCAACACCAACAACGTTGGCACTTGCACCGATCGGAGTTGCGCTACCGCCGATATCTGTACCCATTGCCAGTGTCCATGATAAAGTATCCAGTAATGCCGGATTGTTGCCAGCCAGAGCACTGATGATCGGAACCATCGTTGCTGCAAACGGAATGTTATCAACAAAGGCTGAGCATATAGCTGAGATCCAGATAATAATAGCAACCATGATATAGATATTATCTCCTGCTACTTTTCCGATAAAGCCTGCGATCAGCTCCAGTACGCCGGTCTGTTCCAGACCACCGACTACAATAAATAATCCGATAAAGAAGAGCAGTGTCTTGTAATCAACGCCCTTTAATAATTCTTTTGCATGCTTTGGTGCAGTAATAATCGTAAGGAATGCAATAAATACACCGATTGTAGCAACACTCAGCTCAGTCTGTGCATGTGTAACCAAAAGTACAACCGCAATACCAAAAATAATACAGCTTGTTACAAATCCCTTTTTGTCAAGGATTGCTTCCTTGGGATCCGCAAAAGTAGATGTGTCTACTTTTTCCTTGGGAACCAGGGATTTTCTGAAAATAAAGTAAAAATATGTAACAACAAAAATCATTGCAACAACCGCAATCAGACCGGTATTCATGACAAACTGTGCGAATGAATAACCAAGTGATGTTCCGATGATGATGTTCGGCGGGTCACCGCACATGGTTGCAGATCCACCCAGGTTGGCACAGAATACCTCTGCCATGATCATGGAAACCGGATTAAACTTCAACAGCTCTGACAGCTCGATCGTAACCGCCGCCAGGAACAAAATAACGGTAATACTATCAATAAACATAGCTAAAAAGAATGATAACAGCATGAATGTGATAAAGATGGACATAACCTTGTATTTAACAAGCTTTGCAATCTCCATACACAACCAGCGGAAAAATCCCACACGTGCCATTCCTTCAACCATTACCATCATACCAAACAGGAAGATGATGGTCGCCCAGTTGACACCACTGCTGGATTCTCCTCCTCCATACCAAAATCCCAACGTACCGATCGTTTTGAAATTTAAGGTGTCAACAACGGCCTGCATAGAATGCAATCCCAGTCCGAACACCAAAACCAATGTCAAAAGACCGCAACCGAGGGTAATGTACTGTTTCTCGACAACCTCTGTCACAATCAGAATAAACATTGCCACAAAGATAACAACAGCTAATACCTGCGCTAACATTTTCGTACCTCTTTTCTTCTTATTTTATATTGTTTTTCTGTTTTCACAATTGTTTATTCTACAACACTTTACAGGAAATAACAAGAAAAGAATCTGTTAAGATGTAGTGTTAAGATGTAGTGTATTTATCCTATTTTTTAGCAAACCACACCGAATCCACTTCCGGCTCCAGCTTCAGATAATATCCGTCAATCTCACCGGTCAGCTCATCATAGTGATAGGTCATCGGCATCGTAATAAAGATCGTATCTTCCTTTAACTCTTTGATCTGGAAGGTATCATAATGATAATGTGTCATCGGAAGCTTCCAGTCCTTATACAGCAGATAGAACTGTCCATCCTCGCGGACAACCGTCATTTTTCCATAAGCCTTGCTTTCATAAACACCGGTATAGGCTTCCGCATCATGGGAAAGACCGGTTCCCTTCACAGGCTCACCCGGCATCAGATCTACCTTCCAGTCGTAATGCGTGCCGCCGAAGACACCATCAAATTTGTGCAGTCTTTCGGGCCAGTCTATATCAGATAAGGAAAGTACATGGTCGATCACTGTATATGCCATTTCATTTAAAAACGGTGCACTCGGTTTATGTTTATTGACAAAGAGCATCATACCGAGATTTTTATTGGGGATCAGGATCTCCATGGTGCAATACCCTTCAATTTCCCCACTGTGGAATACAAAAGGAAGTCCCCGGTAAAAGATCGTCTTCCATGCCATGCCATACAGACCGTAATCCGGTATCTCATCACTGTTCCACGGAAAGACATTCATGTCAACCACGCCCTTGTGCATCTCTTCGATAACCGCTTCGGAAAACAGTCTTTTTCCCTGATACAGACCTTTATCCAGATGCATCTGCAGCCATTTCAGCATTTCATCCACGCAGGAATTGACGGCTGCTGCCGGTGCACCGACATTCATTTCCCAAGCAGGCATCTCCGTCACTTCTTTTTTTCGGTCCCGCTCAAAATAGCCGATGGCAAAATTGTCATCCTTTCTCATATCCGCAACAGTCAGACAGCTTCTGTCCATACCAAGCGGCTCAAAAATACGCTTTTGCACCAGTTCTTCCCAGGTCTGTCCGGTGATACGCTCTGCAATATGTCCAAGCAGGGAATAGATCACATTGCTGTATTGTGTTGTGCTCCGAAACGGCTTGTTAGGCTCTAAATAACGCAGTCTGTGCATAAATTCATCTCGGTCGATCGAGGTATCCGGCCACATGGCGTCATGTCCGGCAAGTCCGGTTCTGTGATACAGCATATCCCGCACCGTTACCTCGCGGGTTGCCGTTTCATCCATCAGGGCAAAATCCGGTATATATTCCACGACCGGCTTATCATAATCAAGCTTACCCTCATCCACCAGCGAAGCAAGTACAGCTGATGTAAAGGATTTGGAACAGGACGCGATCCCGCCAAGCGTCTGCGTCGTCATCGGTTCCTTTGTCGCAAGATTACGGTATCCGTATCCTTTCTTAAAAATCACTTCTCCGTCATGGCATACCCCGATGGCAAAGCCGGGGATATTCCAGTATTTCATTTCTTTTTCTACAAAATCATCTTTTAATACTTCCTGCATATGGCTCACTTCTCTTTCTGGCATGACCTGTTTTTTATCATTTCATTATTTTATTTTTAGTCTTTTCGATTATTTTGCTCGCAGTATTTCATTATTAAATCATCTTGTTTTCAGTGATTTTTTTTAATCATTTATTTTCAACTATTTATTTTCAATCACTTTTTATATGCCATCAGATACGGTTCTACTGTATCTGTACCGCCTTCATGCTAAATCCATCCACTAACGGATAATGGCATTTAACCATTCTGCCACTCTCTGTTTCCGTCATAACCGGCTCCATTTCCCGGCATTTATCCGTTGCATAAGGACATCTGGTATGAAAAGCACAGCCCTTTGGCATATTGATCGGGCTCGGTGTTTCACCCTGGATCTCATATTTTCTTTCCTTATGATGAGGGTCAATGATCGGCGCTGCCTGTATCAGGATCTGTGTATAGGGATGTGCCGGATGATGGAAGATTTCTTCCGCCTTTCCCATCTCCACGATCCTGCCAAGATACATGACCATGACACGGTCTGACAAATACTGGACTACACGAAGATCATGTGAAATAAAGAGCATTGTCAGGTTCAGCTTTTTCTTCAGATCCATCAAAAGATTGATGATCTGTGCCTGAATGGACATATCCAGCGCGGATACCGGTTCATCGGCAATCAGAAATGCCGGCTTCATGATAAGGGCTCTGGCAATACCGATCCTCTGTCTCTGTCCACCGGAAAAAGCAGACGGATAACGGTCCAGTGCATAGGACGGCATGCCGACCATATCAAGCACCTCTATCGTTCTTTTTTCAAACTCTTCTTTGGGGCAGATATGATGAACCGACAGTATTTCATAAAACATCTGCCGGATCGTCATCTTGGGATTCAAGGATGAATAAGGATCCTGAAAAACCATCTGGATATCCTTTCTGGCTTCCTGTAAAGAGGCGCCCTCCTTCATCGCAAGATCTCCGTATTTTCCAAACATGATCTTACCGTCATCCGGTTTGTAAAGGCGGATCAGCGTCTTTGATAATGTACTTTTACCGCAGCCGCTTTCACCTACAAGTCCCAGTGTTTCACCGGGATAAACGGAAAATGTCACGTCCTCTACGGCTCTGACATAGTTATGTTCCTTTTTTGCAAGTATTTCTCCAATATTCTGTTTGATTGGAAATGTTTTTGATAAATATGTTACTTCCAAGAGAGGTTTCTTTGTCTGATCACTCATCTGACATGCCTCCTTCCTCTTTTTCAAGTCTTCCTTTAATATTCATCATCTTTTCCAGACAATGACATCTGGAAAAATGTCCGGGCTCTACTTCCACAAGCTCCGGAATTTCTTTTTTACAGATTTCTTCACAAAATTCACATCTGGGTGAAAACGGACAGCCGGAAGGCATATCATCCAGGTTCGGCGGCATGCCATCGATGGAATACAGGCCTTCTCCCTTTTTCTCGATTGACGGGATGGCGCGCATCAGGCCATAAGTATAAGGGTTTCTCGGCTTTTCAAAAATATCTTCTGCCTTTGCCATCTCCATGATTCTGCCGGCATACATAACGGCAATGTGGTCGCACATCTGGGAAGCCACACCCAGATCGTGTGTTACCAGCACAAGGCTCATATTCAATTCCTTTTTCAACCGCTTTAACAGCTTGATGATCTGATCCTGGATCGTCACATCAAGGGCAGTTGTTGGCTCATCTGCCAGAAGCAGGTGCGGATTGGATGCCAGAGCAATCGCAATCATCGCACGCTGCCTCATACCACCGGAAAACTGGTGGGCATAGCACTTCAACCGCTCCTTTGCGGAAGGAATACCAACCATTTTCAACAGCTCCAAAGCCCGTTTATCCTTTTGTTTTTTGGTCATGCCGGGCTCTTTTATCGATTCGACGATCTGCTCACGGATCGTCAGTACCGGATTGAGCGTTGTCATGGGGTCCTGAAAGATCATACCGATCTCACCACCCCGGATTTTCTGCATTTCCTTATCCTTTAAGGTAAGTAAATCTGTACCGTTATATATGATTTCGCCTCCCGTAATTTTTCCGGGATCTTTCAAAAGCCGCATCAGTGAGCGACAGGTAACACTTTTTCCGCATCCGCTTTCACCGATCAGCCCGAATGTCTCGCCTCGCAAAATGCGGAAGCTGACATCCTGTACAGCATGAACCGTCTTTTCTTCCGAAACAAAATCTGTACGCAGATTTTTCACTTCCAATATTACTTCTTCTGTCTGATCTGCCATATGATTATCTCCTCTCCGATAGGTTCCTTATTTTGATTTCTGCAGTCTCTTTGAAACTTCCTCGCCTACAAGACTGATGGATATACCGGTCAGGGCAAGCATGATTCCGGGGAAGGCCACGATCCACCATGCGGTCATCATAAAGGATTTTCCTTCTGATATGATGGCACCCCATTCGGGTGTCGGTGTCGGAACTCCCAGTCCCAAAAAGCTTAAAGATGCTCCCATCAGCATACAGAGCATGATATCTGAAATTGCATAGACAAAAGCACTGTTGACAACATTGGGCAGTACATGTCTGAACATCACACGCAGATTGGAATAGCCCAGTGTCTTGGCCGCCAGAATATATTCACTGTTTTTTACAACTAAAACCTCACTTCTGACAAGCTTTGCGTACTCACGCCAGCCGACAAGCCAGATCGCAATAAACAGGTTTTTGATACCAGATCCTAAAATCGCAACGATCGCAATAACTAAGATCATCAGCGGAAATGCCGTAAAAATATCCAGAATACGCATGATGATGGCATCCACCTTTCCACCGCAGTACCCGGATAACAGTCCGACGAAGGTACCGATCATGGCGGGGATCAGCATGGCAAAAAATCCAATGGCCAGATCCAGTCTTGCGCTGTATACCACTCTGGCAAAAACATCTCTTCCCAGATTATCCGTGCCAAGCCAGTGCTCTGCGGACGGCTTTTGCAAAAGTGCCGTCATATCCTGCTTGATCGGATCATAATGGGTAAACAGGCCGGGAAAAAGAGCCATTGCAAAAATAATGATCAAAAATAAAACTGCAATCCAAAAGAAAACAGAATGTTTTCCAAATAATCTTTTTTTCATATCCATCTGCTCCCTTCCCTTAATTTAATTTGACACGCGGATCCAGCAATGAATAAGAAACGTCTGTAATCAGATTCATCACTAAAACGATGATACTAAACAAAAATACTGTTCCCTGAACCACGGTATAATCTCTGGAAAGAATTGCATTTAAAAGCATCTGTCCCAGTCCGGGAAGTGCAAAAATGCTTTCAATCACGATACTTCCCGCAAGCATATAGGTCATACGCATCGCAAGCAGCGTAACGGTTGAGATCAGCACGTTTTTCAGAATGTATTTTACTTTTATCTTCCATGGAGAAATGCCCTTGCTGTAGGCAAAATCCACATAATCCATCTTTAATACTTCAATGACATTTCCGCGGATATTTCGTAAAACCAGTGCCGAAGTTCCAAGCGCTCCGGTAAATGCCGGAAGGATCAGTGCGTGGATGTGCTCTCCCACTGTCGATCCCCAGCCGCCTACCGGAAACCATCCAAGCTTTAAGGAAAAGATCAGCATGATGATCAGGCCGATCAAAAATTCCGGAACGGAAATGAAAGTCAGGGATAATGAATCAATAAAGCTTCCGATCTTTTTGTTGTGTTTTACACCGGCCAGATATCCCAGAGGGAAACTGATCAGGATTGAAAACAAAATGGTCATCAAAGTCAGTGACGCTGTGATAACGGCTTTCTGTTTAAACAGATCCACAACCGAACTCTTTAATGTCAGAGAATTTCCAAAGTCAAAGGTCAGGCACTGCTTTAAAAACAGCAGGTACTGCATAAATAACGGTTCATCCAATCCCATTTTTGCTCTCATGGCAGCGATTGCATCATCGCTTGCCCTGTTACCAACCAATAAAAGAACCGGATCGCCCGGAATCAGTCTCATTCCAAAAAAGATGACCAGTGTAATAATCAGCAGGACCGGAATCATTTGCAATATTCTTTTGATAATATAAGTAAGCTCTTCCATATTTTCTGATGTTCCTTCCAATCAATCTTTTAATTTATCTGTAAATTGTTTCGTTTATCTGTATTCTTTATTTATCTGTAATTAACAGAAGAAGGCAGAAAATGTGTTTCTGCCTTCTTCGTCAACGCACATATGATGCTATTTTATATTTTTTATTAGTTTGATTTTGTCATGTATTTGAAATTGTAAATTCCAAGAGGTGTCTGTGCATATCCGGTTACCTTATCTGTTGTAACAAAGGTGTAAGGAGTATATACCAGAGGAATTAACGGTGTAGCATCTGCTACAACTTCCTGCATCTCTCCGTAATCTGCCATTCTGGCATCTTCATCCATCTCTGTATTAGCTTTGATGCAAAGCTCTTCTGCTTTTGCCTGATCTTCGTCATCCCAGTAGGTTCTCCAGCAGTTGGTCTGATCTGCAATGGTCCACAGACCTGCAAGCTCAGAAGTATCTGTCATATCAGATGTCATATAAGAAATATAAACATCGTAGTTGCCTTCCTTCCAGTTAGCTCTTGCTGTTGCTGTATCAATCTGCTGAATATCAAGGTTTACACCGATTTCAGCCCATTCTTCCTGTAAAATAGTAGCGATCTGTAAGAATGCTGAGTCACCGCTTCCGACTTCGATGGAAAGATCAAATCCATCCGGATAACCTGCTTCTGCAAGCAATGCTTTTGCTGCTTCCGCGTCATGTGCAACCGGTGTCAGATTTTTGTTATGGTGAGGTGCTGCAGGTGATAAGAATGTCGGTGCAAGTTCACCATATCCAAAGTAAACAGCTGCGTTGATGGCATCTTTATCTGTTGCAAGCTCCAGAGCCTGACGTACTTTTTTATCTTTCAGATATTCGTTCTGGCAGTTGATGATGACAAATTTGACATCTGTTGAGTCAAACAGGTTGACTGTCAGGTTACCGGCTGCTTTCAGTTCATCAATCCGGCTGTAAGGAATGTCGGAAGCCATATCAATCTGACCACTCTCTAACTGCATGATACGTGTTGTATCATCTGCAACAACCACGATATCAACTTCATCTACCTTCGGGCATCCCTCTTCCCAGTAATACGGGTTGGCGGTAAATACCATCTTTTCACCTTTATCCCATTCACTTAAGATAAAAGGACCGGTTCCGACAGGACACTCTGCAATGCCTTCCTCTCCGACTTCTTCGCAATAGGATTTTTCCATAATGCCTGAGCTAAACATTGCCAGTGTAGATAAAAACATAGGTGATGGCTCTTTTAATGTAATTACCAGATTGTTGTCTCCGCCATCTTCCATAGTATCAATCATGTCTAACATTCCAAGCCAGGGGCCATCGGCATCCTTTGCTCTTGTCAGACTGTAGATACAGTCATCAATGGTTACGTCATCGCCGTTTGAAAATTTAATTCCATCTCTTAAGTGGAATGTATATGTCAGTTCATTTTCTGAGACTGTCCAGCTGTCTGCAACTGCAGGAATGATTTCCTGTCCGTCATCAGAACTGGTAACAAGTCCCTCAACCATCATATTCAATACCCAGATATCACAGTTATCTGCTGTCATAACAGGATCCAGGTTTCCGGAGTCCAGATTTCGCGCCAACGTTACAACGCCACCGCTTGCTGCGTCTGTACTTTCTGCTCCCTCTGTTGCCTGTGCTGTTCCTTCTGTCGCAGTTGATGATGCATCGCTTCCGCATCCTGTCAGGACAAAAGCCGCAGTCATCAACACCGCTAAAAATTTCGCCGCAAATTTTCTTTTCATAATCTCTCCTCCTTTGTTTCTCAAAGATATACACGGAAATAAAAAAAGAGGCAAATGATGCTTTGGAAACATCATTGCCTCTTGAAGTTCGTTGTGTATTTCTTTGTATGTCTGCATTCTATATTTGTTTGGTGGGTCTGTATTGTAAATTTTGGACCTGTTTTGTTTTCAATTTTATTTTTCTGTTATGTCTTTTCGATTGAGAGTTGGTCACTTATACCTAACATAAATTGATCACACAAAATTTCTTTGTATTTTCTTTCTAAGATAATTCTGCGGTGTCAGAAGTGTGAACTTTTTAAATTCCTTGATAAAATGTGCCTGGTCATAATATCCCAGTTTATCATATACAAAATCCACATTTTCTTTTTCCAGATACGTGATGGCGCTCTGTAAACGTATAATTTCAGAATATTGTTTTAGGGAAAACCCTGTTTTTTTCTTAAATTCACGGTTGATATAATGCTGGCTGTACTTCATATTGTCCGCGATCTGCGCCATTTTGACACAGCCCTCCTGATGCAGGATCTCATGCAGGGCATTGGATACAAGAGGATTTTTACAGCCGGAGATCATTCTTTTTACAGCGGGAGTGGTAAGTGATATCATATCCGATAATGCGGGCAGATCCGGTGATATATGTATATCTTGGGATACAGGCATGTCTGCCGATATATGTATATCTTGAGACACAGGCATGTCCGGTGATACAGATATATTCAGTGTAGCATCCGCATTCTTTGCAAATACATTGCTTCCAGAAGCACGGGCTAACTTCTCCGATCCACTGTTTCCAGAATCACTATCTAACTTCTCCAATTCACACAGAATGTCCACGATTCCTTCCTGCCTTGTAATATCGATGTAACACTCCGGTATCCCAATCGCATCCTGCGACATTGCTACAGGAAGCACCCCCGGATTGAGCTTTATTCCGAATATCCAGTCCTGATCAGTATACAAAGAAGTTCGCGGTGTCACCGGACTTCCACTGATACACGCTGTCTTTTTGTTTTTCTGAAACATAAACTGGATGTCCACGCAGCCATCCGGAATCGACACATAGGAAACATGCTCCGGATTGCGGATCAGATAATACTTCTGGATCATCTCATCCTCGCACAGAGATTCCTGATAGTTAATGCTCTTATCCATATAATACGTTTTTAGATTCATAAACCATTCCTCCTGTTCTGGATGTTGATTCCGAATTTTCATGCTCAATATTGATTTCAGTTGCTGATGATCCTTATTTTTGCCCTCTCATAAAACAAAAAAAAAGCGAAGCCGCATAGCAACTTCGCTTTTTATAACTATAATTTATAATACTTCAATTTACATTTGTCAATATTGGATTTCCATTTTCCTTGATCAGGCGGCTTATCACTGGTTGATCAGCTTATCCTTCACAATCTTAGCGATCAGATCCGCGGTTCCTTCCACACCGAAGAAGCTGCTGTCTATCATCAGATTTTTGTTGTTGATATCCGCCGGATAATAATTGGCATACTTTTTGTGATACTGCTTTCTGGCCTTATCGATCTCAATGGTCATTTTGATGGCAACATCCTCATCCATTCCCAGATACTTGACGCAGTTTTCAATCCTTTTTTCAAAGGGAGCATAAATATAAATATTGAGGCAGCGGTCAAAGTCTCTCAACACATAGTCAGCACAACGGCCAACAATAACACAGGATTCCTTTTGTGCGAGATTGCGTATCAGTTCCGACTGGACTTCAAATATCTCATCCTGTCTGTCTTTTGAAAAACGTCCGAGAGGGAATTTCATTTTTGCATAGGCACTGCCCTGATTTTCCTCAACCTTGCTGATAACCGAAAGCGGCAGATCCATTTTTCTGGCTGTTTCTTCTACGATATCGCGGTCATAAAACTCAATATTTAACAGTTCGGAAAGCTTTCTGGCAATCGGACGTCCCATACTTCCAAATTCACGTGTGATGGTAACGGTATATTTTTCTGACATATTCATACCTCCCGTCTGGATTTGTTGATTCAGATTCAATTTATGTTTTATTATTACCCTCATCAAAAATCCTGTATTGTAAAATTTGAACCTTAACCCAAGCAACCGATCAGACAAAATTTATATTCCGGATGCTACATCTCAAACTTCTGGTGCAGATATTCTGACAGTTTGACATTTTCACTATAATCCACCGGACAATCTATGATACATGGGATTTTCTGCTGAAAAGCATCCTGCAATATCGGGATCAGATCTTCAGCCTTTTTTACACGGTACCCTTTTGCATGCATACTTTCCGCATATTTCACAAAATCAGGATTTTCAAAATCAACAAAACAATTATGTCCAAAATGATCCATCTGTTTCCACTTAATCAATCCATAACTCGCATCTGAAAAGATCAGGGTAACAATTGGAGTTTTTTCCCTCAATGCTGTTTCATATTCCTGACTGTTCATCATAAAACCACCATCTCCGGATATTGCAAGCACCTTTTTATCCGGATTTATCAGCTTGGCAGCTACAGCCCCTGGCACAGCAATTCCCATCGTGGCAAATCCATTGGATATGATGCATGTATTGGGTTCATAGCAGTTATATTCTCTCGCGATCCACATTTTATGCGCACCGACATCCGATATTACAATATCACTTTCTCCCATAAATTTACGGATATCGTATAATATTTTTTGAGGTTTCATTGGAAATGAATTGTCATCTGCATAGCTTTCATATTCCTCTACCATTTCTTTTCTTAAATTTATAAAATCCACCGGTTCATCCTTTGGATCACAACGGTATTGAATTTGCTGAAGTGAGTATGATATATCCCCGATCACCTCTGCTTCCGGCTGAAACAGCATATTGATATGTGCCGGTCTCTGATCAATATGTATGATCTTATGCTTTCCATTCTGATTCCACTTACCCGGAGCAAATTCTACAATATCATACCCGACTGCAATTACCAGATCTGCCATATCCAGTACTTTATTTTGATAATCCTTTTGCGGAATTCCTATTGTCCACAAAGAATACTTGTTGTTATATGGTATAATTCCCTTTGCCATCATCGTATTTACAACCGGTATTCTCAGTGTATCTGCAAAGCTCGTCAGAGCCTCACCTGCCCGGTTGCGCACAGCACTGTGTCCTGCTAAAATAACCGGATGCTTAGCCTTATAAATAGCTGCAGCAGCCTGATCAATACTATAAAAAGATGCATATTCCCTGTTGGTTTTCGGTTTTTTCAATGGATAAGCGGCAGCTCCAGGTGTAACAGCCTGCTTTGCGACATTTGTTGGAAGATCAACATGACAGGCTCCGGGTTTTTCACTTTCAGCATATTTGAATGCGATACGCATAATTTCATTTACCGAATTGGGATTTACAATTTGCTTACTTCTTTTTGTTATGGGTGCAAACAACTCCACCAGATCCAGATACTGATGGGAAGTCAAATGCATTCTCTCCGTTCCAACCTGCCCGGTAATGGCAACCAACGGCGCTCCATCTGAATTGGCATCGGCAGTCCCCGTAATTAAATTAGTAGCTCCGGGACCCAGGGTAGAAAAACATACACCTGCCTTTCCGGTCAGACGTCCATACACATCTGCCATGAATGCAGCTCCCTGTTCATGTCTTACCACAATCACACGGATGTTTGATTTTTCCAATGCATTCATCATATCGAGATTTTCTTCCCCCGGTATTCCAAATACATATTCTACGCCTTCGCTTTCCAGACACTTAACTAAAACCTCTGCAGCCGTCTGGGGTCCGTCTCCATTTGTACCATGATTCGCACTCCCGTGCTCTACGTTGCTTCGCAACTATCATGATCAACATTCGCCGTTCGCCGATCGTGCAAGCACATCGGCTCTCTTGCGCTCATTATATCATATAAAAATTCCAGACATGTATAAAAATTGCATGTCTGGATTTTTTAGGTTTTATTCTTTTACTTCATTTCAAAAAAGGTCGTATCCAGCTCAGGATATACGCGCTTTAAGGAAATCGGCAGTCCCGATTTATTCATAAAGTGATGCTTGCTTTTAGCTACGGCATGATCTTCGCCGGTCTTTTTATTAAAGATCCGGTATGCCACTTCCATCTGATATCCATCATAGGAAATCAGCTTTGTGTCAACTACAATGACTTCCTCAAATTGTATCGGACTGCGGTATTCTACCGAAAAAGAAATCATCGGCACCGCAATCTCCATATCCTTCATCTGTTTATAACCAAGCCCGATCTGCTCCATCAGGTTCATTCTGGCATTTTCCATCCAGTTGATATAATTGGACGGATGTACCATTCCCTGGGCATCCAGCTCATGATATCTGATCCGGTGTTCATAAGGCTCCATCTTTCGTTTTTTGCCCGGATCCTTTATTGCAATTTCATTTGCCATCTTTTTTCCTCCTAAACCTTATCAGGCAGTCCAAAGCCTTTCTATTTTTCTTCATCAGGCTGTCCTACGCTCTTCCATTGCTTTCAGCTTTTGTAACAGCTCTTTTTCCTGCGGTGAAACTTCTTTCGGAACCGCGATCTGAAGTGTTACATATTCATCACCGTAAACATTTTTATTTTTCATGGAAACAATACCTTTATTTTTGAGACGAAGCTTGCTGCCTGCCTGACTTCCAGCCGGCACCTTACACTGTACCGGTCCGTACAGTGTATCAAATCTGGCTTCGCCGCCCAGAATGGCTGTTGTATACGGAACACTTTGTGTAATGTATACATTTTGTCCCTCTCTGGTATAACGGTCATCCTTTGCAATATGGACCTTCAAAAACAGATCCCCGGCCTGTCCGTTATGCCCGGTTCTTCCCTTTCCTTTCAGCCGGATGGACTGACCTTCGTTGATTCCAGCAGGAATTTTGACAGATAATCTTTCTGTCCGTGCTCCGTCAAAACGGATCATCTTTTCACAGCCAAGTGCAGCTTCCTTAAAGGAAACCGTAATGTCACTCGTTGCATCATTATTTTCATCCTGAAAAGAATCTCCAAAACCATGATGATGAAAACCGCCGTTTTTAAATCCGCCAGAACCACCCTTGTGGAAAAAGCCGCCAAACATATCATCAAAGATATCATCCATATTGCCCTGATAATGAAACTCTGTTCTGCCGCCGCCATTTGCATTTTTCCAGAAATAGGAATCCTGACCTCCTGCATACTTGTTGGGATCCTCTCCCATACTTCCATCAAATGCGGCATGCCCGAACTGATCGTAGAGCTTTCGTTTTTCATCGTCGGAAAGTACATTGTATGCTTCTGTTATCTCCTTGAACATCTGCTCTGCTGCCGGGTTGTCCTTGTTCATATCCGGATGATACTTTTTTGCGAGCTTCCGGTATGCACTTTTCATTTCCTGCTTGGTCGCATTTTTTTTGACACCAAGTACATCATAATAATCCCGTTTTGCCATAAGTTTTCACCTTCTTTACCATGCATCTGCCAATTTTTTATCTACACCGTTGCCAGAATATGATCTTTGATCAGTTATTTTGCATCTTTCAAAAAAGAAAGAAGGGCTTACCACCCTAAGCAGTAAGCCTTTCGTAACTTATTTATCTTCTTCTGTTGTTTCTTCCTCTACAGGTAAATCACCCTTTGGAGCAACCACATTGACAACTGGTGCATCCATATGTGTCGTGATCTCAATATCTTTGTCTTTTGCAATATCAAGATCTGCAACTGTCAACGTATCTCCAAGTCTAAGCTTACTGCAATCAACATCAACTTTATCAACCAAAGCCTCCGGAACCGCTTTATACGCGATTTCTGTTAATAACTGTTCCAGTACACCTTCTACAACCTGATCTTTGTGGTGCAGTACAATTTCTGCAACGGCATGTACCTTTTCACCTTTAACCAGTGTCTGGAAATCCATCTCAAGTATCTGGTTTTTCATGGAATCATAATCCAGTTCCTTCAACATAACATCGTATTGTTTTCCATCCAGTTCAACATAGAGCTGTGAACCCTTGAGACATTCTCTCTGTATCCGTTCAGCCTCTTTACGTTCAATCTTCAAAGGAATAGAGCCTTCCAGATCTTTTCCAAAAAGATTGCCTGTTACATAGCCTTCTTTTCTTAATTGTTTTGCTTTCTTGTCCATTTCTCTTTTTTGCACTTTTAAAGTAGTCATTTGTCTTTTCCTCCATAAAATACAAATTTGAAAAAAGGTAAGTTTGCGGAATGTCGATATTCAGTTGGCGTTTCGTGATGCTTATCTTAAATCACTGTTTCTTTGTTACGATTACGTTATAGTCCTTTTATTAGCACTTGTCAATAGAGAGTGCTAAATTTTATTTTTCTTTAATAATTTGTCATCAATATTCCTTTTCTATATCCCCATTAATTCCATACATTTTCTTGAAATCCTCAATATCTGCAGGCTTCTTTATTAGCATGATCTCTTCGATCCGGCCTGTACGGATATCTTTAAATCCGGCAACCTGCTCCCCATTGCAGATACTTGCCTTGATGATCGGTTTCTTATTTTCCTTATCATATGTCTTTACGATTGTTTTCTTTTTAAAAAGTCCCACTTGTATCACCTTCTCTTGATCTGGCCATCAGAATAAGCTTTTCAAAGGACTGTTCAAAACGAATATCATCATCCTCCGTACGCTTTCTCGGTCCTTTGATATGATTTTTATGAGATCCGCGTCTTGCTTTTTTGTTAAGATGCCTCTCCATCAGCATCTGATCAATATTTTCATCTGTGTACCATTTACCGGATTGATGGATTGCATACGCGCCCTTCCCAAGTGCCATGGCGGCAACGCCATAATCCTGAGATACCACAACATCACCTCTGTGGCAGATGCTGATCAATTTATAATCCACCGCATCTGCTCCCGCACCTACTACAACCACCTGACTGTAATCGGAATACAGCACATGATTGGTATCGCACAGCAATGTAGTGGGGATGTTATATTTTTTTGCTATATTTTCTACGATGTCTATTACCGGGCAGGCATCTGCATCTACGAATATTTGCATTATTTTTTCTCTAATTCCATTTGTTTTTCAAACGTATGTTTGATATAATATAGTCAGGTGCTACCCTACACGGTAGGCGGTTAGCCTCCACCAGAGAGTTATAGCTCTGTTTACATAGAAATCCTTTTCGGAAATCTATCAAGGAGGATTGTGATTATGCTTACAACGGAACTTTTTATAGCCATCATCAGCTTGTGTTTAACTTGCTTTGCTCTTGGTTATACCGTCGGTTCCAAAAGTAAAAAATAGACACAAAAAGACCGCCCACGTCTGACAAACTTGGCGGTCTTTTGATTACCTTAAATTCAGGCTAACCGTCTATCGGTAGCACCTCTTTAATATTATACTAACATTCGGAAATCTTTATGTCAAACAGATTTATCCCATATAGAGATCCGTACTAATTTAGATTATTTAATACATGACATATATTTATTTTTTCTCCAGTTCTTTTTGTATCCACGTCATGATCACATCCACAAGATAATCCTGCTGCACCTGACTTAATTCTACCCCCGGCTTCATCTTGTGCCACTTTCGAATACACTCTCTGCAACAGGTTGCCGTTGCATGCTGGGCAATAAATACAGGATGTCCCTTTGTCGGTGTCTGCTTTCCATCATTTGGTATATATGCTGGAGCTTCTCTTTTGGCAATAAAGTCCCTCGCATGCTGCCTGATCGTATCCAGGCCCTTTTCATTTATATAATCTATATCCTTTTGTTTCAGATGGAAACTGCTGCGAAATTTGGAATTATCAAGTCTTTCAAACAGTTGTCTGTACCACTTGTCTTTCGTCATTGGAGCTTTCCTTTATATTCAATATTTCCTTCACAGCATCAAGCAATGCATAATACAGATAGCAGTCCTTCACACGCGCTGCAGGATGAGAGAAAGAGATAACGATCTTATCTTCATTCCTGAAATACCAAATCCCACGAGTGATCATTTTCCACTCTATTTGTTTACCACTAAAACAGGCATCAACAAATGCGTCCTCGGTTCCGCAACAGATCACAATTTCCGGATCGTACAAAGTAAGCTGCTGCATCAGAATATCTGCATTGTTTTGTGCTGTGGTATAGATTTGGTTTTCATCCGAAACATAGCTGCCGGATGTTTTCTTCACATTAATGGCACAGATTTTGGGAAGCATCCTCTCACGTCTGATCCAACAGTCTTTTTCCAGCTCTGACCATGGCAGTTCCTTCGGTAGATTAAAAATGCCTTCCGTCCATCTTGCAATATTGTCCCATGTAGGATCATGCTCGCGGTCCCTGCCTCCACTTTGCAGATGATCACACAAGCTCCAACCGGAGCCGCCATTCACTTCCTTTAGCACATACATGATCCGGTATGGTGCCGATATATATTGTTCCTCATCTGAAACACCATCCATGATAATGGAAGGATTCGCCTGCCGTAGTTTGTCAAAGAGTTCTTGTTGGCGCTTTCTGATATTGTGTATCGTAATTTCATTCATTTTCATCTTTTCTGTTGTACATTTTTATTTCTTCTGTTACACTATTTCTATGGGTGCTACCATTTACGGTAGGCGGTTAGTCCTTCATCAGAGGGACTGTGACCCTCTGTTTACATAGAATCCTCAGCCTATCTGACGGAAATCTTGCTAAAGGAGGGGATGCCAATGTTGACTATCGAGAGTCTGATTGCAGTTATCAGCTTATGCCTAACCTGTTTCGGACTTGGATATACTATTGGAAGTCATAAGACACAAAAATAACCGCCCTGTCCTGAAAAACAAGCGGTCATTTTTGTGATTAAACTATTTCAACGGACCAACCGTCTATCGGCAGCGCCCTTTCTATCATCATATTAGCACTGCGCAATGAATATGTCAAAGAGTTTTGTACAACAAACTGTATGGTTATAAACATCCAAATACTCATACGTATGAAGAGTTAAAGCTGATGCAAAATCATCTTAAATAAAAAACTCTCAAGCCCTTATAATTAAGGTTTTGAGAGTTTTTCAGTGCGGAAGATGGGACTTGAACCCACACGACTGCAATAGCCACAAGATCCTTAGTCTTGCTCGTCTGCCAGTTCCGACACTTCCGCGTTTGCTAGATGCAGGAAAAGGGATTTGAACCCTCACGATATTGCTACCACAGGCACCTGAAGCCTGCGCGTCTGCCAGTTCCGCCATTCCTGCACGCAAGTGTTATTCTAACTTTTTTTGGCAAATGTGTCAACCCCTTTTTTTCATAAATTGAGGGGAAGTTTAAATAATCGTTTTTGTAATAATATAAAATCGCAATATTGGCACGGTTCAATCACAACTTATACAGTACGATATCCCTTTGCCTTAATGCAATCTTCAACCTCTGCCACTTCGTCCGCATGGAACACTAAAACCGGCTTTCCGGAATCACGGTTAAAGGACAGATAAATGTAGTCCACATTAATATTGCTGCTATATAAAGTCTGCAGAAGCTTATTGAGATTTCCGACTTCATCGTCCATTTCCACACCGATAATATTGGTCAGTCTGCATAAATATCCCTGTGCTTCCAAAGCATCTTTTGCTTTCTCTGCATCAGACACCACCATACGGATAATGCCATACTCCGCACTGTCATTGGTAACAGATCCCCAGATATTGATATTTTCCTGTGCCAGAGTGTTGGTAATGTTTTGCAGATTTCCTTTTTTATTCTCCGCATAAATAGATAATTGTTTTAACATAAAATCCTCTCTTTTCTTTGACTGCCCTGATCTATGCGGGCCGCCACCATAAAATTTCATCCTGTAATTGAATACCAATCTCTATTTTTACATTAAGTCGCCATATTTGCAAGTCTCTTTTCGGACAAGCCTCAATTTGTCAAAACAACGGTACAATGCTAAAATAGCAACAAAGGAGTGATACTCATGAAAATAACCTATCTTGGCACAACCGTACTGTTATTTGATGATGGAAAGGATCAGATTTTATTTGATGCGCATGTTACAAGGCCATCCATCAACAAGGCCTTTTTGCACCGCCTCAAAACCAATGAAGCACTGGTAAATCATATCATAAAGCTTCATCATATCGACCGGTTACGTGCCATTTTTATTTCCCACTCGCACTATGACCATATTCTGGACGCATCTTATTTTGCAAAAGTATGTGATGCCGACGCCTATGGTTCCGAATCTGCACTCAATGTTTTGCGTGGTGGAAATGTACCGGAAGAAAAATTAAACCTGTATCATCCTTTTCAGAAATTCACAATCGGTAATTTTACGATCACCGTTCTGCCATCCTGTCATTCCAAGGCACACTGGTACAACAATGATCTGGGTAAAACGATCGACACGCCCTTAGTCCAGCCCGCTCGCAGACGCAGCTTTAAAGAAGGCGACTCCTATGATTTTATCGTTGAAAATCAGGGCAAAACCTACTTGATTCGTCCAAGCTTCAATTATATTGAGCACCAGTTGGACAACGTGCATGCCGATGTCCTGTATCTGGCGATCGGCGGCATGTCCTCAGCCAACCGGCTGACCAGGCAGACTTTTTTCAAGGAAACCGTAGAAAAAGTAAAACCGGACATTGTTATTCCGATTCACTGGGACAACTTTTTTGCCCCTCTGAATAAAAATGTCCGGGATCTATCGTCTGTATGCGTAAAGTCCCAGAAGGAATTGTTACAGTTAGCTGAATACTTTGAGACCAGTGATATCTCACTTTGTGTCCAGCTGCCGCTTACCTCCATGGAATTTTAGCCTGCAGTTATAAAATCTGCACTTATTTAAAATACAACAACCAGCAGCATTTTGAAGTTGTCTTTGCCCCTGACAGCATGAGGATGCTTAGCCGGCATTACAATGGAATCACCTTCGGTAAGTGTATAATCCACACCATCGATGGTTACTTCTCCGGTTCCATCCAGACAGGTCACAAAGGCGTCTCCACCGGATTCATGGGTGCTGATCTCCTCACCCTTCCAGAAAGCAAATAAGGTAACGCTAACTGCTGCATTCTGCACCAAAGTCTTGCTGACTACCTGTCCTTCGCCGTAAACAACCTCTTCTTTCAATTTTAAAACTTCTGCTTTGTTGATGTTTTTCATGATATCACTCATTTTCTTTTCCTCCATTTTCTATCAGCTCTGAATATTTACAGTATTCCCATATAATCGATAAAGTAACCCGGCTACTCATATTTGTGATATACTTCCTTATAAAGCGCATTCCGGACATCGGTAAATTCCTCTCCGGAAAGCAACCCCTGTGAAGAAACGATCTTTAACTCTATCGGATTTTTTTCTTTGGAATAGGGTGGCTGCATATATGGATAATCATTGACGCTAAAGCCGTTCCGTTTATAAAAACCGATCCTGCGCTTAGCCATTTCCGTGACCGGCAGCTCCACCTCCAGACAGATCCTTCCGGGAAACAGATTTTTCATCTCATCAAGAAGCTTCGCTCCCGCTCCGTGATTGCGGCAGTCTGCATCTACCGCCAGATGCTCTATATACAAAAAATCATCGAACTTCCAGACCGAAATGAATCCCTGTATTCTTTCTTTTATAATAAATGTATATATGTCGTATTTCTTATTTAAAAGCAGCTTTTTCTGCTCCTCATAAGTCCGATACTCATCCGACGGGAAGCTGTCTTCCATAATGGAAAATACCCGGTCAAATTCGTCCGTATGCATCTTTCTTATCATGATACAATGCTTAGCATATCTTCCTTTCCGTTTAGGATAGCCTCTGCTAACTCTTCTCCCTCATACCTTAGTTTCAGAGAAAAAAAGTCTGAAGATGTATCCAACAGTTTGAAAAATATCTTATCTCCTTTCCAGATCGGCAGCTGATATACCGCCTTTTTGTCCACCCATTCTAACACACCTTCGTCGCAATCTGCAAGCTCGCCGCAAAATGAACGGGATGTATATAAAAACATATACTCAGTATGAAACTGATCAGACATAAACGTGATAATCCCGCGAAACTCCCAGTCTGTCAATATCAGTCCGGTTTCTTCCCTGACCTCTCTTAACAGGCACTCCTCCGGCGTCTCATTCTCTTCCAGATGCCCGCCAATACCGATCCATTTATCCTTATTGATATCATGCTCTTTTTTTACTCTGTGAAGCATCAGATAGCGGTCATTCTTTTCTATATAGCACAGGGTTGTAAGATTTCTGTCCATTTTTTTACCTCATTATGTTTTGTATTGGTCAATTCATTGCTGTAATAATTCCAGTTTGATATCAGCCAGTCTATATCTGTCATTAGTCTGAATTAGCATCAACTAATTTATTTTTATATTGATCAATTTACTCTTTCCAATTTTATTTCATAGCCTTCATATTTTACTTCCAGCCATTTTTTCATAGTTGTAAAGTGTTCCTGAAAATCAGCTGATTCTGTATCTGCAGCTGTCCGCAGTAAGATCACCTTTTTCTGTACCGGCTCTCCGTTTTCGTCCAGTTCATCCAGTTGTCCCACAGACACAGAAGCAATTTCCGGATAAAGGACATTCAGCTCGTCCGACAGTGCCTTGACGGAAACCGACGTATCAAATCCGGTCAGTGTGTTTTCATCTTTTGAAGCATCATGCACCATGAGATATGCAACAAGAATACTCGGAATGATCATGATAATGGAATTTCGGATCAGCATACGTTTCATTCTCTTTGCCCGCTTGGCATCCACTTCTCTTACCTTGGGCACGCCCAGAATGATCAAAATGATCACGGCTGACAGATAAATAAAATAAGTATTGGCAGCAAACAGATATCCTGCTCCCAAAAGCATCTTCCACTGTCTGTGCGCGATACTGTAACCGCAGGTGCAAAGAGGCGGCATAAGTGCCGTTGCGATTGCCACACCCGGAATAACATTGGATTTTTCTTTTCTGGTTACACCGATAATTCCTGCCACGCCACCACATATTGCGATCAATACATCCCAGATGGTCGGCTGTGTCCTTGCTAAAAGCTCAGATGTTGCATCAGAAAGCGGCGATATCGTAAAATATAGCGTCGATGCACAAAGGCTGATCAGAACCTGCATGGCAAATCCAAGCACAGAACGCACGCTCAGCGCAGAATCGGAGGTGGCTGTACCATATGCAAAGGCATGTATGGTTCCCATCAATGGAGAAATCAGCATGGCACCGATGATGACAGCCGTGGAATTGACATTCAATCCAATGGAAGCGATCAAAATAGCCAGCACCAAAAGACACATATTAGTCCCCGTCACTCTTCCTCCGCTGATGAGACTTTCCCGGATCTGTTCACGCGTTGCAACGTCCTTCCTGATGGAAAACATTTCATGGAAAATTTCCTTTAATGAAATCTTTTTATCCCCATTCGGATCCACCGTCTCTGAAAGAGCTTTGCGGATCTCCGTTTTTCCGGCCATCAGCTCTTCATGCAGTTCCTCTTTTTCCTTTTTACGCTCTTCTTTATTCATGAATCTTGAAAACTCCTTTGTATCATTATCCGTATGACATTTATCCACTACAGTACTTTCTCACACTTTTTCGGTCTTTTCAATGCTTTATCATGGATTTTCCGACCTTTTTTCACAGGCGGATACACCATTGTTTCCGAATTGATAGATTTGGTCGACATAACCAGTAAACATAATTTGACAAAATTCCCTATATAAGCTTAAAATAAAGCAAAGGAGACCGTTATGATTCCATTTAATCATATCAACAAAAAAAGAAAATTACATACTATTTTTTCAGTCATACTTTTATCAGGAATACTTTTTTTAACATCCACTCCGATGCCTGTTTGGGCAACCGAGATTGAAGACACGATTTCGGATCTGGAAATGCAGCAGAAAGAGACACAGGATGCATTAAAAAAACTGTCAGAACAAAAGGAAGCTTCCAAAGACAACGTGGATGAGCTTACCGGACAGTCAAAGGATCTGCAGAAAATGTATCAGAACTATGCCTCCATGATGGATTCCATCAACGGAGAAATCTCGGATGTACAAAGTTCCCTGCAGGAAACTTCCCAATCCATAGTTTCTCTCAACAGTGAACTGATGCAGGCTCAGGAAGATGAAAAGCTCATCTATGAAAATCTGAAAAACTGCTTGCAGGCTTCTTATGAAAACGGCAGCCGTGATTCATTGATCATGCTTTTGTACAACAGTTCGTCCATCAAGGATTTCCTGACAAAGGCACAATATGTCACAGCATTTTTACAATATGAACAGGATCTGATCACATCTTATCAGGATATCCAGAGCAAGATCTCTGAAAAGGCACAAAAGCTGGAAGAAAAACAGACAGAGCTTGACTCCTATCAAAACGAGCTGGATCAAAAGCAGTCAGAGCTCGCTGATCTGACACAGAAGGTGCAGGGAGAGCTGTCCGATACCAACGACGAGCTTGCCAGCGAAAATGAAAAACTAAAGGACTACGATAATCAGATCAAGCTTTTGGATAAAAAAATGTCCGGATTACAGGCAGCACAGGCTGCAGCGCAGGCCGAACTGGCACAGAAAATTGCCAAACAGCAGGCTGAAATGGCTGCAAAGGGACAGAAGGAAGATTTTTCAGGCTCCTACACCGCTTCCGCTTCCGAGCTGGAATGGCTTGCCGCAACCATACAGGCTGAGGCAGATGGCGAATCCTACACCGGAAAGTTAGCCGTAGGTACCGTTATCATGAACCGTGTCAAAAGCTCTGTTTTCCCCAACAGCATCGTTGGCGTCATCACACAGACCAACCAGTTTGCTTCATACCGCTCCGGCAAGGTCGAGCTCATCATTGCCAAAGGACCCAACAGCACCTGTATGCAGGCGGCCCAGGAGGTGTTAAACGGAGCAAGTGTGGGCGATTATCTGTTTTTCATGACTAAATATTATGCAGACTATTACAACATCGCGGAATACACCATGATCGGCAATCACGCATTTTTCTACCGCTGGGTTACCAAGGATCCGGCACCTGCAGATAATGCTGCCGATAATACCGATCCGACCACAGACACAAATAATCCGGAGGACTCATCCACACAGGAAAATCCTCCGGAAAATACAACCGATACATCAACACCTGAAAGTACCATAACAACAGAATCCACCGATCCTGAAGTCTGATCTTTATTGTGCACTTTTGGGAATGCCAAGTGCACGGTTTCCAAAATGAATCACACAGGGGTGCTTTATGAGCACCTCTGAAAAATACATCTTTTGCAAAGCATCTCTTTGTTCTTCACTAAGCGCTTCACTATATACCTGATTTTCATAATCAATTAAAACAACCCCTGTATAACCGGTCAGCCAGAACAAGGGCGATTCATCCTTGGGAATCTGATCCCAGATCTCGTTTCCCAAATGATCAATCATCGTCTTTAAATGACTGGAAGCACACGCTTCTATTTCTCCATCCGGATATAAAATTGCCGCACACATGGTTGTATGCTGTTGTTTTTTGATCGCTATGTAGTCTGAAACGGTCATGCAGCTCTCCCAATCATAAAATAATATCACTTAAGCTCTTATTCTTCATCATACGAGAACTCAACATAAGAAATATTGCTGTACGGAATAGCCAGAATGCTATTGAAGTCTGTCTGGCTGGTAACCTGTCCCTGATTGTTGATGTAGCTGTTGCAGGTGTGCTTGCTAAAGGTAACATATCCAACATCCATCTTATCAAGCTTTAACTCAACTACAGTATCACTACTACCCTTTGTCGTATGCGCACGCTGGATCGCAGTTCCATCCAAAAGACCAATGGTAACAATATGCATGCCTTCATGCACCTGCATCAATAATTCAAATACTTCCTGTAACATAATCATACCCTCTTTTTTACATAGTTATTGGAAAAATATTTCTCATATTCTGTGTAAAGTATAGCACAACTTTTTTCAATAAGCATCATATATTAAAATAAGTTTATAAAAAACAGTGTAAAAAAGGTTCTTTATGGCAATTCACTTCATATTGATCGTCGGACATAAAAAAGAGACCCACAACTATGTGCAGGCCGTTCGTTTTTCCGGCTATTATCCCATTGTCACAGATACGTTGGAGCTGTTAAATGATGCAGTCTCCAGCCAGACATCCGCACTTCCCCTTCTTTCCTTTGCAGATGCCCTGATCCTGCCGGGCGGTGGCGATATTTCTCCCAAAATTCTTCATGAAGAAAATAAAGGAAGCCGTAACATTGATGAAAAACTGGACCATGTACAGCTTTCCTATCTTGATTATTTTATAAAAAAGAAAAAGCCTGTCATCGGTATCTGCAAGGGCATGCAGATGATCAACATAGCCCTTGGCGGTACACTTTTACAGGACATGTCCCCTGACAGACTTTTACTGCATCAGGCACAGAATGGCTTTGACAATTACCACAGCTGCAACTATGAGCTTTCTGATAGTTACCCTATGCTAACTTCCATTTTTGATAACTGTACTCCGGGATATATTAACAGCGCTCATCATCAGTGCATCCTGAAAGCCGCTCCCGGGCTCTATCCATTTATGCACGCCTCTGACGGAACCGTGGAGGGCTTTATCCACACCGAGCTGCCAATTCTCGGACTGCAATGGCATCCGGAACGCAAGTTATGTCCGGATGGTAATTATCTGAAAATATATCTGTATCGTTTATTGAAATATACGGAATAGATATATGGTCAAAATAGTATATGATATATGTAAAATACCATGCGTGAAATAATTTGTGCAGTGTGATTACTTTGATATCATTACATCGAAGTACTTATAATTTCGGCATGAGCATATTAATATAGGCTCTTTGAAGCAATTATTAAAGTCCTTTTTCTATACGCTCAGTAATCTCATTTACAATTTCACGAATCTGCTTGTGGTGACAGTCAACTGTAATCATACTGTATTTCTCATACAAGGGAATACGTTCCTGATACAGATCAAGCAGGGTCTGTCCGTTTTGTATAACAACACCACGTTCATTCAGATCTCCAAGTCTGTCACAAAGCTCTTCATATGGAAGGGAAAGATACACGATCGTACCACATTCCGCAAAATGCTTCATCGCATGCTCTCCATATACAGCACTTCCTCCAGTAGCCAAAACAGTGTGTTCCATCTCAATCTGGGCATTTATCCGGTCCTCAATTTCAATAAAACCGTCAATCCCTTCCTGTTCAATAATTTCATGAAGCAGTCTTTTTTCTTTTTCCTGAATAATCAGGTCTGAGTCGACAAACTGATAACCCATTTTTTTTGCCAAAACAACACCTACCGTACTTTTACCGACTCCCGGCATACCGATCAATATAATATTATTCATAATGTCTCCAAAGCCTCCACTAAAAATTTCCATACTCGCTGCACAGATGATATGCTAAGCCGTTCTCTTGTCGTATGAATGTCAAGAATATCCGGTCCGACGGACACACAGTCCAGTCCCGGCTTTTTTGATGCCAGAATACCACATTCCAGTCCGGCATGTATGGATAAAACCTCCGGCAGTTTACCATACTGCTTTTCATACACACTTACCAGATGTTCACGTAAGACAGAATCTGCTTTGTATTCCCACGCCGGATAGTCACCGCCAAGCTCGTAGGTTCCTGCATATTTATCTATGATTTTACATACTTTATCACAGAGCTCCTGCTTTTCTGCAGATACACTGCTTCTTAAAGAAAAATCAAAGTGAATACCGTCTGCTTCACCTTTCATAATGCCCAGATTCAGGGAAGTCTGCGGAAGCTCCGGCATTTCTACGCACATGCTCTGGACGCCGTTTGGAACCTCGCAGAGAAAGTCAATGATCTGTCTGGTACGCTCTTTTGAAAAAAGCCGGATTTCTTTTTTTATATTCTGTGTATTATTCTTTGCATCATTCTGCATAGTGTTTTTCATAGTATTGGCTACATCATTCCGCACGGTGTTTTGCATAGTGTTGCCTGCATCATCTCGCACAGTATTTTGCATAGTATTACCTGCATCATTTTGTACAATGTTTTGCATAGTATTGCCCGTATCATTCTGTACAGTATTCTGCAAGCCACTTTGCATATCGTTCCAGTTAGCAGGCTCTACTTCACAGCATTTAACATATCCATCCGGATCTGTGGCTTCATATTGCTTTCTAAATTCCTCATACATTTTATCAATATTTGCATTGATCTGCTCTTTCTTTTCTTTTGATACAGCAATCAGAGCTTTTGCATAAATCGGAATTGCATTATCCTTGGTTCCACCTTCTAAATCCATCAGCATAAACGGACAATCCATCATCCACAGACCCTGCAATACGCTGCCAAGCACTTTACTGGCATTGGCACTATGACGGATGATCTCTGTTCCCGAATGTCCTCCAGTAAGGCCACCAACTTCAATACAATATAAAAGTTCATTTTCTGTCATAGGAAGCTTTTTTCCTGCTTCCATGTCCGCATGAACCCGCATACCGCCGGCACAGGCAACGACAAACTCTCCTTCATCTTCCGAATCCAGATTGAGCATACGGTTGGCTTTGCAGACAGACAGGTCAATTCCCGTTGCTCCTTCCATACCAACCTCTTCTTCGGTTGTCACAACAAGCTCGATACGTGGCAGGCTCAGGGTATCATCGTCTAAAAGTGCCAATCCGTAAGCAATGGCAATGCCGTCATCGCCTCCCAGACTGGTTCCTTTGGCATAGATATAATCGCCATCTACAGCAAGCTTCAGTCCCTCTTTCTGCATGTCAATTTGGACGCCGTCATCTTTTACGGTGACCATATCCATATGGCCCTGTATCATGATTGGTTCAAGCTCTTCTTTACCTGCTGATGCTTCTTTTATAATGATCACGTTGTAAAATTGATCCTGATAAGCCTCCAGTCCATGTTCTTTGGCAAAGTTCATCAGATAGTTGCTGATGGCTTCGCAGTGATAGGATGGATGAGGTATCTGGCATATTTGTTCAAAGTAGTGGAATACTTTTTGAGGCTGATATTTTTCTAGCATGGTTGGTTCCTTTCTTAGATTGTCTTATTATAATTTGCAGGGGACGGGAATTTTTCCAAATTTTGACGAAAGATGTATTAGATGTACTTATTATTTTGCCCGGTTTCAGCAATTCGCAGCAAGGATGCTGCGAAAGGTGCGCTCGGACATGGATGTCCATGCGCACCGCTTGCGTCCGTCAATCAGACATCTTCCGCAAAATAATTAGCACATCTTATACATCGCAGTCCATTTGGAAAAATCCCTGTATCTGCCAGAACTCCCCACACCAAATCCCAACAAAAGCAAAAAACGCAGTGCCTCGCGACACTGCGTCTATTATCTCACATAACAATATAATTATGCAATTTTAGTTTTTGCAAGCTCTGCTAAAGCTTTAAATCCTTCAGCATCGTTTACTGCCATTTCTGCAAGCATTTTTCTGTTGATTTCAACTTCTGCTAATTTTAAACCGTACATAAATTTGCTGTAGCTTAAACCGTTTAATCTTGCTGCTGCATTGATACGAGCGATCCATAACTGTCTCATCTGACGTTTTCTCTGTTTACGTCCAGCATATGAAGATGTTAATGCTCTCATTACAGACTGTTTTGCAACTCTGTACTGATTAGATCTTGCTCCTCTGTATCCTTTAGCCAGTTTTAATACTCTGTTATGTTTCTTTTTTGCGTTTAAACCGCCTTTAATTCTTGCCATTTTTTCTTCCTCCTAACCAATCATTAAATGTAAGGTAAAATCTTTTTCATGTTCTTTACGTTTGTTGCATCTGTCATAGCCGGTTTTCTAAGATTTCTCTTAGTTTTAGCTGACTTTTTGGTTAAGATGTGACGTTTATAAGCTTTATTTCTTTTTAATTTTCCGGTTCCTGTAATTTTGAAACGTTTTGCTGCAGATCTGTTTGTTTTAATTTTTGGCATCTTAATTCCCTCCTGGTTTTGTATCTATTTTAACTGCATTTTATACTCAGTTAAAAACAAATTAACGTTTTTCAGCAAGCACCATCGTCATGCTTCTTCCTTCTACTTTTGCAGGCTTTTCAACAACTGCGATTTCAGAAAGCCCTTCTGCAAAGTCATCAAGGATATGCTTGCTGCTGTTCATATGTGCCATCTCACGACCACGGAAACGAAGTGTGACTTTAACCTTGTCTCCTTTGGTGATGAATTTCTTAGCCGCGTTCATCTTGGTATTCAGGTCATTGGTATCAATATTGGGAGATAAACGGATTTCTTTGACCTCAACTGTCTTCTGTTTTTTCTTTGCTTCTTTTTCTCTTCTGGCCTGCTCATATTTGTATTTGCTGTAATCTACAATTTTACAAACCGGGGGCTTTGCGTTTGGAGCAATTTTTACTAAATCAAGTCCGGCCTCTTCAGCTTTCTGTAAAGCATCTCTTGCAGACATGATACCTAACTGTTCCCCGTTTTCCGAAACCACTCGTACTTCTTTGTCTCTAATCTGTTCGTTAATGAATAAATCGTTAATGGTTTTGTACCTCCATAAAGAATTCGACCGATAGTTTGCGCGACTTCCACCCGCACAAAAAAAGGTGGATACATACATATCCACCTCTGACAAACATAAACTACCGGATAAAATGTCTGACGCCTGAAGCCCAATCGCCGCAGGGTGAGAGTGGATACTCTGCTTTCTCGTGTTCTCACACATCAGATATAATATCATGGCATAAACATCATGTCAACTGTTTTTTTACTTGCAACCTTCACATTCAAAGGTTCCGCAAAGTGTATCACGGCATTCAGTCGCTCTGGTTCCTTCAATGTTTACACGGTCTGCATGACATTTGTAATTGGAATTGTACTTACACTTTGAAGCCTCGCAGTCAATGCTGATCGTCTGGCAGGGATGATCGAGGGCACTGGTATAGCAGTCACAGTTTTCGCGACGGAATGAATCGCATCTTGTCTCGTTTTCTTTTACTGCAGATGCACCACCTACCATGATATCACCCTTACAGCAGCTTCTTTCCTTATTGTATCCACAGGTGATAACACCACATGTTAATTGTGCCATAAAAAAGCCTCCTTTAAGCAAATATGTTATTGATACTTTTTTATTATTGGCACAATTCGTTTTTTTATACTTCTATTTTTATTGCTTCTTTTTCAGATGCCTGCACTTCTAAAAGTGCGATCCGGTGAAATCCAAACAATCCGGCAAGAAGCGAATTGGGAAATATCATGATCGCGTCGTTGTATTTGGTAACAGTATCATTGTAAAACTGCCTTGCTTTACTGATCTTATCTTCGGTCTCAGACAGTTCCTTCTGAAGCTGTAAAAAGTTAGCATTGGCTTTCAGGTCCGGATATTGTTCTCCAACTGCAAAAATCTGACTGGTAAATTTTCCAAGTTTTTCTGACGCCTGGTAGGAGGCGGTGATATCTTCTGCTGATAAAATCTGTGTCCTTAATTGTGTGATACTTTTCAGCGTATCCTGTTCATAGCGTGCATATCCTTTTGTCGTTTCAAGGATATTGGGAATCAGATCTGCCCTCCGCTTCAGTTGCACGTCAATTTGTGCCGCCTGATTTTCAACCCGGTTTTTTAATACCACCAGACTATTGTAGCCTTTTACCACAAATATTCCAATCAATCCTGCCACAACAACGATTCCAATTATCCAGAACATCATATTTCTGCTCTCCTTCTCATGATTTCTTCCACAATCTTTTTATTTTCTTCCAGTACAACTGCATAAATCAGGTAATCATCCCACAACACCAGCGCATCCTTTTCCACTTCACTCAGGTTGGAATAATCATGAATAAAATTTTTCATTCCAAAAATATATTCTGTGTAAATCTCGCCGGCTTTCGTTCTCTTATACGGTGACTGCTCCCGTATCCGTCCCTGTCCGAATTTCATATACAAGACAGGAAAGAGAAAAAGCAGAAGGAATATGCAATCCAGGACAACCACAAGCGTCAGCTTCCACAAATAATCCGGACTGGTAAGCATCTGCTTACTAAATGCTCCAAAAGCCTGATTTTCATACAGCCCATCCAGCACTTGCTGCTGAATATCTCCGAGCACAAACACTGCCTGTGGAATTTTTTCAAACTGCTCCTGCGACATGGTATCCCGAAGCCTTTCCCTCAGCATTCCCATAGAAACTGCCAGGCAGAAAACAATCAGGACTACAAGCCAGAGCCATACTATTTTGCTTTCTCTTCTATTTGTTTTTTCAATGTCCCTTTTACTCCGAAAACGTTCCGTGATCCAACCGGCTTCTTTTATTTCTAAAACAGCCTGTTGCTCCCACGCCTGCACAACCGGTCCCTGTTTCCAGTCGCCTTTTTCCAGATGACCGATCAGATACCGGTCACTTTCCCGCAGTCCTACATCCTGAAGATCAATTCCATTTATCTTTTCATATCCGGCTTCTGTCTGCCGTATCAGGCCAAGCATTTCATAATGCAGGATACTGGCCGCTATATCCTTGTCCGACTCGATACGCAGATCTTCCAGCATACTGATGGCGCCGGGCGAAACTTCTTCAAGCTTATCCCGATAATAGTCCAAATTATCAACTGTGATAAATGAACTGTTTTCAAGTACCTGCTTTTTCTGCCCCTGCAGCCTGATATATATCATATAAAAAGGAATAATCCCAAGCATTGCCGAGCAAAAAATAAGCAGAAACACAATGCAGATCATGCCAGTCACAAAGTTATCCTTATTTAACTGCGCAATGTTTGCCGGTCCGCCCCATATCAACAGCACGATCATAATTGCTGGGAAAATAAGGAAGCTTCTTTTCTGCTGTTGTCGGATTTCGTTTAGCTTTTCCGTCTGGAAAACTTTTTTCTTCATTCTCATTTTTGTCACTTTGCAAGTTTAAAAATTTTTGAACTAGTATTGTTTTTACAAATATTATTAATATTGTAACAGTGATATATAAATGCCATATTTTTATTCTGTAAAATGAAGGTAAAATTGTTGTTTTCTGTTTATTTGCCCTGTTCTTCTATCTTCCATGGGCATAATTCTCATTTCCTTTGCCATTTGCCCTGTTTATCGATTCTCAGTTCAGCATAGCTTTATTTGCTTTGCTACTATTTTCAACTTCAACATAATATAAACACCCTATACTACAAAAACCCCTTCCTCCAGACTTTCATCCAGCAAAAGGGGTTATCATAAATCACCATATCTTATTTTCTCTTCATACTGCGTTCCACAATCTTCCCCCGGATCAAAACCGCGATTGCAGCAATAACAGCCACTACAACCACAACCCAGATATAAGCAGGAACATTCTTGATATTGTAGCAGCGCACCTCAATCCACATCCGGTTGACGGCTGCATTTTCTTCAGTATCAAAATACCTCATAACGGCACTCCGGTTCATCACATCGTCAGATGGATACTGGGCACCAAGCTGTCTTTCAGCCTGCTCGCTGTCGGTAATCAGCACATAATCCGGATCATCCGCATCCCCGGAAAAGAAATATCCAAGCGGATACTCCATAACATCCACATCTTCGCTCTCATCATCCACCCCATAATTATAGTCCAGATAATCAAACACCGTATTGTCATCCCCACCGGAAATAACAGAGGTATATCCAATGTAATACATATTTCTGACAGCATTGTCGGGTCTGGAAACAAAGTTGATAAACGCTTCCGCGGCCTGCTGTTTTTTAGCATCATCCTGAATGCCTTTTTTCAGCATGACCCAACCGTCAAAATACAGGTTGGTGCTTTCCTTTGGTACGGCAAAATTCAGATAAAAATCATCCTCCTCCGCCTGATCCAGAGTATAGACCGCATCTCCAGACCACTGATATCCGGCTACTACTTTTCCGGACATCATATCAGCTTTACCACTGTCTGTTTCAAAGGAATACACATTGTCACGGGATTTCTGGAGATAATCAAGTGCCTCCTCCAAATTTTCCGGTGACAGGTCATTCATTTCCGTTGCCAGATTTTGATGATAATCGGGATCATTGATAAAATCATCCGAAGTCAGCAGATCTCCCTTTATGGCACCGACTGCCGCAAAATACGCATCCCTGACATTGTCCTTGATCGTAACACGGCGGAAATATCTTTTATCCGTCAGAATATTCCAGGTAGAAGCATCCTCTTTGCTGACCTCCTGTGGATTGTATACAATACCGGTAACCCCCCACATATATCCGGCAGCATATTTGCTCCATGTCTCACCGTTGATCTCATTGGTCTCAAAGGCATTTCTGATAAAAGGCGAAACACCCTTTATATAGTAATTTTCATCAACGCTTTCATCAAAAAAAGTATCGGAAAACGGGACCAGTTGATCCTCAGCCATCAGCTTCATGATCATATATTCCGAAGGACATACAACATCATATTCATTTCCCAGAGATAACATGTTGTACAGCTCTTCATTGGTTCCAAAGCAGCTGTATTCCACTTTAACCTTCTGATGATAGGTATCGTAATACCACTGTTCAAAATCCTTGTACATCGGATTTACACCAATGATGTCTCCTTCCGGAAGCTCGATCGTCTCATCATCATCCCAGTCGCCTTCATCGATATACTCTTCCCAGTTGCAGACACGCAGGGTCACAACATCGTTATCCTTGGCAGCGACATCAAAAAGGCCGGTACCATAAGAAGTCATTCCGGCAAACATAACAGCCCAAAAAGCTCCGGCTATTTTTGCAGATAAAGCTCTTCTTGAAACAGTTCTTTTAAATCTCATCATGCCGCACGCTCACCTGCCTCTTCTTTGGTTCCGCGGTTGGAAACCAGATTCATCACGATGGCAAACAACAATACCAGCACAAAGATGATCGTAGACAATGCCCAGAGCGCTGTCTTGATCTCTGTCTGTGAACCCTTTGTCGCATTAACAACATAGGTACTGATGGTATCAAAGGTTGCCGGTTTTGTATAGGTTGCAATAAAATAATCATCCAAAGATAAGGTAACCGCCAAAGCAAAACCGGAGACAATTCCGGATGCGATTTCCGGCATGATAACCTTTCTCAAAGCATATCCGGGCTTTGCGCCAAGATCCAGTGCCGCCTCATAGAGACTTGGATCCATCTGTTTTAATTTGGGCAGGACGGATAAATATACAAACGGCGCGCTCAAAACGGTATGTCCGATCACGAGCGGCACATAGGTATCCTTACTCATGCCAAAAACAATCACAAGTAAAATACATACAGAAAAACCGGTTACAACATCGGCATTGACAACCGGAATCTGATTGATCGCCGAAAAAACAGACTGTGTCCGCTTTTTGGAATAGAAAAATCCAATCGCACCGACAGTTCCGAAAATCGTTGCCAGGACAGAGCTTACCAAAGCTAAAAGCAAAGATCCGCCTATCATATCGGCAAGCTCAGGTGTCGTAAATAATTTCACATAATTGTGCAGGGAAAAATCCCGGATCACACCAATATTGGTCGAGCTTGTAAAACTGTATACCGCCAAAATCAGGATCGGCGCATACATAATAAGAAGCATCAGGCTGATAAAAACCTGGGCACCAAATTTCTTTTTCATAAGATGGCACCTCCTCTTGCATTTGCCTCGTCATCCGCACTGCTTCCAAAGAATGTAAAAATACAAATGATCAAAAGCAGTACCAGCGCGATCATCGAACCATTATGCCAGTCATCGGATGAGAAATAGCTTCCGATCAGACTACCCATGATGTATGTACTGTTGTACAACATATCCAGTACAACATAGTTGGTCATGGCCGGCAAAAATACCATGGAAATACCACTGACAATTCCGGGAACGGACAACGGCAGGGTCACGCGCAAAAATGACTGTGCCGAGCTGGCTCCCAGATCACTGGCAGCCTCGATCAGGCTGTGATCCAGCTTGGTAAGCGTCGTATATAACGGCAGGATCATAAAGGGCAGAAAATCATAGGTCATACCGATCACCGAATTTAAAAACGGAAAGTATGCCAGATTTTTTTCTACCAGAGTAAGGATTTCTTTTAATGCTGTAATACGCAGTGTAAAGTTGATCCACATCGGCGTAATAAAAATCATCAGGATAATGCTTTTTGCCTTCCACTCACTCCGTGCCAGAATATAGGCCACCGGATAAGCGATCAAAAGGCAGACGCAGGTCGTCGTAAATGCCAGCACGAAGCTATAGCACAAAGTTCCCAGCGTATTGGGATTGGCAAAAAAATTGGTCAGGTTGGAAATTGTAAATTGTCCGGACCCGTTTGTAAACGCATAATAAATAATGACAAGCAGAGGCGCAACCACAAACAGGATCAGAAACAATGCATATGGGATTCCCAACTGTTTTCTGGAAAAAGTCATTGTAAGCCTCCTATTTTTTAAGCGCAAACTGCATTTTATCTTCCGGCATGATCAGGCTGACCTTATCATGCATATTCCACAGATATTCATCATCTACGATCAAGTCATGTCCATGCTCCGTTCTGACAACATAACTGTAATGGTCACCTTTATAGATCAGGTTGATAATCTTACCGACAACCAGACCGGCATCCAGATCATCGCTCATCTCAATATCTTCCGGCTCAATGGAAACCATAACACGGATTTTATCAAGATCAACCTTTTCACCATCATTATCAAAAAGCTCGCCGTCCTTAATAACGGAACCGGGAATAACCTTCGTCAGATCACAGTGTATCTCTTCATCATTGAAATCCAGATTAAGATCACTGTTGACAGTTGTTTCAAAACAGGTCGTATGATCCTCGGCGATCATGATATGGATTCCATCAGGCTCCAATGTCATGCCGACATGGTCTCCGACGGTTGCAGCCTTGGTAGACTGGATGATCATTTCGTATTTTCCGGATTCAACTGCGATTTCATAATGAATACCTTTAAAAATAACAGAAGTCACAACACCTTCAACAACTCCGTGCTCCGGTGTCGTCAGGATCACATCCTCCGGTCTGACAACCGCATCGATCAGAGTGCCTTCCGGAACATCATCCACACATTCAAATTCACCGCCACAGAATCGGACCTTTTTATCTCCGGTCATAATGCCCTTGAAAATATTACTGTCTCCGATAAAATCGGCTACAAAGGCATTTTTCGGCTCATTATAGATATCCTCCGGTGTACCGATCTGCTGTGTGCGTCCTTCTGACATGACAACGATCTTATCAGACATGACCAAAGCCTCTTCCTGGTCATGTGTGACATAAATAAATGTGATACCCAGCTGGTCATGCATATTTTTTAATTCAATCTGCATTTCCTTACGCATTTTTAAATCCAGGGCTCCCAACGGTTCATCCAAAAGCAGGATCTCCGGTTCATTTACCAGTGCTCTTGCAATGGCAATTCTCTGCTGCTGCCCGCCGGAAAGCGTAGACACGCGACGGTTTTCAAAGCCTTCCAGATCCACCATGTCCAAGACATGATTGACCTTTTTCCGGATCTCATCCTTTGGAAGCTTTTTTAACTTTAAGCCAAAAGCAATGTTGTCGTAGATGTTCATATGCGGAAAAAGCGCATATCTCTGGAACACGGTATTGATGGGACGCTTATTGGCAGGGATCTTTGTGATATCCTGTCCGTTCAGCAAAATCTCTCCGCCAGTAGGCATTTCAAAACCTGCGATCATACGGAGTGTCGTCGTCTTACCGCATCCGGATGGTCCCAAAAAAGTAACGAATTCACCGCGTCCGACTTCAAGATTGAAGTCGGAAACAGCGGTAAATCCGTTATCTGTATAAGTCTTGGTGATGTGTTTTAATTCAATGATGTTACCGGTATGTTCAGCCATTCTTTTGTATCCCTCTCTCAGTACAAAATGTCTACAGTAAGTGTGCTCTCAATTCTTCGCCTGATAAAGGACTTAAATATGCAGGTGCTACGTCAAATACGGTCTTGCAGCCTGTCATGCCCTCCTTGTACATACGGTATACTGCACGTCCAAAAGCAGTCAGTACAGAACCAGTAAATTCAGGATTGGAATCCAGTTTTAAATTGTATTCGATCACATGCTTGTGTTCTTTTTCAAATCCGGTCACACCGGTACGGAATACAAAGCCGCCGTGCGGGATTTCGGAATGATCGCGGTTGAATTCTTCTTCGCTGATAAAATGTACGGTTGTATCATAATCAGCAAAGTAGTTGGGCATGGTCTTGATCTCTTCTTCGATTTTAGCTAAATCAGCACCTTCCTCTGCTACAACAAAACACTCTCTTGTGTGTTTTTCTCTGGTTGTAAGATCAGGATTTTCACAGGCACGTACACGCTCTAAAGCACTTTCTACCGGAATGGTATACTGCTTTGCATTTTTTACACCCTTGATACGGCGTACTGCATCGGAATGTCCCTGGCTGACACCTTTTCCCCAGAAAGTATAGTCATTACCTTCGGGTAAAATGGCATTGGCATATAAACGGTTCAGTGAAAACATACCGGGATCCCATCCACATGAGATCATGGCAACCTTTCCGGCTTCTTTTGCAGATGCATCAACAGCAGCAAAATGCTGTGGAATGTTGGCATGTGTGTCAAAGCTGTCAATTACGTTGAAATATTTTGCATATTCCGGTGTCTGTTTGGGAAGGTCTGTAGCACTTCCTCCGCATAAAAACAGAACATCGATTTCATCCTTATAATTTAAAATATCATTTACAGAATATACCGGAACGTTTGTCACGGTCTTGATTCCTGCCGGATCTCTTCTTGAAAATACAGCTACAAGCTCAATATCGGGAGCCTGTAAAATAGCTGATTCAATTCCTCTTGCAAGATTTCCATATCCTAAAATTGCTGCTTTCATTTATAAATCCTCCGATTTTAATATATATTTATTTCACGATCTGCCTGTCCATAACCATCATGGCTTCTCTTAACTGCCATCTTCCGGCCGGACTACTCTCTTTCATCCATAGACTGATAAGGAATATGCTCACCCACATATTTATAAGCAGGACGGATAATTTTATTTGCATTGATCAGTTCTTCCAGTCTGTGTGCACACCAGCCCGGAGTTCTTGCAATAGCAAAAATAGGTGTAAACAACTCCTCCGGAATGCGTAACATCGTATATACAAATCCACTGTAAAAATCGACGTTGGCACAGACGTTTTTGAATAATTTTCTTCTTTCCATGATCAGGCGTCCTGCAATGCTTTCCACCGTTTCATACAAAGAGAACTCTTCCATCATGCCTTTTTCTTCGGCAAGCTTTTTGGCAAAATCCTTTAAGATAACCTCTCTTGGATCGGATAAGGTATATACCGCATGGCCCATACCATAGATCAGTCCGGTGTGGTCAAATGCCTCTTTATCCAAAATCTTGATCAGATATTCCTCGATCTCTTTTTCGTTGGACCAGTCCTTGATATGTGCTTTGATATCAGCAAACATATTTTGTACCTTTAAGTTGGCACCACCATGACGTGGACCTTTTAAAGAGCCGATGGATGCTGCCATGGAAGAATATGTATCGGTTCCGGATGAAGTAACAACATGGGTTGTAAAGGTAGAGTTGTTACCACCGCCGTGCTCTGCGTGCAGTACCAGGGCAATATCCAGTACCTTTGCCTCCAGCTCCGTATACTGTCCATCATCACGCAGCATCAGAAGAATATTTTCTGCAAGTGACAGTCCATGCTTGGGATTGCGGATCATCAGGGTCGCATCCTTACGGAAGTGCATATAGGAATGATATGAATATACCGCGATCAGAGGCAGCTTATTGATCAGCTCCAGAGACTGTCTCAACACATTTTGTGAAGAGATATCATCGGGCAGATCATCATAGGTATACAATGTCAGCACACATCTTTGCATGGCATTCATGATATTGGCATTGGATGCCTTCATGACAACGTCACGTACAAAACGGCCGCTCAGTGTCTGAAATTCTTCAGAGACCTTGATATAGCGCTCTAACTGTTCTTTGGTCGGAAGCTTTCCAAACATCAGAAGGTAGGAGGTTTCCTCAAAACCAAACCGTCTGCCCTTCAGTCCGGCAACCAGATCTACAACGTTGACACCCTGATAATACAGACTTCCTTCTGCAGGAATGGTGCGTCCGTTTACCAGATCATAGGCACAGACATCGGAAATTTCCGTAAGACCTGTCAGAACACCTTTACCGGCCGAATCACGCAAACCTCTTTTTACGTCATATTCGATATACAGGTTTTGATCAATATGATGATTGTTTAAGAGTTCTTTTTCCAAAACATCGACATCTTTTTTGATCTCTCCCAAGTCATCCACTACAAGCATTTCATTTTTATCACTCATCCAGTCATACTCCTTTCAGCTCAAATATAAAAAATCCATTTCGTGACTTATTAGCGTTTCTTTTCGTCTTCCGGTAATTCCTCGCGGATTGCCTTTGTACGGATTTCCTCGCAGATCTGATCCATAAACTCTGACAGAGGCTTCTGGCCTTCATTGCCTTCAAAACGGCTTCTGACAGATACCAGACCGTCTTTTTCTTCCTGTTCGCCGACAACCAGCATATAAGGAAGCTTATCCATTCTGGCTTCACGGATCTTGTAACCGATCTTTTCAGAACGATGGTCAACGGTTACATCAATATCGCGTGCAGCGAGCTCTTTGCGTACTTTTTCTGCGTAGTCTGCATATTTTTCTGAGATAGGCAGTACACGTACCTGTTCCGGACACAGCCATGTCGGGAATTTACCTGCATAATGCTCGATCAGCCATGCCAGTGTTCTTTCATAACATCCCATGGATGTACGGTGAATGATCCAGGGACGGACTTTTTCACCTTTTTCATCAATATAGTACATACCAAAGTTTTCAGCAGATGCGCAGTCAAGCTGGATCGTTACCATGGTATCTTCTTTTCCGTATACGTTTTTAGCCTGAATATCGATCTTGGGTCCGTAGAAGGCAGCCTCATCATCAGCTTCTGTATAAGGAATGTTGTTTTTGTCCATAACGTCTCTTAAATATTGCTGTGTGCTGTTCCAGTACTCATCATCACCCAGATATTTTTTCTTGTTGTTCGGATCCCATTTGGACAGACGGTAGGTAACGTCGCCATCGATGCCCAGTGTTTTCATAACATAATGCGCAAGCTCTGTACATCTGGTCAGCTCTTCCTGTGCCTGATCGGGTCTCATGATGATATGAGCCTCTGTGATCGTAAACTGGCGTACACGGGTAAGACCGTGCATTTCTCCGGAATCCTCATTACGGAACAGAGTAGATGTCTCTGACATACGATAAGGAAGATCTCTGTAAGAATGCTGTTCATTCATGTATACATAGTACTGGAACGGGCATGTCATCGGACGCAGAGCCATTGTCTCCTTGTCATCATTGTCTTTATTTAAGATAAACATGCCATCCATGTAATGATCCCAGTGACCGGAAATCTTGTAAAGATCGGATTTGGCCATCAGAGGTGTACGGGTACGGACATAGCCCCATTCCTTGTCCTCCAGATCTTCTATCCATCTTTGTAATTTCATGATCATCTTGGTTCCCTTGGGTGTAAATAAAGGAAGTCCCTGACCGATAACATCAACCGTTGTGAAAAGCTTCATCTCACGGCCAAGCTTGTTGTGATCACGTTTTTTGATATCCTCCAGATGCTCTAAGTAAGCATTTAATTCATCTTTTTCATTGAAGGCTGTTGCATAAATACGCTGTAACTGTGCCTTGTTGGAAGCACCTCTCCAGTAAGCCATGGAGGATGAAATCAGCTTGTATGCTTTGATGCCCTTGGTGCTCATCAGATGAGGTCCTGCACAAAGGTCCACAAAGCCGCCCTGATCGTAGAAAGAAATTTCTGCATCCTCAGGAAGATCCTTGATAAGCTCTACCTTGTAAGGTTCACCTTTTTCTTCCATAAATTTGATAGCTTCTTCTCTGGGAAGTGTAAAGCGTTCCAGCTTATGACCTTCCTTGATGATCTTTTTCATTTCTTTTTCAATTTTGTCCAGATCTTCTCTTGAGAAAGGATCAGAGTCGAAATCATAATAAAATCCTTCATCAATAGCGGGTCCGATTGCAATTTTTGCATTGGGGAATAACCTCTGTACAGCTTCTGCCATAACATGGGATGCTGTATGACGTACAACCCTCAGACCTGCGGGATCCTTGGCTGTCACAATATTTAAAGTACAATCTTTATCCAGTACTGTTCTTAAATCAACAATTTCTCCATCGACATCACCGGCACATGCTACACGTGCAAGTCCTTCACTGATATCTTTTGCAATGTCATAAACGCTCATTGCCTGTGCGTATTCTTTTTTACTTCCATCTTTTAATGTGATGATCATTTCCTTTTCCTCCTTCTTAATAAAAAATCCCTTACACTGCAAAATGCAATGTAAGGGACGTAATATACGCGGTTCCACCCTGCTTGTCTGTACGCCTCCAAAACGGATGGCGGTAAACCAGGCCACTCTTTATGATGATAACGGTATCACCGGACCGGATTGGGGTCACTCAGAGGTAGTTTTCAAATGTTTCCTGCACAGGTACTCTCAGCAACTGTACCCTTCTCTGTTGCATTGCCGCATCCTACTCTTCTCGTCAACGTATTGGCTGTATATAGCATATTTAAACTGTATATATTGTATGCGCAGTTGTTGAAAAAGTAAAGAAATTATTTATTTTTTCCACAACATTTTTTGTACTTCTTGCCGCTACCACAGGGGCAGGGATCGTTTGGATAAATCTTGGGAGCATTGACAACTGTCTGAGAGCTCTTCTGCTCTTTGTAAAGCTCTTTTAATTTATCTTCGTCAAAGATTTCTTTCCATTCTTCCAGCCCATATAACCACTCAGCATCAGCAGCTACCATGTTTTTGTAAAGAAGCTCTTTGTCAAATTTTAAAGATACCTCTGTATCTTCTTCCATCTCTTCGATTGGATTGGGATTTACCAGTGATTCCTGAATACCATCCAAGAATCCTGTCATTTCCATAACTGTCACACCATATTTGTCTGCCAGTTCCTTGACAGTGCCCTTAACCTCGGTATCCGGAGCAGCTAACAGTTCTTTGTAAATTGCCTGCTCTTTTTTGAAGTAATCACCCCAAAATCTCTGTAAATCTCCTTTATTTGCTGACTCGTCATAAGCCACGTCTCTCCACTGATCTAATAATGCCATTTCAGTACTCCTTTTGCATATTCTTCATCTTCTAGCTTTGGCGAAATATAAACGCCATTTGAAATAGTATATAAAAAAATCCGTATTCTTGCAAGTGGTAAATCTTTAACTTCTCCTACCACTCAGCCTTGTAAGCCTGATATGTCGTATTTCCGGCTGCATCTGTGACACTCTCTTCTATACTATATACATCAAACATATCCGGCTTAAGATCAATAATAACCTGTCTTGTCTCATTTTCATCGACAAACATCAGAATGGCGGTATCATTTCTCCGGTAATCCAGACGGATATAGCGGACAATATCGGCGTTCAGATTGATCTGCTCATTTGTCACAAACCGTTTGGTTACCTTATCGTAATAATGGATCTGCCAGTCCGGTTTGAAATCATTGGCGGATAACTCAGGCTCCTCCATCAGATTGTAATCGTTAGCATAGGCTTCCCGCTTGCTGTCGGACAGTTCCACTACCATCCGGCACTGTTCATATATGTTGGACTCGTCCAGCTTTCGGTAAAAACGACCGGCATCACCGGCACTCAGATAGCGGTAAAGCTTTGGACCGAAAAACAGGACGAGGAAGATAACTCCTACAACCAAAACCGTACGGACAGTCCGGATATATTTGTATTTTTCAGCAAAATATACCGGCTTTTTGTGCATGACGATCTTGGCAGGCTCCTTAAATTCATCCTCTGATAAAAGAGAGAGAAGCTCTTCAAAGGAAGAAAAACGATCCTTTGGATAAATACTCAGAGCCTTCATAATCGCATCACTCTGATAAGCCATAATTCCGATATTGAGATCTTTTAATGGCTGAACCGGATCCGTGTGCTCTTCTTCGCCTTCTCCAATTCTTTCATAAAAAGGTGCCACCTTGATACGGGTAACGGCTTCATAAATAATGGCAGCAACGGCATACACATCGGTTGCAGCACTAAGACTGCCGCCCTCCATATACTGTTCAACCGCAGCATATTCCGGTACGCGCGCCGTAGCCTGCTCCAGAACCGGCATCATGGCATCCTCTATGGGATCACCGAAGCTGACCAGTACCACTTTTTTATCCTTGGTACGGATCATGGCCGGATTGATGCGCCCATGGACAATTCCCTTGGCATGCAGGATATCCAGTGCATTCATAACCGGCTTTAACAGACGCAGGATCTCTTTTAACTGCATCGGATGCGAATGGACCTTTTGCATAAACTCAAGAGGTGAGACGCCTTCTGCATACTCACTGACCAGATATACGGTCTGATTTTCCTCAAATACATTGATCATATTGGCAATTCCTTCCAATGGATACAGGGAAATCAAGGTCTTGGCCTTTTTGATCATATGTGATTTCATTGTAAAAAAGTCTGCCTCATTGCTGTACTGCACGCAGGAAACAGAAAGTCCGTCGTCCGGATTCCTCTCTACAATCGAATTTGGAAAAAGCTCTTTTATCACAATGCGTTGTTCCCGAAAAATATCATAAGCAAGATATGTGATCGTCATACCATTTGCTCCAAGCACCTCGTCGATCCGGTATCGGTCCTTTAACATGGTACCTGTCCGTAAAACATATGACAAATTTGCATCCTTCATCATGCAAGTTCCCTTCTATACTAAATATTTTGAATAAAAACAGGAGCTCAATATCTTTTTGCCCCAATATCTCTTTTATTATAGTCAGATATATGATAAATTACAAGAAAAAGGAGTTTTGGACATGCATTCAAAAGGACAGCGTATAGCCGCATGGATCGGGATTATTGCTCTGGTCATGCTTTACATTTTAACTTTAATTTTTGCAATCTTTAATTTTGATGGAAAAGGTATTTTGCTCCGCTCCAGCCTGATTGCAACGATCTGCGTTCCGATTTTGATCTGGGTGTATATCTGGATGTACGGACTGCTTACTAAAAAGCATACAATTGCTTCGGTGGATTATGATTTTACAGCCGGAATGGCAAAAGATGGGGAAAAAGGTCAAGACGCAGATACATCGGACGATATGGATACTATGTAGGCATCAGAAGGTATCATACAGAACGATGCCTGATGTGAAATCTCATGAAATGATCAAGCCAGAAACTTTTCTTTGAAGTCCGGGACGGACATGTCAGCCTCATTGGCAGCATCCTGCACCGTCAGCTTTCCGTCTTTGACCAGCTTGACAAGTAAACGGTATTTTTCTTGTTCTCTGGCTTCTTCCCGAATGGTTCTCTCATATTTCTTTTCATCAAAATCTTCCAACAGGGAACCTAATACCTGACTTCTATGCTTTCTCAAAATATCCTCCAATATTCCATGCCCGATACAATAATCAATCGCGGCATTCATAGCTTCTTCACGATTGTCATATAGCTTCGCATATTCCCTTGTAATTTCTACAAACCTCGTATATTGCGAAAGCAATTTACAGCCTTGCATCAGATATTGGTTGTGACCATTGTTGATATTAATCACTTTTACCACAACCTCCACAGACGGCTCAATCTCTTGATTGCTGAATGCGGAAGACAGACGCAGCTCACATTCATCCGGTATATCCTTCGTCCCATTGTAAAAAACTATACATTGTGGTGTCGGAAGCATGATCTGTTCACTTCCATACAAGCTCTTATCAGCACTTTCCACAAGCATCTGATATTCCTTGGCAAGATAAATCAAAAACCTTACCGGCATATTGGGATTAAATGTGGATTGATGTTCATACATATTGATCGTTCCGGCAAGTAAAAATGCAAGATCATTTTTCCTCGAAATATAAATTGCATTATCAAGTGTCACAATCTGTAGTTCATCCGGATCTGTATATGCGGTTCCGTGTAAAGCATTGTATAACTGCAAAAGTGCCTGTCTGTCATTTCCAAATACCAGTCGAAACACAATATCTTTCATCTGTCTTTTGGGACGAAAGATATTTTCCCGTAATCTCCTGAAAAACAAACTCCATGTGTACGTTGTTATTTTCTTTTTTGCCATATAGCACCCTCCTTTTTGCAGGAATATTTATACAGCAAATCCCGTTTTACAATTAAAACAGATCCGGAATCGACAACAATTCAAAGACTGTAAAACCGACTGGCGCTATTCAATCACTATGCTTGCAGTCTTTCTTCATCCTTCTCATAAATCTCCTGCTTTATAAAATTGTATTGAATTTTAAAAGCATAAGATCTAAGAATTGATGTCAGAAATTCAGACTAGAATATTTTGTGATACGCAATTATCAATAAAAAATAATCTACATTGTTTTTATGTCATATCGTCAATATTCTATCAGAAAATAGAAATATGCTCTTGTAGAAATCATAACATCAAAGTCATAAATCCGCAAGAGCATATTTACATTATTTTTTACATTATTTTTTTATTTTTTTAAAGGACTTTCACGATAAATGATATCATGTCTTCCGGGACCGTTACTTACCATAGTAATCGGATATCCGATCTGACCTTCAATAAATTCGATATAGTTTCTGCAGTTTTCAGGCAGATCTTCGTATTTCTTGATGCCTCTGATATCTGATTTCCATCCGGGTAAGGATTTTAATACCGGTTTTGCCTTTTCAAGCTTGCAGGTAACCGGAAAGTCTGTTGTCACTTCACCATCAATTTCATATCCAACACATACCGGAATCTCATCAAGGTATCCAAGCACATCCAATACGGTAAATGCAACATCGGTAGTTCCCTGCAGACGGCATCCATATTTGGAAGCAACACAGTCAAACCATCCCATACGGCGCGGACGACCTGTTGTAGCACCAAACTCACCACCATCACCACCGCGACGTCTTAATTCATCTGCTTCGTCTCCAAAGATTTCAGAAACAAATGCACCGGCTCCAACAGCTGAGGAATATGCTTTACAAACTGTTACGATCTGTTTGATTTCATACGGCGGTAAGCCTGCTCCGATTGCACCGTAGGCTGCAAGTGTGGATGAAGATGTAACCATCGGATAAATTCCGTGATCGGGATCTTTTAAAGTACCAAGCTGACCCTCTAACAGAATGGTCTTGCCTTCTTTTAAGGCCTTGTCCAGAAATACGGATACATCACATACATAAGGCTCTACCATTTCTTTGTACTGATGGAGTGTCTCAAGTAATTCTTCCGGTTTTAATAACGGTTTATGATATAAATGTTCAAGCAGTACATTTTTGGTCTCACAGATGCGGACAACTTTTTCCTTTAATAAATCTTCATCAAAAAGCTCGCTTACCTGAAAACCGATCTTTGCGTATTTGTCTGAATAAAACGGAGCGATACCGGATTTGGTAGAACCAAAGGATTTGCCGCCCAGTCTTTCTTCTTCATACTGGTCAAATAAAATATGATAAGGCATTACCATCTGTGCTCTGTCGGATACCAGCAATTTGGGCATCGGTACATTGCGGTCTGTAATGGATTTGATTTCATTGAATAATACGGGAATATTTAATGCTACACCATTGCCGATAATGCTTGTGGTATGGCCGTAAAATACTCCTGAAGGCAATGTATGCAATGCAAATTTGCCATAATCGTTGACGATGGTATGTCCGGCATTTGCACCACCCTGAAAACGGATGATAATGTCAGCATTTTCTGCCATCATATCTGTGATCTTACCTTTTCCCTCGTCGCCCCAGTTGGCGCCAACTACTGCTTTAACCATGTAAAAATTCCTCCTGTTTTGTATAAGGTGTTCTGGTTTGATTTTTATTTTTAAGACACCTTCACTCATTACAGTATGTATTATACACAGTTTTCTTTCATAAGTAAAATCAATATTTGTTATATTTGTTATAAGATAGAGTTATTTTGGTGGTTTATGTAAAGTTTGGATGGGGATTTATTGGACGGACGCACCGGGAAAAACTGCTTTTTTCATTCGCGGGGGATTCCTGCGCCTAGTATGAGTAAATGCCGCCCCTTTACGTTGTTTTAGCGGCAAGGGTACAGAAAATAAAACGCGCCTTCGGCTTGGACGGATTATTTTCTGTACCGGTTTACTGGTTTTGGGCGGCATTAACTCATACACGGCTCGGAATAAGCGAATGGAAAAAGTAATTTTTCCCGGTGCTGACTGTTGGCCAGTGCCGATCGTTGGTCAAGCTAATATTAGCATTGGCTAACTTGCAAATAATAGATCCAGTAAGCCTTTGGCGGCGAAGCTGGTGGGGAGTTTTTGGTTGGTAACAACACAGATCTGTCTTTTGGGGATCATTTTGTTGAAACGGATCTCGAAAAGCCTGCCGCTTTCAATCTCGCTTTGTGCAAAGTCTCTTACAACACAGCCTATTCCGAGGTTCCGTAAAGCAAATTGTACGATCATATTAGAGGTTGCTAACTCAAACTCCGGGTGCAGTACAACATCATTTTGCGCAAGCAGCTCATCCATATATTTCCGGGTACTGGTGTTTTCCTCCAATGAAATGATAGGATAGTCTAAAAGTTCTTTAAAATCCGTCATGTGATTTTTAAGCTGGGTGTATCGACGTCCGGCCACAAAAATATCTTCAATTTCTCTTACCGGTCTTACTTCCATCCCATCTCCTACTTCAAATGGCGTGGATACAAGACACAGATCCACGGAGCCGTCCATAATATTTTTTAAAGTTTCCGGTGTCGGGGCATTGGTAATTTTCACTTTTACATCCGGGTGCAGCTCATGAAATTTTTCCAGATAAGGTAACAGATAAAATTCAAGAGTCATATCACTTGCGCCAATATGAAGCTCTCCTGCCTCCAAATTCATCAGCTTTTTCAGCACCTGTTCTCCATGTGCGATCTGCTCATACCCGCCTTTTACATAGTCATACAGGATCTCACCCTCCGGCGTCAGGCGCACGCCTCTTGCGGTCCGCAGAAACAGTTTTGCCCTAACATTAGCCTCAAGCAACTTCATGGACTGACTGACCGCCGGCTGTGATATACTCAAAAGCTCAGCTGCCTTTGTCAGGTTTTTTTCTTTTGCAACATAATAGAACACTTTGTAGTATTCCAGATTTCCATCCATTATATCGTTTCCTCGTTTTTAATTTCTGATGCAGATATTATACAATAATTATCATTTTAATAATCTATAGCACTTATAAGATCTTCACTAATATACCAAAATTACCCCCTCTTATTAATGCAAGATCCAATATGTGTCAAACGAATTTTTATTAGCAATTTTAGTCTTCAATTCACTCAAAGCAAAGCGTTTTGTTCTTCCCGTTAATATAACAGCATCATTGCCACCTTTGGAAGCAAATATTTTCTCTGTTTCTTGCACTTCCTCTGCTAAAATTATATCACTTCCATCATCCATAATTATCTTATAAACAATACCTTCATACACAAATAACCTATTTTCATATGAATATTTTCTATATGGCTTTTGTTTTGTTTCAGTTAATCTCAGATCATAATTTCTCATCACATGACCGCTGAACAATCTCTGTAATGGATTTACCTTTCTCGATATACCATACATTCCATCTGTACGACTTACAATCGTCTCTTCTCTTTCGGACGCATTCGCAATCTCAGTATTTTCAGTTTCTATCAAGCAATTAGCCGATATCGCTCTCAAAAGGCATTTCTCATCTTTTGATTTCTCCTTGTATTCTCTCTTAATCCTTTTGTAATCAATAGGAGTCGAGGCAGAATTATAGGCTTCCATTGATTTAATTACTTCATCAAAAGACCCTAAGTTCACACCCCTTCCAAACTCAGAGGAATAATAAAAAGTTATACTACCATCAGTTGGATTTAACATAATATGGTGATAACGATCTATATCAACGATGCAACCATGTATTTCACCTGATAACCCAAGTTCTTTCAATTCTTTTGATAATTGTTCTTGTATATTGCGCAAGGGTGTCAGAAGCTTCAAATACTTGGATAAAACAACATCAAAATTCTCACAAATCCACCCCATATCTGTAGCGTTAGTCAACTTCTTAGTAACACCACCATTAACGATTGATATTCCCTTTGCTGATCCCTTTGGATTCATAATAAAAAAACCATAATAACCATTTCGCTTTATTACATATAAATAGGCTTTTCCGTTTTGACATCTTTGATATAAGATGTTACCCTTGCCGATATCTTCTCCAATATATCTATAAAACTGTAAATAATCTTGTATAGTAGTTATGTATAGTCCATCCTGCATATCTGCATATGGATTCAATTCAAAGCCGGTAGTTGCAATTCTAAATGTAACATTATTATCCCTATATCCAATCTGATTATCAGAATATACCACTTTATCAGCATTTTTAATAAAACTGTTTTGATGATTATGACCAGTAAAATAGATTGCCTCCTTATCATATTTACTATTCAAACAAGCATATATAGGGTAATGAGAAACGCACAAAAAACACAGATTATTTTCTTTTGCCTTTGCCAAGACCTTTTTATAACCTCTTTCAAATAATTCTGTTTCTTTTATTTCATCCTTACGAGTAAAATTAGGGCAACAAACAACTGTATCCGCATTCCACTTTTTATCATACTTTGCAAACCCCGTACCACCATAAATAATAAATTTCTCATATACATAACAATTATTGTGCAAAAGATTTATTCCTATTTGGGACAATTCCGTTTTATAGTACAAAACACATGATGCCACATCTTCAAAATTAATATACTCATGATTTCCAAGTACAACATATACATCTTTTTGGGCACTCAATAAAGTATGTTCCCCATAATCGGTCATATTGATTTCATCAATACTTTTCCCATATTTGTTTTCAAGCTCTCGTATATTCCACAACAAAGACTCATACATTCTCCGAAACGTTTCAAACTTTTTCTCATATTTTTTCCTATGACTATATAACCTAACCATGGCAAAAATCATATTCTCTACTTCATTCGACAGCATTAAGTTTTTATATGACTTAACTTCTTTATAACACTCAAAAGTCGATTCATAATCCATTTCCTTATGATAACTGTCATGATAATTTATAAACTTTGAAAAATCATAATACTGTGATAATGTTTCCATATCACAAGCAATTTTTTCATTTAATTTATTACCTATATATTTTAATCTTGAAACGTCTATCTTTTGAATCATACTCTTTTTATGCTTTATATCCATAACATGCTTTTTGAATTTCATGAACATCCTATAGTCATATCGTTTCATAAATGCATTATAAAATTTGATCGTCAGCCTTGTATCTGACGATGTATCACCGACGAAAATGACAATATCCGCTGGTTCCATTGTCCTATATAACTTTGAAACAATATCTCTAATCATCCGGTTTTCATTCCAACCATAATACTTCAAATGATGTATCAGATGAATATCTGATATATATGCAATTTCAAGAGAATCTTCCGTATTAGGTTGTCCATAATATGTCAATGGATTACTCAATTCATCTACTTTTACAAGTTGTCTGCTAAGCTCCTGTAATGATGTGGAGTTATCATCCCAAACATATTGACTCTTAGAATAATCTGTTGCAACTTCTTTTATTGTATCTGCAAGACACTCTGCACCAATACAAGACATCCACTTTACACATTTAAAGCTATACTCATCAATCAAAAATGTTCTTTTACAAATATTACATTTCACTTTATATAATTCATTCTTTTTAAAAGCTTTTTCCAGCTCATATCGTGTATCAGGTTTCTTTTTATGATACAAAAATTTAGGAATAGAAGTTATTTCATATCCATATTCATCCTTCTCCACATACTTATCGACAAAAGATTTTGGCATAGTTGATTTATTATCATATGCAGCTGATTCAGATTCATTAAGATGATAATATGACTTAAAATCATTTCCATAATCCCATTCTGAAAATTTATTCCATTCATTCTCAGCTAATTGTTTAACTATTTCTTTGGCTTCAGCAATTGTTTCATTACAATCGCTGATAATTTCCAGACACCCTGACGTATCCCCTACATTTATTTTCATCGCACTATCACCAACTTCCTATATACAATTATAATACATCGACACATTGTTTGTATAATAATTAAGAAAAATAAAATTTCATCGCAAATTTCTAAAGATGCCGTCAACAAATTGGAACATCTAACATTTACTAATCTTTTCCACAATTTACAACATTCTGTTTCAATAAAATCAGGGGAATTTATATTAGGAGCTTTGAGCAAAGTGAACTTCGGAACTGCCTATCAATGCAACCAATTTTCTTTGATATTCTCTCCCCCCTTTTTAACTCAATATAACTACCTGCAAACTATAAAAGAATTATAAATGATTTTTATTTAAAAAAATTTGCAATGTAATCATCAACCACTTTTTTGTAATAATTTGCAAAAAACTGCCATCAGCAATCTTGCCAATAGCAGCTTTTCGATATATCCTCCATTTACCATCAAAATGTCTTCACATTATTCTGATGATTAAAATTGTCCATCTGTCCACGCAGGCTTTCACCGCGTTCCTTGTAATAGTCTATCTGTTTTTGTTTGAGTTTTCCCGATTGTTCAAGCTCGGAAAGTATCTTCCAGTATTCCTCATAATTGATCTTGGCAGCATCCTTGTAGTTGTTCTCAAAATTCATCTGCAGCGTTTTTAATTTCATTTCCAACGCTTCATTTTTCTTTACAAGTCCAAACATCTTTTAATCCTCTTTTCTTTCATCACGTAGCCACAGCAAGTCTTGCTCTCTTATCATCGACGCATTTTTCTTCAAGATTTTTAAAAAACTATTTTTCAAAAAAACTATTTCTCCATTGCATGAAAATATATCTGCATCAGTCGGTCATAATTTTTCGCATATTCTGTATTTTCCATCAGATCAGATGCATAAAAGGAACAGGCCATACCTTCTTTTTGCGTCAGGAAATCATAGAGTATCTCCTGCAGCTTCTGCACATCATATGGCTGATACCGAAATCCATTCACACCATTTTCCACCAAAGACGTAAAACATCCAAAGTCCGGTACAATGACAGGCCGTTTCATATGATAAGCCTTCACCAACACCATCGGCATCCCTTCATAGCATCTGGATGGGAGCACCACGCATCTGGACTTCTGTATTTCTTCCTGCACTCTTTTTTCGGATACCTGTCCGGTAAAAACGACGGTTGTCAGCTTGTGCTTTCTGACATATTGCTGTAGTGCGGTAGATAATGGTCCCTCACCACAGATCACAAGCTTCGGAACCTCCTGCCCGATCTTCTGCATTCTTACAACTAATTGCCGATATGCCCTGATCAGATCCCCAATTCCTTTTTCTTCAGACAGTCTTCCTGCATATAAAATCCGGTTTTCCTGATTAGCATATGCTAACTCAATATTTTCACAGACATTAGGTTTGATCCACACATGTTTTTCATCGACATCCAAAAGACTGCAGATTTTCTGTTTTTGAAATTCGGTAAAGCAGATAAAGTCAACATCCCTGTATGTATGGATTTTCCGGTGCACCCATGTATTCAGTACCTGAATTAGCGTCTGCAAACTGCTGTTCCGGTAGCACCGGTGTCTGACTGCACAAAAAAGTCCCTTTTCCATACAGTCTTCACAAGCATGCTTTCCTCTGTAAAACAGACCATTGGGACAACACAGTCTGAAATTGTGCACTGTCATAACGACCGGTACATTTTCCTTTTTTGCCGCCCAGAATACAGACGGACTGATCAGATGCAACGTATTGTGCACATGTACCAGATCAATCTTCTGCTCCCGGATCAGTTTTCGCACTTCCCGGTATGTCCTGCATGAAAAAACAGAAGAAAACGGTAGCAAAACTTTTTCCAAAAGAGGCAGTCTGTTGATGTCCTTATTGTAACGATAATAAGACACAACTTTGTGTCCCTGCTCCCTTAATATCGCGGCTTCCTTTTCAACAACTGCGTCTTCACCCCCACGCAGCTTATAAAAGTTATGTACCTGTAAAATATTCAGTTTGCGTATTATTTCACGGTCTTTTTCTTTCATGTTTTCATTATATGATATCAGGGTCAAAAGGTCAAAAAGTCGTTCGTGCTTGCACGATAAAACTTATGAATGTTTGAGAATTACGGAAGCTGCTTTGTAACGGAGCAACTCGTGGATATCAGCGCAGAGACAAAATACCTTTTACATTTGCCTGAATCTTATAGAAGAAGCCTTTAGGAAAACTTTAGTTTTTGTCCAAAGACAATCAAAAAATAGTGTTTCCGATCAGGCTCAATTAAATACCTGATCAAAAACACTATTCAGAAAACCATTCAGAAACAACATCCAATAATACCATTCAAAAACACTAAACCGCTTTCGTCTCACGCCCAATGCCTGCCAGCATTTCACGGTCGCTGCGGATTGTTGCTTTGGCAACGGTTGTCAGCATATTACCTGTGATAGTAGCAGACGCACCGGATAAAAATGCTTTCTTTCCATCATCCTTCATAAGCGCTCTTCCGGCAGCCAGACGAATGTGTGCTTCCGGATTGATATAACGGAAGATAGCAACTGTCCGCACAATATCTTCCTCACTCAGAGGTGCATTGTGCTCAAGCGGTGTTCCCTTGATCGGCATCAGCGCATTTAACGGAATGGAATCCACGCCGACCTCAGCAAGACTTACTGCCATATCAATACGGTCTTCCCAGTTTTCTCCCATTCCCAGAATACCGCCGGAACAGATCTGCATACCTTCTTCTTTTAAAATATGTAAGGTTTCAAATTTCTGCTCATAGGTGTGTGTGGAACAGATCTGTGGGAAAAAGCGTTTGGAAGTCTCAATATTGTGATGATAACGTACAATACCGATCTCTTTTAATTTACGGAACTGCTCTCTTGTCAGAAATCCCATTGACGCACACAGCTCAATATTACATTCATCCTGCATTCTCTTAAATGCGTGGAGTGCTTTTTCAAATTCTTCTCCGGTAAGGGCTCTTCCTGACGTTACAATCGAGAAACGGTCAACGCCTTCGCTTTCATGCAGCTTGCATGCTTCAACGATCTCATCCTCTGATATAAAATCATAGGTCTTGCAGTCTGTGTGGTAATGTGCCGACTGTGCACAGTACTTGCAGTCCTCCGGACATTTTCCGCTTCGTCCGTTGATGATGGAGCACAGATCCACACGGTCATTTTTGAAATGCTTTCTAAGCTTATCCGCACCCTCGCACAGCTGATCATAATCACAGTCAATGAAAATCTCATTTAACGGATCTTCTCTGGTCAGTCTTTTTCCTTCAATTATTTCATCTGCTAATTTCAATAAATCCATTGCTTTATCTTCCTTATATCTTATTATCCTGCAATTCTATTCTGCTTCTGTTGTCGCAGTCTCAACAGCCTTTTTGTCTGCAAATTCGGTCGGCAGTAAATGTGCTTTGGAAAGTGCGTGACGGATACTTTTTCCTAAAATTCCGGCAATTACGATCTTGATGAGATCGAAAGGAATGAACGGCCATACACAAACTGCCAGTGCCTGTCCCCATGTATAATCCAACTGATGAATAAACCAGACGGTACCAAACAGATAAGCTACGATTGTACCAAGCACCATACCAAGACTTGTGATCCATACATTGGCATGTGATTTTTCCATAAAAATACCGCAGATGATTGCCATCAGGATAAATCCGATCAGATATCCACCGGTAGGGCCTGCTAACTTTCCAAATCCGCCTTCATAACCGGAGAAAACAGGAAGTCCGACCATTCCGAGGAACAGATATACAATATAACTGATGGTGCTTCCCTTTGTACCCAGCAGATAAACAGCCAGATAAATAACCAGGTTGGTAAGTGATACCGGAACCGGTCCGATCGGTACAGAATTGGGTCCAAGGATACACATCAGTGCAGCCATGAGCGCACAGGTCGTCAGTTGATAAACAGTTGATTTCTTTTTCATAATTTGATCCTCTCTCGATTGCATCATAGATTTTTTCATATGCAATCTTTTATTTTCATCTTGGAAAAACCGTTGTGTAAACAAAACAATTCCACGCATCAACCGATTCAAAATGGAATTGTTTTATTTACACAGTCCTATAAATGTTTAATTCTTCCACAAACTAAGATACAATCAAAAAAAAGAATTGTCAACCATTTTTATCATTAAGGTTAACAATTCTTTTTTATACTCTAAAATCAGTCCGTCCTGATACATCCTTCATCCATAATTTATCTAAAGGACCGTTCAAAACACCATCTCTTTTTTATCTTATACATTGATCTCTGCAGTCACACCAAGCAAGTCCTTGTTGGCATCCAAAATCGGATTGACAACATCCTTTAAGAATTTGTCTACCTGAATCGGTGCACGTCCTACATATCTGGAAGGTTCCATTGTCTTTTGCAGATCTTCTAAGCTCATACCAAAGGCAGGATTGCCAGCGATCAGCTCTAACAGGTTGTTGTCCTTGCCTTCCTGTTTGACATTTTTGCCGGCTTCCATAGAAAGCTCACGGATGATCTCATGCAGCTCCTGACGGTTTCCGCCATTTTTAACAGCGTCCATCATAATGTTTTCGGTAGCCATGAAGGGCAGCTCGCTCATCAGACGTTTGGTGATAACTTTATCATAAACCACAAGTCCGTCTACTACATTTAAGCAAAGATCCAGAATACCATCGATCGCAAGGAATGCCTCAGGAATGGAAAGTCTCTTATTGGCTGAGTCATCCAGTGTTCTCTCAAACCACTGTGTTGCAGAGGTGATGGCAGGATTTAAGGCATCGATCATGACATATCTGGACAGGGAAGCAATTCTTTCACTTCTCATCGGATTTCTCTTGTATGCCATTGCAGAAGATCCGATCTGATTTTTTTCAAAGGGCTCTTCTACCTCTTTTAAGTGCTGCAACAGACGGATATCGTTGCTCATCTTGTGGGCACTTGCTGCAATACCGGCTAAAATATTGCATACTCTTGTATCAGTCTTGCGGCTGTATGTCTGTCCGGAAACGGCAACACACTGTGTAAATCCCATTTTCTGTGCAATCATCGGATCGATCTTGTCGATCGTCTCCTGATCTCCGTTGAACAGCTCCAGGAAAGAAGCCTGTGTACCGGTTGTTCCCTTAGAACCAAGTAGCTTCATAGTAGAAAGAACATAGTCAAGATCCTCTAAGTCCATGCAGAACTCCTGGCACCAGAGTGTAGCTCTCTTACCTACCGTCGTAGGCTGCGCAGGCTGAAAATGTGTAAACGCCAGTGTCGGCAGATTTTTGTACTGATCTGCAAATTTGGCAAGCTCAGCAATAACGTTGACCAGTTTCTTTTTCACAAGCTTTAATGCCTCTGTCATGACAATAATATCGGTGTTGTCACCAACATAGCAGGAGGTTGCTCCCAGATGGATGATACCTGCTGCCTTCGGGCACTGCTTGCCATATGCATAAACATGACTCATGACATCGTGACGCACCAGCTTTTCTCTCTCTTTTGCAACATCATAATTGATATCGTCAACATGTGCCTTTAATTCATCAATCTGTTCCTGTGATATAACCGGTTTGCCATCCTGTGATAAACCTAATTCCATCTCTGTTTCCGCAAGTGCGATCCACAGCTTTCTCCAGGTTGTAAATTTCATGTCCGGTGAAAAAATATACTGCATTTCCTTGCTTGCATATCTTTCGGATAACGGGCTCACATATCTGTCGTTGCTCATGTTTAATCTCCTTTGTTTTGCATCATTTTTTTCGTACCGATAATATATTTTGATACGAAACATTACCATATAATAATGATATATTTGAGGATAATTTTCAAGTGTTTTATTCCTAATCGGTCTCCGGCTTTTTCAGTTAAACATATTCTATAGGCAAAGCAAGCAAATTTTCCCTTAAATATGTCTTTTTATCAATCAGACAGAGGATAACTCCCATTCCCCGCTTCTTGTCAGGGATTTTATCTAAAATCGGATTCGCCGCCCCCATAATTGCTTTGGGATTTCCCGACATTTTGATTTCAACAGGATAGAGTATGCCATTCTCTTCTATAATCAGATCAATTTCATTTTCATCGGAAGCATTTTTATCCTTTCCCCTATAATAAAAAATATTAAACCGATAATCTCTTCCTTCATTGGAATAAGATTTTAAAATTTCTGAAACGACAAAGGTTTCAAACATATTCCCGGCCACCGCAGAATTTTTCAGTGCATCTGCAGTCAACCATCTGGTCAGATAGCACGCAAGTCCCGTGTCCCTAAAATAAATTTTGGGCGTTCTGATTGCCCTGTTTAAGGCACTGGCACTATACGGCTGCAGTAAATATACAATTCCGGTTCTTTCCAGAATAGAAATCCACTTTTTAACAGTTGGCTCACTTACTCCCATATCACTGGCAATATTGGCATAATTTAATAGTTCTCCGGTTCTTGCGGCCACCGCTGTCAAAAATTTTGTAAAGGTAATGCTATCCGCGGAAATCAACTCATTAATATCTCTTTCCAGATAGGTTGATACATAAGAGGAATAAAATTCCTGCCAGTCTCTTTCCACATCATAAAGCTCCGGATAAGCGCCCTTATGAATCAAATCCCAAATATTATCATATGTTTTTATCTCATTTTCTCTTTCTTTTATATATGCTTCTGTTGGTACAAAATGCTTATTGAATTGGATCTGCTTAATCTCGCGCATAGATAGTCCCAATAATTCATAAATAGCCACCCTGCCAGCCAACGATTCACTGACTCCCTTCATCAGTTCAAGCTTTTGTGATCCTGATAAAATAAACTGTCCTCTCTCGTCTGACTCATCAACTTTTTGCTTAATCTCCTCTAATATTTCCCCTTCTTTTTGCACCTCATCGATAAATAATGGACAGGGATTATTCATAAAAAACAGCTTTGGCTCTTCTCTTGCCTGCAGTCTGGTTAATTTGTCATCAAAATTTGTCCGGTTATATTCCGAGAAATCATGCTTGATCAATGTAGATTTACCGACCTGACGTGCACCTACTATCAATGTACATTTACTTGTTTTTACTCTGTCTTTCAATATTTCTGAAATAGCTCTTTGTATATAAGGCATCGCACACCTCCGACTAATCTAAATTCTAATTTTATTATAGCCAGTTTTTGCATAAAATACAAGTGGCTAATCTAAAGCCAGACTTCAGATTAGCCACTATATCTTTATTTATCCATATTATATCATTTCAACCGCTCTTTATCATATATATTCCCACCAAACAAAGGTTATTGTTCAAACTCGCCACGGATATCTTCCTTGGGCGGCTCCATCGGATAAGTTCCGGTAAAGCAGCCTTTACAGATGGGCAGTCCGTTTACCAGCTCCGATAAACGCTCCACCTTCAGATAGCCAAGACTGTCTGCACCGATAATCTGTCTGATTTCCTCGATCGTACGATTGTAGGCGATCAACTGCTCTCTCGCCGGTACATCTGTACCAAAATAGCAGGGCCATAAAAACGGCGGTGACGATACACGCACATGAACCTCTTTGGCTCCCGCATCACGCAGCATTTTGACGATACGGTCGGAGGTCGTTCCTCTGACGATCGAATCGTCAATCATGATCACGCGCTTCCCTTCCACAACCTCACGGATGGGATTCAGCTTAACCTGTACACTGCTTTCACGATTTTTCTGCTTGGGCTTGATAAAGGTTCTTCCGACGTAGGTATTTTTTACAAATGCCGTTCCGTACGGAATCCCGGACTCCATCGCATAACCCATGGCAGCACAGTTTCCGGACTCCGGAACACCGGTTACAATATCCGCTTCTACCGGCGAATCAATCGCTAAAAAGCGGCCTGCCTGAATCCTTGAATGATAGACATTGACACCGTCAATGATACTATCCGGTCTTGCAAAATAAATATACTCAAAAATGCATCTGGCCTGTTCTTTCTGCGGCAGACACATGCTCTTATCTGATTCAATTCCCTTTTCCGGACTGATCGTGACAACCTCTCCGGGCTCCACGTCACGGATAAACTCTGCACCAATGGTATCAAGAGCACAGGTCTCACTTGCCAGAATATAGGCATTGTCTCTTTTACCGATACACAGCGGTTTGAAACCAAAGGGATCTCTGGCTCCGATCAGCTTTCTGGGGCTCATGACGATCAATGAATAAGCTCCCTTGATCTTTTTCATGGCACGGGCAACTGCCTCTTCGACATTTCTTGTATTGAGACGTTCCCTTGCGATATGGTAGGCTATGACCTCTGAATCGATCGTGGTCTGGAAAATAGCTCCGGTATATTCCAGTTCCTTGCGCAGCTCCGGTGCATTGATCAGATTGCCGTTGTGCGCCAGTCCCAGAGTACCTTTTACATAGTTTAAAACCAGTGGCTGTGCATTTTCCCTTGTCGAGCTTCCGGCTGTTGAATACCGCACATGACCGACACCGATGTCCCCCTTTAACCCGGCAAGTGTCTCCGGTGTAAAGGCCTCATGCATCAGTCCCATATCCTTGTGTGTCAGCACCTTGCCCTTGGGGCCGTGGGTATCACTGACAGCAATACCACAGCTTTCCTGTCCTCTGTGCTGGAGTGCAAACAGACCATAATAAATACTGGTGGCAACGTCATTGCCATCAAAATCATACATGCCAAAGACACCACATTCTTCTTTGATATGCTCATCACTGCGCTCCGTAGCTTCTGTCATTTGTCCCTGAATCAATTCCTCGCTCATTTTGTCTTCCCTTCCGCTGTCTGAATCATTCTAAACTGTCAACTTTTAAATTTACCAATAAAATCTCTCACTCTTGGATTGTCTGAACCAAATACTTCATCAGGTGTTCCCTGCTCCTGGATCACGCCATCCTGCATGAAGATAATGCGATCGGACAATTCCCTTGCAAAATCCATTTCGTGAGTGACGATGATCATCGTCATCTTCTGGCTTGCCAGATCCTTGATAACCTTTAATACCTCTGCGGTAAGCATCGGATCCAGTGCCGAGGTCGGCTCATCAAAAAACAGGATCTTGGGCTGCAGCGCCAGAGCTCTTGCTATGGATACTCTCTGCTGCTGTCCGCCGGAAAGCTGATACGGATAAGCATCACGCTTTTCGGAAAGTCCCAGTTGTTTTAAGAGCTTATCTGCCCGCTCGTCAGCCTCTTTTTTGCTGACCTTGTATACAGAAATCGGCGCATCTACAATGTTTTTGTACACACTGTAATGCGGGAAAAGATTAAAATTCTGAAATACAAGTCCATAATAGTGGCCGATGCGCTGCAGATCCTTTTTGGAGGCATAGGTGCTTCGTCCATCAACATCGGTTGCAGCATGCTCACCCATATAAATAAGATCGCCGCCATCCATTTTTTCAAGCATGGTGGCACATCTTAATATCGTCGATTTACCTGAGCCGGACGGTCCGATAATGGATACGACCTCTCCCTCTTTTACAGAAAGTGAAATATCCTTTAATACCTCAAGCCCGTCAAAGCTTTTTTTCATATGATTGATTTCGAGTATGTTCATATCCGTTCTCCCATTCTTTACCTGTCTATCGGTAATAGCTCATTTTCTTTTCAATCTGCTCCATTGTAAAAGCAACCAGCAGATTGAACAGATAATAGAAAACTGCCGCTACCACAAAAGGCATCATGGTCGTCTGCGCTGCCGCGATCTGTTTGGCAATCGTAAACATTTCCATGTATGCCAGCGAAAATGCCAGTGAGGTATCCTTGACCAGGGTAATTACCTCATTGGTGATGGCAGGTAAAATACGCTTGATCACCTGAGGCAGAATGATCTTGAAAAAGGTCTGTGCCTTGGAATAGCCAAGCTGTGTGGCTGCCTCATACTGTCCCACAGGCATGGATTCGATTCCCGAACGGTAAATCTCTGCATAGTAAGCTGCATAGTTTAATACAAATCCGATGATGATCGCAATAAACCGGTATCCCTGGGATAACTTTGCTCCAAACAAATAGTATGGTCCGAAATAGACAACCAATAGCTGCAGCATAAGAGGCGTACCTCTCATGACCGAAATATAAAATTTAAAAACCGTAGACACGATTTTATTTTTTGACATCCTTCCAAAGGCAATCAAAAGACCCAAGGGCAATGACAAGATCAGGGTCCAGAAGAAAATTCCGACCGTCTTTATCATTCCTGATCCTAATTGTTGAAGTATTGTTCCAAAATCCATAATTTCACTCTGTACTTTCTAATTTTAATCTCAAGACCGTATCATCTACTCCCATTTTAACAGATATACGGATAATATACAAAAAAAAAGCTGCCAAAAAGTGATACTCATTTTTGACAGCTTTATCAATCAGACTATTTTAAGCAAATCAAATCGGAAATGCCGTATTTTTCAGCCAGTTCAGCAACTGTGCCGTCCTCAGCCAATTTCTTTAAATCAGCGTTTACAATATCTCTTAATTCTTCATTTCCAAGCTTGAAGCCTACACCGTACTGCTCTGAGTTGAGTGTCTCGGGTAAGATAACATAGCCATCGCCTCTTGATTCGATCTGGTAGTTGGCAACACCGATATCGATTGCGATTGCATCCAGACTTCCTGCTAACAGCTCAGAAAATGCTGAGTTGTAATCGGAGAACTGCTGTAATGTACCAAAGGTATCTGCCAGTGCTTTCTGCTGCTCTTCATCTGATAAAACATCGAGTGCAGCACTTGCAGCCTGTACACCGACTGTCTTGCCTGCAAGATCTTCCAGTGTGTTGATACCGCTGTCTTTTGCTACAACGATTACCTGACTGTTGTCACAATAAGGATCTGACCATGTATAAGCGTCCTCACGTCCGTTCATGGTAAAACCGTTCCAGATACAGTCGATAGATCCTGAATTTAATTCCATATCCTTGGAATCCCAGTCGATCGGGGTCTTTGTAAGCTCCCAGCCTTCCATATCGCATACGGCCTGGGCAAGCTCTAAGTCAAAGCCTGTATACTCGCCGTTGTCATCCATATATCCATACGGCGGATATTCTGCATCAAAACCTACAACAAAAGTTGTTCTTTCTGTTGTTGTTGCAGCTGCGTCTGCATCTGATGTGGTAGCGGATGCATCATCAGCTGTTTTACCGCATCCAACAAGCAGAGCCATTGTCATGGCACCGCATAACAACATTGCTAATGTCTTTTTCATAATGTTTCCTCCTCGTGTCCGGTATCATATCCATCCGGTTATGTTTTTATCACTTTGACATATTATCATGCTAAAGTGTCCGTTGTCAATCCTCTACAGATCATGCAGTGATATACGCCATACTTTTTTCTATTGGCAGCATTTTTATCGCATCGGATATTTTTCCTCGTAGTCGGAAACCATCTTTAGGATCTTCTCCGCATCTCTCGGATACTTGGAAACCACATTCATAATATCTGCCTTGACCTTTTCTGCCGTTTCATTATTGTATTCCATCTGTTTTCTGAGATTTTGTCTCCGAAGGATCAAATTGTGTCTGATCTCAACCATTTCCTTGGGATTTAACAAAGCCTCTGTCTGGTGCACCCAGATAAACGGATCAAACAAAGGATAGTGCTTTAACTGTCTGACAAGCTGTTCACTGTGGAAATCCAGATCAGCCTCGGTCTCACTCATCCTCTTTCGCTCTTCCTTTTCCACCTGGTACTTGTCCCACAGCTCCTGTAATCTGTCTGCGCTGCTGACTCCATATTTAATATAGTAGTAATCCAACAGACTGGTATTGTTGACATAGCGGATCTTGACCTTATTCTGCAGGGCAATGACCTTATTGCAGCTTTTGGAAGCCACGGCTAACTCCTGCTTTGCCTCATTAAATTTCACAAAAAAGACCGTCAGTAAAACCGCGATTCCGATCGTCAGGATCATATATCCGATCTGCGTATCCATTTCCAGCATAAACTGTAAGATCAGCAGTATCAACACACAGGCTGCTGCCGCGATCAGGCTGATAATGGTAATTCCACGCATATTCATCTGACCGGCCTTTGCTTCCTCCATCCGGTACAGGCATGCATGCTTTTCGCCTTCCAGCCTCTGCATGTCCTTGCGGATCTTATTCTGGTAATCCTCCGCCTCGGCGATCTTTTTAATACCGTCCTCAACTTCATTCTCCAGCCGTTCGATCTTGCGATAGTCGCTTTCGCTCATGTGGACGGTGCGTTCCTTTGCCTTTTCCTTGTTGCCATTTAAAAGAAAAATCGCCTGTGCATGCTCCTCAACCTGCTTTTTTTCCACCTCAGGCAGCGCCTCGATCTCTTCCATGTCGTGCAGGTAGGAATTGACCATCTGATATTCACTTTTCAGCCGCTCGATCTCACCGGAAGCCTCGCCGATCTGCTCCAGACAGCTTTTCACATAAGAAAATCTCTGCTCTGCATCATCCAGATTGAAGCTTTCTCCGTCCTGAAGCTCCAGATCAACCGGTATTTCCTCCAACGGTTCGTATTCCCTTTTTTTACAAAATAATTTAGAAAATAAACCCATAATGACCTCAACTTTCAAGCTTGTATTCTGCTAATTTACCCGAAATATACTGTACCCACTCTTCCTTGTTGCCCAAGGTCTCCCTGGATACCAGTTCCTTTGTCTCTGCTTCGTTGTCATATTCATGCCGGATCCCCCGGATCTGCTCCGAAAGCTCTCTGTCAGTCTCTTTAAATTCCTCATGATCTGCAAGGAAATCCTCATATTCCCTGTCGGATAAAAGCATCCTTTTACAAAACAGTGCAGCCCGCAGATCTTCTTTTGGGGAGAGCTCCATATCATAGGCCCGGATAAAACAGTCATAAGCCAGATCAAAATAAAACATATGCGCATAGCAGCAGCCGATGTCATAGATAATATGATGCTTTTCCTTTGCCGTATTGTATTCCTTCTGCAAAAGGATATCCTCATATTCCCGGATCGCATCCTGATAATGCTTCTCCAGTACATAATAATCGGCCCGCATTTTTTTGCGCTCATTCCATGAAAGCTCAGAGTTTCTGCGTATTTTTTTGCAGACAGCCTCACGTTCCTGCTTTGTCAGATAATCCGCATATGCAAAGATCTGGGATGCGATCTTTTCCGGTCTTTTTTCCTTTTCCAAAATGCGCAAAAGACTTTCCGAAAGATCCTGAAATCCAAGCTGGTGTCCGATCCAGTGTGCAAGCTGAAACCTGACAAGCTCCTCTGAACACAAAACCGTGTTGTGATACAGATAATAACACAGCTCCTCCAGTGTATATATCTTCTTGCGTATATCTGCAATATAATATGGTTTTAATGCCTTGTTTCCTTTACAAAGAAGGACATAACTCATATAGATACTCCCTTATACAAGTGAAATGATCTCCTGATACCGTTTATTGGTGGGTGCAAAAAACTCACCAAGCCCTGCATCCTCCACCTCGACAACCAGCTCATTGGCCGATTTCATCCGAAGCAGGCAGCGGAATTTGAGGCTCTTGATATCCCTGTTTACAATCGTAGGCAGGATCACCGGTACGATCCGCTGTCTTTTATCCGCAAGAGGCGTGATCACAATGGGCATCTTTCCATCCTCTCCCGGCATAAATTCAAATTCTTTTTTTACCTCAAACCATTTTTCACCGCCGTTTAACAGATTGTGCACGACGGTTTTGCCGCCCTGCATGACGGCTACCCCGATATCTGCCGAAAGCTTATCCTTGCTAAGGTACAGATATTCCTGCGCTTCCTTTCCGGGAGAAAGCCTCTCCATTCCAAGCAGGCAGGCACCCTTGCTGTACAGGTTGCTTCCGCCAAACACACGCCTGTTGTGGCAGATCAGCTTTAACGTCTGCGGACACCATTCTTTTTCAAAAATTTTGCCTGCCAGATAAAATACCGTGACCAGACGGTTATTTAAAAATTCTTCCATAATGCCGGCAAGCTTTTCATCCATCATATGAAGATACTCATCCTTTTCCACAATGGAATGAAAATCCTCCGGAATGCAGAAGGTCGGATCTTCATGCTCATCGATCGTTGTCACGATCGGCTTGGTCTTATTGTTCATGCGGATATGGTAAAATTTCAGATAACCATCCGCCAGATCGATGACTCCGAGCTCATAACAGCGAAGCTCCTTGGGCTGATGTATCGTATAGGAAAACAGACATTCCATCTTGGGTTCAAAAAATACATGCTCAAAATCGTGGAGCACACTTTTTTTGATGTGGTTTAACATCTCTAACATCCGTTCGGACAGGGTATCTACCGAAATAACCAGTGCCTTGACCGCGACCTGATGATTGTAAAGTCCAAGTCCGGCCAGACAGTTGCGGATAAAAAGAGAAAGAAGCTCCACCGGATCGGCACTCGCATGCTCGATCTGCACCGGTTCCCCCTTGAGCGCAAGGGATAACAGATCATCTACCAGCGTTCCCTGAAAGTTAGCAGCGGCTTTCTTTGCCTCCTCTCCGTGAAACCATTGATTGGCTCCTGTTCTTTTGCACAGACATACAGGGATGTTGTATACATCACCTTCGTCGCCCTCAAAAGACACATAACTGATCTGGGCATAGGTCCTTCCCAGATCCAGTCCCACAATATAATTTTTTAAAATTTCCTGTGTCTCATTTTCCATTTTCTGCATCTTCCTATTGTATCTTTAATATATGTTCAACCAGATATTTTTTCATTTCATATTCTTTGGCCAGACGGCCTGCAAGCTCATAATTGCCAAGTGCCTGTGTCATCGCAATTTCATTGACATCATGGTATCTGCCCCGTTTGGATGCCACGGAGTGATCGATCATCTCCAGCTGGCCGTTTTGACAGAACTGCTCCTGACCGTCAACGACCTTTGTGATATAGTACGGAATACTGTCACCCCAGAACAGCCGCAGTCTCTTCTGGTAGATACCCGGAAAGACCTCCAGCATTTCCTCCATCCGGTAATCGTTATCGTCCCCTTCGTCCTGTCCGTCTACAAAGTGTAACATCAGCGTCTCATGCTCATCGGTATAATACTCAATATATGTATGCTCTGTATACAATTCAAGCACCGGATAAATACCGGTATAGGAAAGGAAAAACGATACGAATACATCCTGCTCCAGAAACTCCTGCAAAAGCTCCACGCAGACATCCCGCACCTCTTTTTCAAGGCTTGTCGCATCTTTACTGTGGTATTTCAAAAATGTCATGGAAAGAACCGGTGAGATTGCACAGCCTTCTTTGATAAGGTGCATGAGCTCTTCCCACAGACTTTCTTCCATATCGGTATCTTTGATCAGATAATCTCTTGCGCGCACATCCAGATAGGATAAGCGCAGATCATTGGGCGCATCATGCTCACAGCAGTACAAAAACAGTTCAACCGTTTCACTGTTGTAGGAGGAAACAAAGATTTCCTGTTTTAAAAGCCTCTGCGCTATATTTCCGGCTGAAAGGTCCATGGAACGGATAGCGTGATATATTTCTGTCATCTGTTCAAGAGTCCCTATAAAATGCCAGTCCAGATATTGTAAGATATCATCGGTATATTTACCGCAGACAAATGTATGGTAAACAACGCACATAAGCTTTTCATCATATCCGTCCGCTTGGGAAAGTGCATATTGGGCAATTCCCAACAGTGTCTTTTGCGGGATCTTATCCATTCCATACATACAGACGATCTGATAAGCCTTTTCATACTGTCCGATCTCCGCAAGTGAAGCGATAAATTCCGGCCGGTCTCCCGGTGCAAAGTCAAGGACATCCATATCTGCAAGCATTCTTTCGCACTCATCATGCATATCCCATCTTTCGAGGGCACGCATAAAGCCTGCTGCCATTTCTTTTTTAAACTCGGGATCAATATCTTCCTTGTGTAAAAGCCAAAGATATTTTTTGTAACGCTCATTCATTTCATCCAGCGTATCAGTCGCATGTAAAGGCTTCTTTTCATATAAATAAAGCTGTTCGCCGACACTGATATTGCTACAACCCCTGAGCAGCTCCTTCATCTTGCGGTATTCCATAAGAGGACTGATCCGGTATCCGCCTTCACCGGATACGATCATGCCATTCCGGTCCTCAAATAAGACTGTATAATCATCGGTATAAAGATAGACAACCGCCCGCCCGTTTTTAATCGTATAGCGTGTCTGCTCCTTTAATCCCTTTTGTCGGATAATGCAGCTTTTGAACTGATTTTGCAAGTGGGCTGTCAATTCATGAGCAAAAACAAGCTTTTGCAACTGTTTTTGCAAGTCTTCATTCATATCCTCTATCGTCAGGGTATTGCGGTACAAGTATGCAAGCTCCCGGCTGATCCTGCCATTTGCAAGCTGTCTCAACACAAAATCGTGGATCCGGTTCACATATTCGGCCCCGATCTCTTCCTGCTGCTTGAGTACCTTTTCATAAACGTAGGCTAAATAGCTGTCCTCCAAAGAAGTATCGTAGGCAAAGAAGCGTACCACCGCATCCGGCAGTGTCTCCTTTGTATCAAAACCAAGTGCCCGGATATATGCTTCATACAGCCCGTTGATCCGACAGTCTGCCAGAATACCCTTTTTGAGCCAACCCGCAGAATCGGCACCTGTATGATCAAGCTTCATATATAAACGGCAGATCATCCTGTCTGTTGCCTGTTCATCCTTGCCCGGATGCTGGATACACAGGGATAAAAACGGTGGGCAAACCTTTTTGACTGTCAGAGGCAGCTTGTATATCTGTTCACATACAAGCTCCGACAAGAGCGCATACCGGTCCATAAATAAAAGCACCTGCACCTCAAAATCCGTGATCGCAGATAAGACCAGCTCATTGTCTAAAATGATCAGTGCCGCCTCCAGATACAGAACCGGACTGGTGCATCCGTTTTCAAAAAAGCCTCGCAGGCGTCTGTAAACAGCTGCCGGATTGTCATACTGGAGATTGTCCTTGTGCATGCATGCCCAGAACAGAGAAAAGCTCTGCTCGTCCTCTTTTGACCGCTCTTCCAGCATATCTGCAGCCTGATCTCTGTCATCATCCCCGGACATCGCGATCAGATACAGGAAATATCCATACAGATCTGACGGTATATCCTGTTGTTTTATCATACGTTTGGCATTTTTCAAAAGCCATATGGCCTCGTTGTTTTTATTGCGTAAAAGCTTCAGATGCGCTTCATACAGCGCCGGAAGCAGTTTGTCCATCCCACGGAAGCGTCCAAGCAGCTTTTCTGCCATCCTGAAACATTCGCGAATCGGTCGGCGGCCGGTACGGTAATCCAGATACAGACGCATGATGCCTGTCCGTAACAGATCCTTTTGCAGCTTGTCCTCATATTCCTTGGAGCGTTCCTTGGATACTTCAATCTCTATGGTACAGAGAACATCACCCGATTCTGCCTCTTTAATCCGGCAGATATTTTTACCCGCGTGAAGATAAGCCTCATCCAAAGTAATGTCAAGCTCACACCGGTCATTTGTAAAATCCTCTTTTGTAAGCTGACGGTCAAGGTCACAGATCCTGGAATCGGACTGGAGCCTTGCATCGATATAGCCCCATCCGTTGCGGATGATCTCAAGCTTTAATATCTGTGGCATTTCTTCCTTTGGAAAAGCATATTCCTTAGTCTCACATTCCAGACTGACAGCGTGCTTTTTGTGAATATTGATCAGGAAACGATCGAGCGCCAGATCCATCTTTCCTGTTTCCATACCATATTTTAATAAGATCCGGTAATCCTCGATATACTGTCTGCCGCTTCCTACCAGCACACGTTCAAAAAGAGGGTTGGCAAAGACTTCTATTGCCTGCTCCCAGTTTACCCTTGCCAGATTGGCAAAATGGAACAGATTCCGGATCTCTCCCAGCTCTCCCTTTAAAACACGGTCTTCTATGATAACCTCGTAAGGCAGGCCAAACTCACCTACATTGGTAATGACATGAATTTCTCCCGATATGGTATCCTGCTCACACATTCCAGTCGTATCATACAAAAACGGAACCGTCAGACTCTTCCCGTCAAACATGTCATGGGAAATCTGCAGACGGATATCCGATGCACAGATATATCCATGCACCTGCGTCTGTGTATGAACCCGGATCTGGAAGCTTCCCTGATAAACCATATCCGCTTCCGTCCTGATGATAACCTTGTCCACATCAAAGTCCAAAATTCCATTACCATATGTAATTGTAGAAATCTGATCTGATAAATCCACGTCTGAACCTGCTTTTGATTGTTTTTTTTAGATGTTTGATATATCATTGATTATACCATAACACAATTTTAATTCCAACAAGGACACAGGTGATACCATGAAAAAGCAGACAACCGCTTTCCACGGAAGCGATCTTGAAAAAATAGAAGCCGTCTACGGCATTAAAAAAGAAACTATCATCAACTTTGCTGCCAATGTCAATCCGCTTGGCTTTTCCAAGAAAGCGGCGGCAGCTCTGGCAGCTGATCTGAGCGTGATCTCCCGCTATCCCGATCCGTCATACAAGGCATTAAAGGAAGCTATCTCCCAATACACCAATGCCAATCCCGAAAATATCATTCTGGGAAACGGTGTCACAGAGCTTCTGACCTTATTTTTATCCATGATAAAGCCAAAAAAAGCAGTCATCATCGGGCCCACTTATTCCGAATATGAAAAGGATCTCAACAGACTGTCCTGTGAGATTGCCCAGATCAATGCAACAGAGGACAAAGATTTTGTCCTCACAGCCGACGATATTATAAAAAATACACCGGAGCATACAGATCTTGTTATTTTATGCAATCCCAACAATCCAACCTCCGGCGCCCTGCACAAAGAGGAGCTCACAAAGTTAGCCGATGCTTACCAAAAGTCCGGCACCTTCCTCATGATCGATGAAACCTATGTGGAATTTTCTATCCAGTCAGATGATATCTCCGCAGCAGCCCTGACCAATCACTTTGATCATTTGATCGTCCTGCGCGGCACGTCCAAATTTTTTGCAACACCGGGACTGCGCTTAGGCTATGCGCTGACCTGCAATCCGGCACTGTTAGCCTCTGCTTCCTCTGTACAGGATCCGTGGAATATCAACTCTGTTGCGGAAACCGTCGGAAGCATCATGTTTACGGATGAGGAATATATCCATCTGGTAAGAGATACCATGGAACAGGAAAAGAATTATATAGAAGCGACGCTTTCAAAGATTGATGGCATGAAGACATTCCCGGTCAACGGCAACATCATATTGGCAAAGCTTCCCAAAGGAAGCCTTACCTCAGATGAGCTTTTTGATATCCTGATCCGTCAGGGTATGATGATCAGAAGCTGTACCTCCTTTGCCCCTCTCGGTGACCGCTTCATCCGCATCTGCTTTATGTCCCACAAGGACAACGAAAGACTGATGAAAGCGATCAAAGAAGCATTGAAGGCATAACAGCCCCAATACCATTTAACCCGGCTCCGAAATCCGTGTCACGCCGACATAAATATTTGAGATTTGATACCACGTGGGGTAATCAACCACTCCACTTTGAGGCAGTAGAAAGATTCCCTGGAATACTTCTACTGCTCTTTTTGTATCCGCACCAAAGATTCCGTCGGCTGCGATCTTTGGGATCGCCGGATAGTTTTGCGCGATCCGGTTTAACTGCTGCTGCATCTGCAGCACCTTGGCACCTCTTGATCCAACCGTCAGATCGTATCCCGGATAGGATGACGGAACTCCCGAAATATAACTGGTGGAATTGATAAACATATTGTTGCCGTAATAATAGCGGATGATCTCGATCGCCGAATAGCCCTGATCGGCCAGATACTTGGAGCCCCACTGGCTAAGCCCCTTGCAGGTCACATTTCTGCCATCGCAGTAAGAGGTAAAGATCGGCTGCACAACACCAGGTCTTGACAGATAATTGTTGAAGATGGAATCCACGATATAGGATATGTTCTCATAGATGTTTCTTCCATAGATCCATTTCTGGTCAAACGCCGTACTGCTGGTGATCGTAAAATCATATCCCCTTCCACGGTAATACTCTGTGTACACGCGGTTTAAAGTAAAGGACATGATACACAGGACATTGGCATAAATCGCGGCCTCCGGCCATGTGGAGTAAATCTCACTGCTTGCTACATTCTTGATATAATCCTTGTATTTGACGTAATAATTTTTGGCAGTCCTGTCATCCGGTCGTCCATCGTGCACAACAACATATTCCGGTATGACTACGCGGCTTAAGACAATTTCTCCGCTTTCATTGACTTCCTTGATCTCGTCCTCCGGAATTTTAGCCTCGTACTCTCCGTATAAGGTATGATCCGGAATAAAAATATTGCTTTCAACCAGATCCGGCTCCTCCAACGGATTCATCTCCACATTCTGGAAAGACAGTTCGTCTGCCATGACTTCACTTCCGGTAATGCTTACCGGTTCATAGCCCTCCGCCGAAATTTCCACATCATATTCTGCATAGGGCCGCACCTCGGACGGCTCCTGACTGAGACTTTTGGGCGGCGTCGGAAGCACAACACGCTCCGTCTGACCACTTTCATTGGTCGTCAGATCCTGCAATAAGAGTCTCTCTCCATCGGTCTGACGTTCTGCATATATTTTTACAGTTGCATTTTTAATCGGTATATAACCGACAGAACTCGTGACGCTGACAAGCAGACGGCCAATTTCCGAATTTATATTTTCTGGCATAAAAAAACCTCTGCATTTTTGTACTAATATATGCAGAGGTTTTGAATTTGCGAATTGTTTTATGAAATTACTCGATGACTTTGATCCATCCTTCGGGTGCTTCGATGCGTCCCATCTGGATACCTGTCAGTGTATCATACAACTTCTTGGTAACCGGTCCCATCTCTTCCATTCCGCTCGGGAAGCAGATCTCTTTGCCGTGATCTACGATCTTGCCAACCGGTGAGATAACTGCTGCTGTACCGCACAGACCACATTCTGCGAAGTCTTTTACTTCATCGAAGTAAACTTCTCTTTCTTCTACTTCCAGTCCGAGGTAATCTTTGGCAACAACTTCCAGAGAACGACGGGTGATAGAAGGTAAAATAGAATTGGACTTCGGTGTAACAAATTTGCCATCTTTGGTGATAAAGATGAAGTTAGCTCCACCTGTTTCCTCTACCTTGGTACGTGTAGCTGCATCCAGATACATATTTTCATCATAGCCCTGTTTGTGAGCATCTGTGATCGCATATAAGCTCATAGCGTAGTTTAATCCGGCTTTGATATGACCTGTTCCATGCGGTGCTGCACGGTCATAATCACATACACGGATAGTAATCGGCTTTGCGCCACCCTTGAAGTAAGGGCCAACCGGTGTGGTAAACATACGGAACTGATATTCGTCTGCAGGCTTAACACCGATAACGGGGTTGGAACCAAACATATAAGGACGGATATATAAAGTAGCACCTGAACCATACGGAGGTACATATCCTGCATTTGCTTTTACTACATCAACAACTGCCTGTACAAATCTATCTTCGGGGAATACCGGCATGATCAGTCTTTCACATGAATCTTTCATACGGGCTGCATTTAAGTCAGGACGGAAACATACGATCTTTCCATCTTCTGTTGTATATGCCTTTAAACCTTCGAAACATGTCTGTGCATACTGTAAAACACCGGCACATTCACTGATCACGACATTAGCATCTGAAGTTAATGTTCCTTCATCCCATGCTCCGTTTTTGTAGTTGGATACAAATCTCTTGTCTGTCTGGATGTATCCGAATCCGATATTAGACCAGTCAATGTTTTTCTTTTCCATGTCTTTACTTCCTTTCCTCCATGCACTTTTTACTTATGCATATGTTGTCTTAAATCATTTTATATTATCAGACTTTTGCCCGATATTGTCAATAATATTAAAAAACAAACTAAAACTAAGCTTTTTTCCTATGATAGGTAACAAAATGATAACATACATCAAAATAGGTCTGCTCGTCTGACACATCGGCAATCTCCCAGTCATCCATCTCATCCAGATCGGGGAAATAAGTATCTGCCTCATATGCCTCATCAATTTTTGTCACGATCGCCTTGTCGCACAAAGGAAGCAGCTGTCTGTAGATGCTCTCTCCACCGATCACATAAATCTCCTGATCGTTGTAGCCTGCTAACTCCTTTTGAAGCTCTTCCAGCGAATGAACAATAGTCGCTCCATTTACCTGATAATCTTTGTTTTGTGTCAGAACGATGTTGACGCGGTTGCCAAGCGGCTGTCCCTGCGGAAAGCTTTCCAGTGTCTTTCTGCCCATGACAATGACATTGCCTGTGGTGAGAGTGCGGAAATTTTTCATATCGGCGGGGATGCTGATGAGCAGCTTGTTTTTGTTGCCGATCGCCCAGTTATTATCTACTGCAACAATTAAATTCATGTCTGATTTGTCCTTTCTGTTATCCCGGATAATTGATCGCTATATATCCCCGATCAGATGGCAACCGGGATATTTTTGATCTGCGGCTCTGTCACATAATCCTCCACGATCAGATCATCGGTTGTAAAAGCATAAAAATCTGTAATCTCCGGATTGAGGCTTACCTTGGGAGCCGGATGCTCGGGTCTGTCCAAAAGCTCACGGACAAGCTCCACATGACGGTCATAAATATGCGCATCCGCAATAACATGGATGAGCTCACCCGGTACCATGTGATTGACCTGTGCTACCATCATCAATAAGATGGCATACTGCGCCACGTTCCAGTTGTTGGCGGTCAGTACGTCCTGGCTCCTTTGGTTGAGCACCATATTGAGCACCAGCTTATCGCCTTCTTTTGTCACATTGTAAGTGGCTGAATAACAGCACGGATCCAGATGTCCGCCGGCCAGATCATGATACTGGTACAGATTGGTCAGGATACGGCGGCTGTAGGGATTTTCCTTTAACTGACGTAAGACATAATCCATCTGGTCGATCTTTTCACCCTTGTACATAAATTCTTCTCCGACCACATAGCCGTAGGCTGTTCCGATCGAACCCGTTTCATCCGCCCAGCTGTCCCAGATATGTGATTTTAAGTCATGGACATTGTTGGATTTTTTCTGGTAGATCCATAAGATCTCATCCATTGCGGATTTTAATGCGGTTTTGCGGATCGTAATAGCCGGAAATTCCTTTCTCAGATCATACCGGTTGACAACGCCAAACTTTTTGATCGTATATGCCTTTGTACCGTCTTCCCAGTGTGGTCTTACCTTTTCTCCTTCTGTACTGGTGCCGTTGTCTAAAATATCCCGGCACATTTCTTTAAAAATCTGATCTGCGTAACTCACAATTTTTCTCCTTTTTCTCGATTAACGATCCCACTTATCACAAAGTGAATTGATCTGATCGGCAAATTTGGCAAGATCCTTGTTGGCTCCACCTTCATTGTGCTGGATAACCACAAGCAGTCTCTGTCCGGCTGCAACCAGTCTTGCAAAGACGTCGGATACAGCTTTTCCAAGCTTCTTCTTTTCCAGACGGATCGGTGTTGCAATGTATTCAAGCTCGTTGTTGGCAAGGTTGAATCTCGTGCCGGAATAAGGCGCATAGGCATTGTAGCCATATTCATGGATCAGGCACTCCTTGAAGGATTCACACACACTGTCCTCGCCGTGTACGATAAATACACGGTCCGGTTTCTTTTCAAAGCCGTTGATCCAGTCGATCAGTCCGTTTTTGTCTGCATGGCCGGATAAGCCGGTAAGCTGACGGATGCTTGCACGGATCTTGATTGGTTCACCGAAAAGCTTTACCTCATCCGTGCCGTCTACGATCGCGCGTCCCAATGTACCGACAGCCTGATAGCCGACAAATAAAACGGTACACTCCGGTCTCCAGAGGTTGTGCTTTAAATGATGGCGGATACGTCCTGCCTCACACATACCGGATGCGGATATAATAACCTTTGGCTCCTCGTCAAAGTTGATAGCCTTTGATTCATCTGAGGTGATCGTCAGATGCAGTCCGGGGAAGCTTAAGATATTGATTCCCTTTTTCACCAGTGCCATCGCCTCATCATCAAAACAGCTGTATGTATTTTTCTGGAAAATTCCGGTTGCCTCCACAGCAAGCGGACTATCCACATAAACAGGGAAATCCTCGTGTCCCTTTACCAGTCTGTCATTTTTGATCTGTCTTAAAAAGTATAAAAGCTCCTGCGTACGTCCTACAGCAAAGGAAGGAATGACAACGTTACCGCCCTTGTCAAAGGTTTCCTTTAAAATAGAAGTAAGCTCTGCGATATAATCCGGTCTCTCTGCCGCATGCAGCCTGTCACCGTAGGTAGACTCCATGACAACATAATCTGCCTCAGCTGTTTTCCTGGGATCCTTGATCAGCGGCTGATTGGTATTGCCGATATCACCGGAAAATACAATTTTCTTTTCAATTCCGGCTTCGTTGATCCAGACCTCAATACTGGAAGAACCAAGCAGATGTCCGATATCCGTAAAACGGATCTTAATGCCGTCACACACATTGACAATGCTGTCATAATGACAGGGAACGATCTGTTTTAATGCATTGTCAGCATCCTCGATCGTATATAAAGGCTCAATCAGATCTGAAGTTGCACTTCTTTTAGCCTTGCGGTTTTTCCACTCTGCCTCCTGCATCTGGATGTGTGCACAGTCACGAAGCATGATACTGCACAGATCCGCAGTCGCATCCGTCATCAAGATCTGTCCGCGGAACCCTCTTGTATATAAAAGCGGAAGCAGACCGGAATGGTCTACGTGGGCATGTGTCAGAAACACATAATCCACAGCTGCCGGGCTGACCGGAAGCTCCGCATTTTCAAACACATTAATGCCCTGCTCCATACCATAGTCAACAAGTATGGTCTTTCCACAGGCCTGTAAACAATGACAACTTCCCGTAACCTCATGATCTGCCCCAATAAATGTAAGTTTCATAGTATCACTCCTATCCCCAAAATAATATTTACTTTACACCATTACCTTCTATATCTATTAGTATAATCGTTTTTGTATAAATAGAAAAGAAAAATCATTCTCAATCCACTGCCAAATTTTAAATAATTTACCTGCTTAAGAGCAATGGTCGTAATAATCCTCCAGTTCACTCCGGCAGCTTAAAAATACCTCCGCCAGCGCCTTGTCAAAATGCGTGCCGGCATCCTCTTTTATAATGGAAAAAGCCTTGTCATAAGAAAAGGCATTCTTGTAGCAGCGTTTGGAAACCAGCGCATCAAAAACATCCGCCAGTGCCATGATACGCGCTTCAACCGGGATCTCATCTCCCTTTTTCCCATCGGGATAGCCGGTTCCGTCCACCTTTTCATGATGGTAATGCGCCACATTCTGGGCAACATCCACAAACTGCTTTTCCTCTACTCCGGTCAGAATGTTGCGTACCATTTCCCCGCCGATCCCGGCATGCTTTTTCATCTCTTCATATTCTTCTTTGGTAAAACGGCCCTGCTTGCGCAAAATGGCATCATCTACCCCTATTTTTCCAAGATCATGCATGGGCGCACTTCGGATGACCAGATTCAGAAAATCCTCATCAAATCCAAGATCAGACTGCAGCAGTTTTTCTGAAAAGATCCGCACAACATCACTCGTTCTCCTGATATGCCCTCCGGTACTGAGATCTCTTGACTCAACCATCTGCGCCATGCCTAAGATCGTCTTTTCCTGAATATCACGGATACGGCGCGTCTTTTCACGTACCTCCTTGGACAGCTCCTCATTGTACCGTGAGGTCAGCTCCACGATCTTATGATGCTCCGTTTCATCCCGGAATTCCACGACAAAGCCGGAAATGGAGCCGATAAAATTGTTTAAGGTATGGATCTCTAAATCATAAAAGCGCTGGTTCTTTTTGATGCTGTTGATCCTCGTATGATGGTGTCCATACATTCTGTCTTTTTCAACCTGTCCGGCATATTTTTTCAGGTTTTCCAAAATAACATGAAGCTCCAGACCCGTATTTTTCAACGGTCTTCCGACCTCGTTGTCTTTGAGTTCTGTAAAAACATCGGATGCATAATCGCTGCAGCCCATATATTCGAGCCTGCGGTTGAACGTAATAAAGCCCACCTTCTGCAGCTGTTCACTGATAATGTCCTTATTTTCATCCACCATATAAAGATTGGAGTGATAAACAGGCACCAGAATACCGGTGACCAGAATAATATAGGATATCGGCATGATGTCATTGGGCAGGTGTAAAGCCCTCTGCACGATGTAGCAGGCACTTGCCACTCCGCCATATATCAGGATGCGGTAAACTTCCTTTTTGTTGACCGGCTTTTTCCAGACGATCGACAGACAGCTGGCGACCAGTGAGATCACAAAGTATCCGTAAAGTGAGATCAGATACAGACTGTGCATCGGACCGTATTCTTTGATCAGACGGTTTGCGCCATTGACACAGCTGAATTCCACGGATTTGTAATACCAGGTATTGAAGCCGATCGTACAGACACATATATAGGTAAAAACCTGAAACAGGATCATCGGGATCTTGACCTTTTTCTGCAGATCAATATGACAGATCTCACACATCGTGAAAAAATACAGCATCGGAATAAAACAGCCGCCAAGATAGATGATCTTGTTGGCAAGGACCGCTTCTGACAGATTTTGTGCGAATGAAAAACTCAAATATCCAAGATTGGAAAGAATCATGATCAGTGCCATCATATTCTGGCTGATGCTACGCTTTACATCGGTAACATACAGCATAAAATACAAAAGCAGTGATACGACCAGACAGACAATATATAACTTTATCATGTGTCTACCCCTTTATTGTAAAGTCTTTTGGTAAGTATACCATACCTTTCTATGTCAAACCATACTCCACCGGCTTTTCCATTCGGAATTAAATATCATAAAATAGTTAGCGCAATATAATTTCTAGAGTATCCGGCTATTATCTGTTATAATAAAAAAGTGTTAAAGGGAAACGCAAATCAAATATTTTTACATTTCAGAAAGGGGAAATTTCATGAAATCCAACACGCTCAAACAAGCAGGGCTCTTTACGGCCACCTGCCTGCTTATGCTGTCTGTCATGACCGGCTGTGCCGGTACAGGCACGGACAACGAACCGGCCGTTTCAGAAACCACTTCATCCGAATCCGGCGAATCAGCCACAGATCAGGAATTATCAGCCAATACCGAAGAAGCTGCAGATACCACGGATACCGAAGCTTCGGTAGATCCCGAAATCCTGCGCATCCAGACACTCGGGCTTGTCAATGCCAAATACATGGAAAATCTGGACGCTCCCGCAACAACCAAGGATCTGCGCGGCATCATTGAAAAAATCCTTGAAAAACAGGGGGGCAGATGCTGAAAAAGTAAATGAATGGAAATCCGTCACCAACGGTTCCAAGGAAGCGGTCCGCACCTCGGACAGCATGATGGCAGTCTATTATGCCGCCAGTCTGCTTTCTGATGACGGGATCCCCAAATCCATGATAAATGACAATAGCGGAAGCAACCGCTGGACACCCGCTGACTGGGATATCGGTTGCGATCATTTCGGCATGTGTGAGTTTTTGAGAATGAAAGACGGTTCCTATTCTTTTTATTCCGCTGAGGAAGGCTGGCATGGCAACGATGCTGTCAAAGAAAACCAATCCTATGGCATTACCTCAGTTATGTATTCTATCGGTCTGGCATCCAGACTGAGTGGACAATATGTCTTTCCGAATGATCCGGATACCAACTGTCTGTATATCAACAACACACTGACAAGAGGCGAGCTTGCATTACAGATGGTACGTTTTTATGACAGCTTTGAACCGAATGCCGTTTATGCTTCCATTGATGATATCGCAGCTGTAAATCCGATCGATGATGCTGCCATCAAAGATGCAGCACCGGTTCCCTCGACAAAAGAAAAAGGATATTCCTCCGAATGGAAGGGCGCATATTCCCACAAATATTCCGAACCCGGAAAGGACGGTGGACTGACCATACTCGGAGCTTCGACCAACTATCAGGAAAGCGAATTTGCTGCCCTCTCAGACCTTGGCTTTAACTACTTAAGTCTGCGTATCGGATGCACCAGCCTCGCTTATCCCGACTATGGCAATGACCGCTCCACAGTCAACCAGAACATCATCGATGATATCGACCGTGCGATTGGTTGGGGTCTGAAATACGGTATCCACATTGAAATCAGCTTTAACGGCTTTATGGACGACGACCTGAAAGGCTACGGCTATCAGTATTCAGACAACATCTACACACCGGACTGCCTTGCAAGCACCCAGCAGTATCAGGCGAAGGAAGCTCTGATCACAGCATTTGCAAAAAGATATGCCAATGTTCCCAATGATTATTTAAGCTTTGAGCTCTCCTGCGAAAACTCTGCCGAGACCCATTCTTATGGCATAAGCAGCCTTTCATCCGATGAAATGGCAGATGCTTTTATTTCCATTGCCAATTCTGTATGGGAAGTATCTCCTGACAGATGTGTTCTGATCTCCACCTGTGACAAGCCAGACGATGCCAATATGGCTTACTGGGAAAAGATCGCCAAGGCCGGAATCAATCTGGATTATCACTGCTATGAACCAAGAAGCTTTGTTGCTCCTCGCGAGCAAAACCATGTCGATCCCGATCAGATGATCTGGCCCGGCTTTGTTGATGAAAACGGCACGACCTGGACCATGGATGATGTTTACGAGACCTATATGAAACCCTATCAGGATCTGGCCGATGAAGCAGGTGTCGACTTTAAAGTCGGTGAAAGCGGCATGTTCTTGGAAGGATACGATTTATTTGAAGAATCTCCCAGAGTGGAAAAATACGTTGAAGCGTGGGCTTCTGATTTTGCAGACTGCATGAAGAAAACCCACACTTCCTATGTGATCGGTGATCTGATAGACGGCGGCAACCTGCCTCTGTTATCAATCCTTCCTCCTGTAGAAGATGAAAAATCAACCTATATAAAAGATGCACAATACACATTAAAAACCTATAAAATGGATGATTATACGGCAAGCTACTACATCAACGAGGAGTTAGCCGGGAAAAGATAATACTAAAAAAACAGGCTGTCAGGATACAGCCTGTTTTTTTCTGACACTGTCAGTATATATTTAGAAAGGATTGGTAGAAATCAGAAATATTTTTGTAAAAGCTTTCCAAAACGTTCGGAGCCTTTTACAATGTCTTCATCCTCAGAAGCTGAGAAATTCAACCGGAAGCCATGGCCTTTATTGGTGCTGTCTACGGCAAAGGCTTCACTCTTTACCACACCGACGCCACCGGCTATGGTCTCTTCGCTTATCTTGTCAATATCTGCATCTTCCGGCAGATCAACCCAGATAAACATACCGCCCTCCGGCACCAGTATTTTGCAGCAGTCCGGACAGTTTGCCTTTAAGGTATCTGCCATCAGTCCGCATTTTCTTCCGTAAATTCCACTGATCTTTTTCAGATGCTCTTCATAATCCATCTTCTGTAAGCAGCGGTATATGATTTTCTGGTTAAAGATCGGATCCTGTCCGTCCGCGCTCTTTACCTTGCTGATCTTATTTACCAGATCATCGGGACCGTACAAAAAGCCCACACGAAGTCCGGCAGAAAGTGTTTTTGAAAAAGATCCCACATAAAGGACACGGTCCTCTGTATCGATGCTTTTGATGCTAGGAATCTCTTTACCGGAAAAACGGATATCACCATAAGGATCATCCTCATAAATTACGAGATCATAACGGGAAGCCACCTCATACAGCTCTTTTCTTCTCTGCAGAGGCATCGTCATACCAGTCGGATTCTGGAAGTTGGGAATGAGATAAATATACTTTCCTTTTCCTCTTTTGGCCTCTTTTTCCAAAGCATCCGGGATCATGCCGTCATCATCCATGGGAATACCGATCGGAGTGGCGCCGACATTGCGCATGCTGTGAAAAGAATTGGGGAATGTAAAAGCGTCACAGAAGGCCTCATCACCTTCCCCGCAAAGTGTTCTTGGCAAAAGACCAAGAGCCTTGCCGGAGCCGGTCAGCACCATTGCATGGTTATCTTCTCTTTTGGCTCCCTTTGCATTGATGACACGTTCTGTCACCCACTTTGTGAGCTCGGCATCTCCTGCCATCGGACCATACTGCAAAACTGCCATCGGATCTTCTTTAAAAACCTCAGTCACACATTCCTCGATCAGCCCCACCGGGATGCTTTCTCTTGCCGGATTACCCATTGCAAAAGAAAGAAAACCGTGAATTGTTTTACCTCTCTGAGCCACCTCGCGGATCAGACTGCTCTGACTTTGTAATACTTTTTCAGGATAACGAAACTTCATTTTTTACTTTCCCTCTTTCTTCTGTTTTCTTCCAGACAGCATTTCCCTCTTTATCCCAGATACCAATTCCGGTAAATGCGCAGATAATAGAGAAGATCGGTACGATGTAGCATAAGAGCGCATAAGGAATAAATCCAATGCCTACGCCAAGCACGCCGGTGATATAAGCTGTTGCAGCGGACCACGGGATGATTGCAGAACCGATGGTAGCTGAATCTTCCAAAGATCTGGATAATACTTTTCTGTGTACATTCATTTTGTCAAAAACTTCGCCCATTGTCTGTCCGGGGATAATGATACCAAGCATCTGGTTTCCGGTCAGTGCAACCATGCCCCAGCCAAATACCAGAGTGGTTACGATCAGACTTCTTACGGATTTTACCATCTTTAAAAGCAATTCTTCAAAAACAGTCAGGATACCGGCACTTCTAAGTGCTCCTGCCATAATGCCTGAGAAGAAAATGATGGAAATAATACCTGTCATGGATTTGATACCACCTCTTGAAAGAATGGTATCGATCATATCAACACCTGTTTCGGATGTATATCCGTTTAATGCTACTGTCATAATGTCTTTGACTGCCACACCCTGTGTCAGAGCTGCGATCACAATGCTGACAACCGCGGAGATGCCCATTGCCAGTACAGAAGGAACCTTGCAGGCAGCCAGCACAAGTACCAATACCAAGGGAACCAGACATATAATATGAAGGTTATAATTTGCAGAAAGTGTAGTCTTCATCAATTCAATGGTAGAACTGTCAAAAGCCGTACCGGAATAACGTAAGCCAAGCACAACATAAAGGATTAATGCTACCAGAGTTGCCGGAACAGTTGTATACAGCATGGAATGAATGTGTGAATACAGATCTGTTCCTGACATAGCCGGTGCTACGTTGGTTGTATCGGACATCGGTGACATTTTATCTCCGAAGTAAGAACCGGATACAACAGCACCAGCCATCAGGGTTCCGGGAATACCAAGGTTAACGCCTATGCCAAACATGGCAAGTCCCATAGTTGCAATACTTCCATATGAAGTTCCGGTAAATACGGAAGTCAGTGCGCATAAAATAAACGTGAGCGGCACAACGGCTCTGGGGGATATAAAGGACAGTCCGTAATAGATCAAAGTAGGAAGCGTACCGCCGATCAGCCAGATACCAACCAGAATACCTACAAGTGTCAGGATCAAAAGAGGCACGCCACATTTTGCGATGGCAGCCAGCGCTTCCTCCTGGATCTCACTCTACTTTGTTTTCATAACCATTGCCACGAGTACAGCTACAACAGCACCTACAAATACAGACATCTGTGTGCCAAACTGCAATTTAATACTTACAACAATGGATGCAACGATAATTGCCAATGCAATTCCTCCGGCCAGCATACCGGGGGTTTTTCTTTTTGTCACTTCTTCTTTCATAATAACCTCTCCTTTTCATGATTTTTCATGGATAAAATGTATAAAAAAAGACCATAGCAGACTTTACCTGCTACAGCCCCTTTGCTGCGAAAAAACTTTTATAAAAATGATAATAAAATGGTGCTCCAGATCGGTATCGTGATCACCGATAAAAGCGTGGTAAATACAACCGATTTTGCTGCGGCGACTTCATCCGCCCCATACTTTGCTGCCAGAAGTGATGTTGTACTTCCGGCCGGTGTTGCTGATAAAAGCACTGCCACACCCATAACCAAAGGATTGATACCGCATATCCTGCATACTGCAAATACAGCAAGCGGAATGACGATCAGACGAAGTATTGCAAAATAAATCTGTCTTTTGTTGAGTAACGTCTTTACATCCACATCCACCAGAATGGTTCCGATATACATCATTGTCATGGCTGTACAGCAGTTGCTGACGCTTCTTATCGTGCTGTCCAAAACAACCGGAAGCTGTATCCGGAATACCATGATGATCATTCCGATATAGGTTGCGATCATGCACGGATGGAGTAAAACCTTTTTGTATAAATCGGCTTTGTGGTCGCCCTTCTGGAAATACGATACCCCGGCCGTCCACATGACGATCCTCTGCGGGATCAGGAAAACGGATGCATATAAAAGTCCGATGTCACCAAAGACGCCTTCTGCAAGCGGATTTCCCATAAATCCCGAATTGGAACAAACCGTTCCGTATTGATATACCTGCCTTTCTCCGTCTGCAATTTTCCGGTAGCCGAAGCTTGCGATCAGGAGACTTAAAAACTGTGCCACAACTGCTATGATAAGCACCTGCATGAATTTCATCCAGAAGTTGTCGCCCATATCCTGGGAAAAGGCTTTTATGATGTTGCAGGGTAAAATCGCATAGAGGATAATATCCGTCAGGCACTTTTTGCCTGCTGCCGTGATAATGTTCTTTTTTCGTAATAAAAATCCACTTAGGATCAGCAGGAACATCATCCCCATCAGCTCAAATAAACTGGAAAACATGAGATCCCTCTTTTCTATTTCACAAGCTCTTTATCACAGAAACCTGTTTTTTCATAGGAATCCAGATTTTCAATCGTTCCCTGTGACAAATTCCTTTCTGCCTCATCGGTAAAAAATGCAACATGCGGTGTGTATACCACGTTTTCATGTGAAAAGAGTGCTTCCAAAACCGGATCCGGACACTCTGTAAACTGTGGTTGTTTATCAAGGAGCGCCTCTCCCTCTACCACATCAATACCAAGGGCTCCGATCTTTCCACTCTGTACACCCTTCAACACGGCTGATGCATCAAAAATGCCGCCTCGCGAAGTATTGATCAGCACTACGCCGTCTTTCATTTTCTGAATGGTATCTTCATTGACCATATGGTAGTTTTCCTTATTTAAAACCGCATGGTAGATAATGACGTCGCATTCCTTATATAACTCATCCAGACTTACATATTCTGCAAGCTCTTTGACCTTGTCATTGGGATAAGGATCATATGCCAGCATCTTTTTTGGTCCAAAGCCGCTTAAGCATTTCATGGTTGTGTAGCCGATCCTTCCGGCACCGACAATACCGATCACCATGTTGCGGATCTCTCTGCCCTTCAAGCCTGCCTTCTGGTAGATGTGATGCTCGGTATGAATGATCTGCGTCTTGAAATGACGAAGTGTAGCAAGTAAAAGCATCACTGTATGCTCTGAAATGGCATTCGGTGAATAAGCCGGTACATTGGCTCCCTTTAATCCATATTTTTTCATGGCGTCCAGATCAAAATGATCATAGCCCGCGCAGGAACAGCACACATACTTTACACCGGCGTCTGCAATGGTCTTGAAAAACTCTTCGCTTTCCTTGTGATCTGAATTGTAGATCATCGCCTCGCAGCCCTGCTTTTTCAACTCTTCCAATGTTTCCACTGTCGGTATCTGATCGATGCCGATGAGCTCTAGGTTCATATCTTCTGTTATAAACGGGGCAAATCTGTCAACGCCGCCTCTGACTGTTTTGTAAATGCCAACTTTCATTTTTATCATTCCTTTTTCTATATTAATTGGTTTTTATACTTGTAAATAAAAAAAGAGGTGCAGAAATTCATCTGACACCTCTTTGCATCATCAACACTATCTTTTTACCATATTTTACGTTCCGTGTAAAAAAAAGAACATTTTGCGCCGTCACGTTTTCTTTTTCATACATTGCTTATACGTTTTGCATGATATTCTTGGCATAAAACCGCAAATGACTGATCATTGCCTCTTCCGCTGCCTTCTCATCACTTCTGCAGATGGCATCATAAATAGCCTCATGCTTGTTTTTCACAAATTTGTAGGTCTCCCCCTGCAGCGCAAACTGATAATTGAATATCTTCCTGCTCTGATAACTGTTTACCGTTTCCAATATGTAGGAATTGCCGGATGCCTCCGCAATAATATTGTGAAACTCGTTATCAAGTGCCATGCTCTTTCTAAGATCCCGACCGGCGTTCTTTCTCTGCTCCTCCATATTGCGACTAAGCCGTTCCATCTGCTCATCCGTAATATTTCTGGCTGCAAAAAAGGCTGCCTTGGGCTCAATAACCAGACGATACTCGCACAATTCAAAATAATCCCGGATCTGAAAAGAACATACCTGAAATCCGGTGCCGTTTTTCTCCAGATAATTTTCCCTTTCTAAACGGATCAGGGCATCCCGGATTGGTGTACGGCTCATGTCCAGATTTTTGGACAGATTTTCCTGCAAAAGCTTGTCGCCCGGCTTCAAGTCTCCCGATAAGATCTGGTCTAAAATACATTCGTAAGCCAGATCGGTATTATTGTAAAATGGATGCTCGTTTTCAATTCTTTTCAATGTCTGGCGGTATTTGTTGTTTTCTTCCATCGTTTTGTTACCTCATATGTCCGGATACCTGCACGTCTGATATCGTTTGTTCTGACATTTTACAATTTCTCACAAAATATCTTATCTGTAAAGACTTATCTGTAATCTTTCTAATTCTATCTGATATTATTCCTGGCTTTCCATTCCATCCATCCGTCTTTTCATTTGCGTTCTTCCAAAGTAGTGCTATAATATCTCTGAAAAATTTCTACCCACTCCATCCTGCCGGGGGGGCATGCAACTGTGGTCTGCACTCGCTTATTCCGAGCCGTGCAAAAGTTAATGCCATCAAAAACGAAAGACTGGCATGGAAAATAACCCGTTCAAGCCGAAGGCGCGTTTTATTTTCCATGCCTTTACCGGCGAAATAGAGTAGCTGATGGCATTTACTCTTGCTAGGCGCAGGAATCCAAAGAGTGCAGACCACAGTTGCATGCCCCCGGCAGGATGGAGTGGGTAGAAATTCCCCCGATATTCCAAGATATCAATATATTAATTTAATCTATAACAATAATCTATAACCAACAAGGAAGAATACCAATGAAGAACCTTAATAGCTCAAATCACATATACAGCAACACCGACCTACGCAAACTTTTATTCCCGATCATTGTAGAACAGCTTCTCACCTGCCTGATGGGAACTGTAGATACCATGATGGTAAGTAACGTTGGTTCTGCCGCCATATCCGCGGTATCCCTCGTCGATTCCATCAACGTCCTCGTCATTCAGGCGCTTTCAGCGCTCGCCGCCGGCGGAGCAATCCTCTGCTCCCACTACCTTGGAAGCCAAAACGAAAAAGATGCCAACCATGCAGCAAGGCAGGTACTTTATGTCATGGCATTGCTATCAACAGCACTGACATTGATCTGCCTGATCTTTCGCACACCTTTACTCAGACTGATTTTTGGCAAGGTCGAGGCCGACGTTATGACCAATTCACAGGTATATTTCCTGTTTACCCTGCTGTCCTTCCCGTTTATCGGTCTCTATGATGCCGGTGCCTCCATTATGCGCGCCCAGAATGACAGCCGCCGCCCTATGATCATATCCGTTACTTCCAATTTTCTCAATATCGGGGGTAACGCTTTACTGATCTTTGTACTCAATATGGGCGTAGCCGGGGCCGCGATCTCGACCCTTGTTTCACGTATTTTCTGCGCTGTTGTGGTTATATATGGACTTCGCAGCCGTAAAAATCCGATTTCCATCCGCAATTATCTTTCCATACGGCCGGACCTTTCAACCATAAAAAAAATACTGTATATCGGCATCCCTTCCGGAGTCGAAAACAGTATGTTTCAATTTGGTAAACTGGCGATTCAGTCAACCGTTTCTACACTTGGAACCGTCGCAATCGCAGCCCAGGCTATGACCAATATTCTGGAAATGCTCAACGGCGTCGCTGCCATGGGTATTGGAATCGGACTGATGACAGTAGTCGGCCAGTGTCTTGGCGCCGGAAGGAAGGATGAAGCCATTTATTATATCAAAAAGCTCTCCTGGGTTTCAGAGGCCGTCATCATCATAAGCTGCCTGCTGGTCCTTGCACTTACCAAACCGATCACGATGCTGGGCAGCATGGAAGCGGAAAGCGCAAAGCTCTGCTTTCAGATGGTCGTCTTTATCACAATAACCAAACCCATCTCCTGGGTGCTTTCCTTCATTCCCGCATACGGCATGCGGGCAGCCGGAGATGTCAAGTTTTCCATGATCACATCCTGCTGCACCATGTGGCTTTGCCGTGTAGTTTTATGTGTTTATTTATGCCGCGTCTGGGGCTTTGGTCCCATCGCCGTATGGATTGGCATGTTTGCCGACTGGAGCCTTAGGGCTATCATCTTTACCCTGCGTTTCCGTTCCGGCAAGTGGCTCAATCACCACGTAACAGAATAATTTTGAAACGACAAAATTATACCGCAAGACCGATCAGGGCGATAATGCCTCCGGTAATTGCTGACAAAACAGCTGAGGATACCAGTCCAATAAAAAACCATTTCCAGTGGAATGCATAATCATGATATGCATCAGTCATATCCTCAGTTCCTGGAATTACCCACCATTTTGAGTGGCAGAACCAGATCGTATCAATGATCAATGAATCAACCAGAGAAAACGCATTAAAGAATATATAGGACTGTATAAACCCTGCAAAAAATGTAAACTGCTTATTAATAACACAGGTAATAAGTATACTCAGAACGATCATTACAATAAGACCAATGGTTTTATTGCTCTTTGCATTATGATTCAGCTCTTCCTGTGTGATAATCCCTTTTTCAATGGCTCTTTTTCTGATTGCCGGGGGATAATTGTAGAGCTGGTACTTAGCTCCCTGCTTCTGAAATAAAATCAGCATAAATACTGAATATATCAGACTGTAAATAACTGCTTCCAATAAAATTTTCATAACTCTGTCTGCTCCTTCCATTCTGCTTTTGTAGCTCAACATATCTTCATACAAAATTTTTATTCAATCCGGAATAGAAATTCTTTTTCACACTCTTTCAATGAATAATTTTATTTTTTATTCACTGAAAGAAATTATAGCACTATAAAAATTGCAATACAAGTAGGTTGGAAGGATAATATTGAGAAAGATTTTCAAATGTTTTCAAGTAACAAAAAAACAGCCCTATTAGATAAAACTGTTTTCAGACCGGAAATATATTTTTTAAATTTATTTTTTTGTGAAATATTACATATTGTCAAATAATATTTCGACCACTATACTACATAACAAGCAAAGATGTTATCAGACACGGTAGGCGGTTGCCCTCAGCAGGGGGCATGTGGCCCTCTGACTTTACGAAAGAGGGTGATGCCATGGTTACATATGATGCTTTGTTCCAATTTGGAATACTCATTGTCGCTATCATCGGTCTTAGTTATAAGATTTTCCACAAAAAATAATCGCCGAGCCCAACAAACCAGCGATTATTTTTAATTACTATATGTAGGGCAACCGTCTATCGATAGCACCTTTGTGTTTTTATTATAGCATGTAAAGAATATAAGTCAATTCACAGAAATAAAAAATCCGCAAATTCTTTAAAATGAAGAGTTTGCGGAAATAAAAAGAGCGCGAGACGGGGATCGAACCCGCGACCCCCTCCTTGGCAAGGAGGTGCTCCACCACTGAGCCACTCGCGCATGTCTTGTCCGTTTGCTCACGGACAAGTAATAATATAGCAAATCTTTCCTAGATTGTCAATCATATTTTTCATAAAAATTGATCTGTTGAGACTTTTAAAATAAAGTTACACTTTTCAGAGGGAAAAAGTGAATGACGCACGAAGTGAATTTTTTAAGAAAGAAAAGAGGTTATTTTATGAAAGTAAAAGTTCTAGGTATCTCAAATTATGAGAAAGAAGGCAAGAAGTATTATAACGTGTACTGTGCTACTCCTTTTTCTGATCGTATGATTGAAGCTGGTGCAGTTGGTCTTCAAGTTAAATCTGTTTGGTCTCCTGAGAGTTCGGTTTCATTTGCTGGTGTTGCGCCTGGTGATTATCTTGATCTTGAGTATGAGCCCGGGTTCCAGGACAAAGCAACGCTTGTTGGTTTTAAACAATTAACTACTCCTTTTAATTCGTATATTGAGGGCATTATCAACGATGAACCCAAGTCTACGGCAACAAAGAAGTAAAATTTCTTTTTGCATATGTTCCGGTGGACAATCTATCCCCTCAGGTCTGCCGGAACGACTAGAATAAAGTTATGTGAGGTGTTTTTTTATGGATGTTCGTCCTTATTATGTGGTTAAGATTAATGTGCCATTTCTTTCAAGTGTTTCTGATGATTTTTATAATGGGTACATTATGGATTTACCAAAGAGCAGGCATTAAAACTTTTTGATTATGGTGCGGATGCTATTGCTGTTTATTGTGCGTCTCATCCAGGTTGATTTAATAGAGTGATTTGAATTTTTGAGGGTGTTTCAATGATTAAGTATAAGGATTTAAAGGTAGGAACTCGTTTTTATCATGATTATATTCATGAATGGATTAATGACTTTGGAAAATTTCATGAATTAGAAAACTCTATTTTTATTAAAGCTGATGGTTATGCTTATGAGTATATAAATGGTACTGTAATTACGGTTCCTGATGATCAATATGTTATAGTTGCAGGTTGATTATTAAAAAGGTTATTTCCTGTTATCAGGATAACAAAAAGCATGCTTGATATATCACACTAAGAAAGAAAGGAGATGATTTTTATGTTGCTTAATTCTCTTGTTTCTATTGCAGAAGGTTCCGGTGTTGCTTCTGTCACTACAGCTGTGACAAATGCATTAACTTTAGCTGGTACTACAATTAACTTTTGCTTAGATCAGCCGATTTTGTGTATGTGTATCGGTGGTGCTATGGCTGCGGTGGGCTTCAAGGTATTTAAGAAAGCTCGTAAATCTGTTGGTTTTTAGGATCAACTTAATAACAATAAAAAGTGGATGCGGTGCTTGGTGCATCACATCCACTTTTTTTAATCTTTCTTTGCAAGTTTTTTAATTAGTAATATTAAGGCTATAAACGCAAGAATAGGCAGTCCTATTTTTATTGTTATAGCTCCAAAAGTTAAGACTCCGTAAAATATCTGATATATTAGTAGCATTTTTTTACTCCTTTCGGGAAGAGGTGGTTATTTTGGAACATTTTTTAAAACGAGTTTTTGTTATTATTATAACATTTGTTCTTGCATTTGCAATATCTGTCCCATGTTTAGCTAGTGATACTTCACATGGTGGTGGTGGTAAATGGCATAATAATATGTCTTATGAAGATAAAGTGGATTGGTATCGCTTTAAATCAATTACATTTTTGAATCAATTGTTAGGCTTAGATGAAAAGACTGCTGATAAGTTTGCGGTTGATATTGTTAAACCTTATTTGGATACTAAGGGATATAATTCCATGGAAGAGTATTTTGCGGATCATATTGGATATGATGAAGATACAGATACATTTGTGCCTGATGATACTTTTATTGCTGATATCAATATTTGTTTGCAACAATATAATGATACCGTGACGATGGTATATCGTTATCCCTTAAATAAGGCTAATATTGATGCGTCAGAATTTGATAATAAAGTTTGGTATGATGCTTTTTGTGGTCTTTTAGATGCTTTTCCGGATTATTATTTTTATTTTGATAAAACTGTTCAGAAGCAGGGTCCTTACTTTAA
>ONHB01000011.1 GCA_900317505.1 uncultured Lachnospiraceae bacterium | reverse complement strand
CGGAACGGAGTGCTCAACAGAGCGGAAAGGTTGCTCTGAAAAGGCGAAAGGTCTGCTCTAAACCTCCGTGCAGAGTGCTCTACGCGGTCGGAATATACACACATTTTCTGACAAAATATGATTTTCAGCATTTTTACCAGTCACAACCATAACACGAGCCCTTATAAATCATCAGGCAGCTACTATTATGCTGCACTTCCACCTGCTATTTCCTGCCCCAGATATGCTATCAACAACTCTTCCAGAGTTGATTGTTCACCGTATGACATGGTTACTTTTATGGTATTTCCTTTACCCGTATCCACCTTAATTGTCTTTGCTTTAATATCTATTTTTTCTTCCATCTGCGTTACCTCCATTAAAAAAATCGCTACCCATAGCTCATTTGAAAATGCATAAACTATGGATAACGATTCTGGTTATCACTTATTCTGTTTTGGACTTCTCTTAACGTCCTATGAAGGTATACGCCGGTCTTTCTGACCCCTCATCGCCCCGTATACGTAAAGGTGTACTCATCTCCGGGAATTACAGACGAGCCACTATCTGTGTTCACGACGCCCTTCTCCATTCCGGAGAAGCACTATCTCCCCTACCTGCATTGCGGGGATCGGGACGAACTTCTCGCCCCTCATGGGTTATTATCCTTACGCAACATACCTGATCCCGCATTGCCCGGACTTCCGTCCAGCCTCTCAGCCTTCATCTCTCAATCCATCAGCCTACTAATATGATAACTGTGACTTTCATCCTGCGGGTATATGATCCGTAATTTTACTCAAATCTGTAACTGCTATTCAGTTGTCAATTTTCATTTTCTTATTGGCTTGTCTAAAGCCTGAATATAGTATAAACCAATCCAGTGTCGTCCACAAGGGACTATCATGGTCTATTTTTGCGAAAAAGGTGTCAGTTTGTGACCTTTTTCTGATTTATGCAAAAATATCATACTGCCTTCTGTCGTGATTGTACACTTCGGCAAAGTATGAAATTTGCAAATCGTGTATTCATTATACGATGGAGATATATGTTTGTCTATGGACATGGTTGGTGTTTTTTCAGGGATTCACACCAGAATCTGGTGGATTTTGTATTATTGCAAAATCATCATTGTAAGTCATCATATCGATAGCATTTGACTATCAATACGTTGTGCTGTATAATTATTATTGTATGTTCAATTTTAAGAAGGAGGGAAAATCATGGCATTTAATAATATTAATCCTATAGCAATTGACTTATTCTGCGGTGCCGGTGGACTCTCTTTGGGACTTGAACAAAGTAATATCACTGTTCCACTAGGTGTAGAAATAAATGCTATTGCGGCACAAACCTACACCAACAATTTGAATGGCAATGTTCTTCAGGATGATATCCGAAACATTACCGGTCATGAAATACTAGAACAGCTCAATCTTCAAGTTGGAGAACTTTTCTTATTGGCTGGTTGCCCACCATGCCAGACTTTCTCTTCGCTTCAAAAAGATGATGTTACAAATGATGCAAGAAACAACTTGATTTTTGAATATACCCGACTAATTCGTGAGACTCGTCCATTGTTTATACTTATGGAGAACGTTCCTGGTCTTGCAAACGGACGCGGAAAGCAAATTTTTGCTCAGGCACTTGCTGAATTAGAGCCATCATATCATGTACTATATGATGTTTTGAATTGTGCAGACTATGGTGTTCCCCAAACACGAAAAAGACTTGTTCTTCACGGAATACGTAATGATGTTTATCAATTACTTATACAGAATCAACCAAATTTTAAAATTAGTTTGCCATCAAAGACTCATACAAATGATCCACAGCAAAACCCTAATCTTTTACCATGGGTGACAGCTGGACAGGCGCTACAAAACAACGCATTACCGGCTATAAATGCTGGTCAACCTGCTCCCGTTGGATATCCAAATCACGAAACAAACGGACTTGCTGAAATAAATATACAACGTATACAATATATTCGAACTCATGGTGGTAGTCGAAACTGTTTACCCCCTCATCTACAGTTACCATGTCATCAAAGAAACAATGTTGGATATTCAGGTGTATACGGTATTATAGATGTTACAAAACCTGCTCCAACCATGACAGGTGGTTGTATTTGTTATAGCAAAGGCAGATATGGACATCCAACAGAAGATCGAGCTATATCCGTGCGAGAAGCCGCACGTTTCCAATCTTTTCCAGATACCTTTGTGTTTCATGGTAACAAAGGACAAACAGCACTTCAAGTTGGTAATGCCGTACCACCACGTTTGGCAAATGCTAGTGGAAATTATTTTATTAATTTGCTCAACTACTTATATACATTATAACGCACCTGGTTATTATCCCAGATGCGTTATTTTTATACTTCCATTTTAGCTAATGAAATGCCCACTCTATTACCATCTGCAAAAGCCCTATTGGCCATTCTTTGAGCAAAATTTTCTTTAACATTACCTATGTATTTGAATTCCTTTTGCGCACCTCTAATGCTACCTTGTATGGTACATCCCCGTTTTACTTTGTTATCAGTTATATATATACTACTTATTTTACTGTACCATTCCACCGAAATCACGTTACTATTTTTTTCTGTTTCAATCTCTACATATGAAAAATACTGTTTTTCTGCTTCTACAATGGCTCGTTTATCTTTGCAAGATTCTCCTCCGATGAAAATATAATTATTTGATATTTTTTCCGGTCTTCTGCAATCACATTTAGCTGTAATACACAACCAATACTCACACAAGCCATCCTCAGAATTTATGCATTGAAACAAATCGCCAAAGTCAATACTGTGTTCTATATTCGAAAGACTTCTATTCATAGTAATTCTTTCATTCAACTTAACTAATTCATTCAAAATATGAGTTGGTTCAACTTTCTCTCCTTTATCCACCATCATTTGTAATATTTCTTCTGGAATGGTAATACTTTTGACATCAATACGCTGAGTCATTTCCTCCTTAAAACTCTCTTTAAAAAATGTCTCTACGTCATCTCGTCCTTCTTCTTTTAACATCTTATTTGCATGATAAAAAAAGGCATCACTTGATATATTTTTAAAAAACTCTGTACGCTTATACAAAGCATCTTGAAATATATTAAAATAGTAAAGCCACAAAGCATCTAATATACTATTAGGTGCCTGTACCATATACTTTGCAATACTTGGTATTATGTTTTCAGGAACCACCTTACCAATTTGTTCACTCGATTCCTCAATATTTTTACCATAGACAAATACCAATCGACCATCAATATTTAATACCGTATCATCACCATTCCAAGATGCAATAAATTGATTCTTTTCAGGTAATAACTTATCAGACCAGGCAAAATATAATTTGTGCCACAAACTCTTGCTATTTTCCCCCATTCCATCAACATTTACAGTTACACCCAATTCTTTTATTTTATCTTTCAGCGGCTTTATATTTCCATTCTTTTTTTCAAAACAATCAATTATATCAGTAACAAATTCATCTTTTAACAACCCTTGTTCTTCGCATTGAGCTGCTGCATATGTTACTTCGCTTTTAGAGAAACCACAGTAATACAAACGCAGAGTTTCACATATGCCTGTCAAATTATGTGTATTAGTGTATATACAAATATATTGCACATTATTTGTTAAAGCTCCATCTATTATTTCTATAGCTTTTTTTATATCTGCAACTTCTGTTAACTCCCAATCAAGGATTAGTAAATCTTTTTGCCTCATCTTATCATTAATTATCTTTACATCCGTTTCCTGTTTATACGGAATAATTGTAACTGCACATTCACAAGATGAAGATATAGCACTATACATTTGTCTGGAAAAAATACATTTCTCTTTATTAGTTTCCATCACATCTTCATATGGTTCTAAAAAATCGTCATCTACGCATATTACATTTTTAATGGACTGATTAACAATTCCATTTAAAATTTCATTCGTATTTTCCATACCTATTCTCCTTCATGTTGACATATCACGAAACATGCACCATCTAATATATTATATTCTTTATCATTGGTTGCATAAATATCCATATCTATGGAATTTAAACATTTTTTGGCCAAATACAAACCTATTCCCCTACCAGATGCTTTCTTTGTATAAAAAATTTCAAAACACCTCGTCAACTCTGTATATGACATTTTGGCACCAGAGTTCATTATCAGTATCTCATTGTCCCTTATCTTTATTTCTATTCTTTTTCTTTCATTTCCATATGCAACCCAATAAATAGCATTATTAATAATATTTAGAAAAACTGGCATTATAATCGATTCAAAAGAATAAATTGTATAATTTGCAAATTCCTCCGAATACACAAACTCAATGCCATCTCTTTTTAAAACCTTGCCATAAAAATTGTCAATAACTTCAACGATATCCCTTCCCGATATATTTGTTTTATTTCTACGAGTAGTTCTATACATTGGCATCAACATTTTATGATTTGATTCAAGATGTTGGAACGACATTTTTAATGGATTGTATATTTCCAAAACCTCGGAAGACTTTTTCGACATATCTCCCAACTTGCTTAGTGCACTAGCAATTTGAGCATATAAAACATTAAACTGATGATCAATTACCTCGATTGACATTCCTATCTGTGCAAGCTCATAAAAAGAATCTATCTGTTTTGTCAATTCAATTTCTTTACTTTTATATGCTTCTAATGTCTTTGTATAATCCTTTTCAAATGTTATATTTTCAAATTGCTTTATGAAAGGAAAATATACGTTTTCATATTCTTGCCGAACAGAATTTAGTACTATATCAAGTTCTTCCATTCTCTTAATGGTCTCTTCTTCACTTAATAAATCAATATTAATTTCTGTTGGAGATAACCTGTATATTATACTTTTACTCTCCAATACTTTTTTATCAAGTTGCTTGCTTATTTCTTTAAAATTTTCAGAAATTGATTTCTCAACTGTATCAAACATACCTTCAATTTCTTTTTTCATTAGAGCATACTTATTGCTATATTCATCTTTCAGTATGTTAACATATACATGCTCATTTGCCGTTTTATCACAATCTTCAAGAACCTTTTCTAATTCATCCCTGTCATCTTCGTAATCATGCAGCAAATCATTTATAGAATCATTTCCAGTCAAAGTTATATCTGGAGAAACATTAATCCTAAGAGCATTAATATCCCTCTTTAATGAACCTAATTTAGCAAAAACATCCCTTGCTTCTTCATTAAGCGTTTTCTTCTTCAAGATAATTGTATCAATTTCCTTCTGCAAGATTAGAATTTCATTTTTCTTTTCTTCCATAACCTTTCGATTATCCATAATCTGCTTTCTGATTTGAACTACTGCTTGATAGTTTCTTTTCTTCTCTTGCTTTATTAAATCCTCTCTCTCTTTTTTCTTTTTATTTTGTTCTTTCTGCTCTTTTCGCTGTTCAGAATTTGTTCCATACTTTTCTTTTGCAATTTGCTTAAAAAACTCCATCAACATTGTCTTCATTGCCCTATAAGCATCATTTGCAACAAATCCTTCTCTTCCAGACTTATCAATCAATCTACTATTTTCCTTTTTTGTAATTCCTATAAAACCAAACATTTTTCTATGACTGAAATAGTAGATACCTGCACTCTTTGATCTATTTTTTTCAAATTCCAGAAAATCAAAATCTGTTCTTCCATAAGGCAAAACTCTAAACCCATCTCTATAAACATACAAGCCGCTGAAGACCTCTCCCTTATTTTCGTATAAGTGCCATTTTTCTTCCGACATACTTGTATTGGCCTTGGCCCCTTCCCAAAATGCCAATTTCAATCTCAAATTTCCAATTTTACATTTTGGACGTTTTCTAGATATATAACTATATTCCTCAACTTTTCCAAAGACCTTAATTTTCCCTGAAAAACATCCTGTGTCATCAAAGGATCCGTCTATCCAATGTTCACATGAAGTAAACTCTTCCTCACTGAAAAAATCTTTTAACTGTAAAAAATCATGTTCATTTCCATCCGGGGTATAAATCGTAAAGCTAGGCGTCTTACCAATATCTTCCCCTAAAATATTTTTTCTTTCTTCCAATAATTTCTTATCAAACGGATTAAACAATCCCGACAATGCAGACCTAACATATTTTGTTTGCTCTGATATATCTTCTTGTTCTTCTTTTAAATTACTCTCTTGCTCTTTCTCCAAATCTACTATTTCATTTATTGGATCAAAAATAATAAAATATGTTCCATGCCCTTTTTCCTGAAAATGATTCTGGACTTTTTTCATGACTGCTGTTGGAACATTTTTATACTTAGCTATTTCTGACAAAATATCTTCTTTCAAATTTATAAAATTTTTCCAAGATTCACTCTGGAAATTTTCTAAGTATAATTCCTGAAGGTATTGATACTTCTCATTTATTTGTTCCAGATTTAATATCTCAGCTGTGGGTATCTCAACTTCATCCAAATATAATTGATAATTTTCAAGAGCTTTCCAATTCATAAATACTAATTGAAAAGGTTGATTCAATTTTTTTGTAATCATCAACATATGATTTCCTAAATATGTGACAGACAAACGCCCTATTCCCTTTTCGCCCAAAGGTACTCTTTCCTCTTTTCCAAATCTATCTTCTAAAGGTATAAAGTTGTCACTATTTTTTTTATTATCTGTACCGATAACAATCCACTTATTAAGGATATCACTCTCATTCATCCCAAAACCATCATCTGAAATAGTAAAAATATCATATTTCACATCTTTATATCCAGCACGATATAAACCAGCATCCAAATAATCGCCATATGCATCATAACCGTTTTTCCACAATTCAGTAATCGCAGTTGGCAAATCTGCAATCTGATTTCTTCCCAATAAATCAATCGCTCTTGCTTTTGTTCTAAAATTAGCCATTTATATTTTCCTCCTGCCTTTTCCAATTTGGGTTACAACCTGTAACCTTTTTTATTCTGACAAGCCTTCTTCAATTTCTTCAATAGTCGGCAAGCTGCTTTTAAACTCTTTTCTCAACACTTTAGTCAATTCATATTGTGCTATTCCTATAGGTTGTGAAATATTTTCCAATGAATACTCAGCAACCACGTCATCTTTATCCTTACAAATCAGGATTCCAATTGTCTGATTATCCTGCTCATCCTTCATATTCTTATTCACTGCAGTAACATAGAAATTTAGTTGACCCGCAAATTCTGGTTTAAATTTTTCTGTTTTCAATTCAACCACAACATAACAATGTAGTTTTACATGATAAAATAATAGATCAATATAAAAGTTACTTTCTCCAACTTTTATTTCTACCTGCTTACCAATAAAAGAAAAACCTGTTCCCAGTTCCAATAAAAACTGTGTTATCTGCTCCACCAATGCATCTTCCAGTTCTCTTTCATTGTATTCTTCTCTCAATGCTAAAAAATCAAAATTGTATGGATCCTTTAATGTCTGCTCTGCCAAATCAGACTGTGGTTCTGGAAGCTTGACTTGGAAATTATTAATTGCTTTCCCCTGTCTTGCATATAAATCACTTTCGATCTGGTGAACCAATACATTTCTACTCCAGTTATTATCCATAGTTTTTTGTATATAAAATAATGCTTCATCAATATCTTTGCACTTATACATAATTCGTTGATTATGTCCCCACGGAATGCTTTTTACCATACTTTCAATTTGGGTTACACCTTGTAACCATTTTTCATTATTCGTATAAAAATTATACCAATAACGAATATGTTTTAGATTTTCTACCGAAAAACCAGACACTCCAGGAAAGGCTTTTTGCAAATCATTACTCATTACTTTGAGAAATGCATCTCCCCATTTAGCTTGATTCTGCTTTTCACATATCGCAACACCAAGATTCCAATATAAATCGAGCATCTCATAATTAATTCTAACAGAAGCCTTAATCTGACTATTTCTAATCTTATTCTTTACTTCTTCTATCCAAGTTTTATAATCATCAGTCACAACAAAGCCAACCTCTTTTCTCGCCATCTTAAATCCTCCTGTTAGTATTTCCTTAATATAATAGCTAATTCATACCATATCATTTTCCTGTATAACTGTATCAAAAATTGCCTCTTCAATAACCTTCACACACTCATCCGTGTGCTTCTTAATATCATCACCCCAAAACCGAATAACAGTCCACCCTTCAAATAGCAATCTTTTATTTACCTCATCATCCCTCTCTCTGTTGCGGGATATCTTACTTATCCAAAACTCACTGTTATTACTCTTCTCCAACCTGGGTTTTAATACTTCCCAATCCTTTCCGTGAAAGAATTCTCCATCACAGAAAATGGCTATCTTATATTTTGTCAGAACAATATCTGGCTTACCCGGTAACTTACTATAATTTTTCCGATACCTATATCCTTTTGCCCACAAAGCTTTTCTAAGTATAATTTCGATTTTAGTATCTGTTCCCCGTATATTTTTCATGTTTTTATGTCGTTGTTCTTTTGTTAAAACATCTGCCATAAAACCACTCCTTAAATCTTAGAAAAAAAGTCCTCATCTATTTCGTATGTTTTGACTTCTTTTACACCAATTGAATACTCCGCTAATTTACTAATGAATTCCTCGCCATCAATTAAATCAATTTGCTTTTTTCCTGGTGTAGTAGCTTCATCTTTTGCCGCTTTTGAAAAAGAACCCGTTGTAATAAATATTCCCTTTTCAATATCCGTTGTCAGCGAACCTCTGAAGTCCCTTATATCGCCAGACGATACAAGCCCTTTGTATCTTTTGCACTGAAAAGCAACATTAAAACTTACAATTCCATTAATCTTCAACTTTCCAGTTCCGTCAATGCCTCCATCTCCTGATTTTTTTGTAACAGATACTTGTGTAAATCCACACTCACGTAATAATCGTTGTGATAATCGTTCAAATCCATACGGATCCATATTCTGTAATACATTTGCCAACTGCTGTCTCCACGGCTTAACCTCATCTGGAAATTCCACATCATCATTCGAATCAATATCATCTTCCGGCTTATCCGTTTTACCATCCGGCTTATCATTACTCTTTGCCATTTCTCTTTTTTTTGCATTTTTCTGCACTGTAAATGCAACTATTTCTTTTGCACTAACAGTCAGTTCAGATGCATATTCTGAAGTTATTGACCACACGCTTCTTGCACTGTTTACAATTATGCCATAGTTTTTCAAATATGTACGTGCCCACGCAAGCTGATATTCCACTTCACTTTGATTAAGACTACCCAAATGAGGTTCATCCAACACCTCATCTGATAAATTTAAATCCACAATTACTCTTTCGTAGATTTCATTATTTGTTCCCGAACCTCCCAACTGTTTCAGAGCATCGTATGTTGGAATAATCAATTCTGTATATGTCGGCGACAAATTTTTTCGTTCTCTGCCCATCTTCTTCTCCTTCCTCTTCACTTTCACAGCCTACATTCTACTTTTAAAACATCCCGCCCAATGATTCTTTGCCATCGTGTTTTATTCTCACAACTCCAACAAACTTATATCTATTTTCCTTTGTGTCAAATAATACTCATACATCAGAGTTGCCGGAATTAGTCGTATTTGAATATTCTCTAGGCCAAGTGCCTCCAACATTGGCATTCTGGCAGTACCCTTTTTTATGATTTCATTCTTTTCCGTAGGCATTAAAAAACAGTTTTTTACCACAGCAATATTATGTGCTTTAATAAAATTACGGTATGCCAACTGATACAGATACTGCTTTGTAACATCTCCCACACCAGGATTGTTTCGTAATGATTTTCCTTTTTCAAGCTGTATATTATAATACTTGGCATCAAAAATCAGAAAATAATCCGTTCCATCTATCTGGGGAATACTTACCAGATCCGGAATAAGCGTATCTGCTGCATCCTGTTCCTCCATATCATTGCCCTTCCATTTCGGCTTTTCAATCATATTGATAAGTGGCTCCTTACTTTTGCTTCTGAACTCCTCTGCCAGTGGAACAGACATTTTTAGTTGACCAAGTGTGGTATTCAGCTTATTATCAAATACTGCAGCACACACTTTTTCCCATACCGCATGATACGCTGTAGTTCCAAACATACTGATCCCATCGTTCTCCTCAAGCATTCGTTTATCCTGCGATATATATGTGTAGATAGTCTTTAAAAGTATCTGCCTTCTGGTATTGAACTGAATATTCAGTTCCTTATGAAGACGCTCCAGGATATAATCCTTATCTCCAAAATTGGACAGTGATTCCTCTGACAATTCAACTGTGTCAATATCAAACAGGGTATCCAACTGTGCATCATGTAACTGCCGTGAACATTCTGTAATAACACATTCATGAAGTCTCTTGAAGTAGTCCATATCGTCTTCTACAGTTTTACCAGTATACATTTCCATATAATATGGTCTGTTATCCTCAATTATAGCAAAACTCTCATCTATGGTCTTACCCCACAGAATTTCGCCTTCTCCATTAACCTCAACAATATCTTCATTATTAGTGTAAATACCATACTCATGGTAATCTTTAAGAAGAAACAGTATCACTGCAAGGATATTAAAGCTACGGTTATCTCCATCCCCGTTGAAAATATTAATAATCTGCTCCTCGGAATTACTGTATCTTTCAAGCACTTTGATTACCTGTTTCATCTCCTTAACAGGAGCTTCCTTTGGGGATAAAAGGTATTTCGGATATACTTTGATTACCCTGCTGCCAGATGTGATGACACCTACATAAGTGAACACATACAAACAGTCACCACTTACAGCCGTTTCATCCGTAATTTCTATATCCTCATCAACCAAATCAGACATTTCTAATTGAGCATTACTATTCTTAACGCTCTTGAGCACACCATAGGCTTTGAGACTCTTGATGAACTTCTCCACCCCGGCTTCGTCAAAGGAAAATATGTGCTTCAGTTCATTTTTGGTATAGCGTTTCTGCTCCCTTACATAACCTGAAAAAATCTTCATTCTCAATCTTCCTTATCATAAAATGTTTCTCTGAATGTCGGTCCAAAGATAGCTATTCCCATTATATCAAATGCATCGCATACAGCAGAATATTTGCCTGTATCCGGGCACCCCTCAAAGAATCTGTGCTTGCCTTGTTTTACCGCATCTTCATACAGATACATTATTACCTTGCTCTTAAATGCCTTGATAAACTCATCCTTATCAATAATCATTCTGTTCTCATCAGATGCAATTATTTTCTTTGACAGGAAGAACGGACCCATCAGCTTATCTTCGTTAATCTTGAAGTCACTTGATGACATCTTTGCATTTATAGCCTTACGTAGTCTGTTCCACTCTATTGGCTCATCAGTTCCAGCGAGCATAATCTTACCAATACCTTTAATCTTTTCTTCGTTCTCGTCAATTCCAAGATACTCAAAGTTCCATCTTCTCTTGAAAGCTGTGTCCATAGGAAATACACCCTGATCGGCACTGTTCATTGTAGCCCATATAAACATATTATTTGGAATACGGATATGCTTATAACTATCTGGAGAACCTCCAAGCTCCTTTGTAAGGTACTTTCTGATATCCTCAGATGCCTGTATTTCATATTCACTTACACCGTTATCATCACGATCAAGTAACTGGAATACATCCCCAAATACTGCAGCCACTTTAGCTCTGTTAATTTCTTCAATCAGTAACAGATGTGGCTGTGGATTCTCAGTGCGACCACTCTTAAGCGCCTCCACATACATTCGCATAAACGGTCCTGGCACATAACTGTATTTGATTGTTTCTTCGTCATCACCCATTACAGGCTTATATGTACCTACAAACTGCGAATAAGAGTATTCTGGGTGAAATGTCACACGCTCAAAAGAACCGTCTGTATTATTCATCATCTCCTCGCAGTCCTCTTTCAGCTTGTGGCTCTTTCCTGTACCCGGTGCACCGAAGACAATACGGTTTCTTTCATATTTTGTTTCAATTGAAGTATTAAACACCAATTCCATAATTTCCTCTTCTACCTCGGTTCTATATTCATCTTTTACATAAGTACCACGGAGTAAATCTGACACCGCAGATTTATAATCATTGAGCGAAAATATCGACATGGCAGTCATCAGCGACTTATGAAGGTTCGATGAAAGTATATTTCTGCTGATATTCTTCTTAAGCCATCTTACAGTTCTGTTATTTTTGTAATCCGCACTTTGTTCCGGGTTATCAGTACTGTCATAATAATAGTCGGATTCTACTCTACCAATATGGAACACGGAATTCTCTGCAAAAATAACATAGTCCCCAATTTGCATATCATTTAAAAATCTCCACACCTGTCCGACATCCTGTCCTTTTCCACGAGGGTTCTTATTAAAATGCTCATCGTAGAGATTTGCCAATTCTTCCTTGCTACTTACTTCCGATAAATCTCCTAAATCAGACCAACCGATACAAACATGAGGATTCTCCTCAGAAAGTGCATTGTTCTCCTGCTTAATATGCATACCAAACACTCTATGATTGAATACTTCATCACAATCTTCTTCAGGAACAATATTACTCAGATATTCCATATATTTTTTAACTGCACTTCTCTGCGTGTTATTCTCTCTATCTGAATTATCCAATGCTTCAATTGTAATCTGTACCTCTCCAACATTGGTGGTATAGAATACACTTCTATCTGGCATTGACGAAAGCGGAGTGTTGGCTACATTACTTACATATTGGTCAATTGAAGCCTCCGAATATGGATTTCCTGCGTCCGAATCTCCTTCTGGCTTTACCTGGCATGACATCCAATAACGGAACAAACGCTTATTACGTTCTTCGGGGTCTTCTTGTTGAGATTCAATTGCATTTTTATCTCCATCAGATTCAACCACAAAATCAACCATATCCATATATTCACGATATGATTCGATAGTGGAACCTTCCCAAAACGTATCGCATGTAATAATATCAAAAACATCCGCCTTATTACGTGCCGATAGTTGATCGTTGTCAATGACAAATTTACCTTCTTTTTCTGTTATACAACCTGACCACTGTAATACCTTTAACATTTCACGAATTTGTCTATCTTCATGTTTCCATTCGTGTTCAGACTCTGAAGTACTAACAGACTCTGGCAAAATTCCTGTTTTACGATACTCAAAAATTTTTTCAATTAATTGCGCTATGTCTGGGTGCTTATTCTTTGCAACACTCGCATTATAGAATATAAAATCCTTTATCTCCTCCTTAGTCAAATACGCAATCGAACTACCATGTAATAAATTCATAGTATACAAAACCTTCACGATGACTCTCATAGGAGCAAGTTTAATGCCATCATCCTTGCATTCATTAAATGCTACATTAGTTCTCATATTAGGAAACTGGAATTTTTTAATAAAATTTAGTACTACTGCTCGTGTATTCCCAGCTGCCGCAGCTTTTGCACAATTGCTGTTCTCATTTAATGTGAAATAAAATCCCAATGTCATCATATTATTATTTGCACTTTTATCAACAGATGACGGAGGGACTGTATCTGTTGTAAAACATTGCCCAGCCTTTTTCAAAGACTCATCTAAAACCGATATTCTCAAATCATTTGTAAATAAATAATGATACAATTACTGTGCCTCCATTCTTTTCAATAAATCTGCCACTGCAAGACCCACTGCCTTCGCCAACTTCGGTGGTACTGCATTACCTATCATCTGATATGCATTACCTTGGGAACCAACAAAATCAAAATCATCATCAAATGACTGAAGTCTTGCAGCTTCTCTTACAGTAATAGTTCTGCTTTGTTTTGAATCATAATGAATAAATCTATTACCATCCTTATATAAATGCGCAATAATAGTCGTACTTGGCAAATCTGGTTCTAATACATGGTATCTGTGAATAGGTGATTTTGAACCTACTTTTTTCTCATACAATTCGCTAATTTTTTTACTGTCATACTCTCGTTTTCCAGATTCAATATCATGTGCCAATAAACGAAACGTATCCATATCCCGCATATTATGATACCGAGGTTTATGCCATGTATAATCACTTTCTGGTGTTTCATGAGATGTCTTCTTGTTATGATGTTCTTCGTCCCAAAATGGTTTACATTCTGGCAAATCACCAATAGCATCACGAACTGTAAATACTTTATTTCCTCTGTATTCCAGAAGTATATTACTATAAAACTCTTTAAGAAATACCTGAATATTACTATATCTTTGTGCATCAACGCCAACAATTATCATTCTTTCTCTATTCTGTGGTACTGAATAATCACTAGCATTTACTTTTGCTACTCTTAAATCCTTAATTATTTCATAACCTATCTTCTCAAATCCTTTTCTAATTAAATCCGTAATAGGTGTTCCATCGGGAGCAGCACTTAAAATACCTGGGACATTTTCAAATACAAATAGCTTTGGTCTATATCTGTTTACCACATTTAAATAATGCTCAAACAAATAGTTCCTATAATCATCTCGCATTCCATTTTCATCTCGAACGCGCCCAGCCACCGAATAAGCCTGACATGGCGGTCCTCCAATAATAATATCTATTCCACCTACTTTATTAACAAAGTAATCCAGCCCTTTACCTTGTCCAAACTCATCATCTTGCCAGCCTTCAAACAACTCTTTTTCTCGTTGAATGTCAAAATGCATCACTCTCTCTTTTGCATCCTTTACTTTCCATTTAGTTTCAAGCCTTTTTATCAGCGTATTAACCTGTGGTTTCAGCCACTCAACAGCTGCCACATCTTCGTATTTGCCACTTTGCAAAAAGCCATCTTCTAATCCTCCACATCCGGCAAATAAATCTATCATTTTGTACTTATTCGACATCGTCTTGTCCTTTCAGGTATTGTTTTAACTTCTCTGCCACAACTTGCCCCAACATCGGAGGTACAGCATTTCCAACTTGACGATATTGCTGTGACTTATTTCCATAAAAAATAAAGTCATCTGGGAAACTCTGTAATCTTGCACTTTCTCTAACCGTTGGTATTCTGTTCCATTTATAATGAAAGTGTGATCTATGACCCGTATTAATTGTATTTGATGGTTTCTTACTATGATATCTCGTAAGAGCCTCATGATACTTATATATTCCTTGATATTCCTCTGGCAATGCCTTGTAATTTTTCCCTTCTGGGACGAGAGAAATCATTTTTCTTGTCTTTTCAATTGGAATACTTCCTATATGATTCAGAACTTTTCCAGAATTGCTTCTCATTTTCCTCTGATAACTATTTGCTGGCTTCATTGTATAATCTTGTATTTCCTCACCATAAATAATTTCACCTTTTTCTGTCTGAAGCGATGGCAAATCACCTATGGCTTCCTCACAGGTCACATAATGTTCCTTATCAACTACAGGCTCTGGAAACTCAAATTTAGTCTTACCGTCTCTTAATCCCACAAAAAACACTCTTTTTCGCATCTGTGGGATTCCATAATCAGGAGCATATAATAACTTTGGAATCATTACATATCCTATTTTCTTGAAATCTTCAACAATTCGTCTGGCACCAATTCCACCATTTGTCTGCAACATTCCGGGAACATTTTCTAAAACCACAGCTTGCGGTTTTATTCGATCTGCCAATTCTACCATCGCAAGATATAATGAATTTCTTTTATCATTCATGTCTCTTGGTCCGGCAATCGAAAAGCCTTGACAAGGCGGTCCCCCTACAAGAACATCCAACTTAATATCTCTTTCCCGAAGAAAGTCAACTATTACATTTATGTTGTCATGATTAAACAAATCCAGTTTCATAGCTTCAGCATTTCCATGATTCTCTCTAAATGTTTTTAAGGCTGCCTCATCAAAATCCACACCAAGAACTACATCATATCCTGCATCATAAAAACCACGGGATAATCCTCCCGCTCCTGAAAACAAATCAACACAAGTAAACTTCTTACTCATACTTTTTCCCTCGATTCTATATTTATTAGAGCAGTCGTCTACTCTTCCTATTTTTCTTCTTTGTTTGATTTCATTCTGAAATCGAGTGGTTTAGGTGCATCATCTGGTATTGCCCATACCTCACCAACTTTAAAAGCACCCTCTATCCGCTTCTCAGAACATAAAACTTGTACTCGTCTCTGTGAAATATTCCATTTTCTTGCCGCTTGGCCTGCACTTAAATAGCCCATAATACACCTCACTTTATCATATCACATTATATTCCACGGGACGAATAAAAGCAATCTAATTATGTATCCATTATGCATTTTTTATTATATCTCTAAAAGGTGTACAAAAATACGGACTTGCAGCAATTATTTTCTGCTCTACCAATACCACAGGGCACGCCTATCGTGCCCTCTCTCTGCCTCCATCATTTCTTCCTATAACCTGCTCTTGTTGCATCTCCAATGTCTTTTCATAAATAGCCTGATAATCTTCAAATATCTTATCCTCATCAGAAGTATCAACTCCACACGCCTTGCAAACAGCGCTGTACAGCTGAATATTGTATGAATTATTATCTGGCTGAAACTGTAGCATCCTTGCCTTCTCGATAACAGACAAATCATCAAAAGCAATTCCCCGGTGTTTAATCTCATCCAATACCTCTTCTGTTTTGTTTCTGACAACCAATTCACACATGCCCTTATAAAGCAAATCCGTTTCTTCCAGAAGTTCATCAACATCTGCAATATGCCCCATGTCTAGAAACTTCATCTGCACAAAAGACCTAACTGTGTCGTAACTCTTTAGTTCACCGAATCCATACGTCTGAGCCTTTTCCAAAGGTGTCATCTTTTTGTATGCCTCATAACTGCCTTTATCATCTGACCGATCACCAATATATTTCTCCACAATATTCGCTTTACTGCCAGCTCCTACTGTGGCATCCATGGTATCTTCTGCTGAAATCTGTTCACATACCTCTGCATTTAACGAAATATCATAATCCTCTGATTCATCCATTACTGATATCCCATCCATATCTATATCAGACATTTCATCATTAACAGATAACCCAATATCTTTCTCCACCGCATACGGATACTCTGGCACTTCTATTGAATTCCGAATCTCATCCTCAATAGTTGAAAAATCCAGCATTGAAAACTTCTTATACTCCTCTACACACCCTTCAGCAATCTTCATTTTCTTATTAAGAGCCTTTTTCTCCGCCTTAAGGTTGTCCAATTCCTCCTGTACTCCCATATGCCAGATCTGGTAATCACGAATATCTTCTTCTGTCTTGCATCCCCTTTTCCTTGCTCTGTTCTGCTGATATAATTCCTGCTGCCGTTCAGAGATTTTCTCCACGTCACGCTCTCCCAGAACCTGATAAGTCACAAGCCCCTCCACAGTTTTGATATTGTTATTCACAAGGAAAAGATACTGTTCCTGCAGCTGATTCATACGCTCCAGTTCCCTCGCAAGATATGCACAATGCTTATCAAATCGACGCTGCTCCACCATTCTCGCCTGATAGATTCTACGGTAATACTTCATCTGAAAATCTGTTATGCCACGTTTATGAATTGCCACAGTATTACCCACAACAAATACAGGACGGGTAAAAGGCATATCCAGGTAAAATCGGAATTTTTCTTCCGAAAAGCGTTCATCCAGCTTATCCAGTTCATGATACCATTTACCACCCGGAACCTTTACCGAAAGGTACTTCCCATACTCAAACTGATACCCAATCCGCTTCATCAAGAAAACAAAATGCTCGAAGCTTCCCGCCTGGCTCTGGCAAAACTCCGCGTCTGCCAGAATCATCTTTCGATAGCATTGTTCACGCTCCCATTCCTTCCTTGATAAATTCTTAGGCTCCTTTACGTACTCAGCCGGCACAATAGATAGTCCATACTCCTTGCATAATCTGTTTGTAATCGGCTGCATACGATGCTTCCATTCCCCTTTTTTACATTCATGCTTCATACCAGTTTCAAAACTGACGCTATTGAAAACAATGTGCCCATGCATATGCTTTTTATCATTATGCACCGCATATACTGCCTCATATTTATCTTTCAGGTATTCCTGTGCAAAACGTGCCACTATATCCAGTGCCTGTTCCTCTGTCGCTTCTCCCGGTGCAAAAGAAATGATAATGTGATATCCCTGTCGTTTATCTGTTTTTCCGAAAGTAACCTTCGTATCCATCATCTGCTCAAAGGCTGTGTCCAGCAGACAGTTTATACTGCCCACCAGAACATTTTCCTCTGTTTTCTCTGGATTCTTAATATACGAAAGAGCATTCTTAAGATGTGCCGCTGGGTTCCCGGTATGTGCCTCATTCAGGCACTGTATCTTAGTGATTGCCATACCATAAGCACCTCCCTCATCAGCCTCTTTACATCCTCCAAATCCTGCTTAACAGCAAGGATATCCCTCGTGTAACCATATCCCTGGGTATTTACTACCTTCGCAATCTGATTCACATTGGTAGCAATTCCTGTTATCTGTCTGATAAAATTCCCTCTGTCTGTCGTAAAAGATGCGTCCACATTTCCACCGCCACGCACCAGATTGCGCAGGTATTCACTGATATTCATTCCAGCCTTTTTTGCACCTTCTTCCAACAATCGTTTATCTTCCTCTGACAACTTAAAAGAAACCTTATATAGCTTTTTGTCAGACTTGTACCTTCTGTTTCCATCTGCCATACACATAACCTCCAATCCTCAAAATTAATCCCATCAAAATCTCACTTACCATGCTCATGGCTGTGACCTCCTATAAAAAATTCTTCTTTAAGGACTGCTTATAGCAAATCCCTCCATAATGCTTCTGTTGCTGTTCACTTGTTTTGCAAGATTCGGGAAAGGTCGGACCTTTCCCCGAAAAAAATATAATTGCTACCAGCAATTACCATTTTTCGTCTTGGCAGGAGCTCCTGCACCCAATATATGGCACGAATTTCGTGCCAAAACACCGACAGCAAACCATCCGCTAACTAGCGTCAGTTTGCCGTCAGATATATTTATTTTATATATGAATGACGTCAATCTGCCGTCATTTAGAATTCCATTGTCGTCACTTCGACGTCACTGCCGCATCTTCCTAATCATCATTCAGTCCTTTTAGAAAATTGAATGTCTGACTTGGAAGAATGGCTTCATCATCAGTTACAGATACCGTATTATCCTGTGGAGCATCATGCGTTGATGCTAAAGCTGATGTTGGTGGTGTGGGTGTTTCCGTTGCGGCAACTCTCGCCTCACACTCTGCCATCAACATCTCCATTTCCGGCTTCAATGCCCTGGCAACTTCTTCCGCTAACTTCTTTACATCAATCTCTTGCCTATGGGACGCCTTAACCTCTTCCGCCTCTCCGTACACTTCTTCATAGGCCAGTTCAATACCTCTCTTGATAAGCTCCGTCTGGTTAGGAAAGCTACCATCCACAAGCATCCTGTCCAGTTTTTTCAGAATATTTGCATCCGACTGGCGGTCCACATAGAGACGGCAGCCAAGCCGCCTCTCTCTAAATCCCATTACCATGTGTACCACCTGCCTTTATGCCATCTGTTTTGCAAGAAACTCATAACCCTTTGCATTAGCTCTGACATCCGTCACATAAGAAATGTTATCCCCATGTTTTCCAAATCTCTCCATTGCCTTTGCTCCGCCACCTACATAAATGATGTTGGTAAATTCCGTATCATGCCCGTTTTCCTTTAAGATGCCTTCCACTCTGCTGACAAACTTTTCAAGTGCCTCGTCCATAATCCTTGCATATTTCTCTGGATAATTGCTGCTAAAATTACTGATATAATCTGTAATCACATTCTCCGAAATCTCCTTGCCAAAAACCTCACTGCTTCTGCTCTTGATTTCCTGAATAACAGAAATCATGGACTCCGTGAAAGTCTCACATTTACTTTCCACTGGAACGCCATCCTTCACATGCATGATATCAATCGTCCATGAACCAACATCCACAATCAGATATTCGCCCTTCATACTGCCAAGCCTGTCTGCCACTGCTGCATAACACTGCGGAAATGCCAGTACATTTTCAATGGTAAAATCATATGCCACATCCTCAAATTTAAAATGCACCGGCTGATTTCCACGCTTCAGATACTTTACGAACTGTTTTCTTACAGTTGCAAACTGTTTTAAAGGAAGTCCGACTCCAAGCACCACTCTGGCACCATTCGGAATACTTCCTGCTTGACATTCCTTTGCCAGTGCCGCAAGTGTCAACAGATAATAATCATCATCTGCAAGCTTACTGTCCTTCACACTGTTACGCTTCTCTCCAATCTTATAAAATGCTCCATCATAAACCAGTGTATTAGCCTGGAAGGTAGGCTTTACAGCCTGTCTTTCCACACCATTCTCAAACACATGGTTTGATGTTTTCATTAAATGATTCCCGTGGTCAATTCCCACATAATAAATTCTATTTTCTTCCATAAACTCATGCCTCCATTCTCTGCGTCTCCGCCTGTTCAAACGCGATATTTTCCTTTGCACGTTCCAGACGTACACGCTTGTTGTAATCAATTGCTGCAAACAAATCCTCTGTTACAATCTCATCTGCTGTCATTGCCGCCTGCATGTTTTCCTGAAATGTTACCTGAAATCCTTTTTCTTCCAAAGTATCCAAACCAATTCCTCTCTCCTTGCTTATTCCCTGTAAAACAGTGTCATACAGTTGCCATGCATAATTTTCATATTCTGCTGCCTTATCCAAAAGCACTCCCTGCATAAAATACTTGTTATACAGATAACGGTCATTCTTCATCAAGGCTCTGAGATAACGATGTCCGTATTTTCCAAGACTTGCATAACTCTCTGGCTCCGACTCTCCAAAAATCGGATAATACAATCCATCCACCTCTTTGTACTTAATGCCACACTTTTCTGCAATTGTAGGTGCTGCAGTCACTTTTGTTTTTTCTTCCATAAAAAATCCTTTCTGCGTCTTACGCCTTAAAAATATCGTTATTTGCCTTAACGCCGGCCCGCGGAGAGTTACTGCTCTCAAATGTTCTGCCATGCAGAAAATCCTCCTTTCTCATTGCCTCTTGCGAAGCTATGTATAAATGCTGTCCACACCTGACAGTTAAATTATCTGTAACGCCAGAATACACAAATATCACCATTCCATCCTAATCAACTGCTGCCCTGGCAAGCACAAGAAATACTCTTGCAACCAGCCCAAACACTAATAATGTCAGCTTCGCCAATCCCAGTACACACCGAAACATTAACAACGCCATCCATACCATAGCCTTTAAAACATTCAGTAAAACTCTGCCAACAAATTCTAAAATCATAAATTCAACTCTCCTTTCCACCCATCGGGAGCCACCCGAAAAAAGGGTATAAAAAATAAGACCATATTGACTTCAATATGGAACCGATTAAATCTTCGATTCTTTGTGTCAATTTAGTCCTATCAGTAAAAATACCTGTTAAGTTTTCCCATCCGGAGATAATCCGGACAATTATCACACGGAAACGTCTAGGACAAGGCTTCCGAAACCCTTGTAAATCCTGAGTTTCTTCCACCTGTCACAAATATACCACGTTCCCCTGTTGCAGATATTAGAAGAGCGCGGTCTTCACCCGATGCAAGGATTTTCTTTAAATTAACAATAAAGCCGGTCTGCATACTATTAGGCTGTAATTTATAATTTTCAAGCGAAAGTACTTCTTCTCGTTTTGCATACTCTCTTTGATGCTTAATGACATCATAACGTGTTCTATAATTTTCATAAAAATCATCAAAAGATAATGTATATTTCGAATCCCATAAATCGTAAAACTCCGCTAAAATTGTTTTTGCCATTTCTCCCTGATCAGTAGAAACTACCTTGGTATTCCATTCACGATTATAGGTAAGGGCGGCACTTGTAATATTTGAACTACCAATAATAATTCGGTAAATTTCATCCTTTTTGAAAATATATCCCTTTGTATGAAATCCTTTACCTGCAGCCTCAACATCATACATTTTAAGCGTAATATTGGATAGTTCATGAAGCTTTTTTAATGCCCTTGGTTCACTAAAATTAAGATAGTTGGTTGTTAAAATCTGACCATGAATATTTCTCTTCTCAAGCTCTTTAAGTGTCTGAAGAAGTGGGGTTATTCCACTCATAGTAATAAAAGCAACACTAATTTGAAATCCATCACATAACAAAAGCTCGTCCTCAAGAGACGAGAGCACTTTCTTTCCCTCTTTATAATTATTTGAAACAAATTGCGGACGATATAAATCACTTGAAACGACCGAATCATTAATATATGCTGTTTCAAATCCTAACCGAATTTCTTCAAATTTTCCCATTTATAAGATCCTACTCTTTCGCATTATTCAAAATATTAAATATAAAAAACAGATACTGTTATTATAATCTCAAACATAATCAAACGCAATTTATGCACATCAGATTCTATACCCTTCATCATTACCTGCTTTCTCATGAATCTCCGGGACCATCGCCTCAATCACAACAATTCTCCTCAATCACCCTCAAAAACCTCTCACCATACTTCCCATACTTATTCTCCCCGACACCGGACACCTCCAGCATCTCGCTCTTCGATCTGGGCATCTTGACAGCCATATCGATCAAAGTCTTATCACTGAAAATAATATACGGCGGCATGTTTTCTTCGCGCGCAATCTGCAGCCGGAGTTCCCTGAATTTATCAAACAACTTAAATCCGGCAGCTGTAAGTGCATCCTTGCCATTCGTTTTCTTTTTAGGTTTTTCTGCACGCTGTGGAAGCTTATCGTCATCTGTGATTTTTACCATGACTGTCGTTTCAGGATCTTTCAAAGCCTGGAAATTGCCAAGCTTTACCACCTGATAATCTCCCACTCTCAGATATCCTTCAGCAACCATCTGCTCCACCAGCCGGCGGATAAGCTTTTTATTGGTCGAAGCCAGCACTCCGTAAGATTTGTAATTGACAGCACCAATCTCGGCAAGCCGCGCCGTCTTGGCGCCTGCGACCGTATCAATGATGATAGTCTTTCCAAAACGCTGCCTTGATTCGTATACACAGTTGATGATCTGCTTTGCAGCATCCGTCATATCCAGTGTTTCAAAAGTATGTAAACAGTTTCCGCAGTCACCGCATGGTTTTTCCGGCTTTTCTCCAAAGTATTTCAAAATATAATTACGCAGACACTCCGTCGTATAGCAGTACCGCTCCATGCTCTGCAGTCTCTGCATATCACGTTCCTTTACCGTTGCAAGCTCCTCCGGACTTAGATCCGTCATTTCCTTATGTTCAAGCAGCAGTCTGTTGATCACGATATCCTGCGTGGAAAACAACAAAATACATTTAGCCTCCAGACCATCCCTGCCGGCTCTTCCTGCCTCCTGATAATAATTTTCCATACTCTGCGGCATATTATAGTGAATGACATAGCGGACGTTGGACTTGTCAATACCCATTCCAAAAGCATTGGTCGCTACAACAATACTGGTAAAATCAAATACAAAATCATCCTGCATCCGTTTTCGTTCTTCCGCACCCATTCCCGCATGGTATTTTGCGACCGAAAAGCCCTTGCTCTCCAGTAGATTATAGAGATTGTCCACATTTTTCCTCGTTGCACAATAAATAATGCCACTCTCGCTTTCATGCGATGCGACATAGTCCAGAATATACTGCTCCTTGCTCTTGGGCTTCTCAACCTGAAAAAACAGATTTTCCCTGTCAAATCCATTGACCAGCACAAAAGGATCCTGTAATCCCAATGTACATATGATGTCCTCCCTGACATTTTCAGTTGCTGTCGCTGTAAATGCACTGACAACCGGTCGTTCTTCCAGCATATCAACAAACTGGGAAATATTCATATAGCTTGGTCTGAAATCCTGTCCCCACTGCGAAATACAATGTGCTTCATCAACAGTTACCATGGAAATCTCGATCGTTTTTGCAAGCTCCATAAAACCCTCAGTAACCAGTCTTTCCGGTGCTACATAAAGAATTTTATAATCACCGTTCCTTGTCTTTTTCACTGTCTCATGAAATGCACGCTCTGACAGAGAACTATTGATAAATGCCGCAGCAATTCCTGCTTCATTCAAAGCCTTGACCTGATCCTGCATCAGGGAGATCAAAGGTGAAATAACCAGCGTGATCCCCGGAAGCAGTATAGCCGGTATCTGATAACATACCGACTTTCCGGCACCCGTTGGCATGATGGCACACACGTCTTTTCCGGAAAGAATACTGTCAATGACAGATTCCTGACCGGGTCTGAAAGCATCATATCCAAATAGTACTTTTAGTGCCTCTTGTGGCGTTTGAAAATTATTGTTCATCTCTACCAACTACCACTTCCCCCACATACACCCATGTCTTCCCATCATCCGAAGACTCATACAATCCATTACAATACCCTTCATCGCCATAATAATCTCCATCCGCACCCTGGCCGACTTCCATATACAGCTTACCATCCTTTTCATAGACCTTTTCCGGCATCACAAAAGGATTGTAAAGGGTTCCATCCGAAAGCTTTACCTTGGCTGACGGCCATTCTACATTGGTAAATGTTTTTCCTCCATCCTCTGTCCGATAAAGGCTTCCATAAGCTCCGCCACTGTATGCCAGGCAGGAAAATCCAGTTTTTCCATCTGATAAAAACTGAATCCATTTTGCCTCACCGCCACTGCCAAGATACGGATCTGTATTTACCATACATGCACTCTTGCCCTGATCATCGGTTCCAACCAGTACATAAAAACTGCTGCCGCACGCCCGGTCGACAGGCACCATACGGTATTCCACACCGTCATCGGCCTGATAGGTACAGTCGGGCTCCAGCGATAAATAATGCCAGACAGCCTCTTCATCTGGCACCTGCCCATCTGTATTTTCACTTCCGGCATGACTGTCATTCTGTGTTCCGGTACTCTCGTCAGCCTCTGTTCCGGTATTTTCTACTGCATCCTGATAATCTTCCGTTATCATGGTTTCCACATATTCATAGAGGTCATTGTAGACATCTGCAATGGAATCGTCTGTAAAATCAGATAAATCCGGCAGGTTATAATCGGTATTTTTTCCCCGGTAGCTAATTTCAATCTGCTCAAAAAGTGTTTCATTTCCTTCATAGGGAAGATCCTTCGTCACATAAAGCAGCCAGTTTATCACATCCTGGCAAAACCAGTCCTTCTCCTCGCTGCTTGACGAATCAAGGGTGATAACCGGTATATAACAGATATCCGTTCCTTCTCCCTTTACTTCATATTCATGTATCCGGTTGCGACCGGCAAAATAAGCATCTGTCAGATAATGAAAATATTCCTGCTTATAGCTGTCGCTCAAAATGAGGTCATTTTGTACTAAAAATGTAAAATCTCCGGTATCGCAGCGGTAAAAATTTCCTTCCTTTGTCACAGACTGCAATGAACCATATCGGTTCTCCATTTCTGTCCGGATTTCCTCTTCACTGTAACCGGAAAATGTATCCGAACCATCATACATGATATCCATGATCTCATCCGGCTGTTCGCTTCCTATCAGTGTGACACGGACACCGGCAATTCCCCATTCCACACTCCAGTTATCCTCGTGCAGCATGGCTCCGTCATCATAAACGGTAACCGGAATTTTCTGCACGGTCTTACCATCATGCTTAGCTACGATACGTCCATGTGTTGCACCAAAAAGCAGTTCCGGCTCTCCCTTCATCTGCAATGTCAGTGAAAAATCTTTATCCGGCGCTTCTTTTGTATCAACAACCGTATAACGAAGCTTTAAGGTATATCCAAAAATTCCCGCAACCAACAATATAAATACAACAACAGCCCCAATTACGATCAGAATCTTTTTTTTCATAATCCCGCCTAAACTCTCCCTGTTACGATTTCTTATCTTATTACCGGTATTTCGTTGTAGCATCTGTACGATATCAAAGTCAAAAAATATATCATTACCAGTCTTTATTTACCGGTACTCCCTCCACCTTGCAACCGTTGGTGGCAAGCACGGAACACGGCTTATCAAATGTCAGCGCCGTTCCTTCCAGCGTCTCGATTTTACCACCGGCTTCGGTTAAGATCACGGCTCCCGCGGCATAATCCCATGGCTGTAAAATGAGTTCAAAAAACAGCTCTGCCCTGCCCGCAGCCACAAGACAAAGATCCAAAGCCGCTGTTCCGGTCCGTCTCAGATCCAGTGCCTGTTTCCAGAAATTTCCGGCAAGCTCGAAAGCCTTATCGTTGAGTTCCCGGTAATAGGGTGCTGTCCCAAATAAGACCATTCCGTCTGAAAGCGGTCGTTTGGAAACGGCAATCGGCTTATCATTCACATAAGCTCCACAGCCTTTCTTAGCAGTAAACATTTCATCAAGATAGGGATTGTATACCACACCAATGTATGGTTTTCCATCCTTTAAAAGTCCGACCGAGATCACACTTTCCTTCAGATCTCTTACAAAGTTGGCAGTTCCGTCAATCGGATCCACCACAAACGCAAAGCCCTCGTGAATGTCCGGATGGATGTCCTCTTCTTCTCCGACAAAAGCTGCCTCCGGTAAAATCTCATTCAGGCTTCCACGCAGTTTTTCCTGTATTTTTTTATCATAAACAGTCACAAAATTTCCATGTCCTTCTTTTGATGAGACAAAGTGCTCATCCCTGTCTGCATGGAGTAAAATGTCTCCACATTCGCGGACCGTCTTTTCCATTTTTTTAATGATAGGATCTGTTATCCGACACATATTCATATTTCCTCTGTTTTATACGTATTATTTCCGACATAGTATTTTTCTTCTGAAGTTCTTCTTTTTAAAGATATTCTCGTTTTGGGTTTGACACCGGAATCTACATTTTGAAGCATTTCTGAAGCTGTTTATACTCACCAAGCACCAAAAGTGTCACATCATCAGTCATCACTGTGTCCGGTGATACCACCATATTGACCTTTCCGTCTTTTTTCACTGCCATTATGTTGATATTGTATTTTTTACGGACATCCAGTTCCCCGACAGTACGTCCAATCCAGTTTTCCGGCACCTCTACTTCAAAAATGGCATGTACTTCATCAACCTGTATATAATCACGGATATGATCAGCCGTGTAGCGGATAGCCGCCCATCTGGCCACCTGCTTTTCCGGATATACAACATCATCGGCTCCGTTCCGCAGCAGAAACTTTTCCTGTACATCCCATTCCGCACGGGATACTACAAGCTTTGCTCCCAGTTCTTTTAATAAAGAGGTCGTTTCCAGCGAATTTTGAAAGCTGTCCCCGATTGCCACAATACAGACATCAAAATTTCCAATACCGAGTGACTGTAAAAAGTCCACATCCGTACTATCACCGATCTGTGCATTTGTCACATACGGCATAACCTTATTCACACGCTCTTCATTGCAGTCAACAGCCATGATCTGATGGTTCAACCGGGCAAGCTGCATTGCAATGTGGGTTCCAAATCTTCCAAGACCTATCAGTAATACATTTTTCATAATTGAGATTTCCTCCTGTTATCTATTTATATAAGGCTTTTTGATGCCTTTATGTTTATCCGACCATTATTTTATCAACCGGAAGTCTGGCTCCGCTTAGCTTAGTCCCGGAAACCGTTGCATAGATCAGTGTCAGTCCTCCTACCCTGCCAAGGTACATCAGCACAATCAGGACAACCTGTGATACACCTCCCAGTGATGGTGTGATTCCCAGTGTCAGCCCCACTGTACCGACCGCAGATGCTGTTTCAAACAGGCAATCCGAAAGCGGCAGATTTTCTGCCAGACTGATGATCATGCCTCCTGTCAGAAACAGGAACAAATACAGCGTCAGTATGGTTGCAGCATTTTTTACCACACCGGCTTCCAGTCTTCTGCCATAGACCTCCGTATCTTCCTTCTGGTAAAAGGTTGCGATTGCATTTAAGACAAGCACCGCAAGCGTCGTAGTCTTCATGCCTCCGGCTGTCGATCCCGGAGAGCCTCCGACAAGCATCAGCATGATGACCAGCATTTTTGAGACCCCGGACATGCCGGCATAATCAGCTGTATTAAATCCGGCAGTTCTTGTCGTCACGGATTGAAAAAGTGATACCAGAATCCTTTCTTTCATCGGAAGTCCGGAAAAGTCACAGAAAAAGAAAAAAACAGCCGGAAGCATGATAAGTAACGCCGATACAGACAGAGCCACCTTACTCTGGGTGGAATACCTTTTGATATTCCATTTGTAAACACAGACATCATCCCATGTAAGGAAGCCAATCCCGCCTATCACGATCAACAGCATGATCGTAGTGTTTAAAAGAGTATTCCCGGCATAGCCCGTAAGCGATGAGAAAAGATGATCCTTTGTTCCCAGAATGTCAAAGCCGCCATTGCAAAATGCCGATATTGAATGAAACAAAGACAGCCATATTCCCTTTAATCCATAATCCCTGCAAAAAACCGGAAGTAAAAGGAGCATGCCGGCAAATTCAACAAAAAAGGTTCCTTTTAAAATGAACCTTGTCAGCTTCACGATTCCACCTACTCTGGGTGCGGAAATCGAACTCTGCATGGTACTTCGCTGCATAAGCGATATTTTTCTTCCCGATAACATGGAAAATGTCGTTGCAACCGTTATCACGCCAAGCCCTCCGATCTGTATCAGCAACAAGATCACTGCCTGTCCGAATGAAGACCAGTAGCTTCCGGTATCCTTTACCACAAGACCCGTCACGCAGACCGCCGAGGTTGCAGTAAACAATGCATCACGAAAGTCTGTCACAATACCGTCACCGGATGAAATGGGAAGCATCAGAAGCAGTGCTCCCAGCAGGATCACACCCGCAAATCCAAGTACTATCATTTGAAATGAGGTAAGCTGTCTTTTTTTATGTATAATTCCTGTCATTACTAATTTTCTCCATATTCATTGTTTTCCGGAAATCCGGCAGTTTCTGCTCCCGGTACCATTTCCTTTAGTATTATACAATATTTTTCTCAAAAACAACATGAACAGACCAATAAAAAGTCAAATCAATTTACAACCCTTCCAATCTTGTGTATCATAAAAGATATCGTAACGATAGAAAATAAAATGCGAGGTATTTATTATGCGAATTGGAATGGGATATGATGTTCATAGATTAGCAGAAGACCGCGACCTGATCATAGGCGGCGTCAAAATTCCTTATGAAAAAGGGCTTCTGGGCCACTCTGATGCAGATGTACTGCTGCATGCGATCATGGATGCACTGCTTGGCGCGGCAGCTCTTGGAGACATTGGTAAGCACTTTCCGGATACCGATGACCGGTACAAGGGAATTTCCAGTATTAAATTATTAAAAAAAGTCGGTGCTCTGCTCGAAGAAAATCATTTCATGATTGAAAATATCGATGCTACGATCATCGCACAAAAGCCCAAGATGCGTCCATATATCGATCAGATGCGTCAAAACATTGCCGATGCCCTTGAAGTTGACATAACGCAGATCAACGTAAAAGCAACCACCGAAGAAGGCCTTGGCTTTACCGGAACCGGAGAAGGTATCTCTTCTCAGGCAATCTGTATGTTGACTACTCCGGCCAGTCTTATGGATATGCAGGTTGACATAAATCAATCATCTTATGGCGTAGATGGCAACATCCCTGACGCAGGCCGTCCCTGTGCCGGCTGCGGAGGCTGCCCCAGACAGAATATTTAACCATCTGCAAAACCATTTATCAAAACCATTTGTTTGTCCAAATATCCGGTTATCAATATCGGATTGTTCAAATATCTGATTTTCAAAACATCGGATTATCACAATAACACACATCATAAAGATGTCGGGTTAAAACTTATTTAACCCGACATCTTCTTTCATCACATCAATTTTCTTGACGATCACATCATAGCTGACTTTATCATTGACAACCACGGTCACAGTATCGCCGACCTTGTGTCCCATCAGGGCTTTTCCGACCGGCGATTCGATACTGATCAGACCCTTGAGAGAATTTTCCCGCATCGTCGACACAATGCTGTAGGTCTCTTCACTGTGATCATCACAAAATTCTACGGTCACTTCTTTGTTCATGCCAATCTGGTCATCCGGCGTCTCATCGGAAATGATGACTGCCGTCTTGATCATCCTCTCTAAGAAACGAATCCGGCTTTCATTTGCATTTTTTTCTTTTTTGGCAGCCTTGTACTCAAAGTTTTCACTCAGATCCCCATGAGCTCTCGCTGTCTTGACATGCTCTAAGAGTTCCTGTCTTACCGTGATCTTGCGGTAATCGATCTCCTCCTGCATTTTTTCAATATCCTGTTTGGTCAGTTCATGACTCATACTACTCAGTCCCTTTCAGCTTTTCAATCGCATTCTCTGCGATCACACATTCGCAGTGTTCTCTAAGATGCAGGGCAAATTCTTCCTTTTCGGAAACAAACTGTCCATACTCATATGCCGTCAGATACACACCGGCTAAAGTCTCTGCCTCGGCTTCGTTGCGGTCGATCAACAGATAATATGTACCCTTATCCGGATCCTTGTAAAGACTGCTTCCGACTACAGCCGGCAGCTCCACAACCTTTGCATAGGAAAGCAGCTCTCCCGGACGCTCAAAAGCAAAGATCTTGCGGTCAAGGCTCACGATCCGTCTGGTGCCATCGGCGGTCAGCCGCGTCTTTTTGGCAGCAATTTCATTTGCCAGACCGGTATTGTCTGCAGTTCCAATTCCGGCTCCGGCATAGCTTTTTTCCATTTCTTTATAAATATTATCAATAAATTTCTTTAAAAGGGCTGCCTTTTCTTCCTCTGTCGCATTGATGACCTGATCCACCGTATCTTCCGTAATCTCAATTCCGGCATCGGTTTTTAGGGCATCGATCATGGATTGCAGATCAAACTGTGGCTTTTCCGTCAGAAAAATCGCCAGTCCATGCTCTTTTACGGGTGCTATCTGCAAGGAGGTCAGAGGTCCCTGCGGCCTGTAGCCGACCTCTTCGCTTGCCAGCTGTACAACTTCATGCAAAAATTCCATTGCATGCTCACTTCGTGTAAAAAAATCCTCGATGGATACGTCATATTCATCCATATCCTCTTCTGAAATGACACATTTTACCATGTGGTCATTTACTCTGAAAAACTCCATTTCATCACATCCGATCAGGTGCACTAAATCCCAGTACGTCAATGCATACTTCCAGGATTTCCTTTGTTAATCGTAACAACGCAATGTATCCGGCCTGCTTTGTATCATCCTCTTCCTGCATGATATTGGTAGCATGATAAAAATGATTAAAAGCATTTGCCAGATCATAAATATAAGCACATACCTTGTGGGGTGCCATTTCTGTCCATGCATTTTCCATCATGGCATTAAAGCCGGACAGACTAAGCATCAGTTCTTTTTCAGCATCGCTGTCTGCTTTCTGAAGCTTTGCATTATCCGCATTTTTCCCGGTTGCCGCATATTTGGCAAGGATTGATTTGATACGGACAATAGTATATAAAATATATGGACCGGTATCTCCTTCAAAGGAAGTAAAGCGGTCTACATCAAAGATATAATCCTTGCTTGCCTGATTGGATAAGTCACCGTATTTGATGGCAGCAAGTGCAACTGTCTGTGCTGTTTTCTTCGCTTCCTCAGGTTCTACCTCGTGATTGCTCACAATCTTTTCATACATCTGTTCATTGATATCGCGGATCAGATTTTCCAGACGCATGACACCACCCTGACGGGTCTTGAAAGGCTTTCCGTCCTTTCCATTCATGGTACCAAAGCCGACAAAGGTAAGCTTTGTATCCGGTGTGACAAGCTTGGTCTTTCTTGCACAACGGAATACCTGTGTAAAGTAAAGCTCCTGTCTCTTGTCTACCACATAAATGATCTGGTCCGGATCGATCTTTTCCATTCTTTCCTTGATGGTAGCAAGATCGGTTGTATTGTACAGGGAAGCTCCGTCACTCTTTAAGATCATACAGGGTGGGATTTCCTTGGTATCTGTCTCTTCCTTGACATCGACAACCAAAGCACCCTCTGATTCGTGTGCATAGCCTTCCTTCTTCATGTATTCAACCATGCCGGGGATGACATCATGAACGTCGGATTCCCCCTTCCACAGATCAAATTCTACATTTAACTTTTCATAATTTTTCTTCAGGTCGGAAACTGAAACGTGGATAATATGATTCCACAATGCCCGGTATCCTCTGACACCACTCTGGAGCTTAAAGGTTGCATCCATGGCACGCTCTTTGTATGCCGGATCTTCTTTGGACTTTAAGCTGGCTGCGGGATAAATCTCCTCAAGCTCGGAAATTGTAAACGGCGCCTCCTTGGGATATTCTCCGGTAAAGCTTTCATCAAAATAGGGAAGCTCCGGTTTTCTTTCCTGCAGCTCGGTAATGATCAGGCCCATCTGCAGTCCCCAGTCTCCTAAATGGATATCTCCGATAACCTCATGTCCGTTGTATCTGGCAATTCTCTTGATACTTTCTCCGATAATGGCAGAACGTAAATGTCCAACATGTAAAGGCTTTGCCACATTGGGTCCGCCGTAGTCAATGACAATTTTTAAAGGCTCTTTCGCTTCTTCCAGTCCGTATTTATCCTGATTTTTCATTTCCTCAAGATAATCTGCAATAAACTGCTCATCCAGACGGATATTTAAAAATCCGGGTTTGACTGCCTCAACCGAAGCAAACACCTTGCTGTCAGCACACTGTGCTGCAACATCACCTGCGATCATGATCGGAGCCTTGTGATAAAGCTTGGCTCCTGCCATAGCACCGTTGCACTGGTATTCACAAAGATCGGGACGGTTGGAAACCGTTACCTTTCCCAATTCTCTGTCATATCCGGCCTTTTCAAAAGCATCTTTCATTTCCTGTGAGATTAAATCTAAAAACTTTTTCATCTTATCCCTCGTTTATCTTTATTTATACATATAATCTACGTACTTTAGTCTATGCAGCTTCATATCAATCTGCATTCCATAATTTCAATCTTCATACAGTTTATCATCAGTCTGTCAGTCGGTTTTCAGCCTCTCTTCTACTAAATACACAACCACAGTAATTCTGCCTGTACAGATCATACTCTTTGGACAGCTCAATCGACCGCTTATAACCGTTTTTCTTTTTAAAATCTGACGGTAAAAAGCTGACATCATATTTTGTACCGCAGGCAGCACCGATCGTATTGAGTGCCTCTGCATTTTTTAATGGGCTGATCGTCAGGGAAGTTGTGAAATAATCATATCCACCCTGCCCGGCAAGCCTTGCCGCTTCCTCAAGCCGAAGTGCAAAGCATATTTTGCAGCGGTCTCCGCCTTCCGGATCTTCTTCATGTCCTTTTACAGCGGCTAAAAAGTTCTCCGGATCATAAGTACCCTCTTGAAACTCAATCGGATACTTGCATTTATGTTCTTTGTTGAATGCCTCGATCAGACGCTTCTGCTCCGTAACCCGCTTACGATACTCTTCCTCTTCCGTAATATTGGGATTGTAATAAAAAACGGTAATCCTGAAATAATTGCCCAGATATTCGAGTACATAGCTACTGCATGGAGCACAACAACAATGAAGAAAAAGCGTCTTCCCTGCCGTCTCTGATTTACATAAAACACTATCCAGTTTTTTCTGATAATTTTCTTTATTCATAACACAATCAAAATACTGTGGTATTTAATTCAGATTCTCTATATCCGTATTATCGGAACTATATACATTCTAATCTACTACATCTGTATTATTGGAATCACAGACACCTTCAGCATCTGCATGATCAGAATCATCGACACCTTCAGCATCTGCATCATCCCCATGGATCTTCGCAGACCTCTCCGTCTCAGCCGCAACCAGCTCCTTGGCCTTTTCTTCATTGGCCTTAGCCTTTGCCTGCGATTCCTCGGAAAAGATATCCAGCTCACAGAACTGCTCTAAAAATCTGCTTGCCGGTATCGGTCTTGAATAATAATATCCCTGTACATAGCGGACACCGATCTTTCTGAGGACCTCTACCTGATCCTTGGTTTCTACACCCTCACAGATAACCTTGATTCCCAGTCCGTGTGCCATCTCAACAATCTTTGTCAAAATCAGGATGGACGCCTCGGATGTAATGGATTCACTAAAGAATTCCTTGTCAATCTTTAATACATCAAAAGGGAAATCCTTTAACATATTAAGGGATGAATAACCGGAACCGAAATCATCCATGGAAAGCGGGATGTCTTCGGATTTTAAATTATTCATAATGGTAAGCATTTTTTCCTGATCCATAAACAGGACGGTCTCGGTCACTTCCAGTTCAATGCTGCGTCTCGGAATATCATAACGGCGCATCACCTCTTTGACCTTGTCCAGATACTGCGGATTGTGCAAAAGCACACGGGACTGATTGACGGAAATCGGATAAACCGGCTTTCCTGCATCCACGAGCTGACGGATCAGCTGACAGGAGCTTTCCAGCATAAACATATCCAGCTGTTCAATAAAACCGTTTTTTTCAAAAATCGGGATAAAATCGGACGGATAAACCATCGTGCCGTCATCCCTGATCCAGCGCACCAGAGCTTCACCGCCATACAGGTGGTTTTCAACAATATCCCATTTGGGCTGGATAAACAGTTTGAATTCGCCGTTAAACAAAGCCTGCTCCATGGAAGATTCGATCTTATCGACCTTTCTCATGTCTCTTATCATCTTGTCCGAATAAATGGCAACACATTCTTTTTCCTCACCATTTAATTCTTTTCTGGCTGCATTGGCTTTGTCAATAATGATTGAAATGTCCTCTGATGTGTCCTGTATCTTGTATACGCCACGTTTAAACTTGATCGGATAACGGATACCGATATCCAGCGCTCTTGCATTCACCTTGTCGATAAATACAAATAACCGCTCTTCCAGATCCAGCGTATTTTTGGTCAGCAATACATACTGGTCAGCATTCATGCGGACACAGAGCTCATTGGATGAAAAAATACTTTGTGCCTCTTCTGTAATGGCTTTTAACAGCTGATCGGCCTTTTCATGACCATAGGCCTCATTGATATAGCGGAAATTTGCGATATCAAAACGATGTACGGAAAAAGCCATTCCTTTGTATCTTCTGAGTATTTCAACTGCTTCTCTTTTAAAATAGTTGAGGTTTTTGCCGCCGGTGATCTCATCATCAAACGCAAAACGCTCGATCATCCGGTTGGCGCGCGCACTGCTTAAAAGCTCTACCACCAGAAGTAAAAGCATCAGTGCAATAATGATAACAACGGTAACAACCGTACTTCCGATGACGCTGCTTTCGCTCATATTGAATGCATCATCCGAATACATCAGTGCTACGATCACATCCTCATATCCGGAAACCATGACGTATGCCATATAATAATTGTTGCCATCCTTGTCCTGGCAGAAAACAGTCTCTTCGTCTGTTGCCGTATTCTCTAACGCAGCTTCCATCGTCAATACGGATTTGTTGGTCAGATGATACATAGCTGATGAAAAATCATATATGGTATCATAATCGCCATGTATATCATCCACCGGATAAGACGAAGCCAGTATATGGGCGTCCTGATCCAGCATATAGATATTGCCAATTCTCTTCATGTTGGCAAATGCATCACTTTCAATCATGTGTTTGCAGTCCTGCGTGGCAACGACCATTCCTTCAGTCTCCCCGTTTACCACTACAGGAGACAGATATACCAGTGAATAGCCATCCTCTCCGTATATTCCACGCTTGGACACAAAAAAACGCCGATCCTTGGCAGCATTCAGCTCATCATAATAGGATGATACATCTTTGGCTTCCCCGCTGTCCAAAAGCGCAATTCCATCCCTGTCAATAAATATCAGATTGGTAATATCATCGGATGTTGCATACTTGGCAAGCACCTGTGTGATCTGTGAATCCGAACACTTCTTTTGCATCTTTAATTCAATTTCTGCACTGGCATTATCGATATTGCCTTCAATATCCTTCATACGATCGCCCATTGCTTTTTCTGCGACCTGCAACTGCGATCCATACTGATCACTGATGACATCCTTAAGATTATCCCGTATCAGCCTGACATGAATAAAACACGCCAGCAATATACCTAAAAATGCCAGAATACCAACGATTACGATCGATGGTATATTATGCCTTTGTGCACTGTCACCGGCACCGGCTTTTTTTGATTTTAACATGCCACCCTCCAATTTTTATTACATAGCTTCCGCTATCAGTTCGTCATCCCCCAAACGACTGCCCCAATCTTAAATCGTGGCAATATCGATCAAGTGTAACTTTTCTTTCTTGCCGTTTTCCAGACTGGTAAGAAGCGCATTGGCTGTATCCAGACTGGTCAGACAGTTGACGCCGGTTTCAATGGCGGTACGTCTGATCAGGAAACCGTCACGCGACTTGTCACGGCCCTGTGTAGGAGTATCAATCACCAGATCAATACGGTGTCCCAGTAAAAGGTCCATAACGGTCGGTGATTCCTGATGTATCTTATTAACCTTACGTGCTGACACGCCGGCATCCTTTAATGCCTGTGCTGTAGAGCGTGTTGCGTAAATTGTATAACCCAGCTTTTCAAAACGTCTGCCGATCTCGATTGCTTCGCCCTTGTCGGCATCCTTTACCGTAATGATCATCTGTTTATGCTTCGGCAGATCCACACCTGCGCCCAGAAAGGCTTTGTAGAGTGCTTCATCAAAGGTCTTTGCAATACCAAGACATTCACCGGTTGATTTCATTTCCGGTCCTAAGCTGATCTCAGCTCCACGGATCTTTTCAAATGAGAATACCGGCATCTTGATGGCAAAATAGTCTGCCTTGGGCTGCAGTCCCGGTTCATAACCAAGGTCTTTGATCTTCTTTCCGATGATCACCTCTGTAGCCAGATCCACGATCGGGATACCGGTAACCTTGCTGATATAGGGAACGGTACGGGAAGATCTCGGGTTGACCTCGATAACGTATACTTCATCTCCCATTGCAATAAACTGAATATTGATCAGTCCGATAACATGGAGTGCTTTTGCCAGTCTGCGGGAGTATTCTGCGATCGTATCTCTTACTTTATCGCTGATGGTCGGTGCAGGATATACGGAAATACTGTCTCCGGAATGGACACCGGTACGCTCGATATGTTCCATGATACCCGGTATCAGGATATCGGTTCCGTCACAAACGGCATCAACTTCCAGCTCTTTACCCTGTAAGTATTTATCTACCAGGATCGGATGATCCTGTGCATAGCGGTTGATAACTGCCATAAACTCTTCAATCTCGGCATCGTTTAATGCGATCTGCATACCCTGTCCACCCAATACATAGGAAGGACGGACAAGCACCGGATATCCCAGTCTGTTAGCAACCTCTTTGGCTTCCTCTGCTGTAAATACGGTTCCGCCTGCTGCCCTCGGAATCTGGGTCTGCTCCAGAATCTCATCAAAGAGCTCTCTGTCTTCGGCAGCATCGACGTCCTCTGCCTTGGTTCCCAAAATCGGTACACCCATCTTCATCAGACTCTCGGTCAGCTTGATAGCTGTCTGTCCACCAAACTGTACAACGGCTCCGTCCGGTTTTTCGATGCGGACAACGTTTTCTACATCTTCTGCGGTAAGCGGCTCAAAATACAGCTTATCTGCAATATCAAAGTCAGTGGAAACCGTCTCAGGGTTGTTGTTGATAATGATAGTCTCGTAGCCAGCCTTTGAGAAAGCCCATGTAGCATGTACAGAGCAGTAATCAAATTCGACACCCTGTCCGATACGGATAGGACCGGAACCAAGTACCAGTACTTTTTTCTCCGGCTTTGTCTCGATCACTTCTGTCTCTGAACCGAATACGGAATAATAGTAAGGGGTTGCAGCCTCAAATTCGGCCGCACAGGTATCAACCATCTTGAATGCAGCCACGATACCGTTGTCATAGCGCATATCGCGGATCTCTTCGGTAGTTTTGCCTGTCAGCTGTGCAATGACATTGTCGGGAAATTCAATACGTTTTGCTTCTTTTAACAGATCAACTGTCAGTTCGGATGTGCGAAGCTTCTGCTCCATCTCCACCAGAATGGCAATTTTATCAATAAACCAGACATCTACCTTGGTGATGTCATGGATCGTATCATAATCAATCCCTTTACGGATGGCTTCTGCGATAACAAAGATACGCTGGTCGTCTACGATCTTGAGACGGTCTTTTAATTCCTCTGCACTAAGCTCTGTAAAATCGTAGCTCATCAGTGAGTCAACATGCTGCTCCAAAGAACGGAGAGCCTTCATCAACGCACCCTCAAAATTGTTGCAGATACTCATGACCTCGCCGGTTGCCTTCATCTGTGTGGTCAGTGTACGTTTTGCCGTGATAAATTTATCAAAAGGAAGTCTCGGCATCTTGACAACACAATAATCCAGTGTCGGCTCAAAGCTTGCGTAGGTCTTGCCTGTAATTGCATTTTTGATCTCATCGAGTGTATATCCGAGCGCGATCTTGGCTGCTACCTTGGCGATCGGATAACCGGTTGCCTTGGATGCAAGCGCGGAAGAACGGCTTACACGGGGATTAACCTCGATAACACAATATTCAAAACTGGTCGGATGCAGGGCAAACTGTACATTACATCCACCGGTGATCTGCAATTCGTCAATAATATTGAGAGCTGCGGTACGAAGCATCTGGTATTCTTTATCGCTCAATGTCTGGGAGGGTGCCACAACGATACTGTCACCGGTATGTACTCCGACAGGGTCGATATTTTCCATGTTACATACGGTAATGCAGTTGCCTGCACTGTCACGCATAACTTCGTATTCGATCTCTTTCCAGCCTGCGATACAGCGCTCTACGAGTACCTGTCCGACACGGGACAGACGCAGACCGTTTTCAAGGATTTCCTCAAGCTCTGCCTGATTGTGGGCGATACCGCCGCCGGATCCGCCAAGCGTATAAGCAGGACGCAGTACAACCGGATATCCGATTGTATTGGTAAATGCCACACCGTCTTCCACGTTTTCTACAACGAGGGATGCTGCACAGGGCTCACCGATCTTTTCCATGGTGTCCTTGAATTCCTGACGGTCCTCTGCTTTTTTGATGGTTGCAGCTGTGGTACCAAGTAAAGTCACATTGTGTGATTTTAAAAAGCCGCTTTCCTCCAATTCCATACCGAGGTTAAGTCCTGCCTGTCCACCAAGGGTCGGCAGAATGCTGTCCGGCTTTTCTTTTTCAATTAACTGTTCCAGTACTTTTGCAGTCAGAGGCTCAATATATACTCTGTCCGCAATATTTTTATCTGTCATGATCGTGGCGGGATTGGAATTGACCAAAACAACCTCGATACCCTCTTCTTTTAAAGATCTGCAGGCCTGTGTTCCGGCGTAGTCAAACTCTGCTGCCTGTCCGATTACAATAGGACCTGAACCAATTACCATAACTTTTTTAACATTAGGATTCTTAGGCATGCTTTTCCACCTCCATCATCTCAATAAATCTGTCAAACAGGTAACCGGAGTCCTGAGGTCCGGGACATGCTTCCGGATGGAACTGGACGGTGAAAATATTTTTTCCTGTATATGAAAGACCCTCGCAGGTGCCATCATTGACATTGACAAATGCCGGAGTGGCGATCTTCGGATCCAATTTATCCATGTCTACAACATAACCATGGTTTTGTGATGAAATATATACCCTTCCGGTAGAAAGATCTTTGACCGGATGGTTGCCGCCGCGGTGGCCGTATTTCATCTTGTAGGTATCTGCTCCGGTTGCCAGAGCCATAAGCTGGTGTCCAAGGCAGATGGCAAAGATCGGAATATCTCCATCATACAGATCTTTGATATTTTTGATGATCTGTGTGCATGACTTCGGATCTCCGGGGCCATTGGAAAGCATAATGCCATCGGGATGATCCGCAAAGATCTCCTCTGCTGTTGTGCCTGCCGGATACACTGTCACGTCACACCCTCTCTGAACAAGGCTTCGTGCAATGTTTTCTTTGGCGCCCAGATCAAGTAAGGCTACCTTTTTACCTTTGCCGTTTAATTTTCTGACAAGGGAAGGACGTTTTTCCTTTTCGCCTGTATACTTGGCGGAACCGGAAATCGGACCGTTTTCGGAAAGGTCTGTCACTCCCTTTAAACTGTATTTGTGTTCACATGTAACGATATCAACCACATCACCGACGGTGTAGGCCTTTAATCTGGCCTTAAGCGCCTCCATGTCTGTCGGCTCCTTTGTCGTGATCATTCCGTTCATGGTACCTTTTTCTCTAAGTATTTTGGTCAGGGCTCTTGTATCAATGCCGGCGATACCGGGAATTCCGTATTCCGCCAAAAATTCCTGAATTGTCGCATTACTACGAAAGTTACTGGGGATACGGGAAAGCTCTCTTACAATAAACCCATCGGGCCAGAGTTTTCTCGATTCCATATCCTCTCTGCATATACCATAGTTGCCAATTAACGGATAGGTCATGCAAACTGCCTGTCCTGCATAGGAGGGGTCAGTCAACACTTCCAGATAACCTGCCATTGAAGTATTGAATACAATCTCACTGATAATTTCCTTGTCAGCGCCGATATGCGTTCCTTCAAAAACAGTACCATCTTCCAAGATTAAAAATGCTTTCATTGCTGTCACCTGCTTATCCTTTCGCATAATCGCTTAATTATAGCACATGCAAGCCTTATCTTTCAACTGTCTCACATTTTTTTCTTGCCTATCTCCATAGGATGAAATAAAATTAGTAATAAGAAAGGACAACACGCTTATGAACCAAACACTATTATCCGTAAAAGACGAAATCAAAAAAGTTATCCGCGGCAAAGATGACATCCTCGACATGGTACTTTGCACCATCCTTGCCAAAGGTCACATCTTACTTGAAGATATTCCCGGTGTCGGCAAGACAACGCTCGCCGTTGCGCTCAGCCGTTCACTCGGTCTTTCCTATAAGAGAATGCAGTTTACACCGGACGTGCTTCCGAGTGATATCCTCGGTTTTTCCATGTACGACAAGGAAAGCGGCGATTTTACCTTCCGCAAGGGCGCGATTTTCACCAACCTGTTTCTGGCAGATGAGATCAACCGTACTTCGCCAAAGACACAGTCAGCTCTTTTGGAGGTTATGGAGGAACGAAGGGTCAGCATCGAAGGAACAACCTACGATCTGGAACCGCCCTTTTTTGTTATTGCCACGCAGAATCCCATCGGTGCCTCCGGCACACAGAAATTACCGGATTCCCAGCTTGACCGCTTCTTTGTGCGCTTAAGCCTCGGCTACCCGGACCATCAGTCTGCCATCGAGGTTTTAAAGGGGCATTCCATGGAGCAGATCGATACCGTAAACTGCGTTACCAGCAGGGAAGATCTGATCGCACTGCAAAAAAAGGCCGATGCCGTCTTTGTCAGTGACGAGATCTATGATTACATCGTTTCTCTTACCGAAAAAACCAGACAGACAGATCTGCTCATGCAGGGCATTTCACCGCGAGGCAGTCTTGCAATCTTAAAAATGGCAAAGGCCTATGCCTGCTATCAGGACAGAGACTATGTCATTCCGCAGGATATCCACAAGGTATTCTTTGCTGTCAGCAACCACCGTATGATCTTGTCCACCAAGGCAAAAGCCAATGGTCATGAAGCAGCGGATATTGTCGATGAGATTTTAAATGAGGTTCCGATTCCGGCGCTATCCTGATAAGCTTTTCAATCTGACGACCGCCTATTATCGACACCACTAAAATAACGGAGGCACATCATATGAAAAAATACCGGGCTTCCGGCACCGCCGGCTCCGTGATTTCCTATATTCTCTTTTTACTGATGTCTGCTTTTTTTGCTTATTTTTATCAGCAGACTTTTTTCTATGTGCTTTTTTTCCTGCAGCTTATGCTGTTACCGGTGTCTTACTATCTGACAAAATGGTGTTTTGCAAAACTTTCACCGTCTCTTAGCCTGCTTCCGGTCAATGCACAAAAGGACAGTTCCATCCGGCTAACTTTAAAGATGCACAACCCTACCCGGCTGCCGGTTTCATCCTGCCATGCGGTTCTTTCTTTTAGTTCCGGCTTTTATGGCGAAAACGAACAAAATACGCACGTTTTTCCGCTTCGCGCCAATCATGACAACGCGCTGGTCTTTCCGGTTTCTCTGACCAAATGCGGACTTTACGAAGCATCCTTATCCCGGTTTGAAGTCTATGATTTTCTTCATCTGTTCCATTTTCAAAAAGAATGTGATATCAAAGCTCAGGTACGTGTTTTCCCGGTTTCAGAGATCAGCCAGACACCTCATGAAGCTTTGTATACAGAGGGCTTTGATGAATTTGAAGAATCTGAAAAAAAGGGAAATGTTTCTTCCAATGTGACCGATGTACGTGAATATCAGCCCGGTGACCGTCTTCAGAAGATCCACTGGAAGCTTTCCTCAAAGATCGACAAATTGATGGTAAAGGAAAATGAAGCAACCTCGACCAACCAGTTTTTTATGCTGTTAGAGCTCTACCAGCCTTCCAAGGAAGCCTGTAAGGCCAATCCGGCTCTCAATACCATTCTTGATTCAGCGCTTGAGCAGGCTCAAAGTCTTGCATTAGAACTCATCGAGGCACAGGAGATTTTTGTCTTTGCTTTTTATTCAGTTGGAAAAGAAGATTTTGTTATGTCAACCATTCGCTGTCAGGATGATTTTACCGAAGCGCTTTCCGAATGCTTTTATGAAAAAGCTTATGATACCGAAAATCTCGCTCTGGATATCTACGAAAGATCCGGTCTTAGCAAGGGAACGCTTTTACACATAACGCACAAAGGAGTTGATGATGTCATTGCTTAATTCTGTTTTTCACTCCAAAAAAAATACAACACCGGCAGATGAACATCCCTATGGCGGATTCCGTCTTATGGAGGATCAAAGCAGTGAGCCTCATGATTCTGTCTTTCACTGTATGATTAAGGGCACGATCATCTTTGCTGCGACCTTCGGCTGCGTCCATGGTGTTTTGTCCGAGTTTGAGATTTCCTACAACTATGTCCTCGTTTGTGCCATTTTGTATCTCGTATCCATGGCACTTTCCTTTATGCACATCCGCAAGTGGATTTTCAATGTCGGCTATCCGGTTTTATTTCTGGTATTTACCAATGCCCTGTTTCAAAACCGTGCGCTTGCCAACAGTGGTTTTCAGGCTTTTATCAACATTTTCAACGAAGCCTACAGCAAGCACTTTCTGTTAAACTTCACAAGAGAATCTACAGAAATTGTGTCCAACCGTTTTCTGACCGTCACGACAATGGCTGTTTTTGTGGGCATATTTATCGCCATTCTGATCAATGTTGCCATTTTCCACGACATGTATTTTCTTTCGGTTTTCAATTTCACATTCTGGCCCCTGCAGCTTGGCATTTATATCGGACAATACCCTTCCCGGATTGCGCTCTTTTTTGTATTCTACGCTTTTTTTGCGACCTGCCTTTTAAAGCTAAGCGGCCACTACCACTTTATCTATCCGGGCAAAAAGAAGGAAAAGCAGGTGTCTTATCAGAAAAAACAAGAGTCCTTTGTTTTTTATAAATCAAGCTCCCGTTCCATGCGCGGACTTGGACTTCTGTCTCTTGTACTGGCACTGTTCTTTTCAGCATTCTGTTCCCTGAGTATCAGAAGCTCAGAAACTGAAGCTCTTCACTCAGGTTCCATGAAAAGTGCTTTGGATGACAACGTCAAAATTCTGGTTCAGAGCGGTATCATGGGTATGTTCAACCGCTATGAGGCTACCGGTGGAATTAGCGGTGGCAAACTGGGTGGTGTACGGAGTGTGCGTCCCGACTACGAGACCGATCTGACTGTTACCTTTGTACCCTATGCTTTTGAACGCGTTTATTTAAAGGCCTACACAGGTGCTTACTATACTTCTACGGAATGGCTGGCTCCGACCAGGGAGAACGGCTATATTTACAGTGATGTCGACTATGAAAAGGCTGCCTTTACCGAAAGCCGGACCTTAGCTGAGCTGATGCTCAATCAGGTGGCTCCTTCCATGAGTGCCAGGATGCTCATTGAAAATGTCGATGCATCCATCAATTATCTGTATCTTCCTTACTTTACGGCTGCCACACCGGATCGTGGTACGATCACAAGAGAAAGCCTGTTGGACGGAACCTCGCCTCTTGACCAGACGACCGAGGTATCCTATATTCCGCATGCATCAACAAGCTATACGATCTCCGATTCGGATTCCAATATTTATGATTTTTACAAAACAGATGAAGAACAGGCGTTAGCACGTGCTTACAAAACCGAGGCATACAACAACTATCTTTCTTTGCCGATGTCCATTCAGGATGAGATCAACTCTTATCACGATGCCATCGGTACAGGTCAGGATATTGATGAACAGATCACGTTGATCCGCGATTTTCTTTACTCCAATTACACCTATGATATGTCTCCCGGTGCCACACCCTACAATCAGGATTTTGTGACTTATTTCCTACGTGAACAAAAAAGAGGTTATTGCGCACATTTTGCCACGGCAGCAACGCTTCTTTTGCGTTCCTATGGCATTCCGGCCCGCTATGTGGAGGGTTATGTCATCGATCAGACCGATGTGGCTTCATCCGGAAGGGCAACGGATTATGCCTACGAAGATTTCTTTCAGGGACAGACCGATATCGACAGCGACCAGGTCATCAGTGTTGATATTTCCGACGGCAATGCCCATGCCTGGACAGAGGTCTACATTGACAACTTTGGCTGGATCCCGGTCGATATGACACCTCCCTCTTCCGACAGTGAAACAACTACCTACAACGACTTCCTTTCTGCCCTTTCAAGCCTGCTTTCCGGCAATGCGCAGAATAGTGATTCTTCACAGAATATGACACAGGGCACCGATTACAGTGAATTGTTTGATTCGATAAAGCTTGGCAATTCACCGGCCATCATCTGGCTCTTTATCGGTATTCTGGTTTTGATCGCTCTTCCCTTTTTGTATAAAGGCATCCTCTCCGTTATCGCTGCCCGCAAACGTCGCAGGGACTACCGGAAGGGACTGTATCAAAGCTCAGTTACCCATGCCTACCTCAGACTGAAAAAGAAGCTTTCAGCGCAGAATAAGGATGTAAAAATCGTCCTTCCTGAGGATGTATGTACAATATTAAAAGCACAGCTTGCCGATCCAAAGCATACAAAAAAAGCCCGTCAGATGGATCAATTTTTACAAAAGCAAAACCAATCCATTGACGAACTCTTTGCATTGACACAGAAATGTCTGTATTCATCTGCATCCATCAGCAGGCAGGAAGCTGACAGACTGCTTGAATTTTATGCAATATGCTATAGGTAATATCTACTCGTGAAGGCGGTGTATCAGTCGGTACACCACATCGCCTTCATTGACCAACGGCTCTGTATGTGAAAAGAAAACAATTCCTTCGGTATCGGCAAAAATCGTCTCCCTGACATCGCCCAGACACGGATCGATCACGCAGCCAAGCTCCTGCCCGTACCGCACTTCTTCTCCGGTCTCAATGAAACGCTTGAAAATACCGCTCTTGGTAGTTGCGATATTGCTCAATTCCTCTTCCTTGATAATATGTGAAATATAACCACTGTGGCTCTCATATTTGATAAGACCCATTCTCGTCAAAAAACGGAGCACGGCAGCAACTGCCTGCTTGGCACTTTTTTCATCGATATGATCATTGGAATTGGTGTATACAGAAAAGGCAGCCGTCATTTCATTCTGCCAGTTAAAGTTTAAAGTCTTTTTATCGATGGGCTGTGGCTTTCTGACCACCACATACGGAAGTCCGAATAAGTTAGCCAGTGATGTATTCTGATAGCCGGTCTCCATCATCCTGACATGTGGAACAAACTCTCCATTCAGATAAAATGATGCAAACTGAATTCCATAGCTGTAATCCCGGATTGTCTTTAACAGTCCATCCGCAATCCGCGATGAAGTACTTTCATAATCGCTTCCCGGAAACATACGATTGATATCCGTATTGTCCACCGGCCAGAATTTGCGTCCCACATTCATGGAATAATAGTTGATACACGGAACTACCATAATTTCTTTATTGTTGATAATGCAGCCGTTTCTCTCCAGCTCCCGGAGCGCTTTGACAAGCTGGGAGCATATGTACATCTGCTGGATCTCATTTCCCCGGATCGGTCCTAAAATACAGGCACTTTTCATTCCCTTACCAAAGGAATAGCCTTTGATCCGGAAATCCTCGCGATAAGGAGCTTTCATGGAATATATAATCTGTTCTCTCATGATGTTTTCTCCTTCTCATCTTTTAATATACGGCCGATCAATGCGCCTTCATAAGCAAGCGGATGCTCACGCAGTGTAAACAGCCTGCCGTCACACTCCGCACGCACTTCATATATTTTTTCTCCCAGCATGGGATTGATCATTTCACCTAAAAGCGTCCCTTTAGTGACATAAGTGTCATTTTCTATCAATGGCATAAAAAATCCCGATTCAGACGCCCGGATAAAACAGATATCCTCATTGCGGATGATTCTCGGCGCCTTGACCGGATAATCACTGCCTTCCCATAAAGAAAGCTTGTGCATCAGATGCAGGATGCCTTCAACAACCTGTTCACCGTATTCTCTGTTGATCCGGTTTCCAAGTCCCATTTCCAAAATCAGGGCCGGAACGCCAAGCTTGCACATACTGTGTGCCAGACTGGATTCATGGACTGCGGTTGCAGCATTGATCCAGATCAGATCCACATCCAGCTGTTTGGCATATGGCACCATCATATCCTCAAATTCTTCACTGATACGTGCCTGTGGGATCTCTTTTACAAATGTATCCGATGCATGCACATCTACGATCACTTCTGCTCCCTTTAACGAATCAACCACCTTGGATATCACCTTTTCCATCATGGTGCCGTCTTCGCTACCGGGAAACATATGATTGAGATCGGTATCCAGTACCGGAACCGTACGGACACCGGTATCCATTCCCAGCGGATTCAGTGCCGGATAAATATCTACCGTTCCTCTCAATTTTTCTTTTTCAGCATTGATACGGCGGATCAGCTCATAGCAGACAAACTGTCCTTCCAATTCATCCCCATGGGCACCTGTCACTACGCAGATCCTGCCACGATCCTCGCAGCCTTCCTCAGGCTGAATACGGTTTCTGCGAATTAACAGATTTTCATTGACGTACAAAGCTGTCTTTGCAACTGTCTCTATCATTCTTTTAAAAGCCCCTTCATCAAATAAAGGATTTCCTTATTAACCTCTTTTTCACTGATACCAACTGTCTGGGACATGATGCGCAGTCCCTCCAGCACATACATCATATTGCTTGCCGCGCCCTTTGGATCAGCACACACAAATTCTTTGCTCTTGACGCCCCCGACAATCAGCTTTTCGATAATCTGGACAGCTGCATTAAACTGCATCTTGAGTGGATGTTCATTTTCCGGATATTTGTTTTCAAAGAAAAACTCATACGTTGCCATTGTCAGGCTGTCTTTTTTCTGGCAAAGCTCTTTTTTCTGCTCCTTCAAAAACAAAGCCAGAATGTCGGAGCTGCTTGCCTTATGGGAAACAGCCTTGGAAAACACGTCATCATCGTCCTCTTCCGTGTCATCTAAAACTGCAAGGAAAATATCCTTGGTGCTTTCAAAATACAAATACAGACCTCCACGGCTGATCTCACAGGCTTCCACAATGTCTTTCATTGTGACATCCTTGTAGCCTCTCTTGGCAAACACTTCTCTGGCCTTTTTTAAAATATATTGCTTTTTCTGAATTGATTTTTCGCACATTATTCCAAAGCCCCCGTTTCCTCGTTGCTGTCCGTTTCCGGTGCTTCTGCTGCCTGCTCTGGTGTTGTTTCTGATACTTCTATTGATTCGGATTCATTCACTGGTTCTTCATCTGGTTCTGATTCAGTTATTGATTCTTGTTCCGGATTAGTGTCTGATTTCTCCTGCTGCTCCGGGACAGTCTCTGATTCCTGTGTTTCTATTGGTTCCGGTTCAGTTTCTACTGTCTGTGCGGATTCTGTAGCTATATCTGAGTTAGCCTCAGCTTCCGAGCCGGTTTCTTTTTCAGATTCTTCTGCCAATTCAGAAGATGCCTCCGGCTCAGCTATCTCTTCCGAAGCAGCCTCTGACTTTATTTCCTCTATTGATTCCGTTTGCTCCTGTTCAGATTCTTCGACAGTTTCCGGTTCGGCTTCTACGGCAGTTTCCGACTCGGTCTCAGCTTCAACAACCGGTTTCTCATCCATTTCAGATTCGATTCCGTCCACTGTATCCGTTTCATCTTCGACTTCTATCTCATCCGTCCCTTCTGCTTCAATTCCCGGTTCTTCGAATACAACCTTCACACCATGTTCTTTTTCATAGTGCATTCTCGGAATATCATTCGAATCCAGTTCTCCGGCAAGCACGGCTGCAAATTCTTCATCGGTCCAATCTGTATCATCCACCTCAGGAAATACAAAATCTGCCGGAAGAACTTCTTCTCTCACCGTGTTATTTTCTGTATTGTTTTCTATAGTTTCATCTATATTACCGGTCGTATCTTCGTCCGCACTTCCACCTGTTATATCATTTTCAACCGGCTCTGCGCCTTGTTCGATACCGGCATCTGCATTCCCGAAAATAACCTTCACGCCGTTTTCTTTCTCATAGTGCATTCTCGGAATATCATCCGGATTCAGCTCTCCGGCAAGTACGGCTGCAAATTCCTCATCCGTCCAGTCCGCATCATCCACTTCCGGGAATACAAAATCTGCCGGAAGCACAATCTCTTTTACCGAATTTTCAGCACCAGCGGCCGCCTCGGAAGCCTCAGCATTTTCCGCTGCATGTTCTTTTTCCCAGCGAAGTCTCGGAATATCATCTGCATTTAATTCGCCGGACAATACTGCCGCAAATTCCTCGTCTGTCCAGTCTGCTTCATCAACCTCAGGATATGTAAATTCTTCCGGATAACCCTCTGCCGGAATCTCATCCTCGATCACCAAAGGCTCACTCCAGAATTCCACGATCTGACGCGCTTTCTTTAAAACTGTCACAAAAATCTTGTGATCTACGCCCGCCTTCCACAAATAAGCCTTGACCATACCACCAAATACATACCGGGACAGAATACACTGTAAAATATCCATATGCATAATGTCTGCTCTTTCAATCATGGCAAGCTCATCCTGGTAATCATGGATATGATTTTTTGTATAAAAATACTGATAATTCTTTTCCATGAAAACGGTGGTACTCGCATCATTTAAAAAAGCAAGTAAGATCGAATCATATACCGGAAAGGTCAAGGTATGATCCATCTTATTGCCGTCCTGATAATTTTTGGAAACATCATCGCCACTCTTGTCTTCCAGCCAAGGAATATACTTGGAAAGCCGTATCACGTCCTGCTTAAACATTTCCAGAAATTCGTCTCTGCTATATCTCTGATTCTGCATAATAATCCCCATCTTTATAATTTTCTTGTATAAAAAACTCTACCTTCTGTAACCCTCAGCCACATTATGACATGACTGTCAATCTTTTTAAAAGTATAACATATTATCTCGACTTTGCCAATGGTGCAAAAATCGTTTTACGCCCGATAAATCCAACAATTCTGGTCACAAATATGCCAAGAACCGAACCGCAGCTGTCAATGAAAACATCCCTTTTTGACGGCGTCCTTCCTGACACAAATGTCTGGTGATATTCATCCAAAAATGCGAATCCGACACAGAATGCCCCGGCAAACAGTACCAGCCAGATACCGCGCATTCCATATACATAAAGCGGAAAGGCCACAGAAACCGCCAAAAGGAAATACTCCGTAAAATGAGCAAGCTTTCTTACATAAAAATGATATTCATCCGCCTTTTGTGCGATCATGGAATCATCCCAGCCCTTATCCAGTACCGTGTTGGTCACTTCCACAATAGCTACACTTACCTTGTGGCTCAACGCCGCCGAATCTGTACCATCCTGTGCCGAAAAGTTAAAGATCACATACATCATAATAATTGCCGGCAAAAATGACAGCGGCTTTAACACAAGGCGCAGAAGCGTCTTGATAAACAACCATATATATTTCATCTGTATATCACTCCTATTCTTTTCATAAGCTTTTTATAATACCGGAATTTCTCAAAAAATTAGCATAGGCTAACATCACGTCAGTCTATGCTAATTATAATCGCGTTATGATATTGGTGTCAAATTTGATACCGGCCGCTGCCTTTCACAGAATATCTACAATCATTCCACAGTATTCATTATTTTGTCAGAAGCATCATGATCTCATTGCTTCGTGCAATAAACTTGGTCATGGCTTCCGGGCTGAGAGGTGCGTTCTGCAACTGTGCCAGATCATATAACTGCTCACAGATCATTTCTGTCTGGTCTCCGTCCTCATGCTCCATAATATAAGCAACCAGTGGATGGTTGGCATTTAATACCAAGGTCTCGCCTTCGCTGCCAAACATTCCCATATCCATTCCGTTAGCAGCATACATCTGCATCATATCCTGCATGCGGCGTGCATCCTCAGAAACAGTCAGTACGGATGAAACCTTTTTATTTTTCAGCTTTTCAATCTTAACTGTCAGTTTTTCTTTCTTCAGTGCCTTTTTCATCTTCTTGGAAATAGCTTCTGCCTTGGCATCATACTCTTCCTGGGCTTTCTTGGATGTCTTTGTCTTGAATACATCTGTCAGGTCTGCATCGATACGGCTGAACTTGATGCCCTCGTTTTTATTTTCCAGCTGCTGTACAAAAGGCTGGTCAATACGCTCTGTCAGATATACGGCATCCATCTTGGCCTGCTTAAACATATTGATGTACTGGCTCTGCTGCTTCTCATCTGTAACGTAGTAGATGACCTTTTCTTTCTTTTCAGCTTCGTCTGTATCCTGTGCGTCTTTGTCGGCGCCTTCATCTACAACCTCTGCCTCGACTTTTTCACCATTTTCATCTACGGCATTCTCTTCACTGTCGGGATCGATCGGTTTTACCTCCAGGCATTCCGGAAGTGTCATGTAGTTGCCTTCCAAATTCTTGAACAGGATATAATCTGTCATCTTTTCACAGAACTTATCATCCTTTAAGCAGCCGAATTTGATAAAGGGAGCAATGTCATCCCAGCATTTTTCATATTCTTCTTTTTCGGTCTTGCACATTCCGGACAGCTTATCAGCGATCTTTTTGCTGATAAAGTCAGAAATCTTGGTAACAAATCCATCATTCTGCAGTGCAGAACGGGATACGTTTAACGGAAGATCAGGACAGTCAATAACACCCTTTAATAACATCAGGTATTCCGGAATAACCTCTTTGATATTGTCGGCAATAAATACCTGATTGTTGTACAATTTGATCTTGCCTTCGATTGATTCGTACTCCATGTTGATCTTCGGGAAGTACAGGATACCTTTGAGGTTGAACGGATAATCCATATTCAGATGGATCCAGAACAAAGGCTCTTTATAATCGTGGAATACCTTGCGGTAAAATTCCAGATATTCTTCTTTTGTACAATCCTTGGCGTTTTTGGTCCAAAGAGGATGTGTATCGTTTACCAGTTCCGGACGTTTCTTGATCTTAACCTTTTTCTCAGGTTCTTTCGGATTGCCGTCCGCATCTTTTTTATCCTCTTCCTTGGGTTCGATCTTTTCTACAACCTCATCTGTCGGAAGCACTTCGTCCTCTTTGACAACCTCGGTATCGGTTGTGTTATGTTTTCCAACATAAATCTCATACGGCATAAATGCACAGTATTTTTTGATAACTTCTTTTGCTTCATATTCGTTGCAGAATTTCAGACAGTCTTCATTGATATGCAGAGTGATTGTCGTTCCGACCTCTTTTTTGTCGCCATCTTCCATATCAAATTCGGTACCGCCGTCACATTCCCAGTGAACGGCTGTTGCGCCTTCTTTATATGAAAGGGTATCAATATCAACACTGTCTGATACCATGAATGCGGAATAAAATCCCAGACCAAAATGTCCGATGATCTGATCTTCATTGGTCTTGTCTTTGTATTTGGAAATAAAATCAGTCGCTCCGGAAAAAGCGATCTGGTTGATGTATTCTTCAACCTCGTCTGCCGTCATACCAAGACCGTTATCTGTGATCGTAACTGTCTTGTCTTCGGGACTTACTTCAACCTGGATCTGCGGTTTGTAATCAGCCGGGAGTTCATATTCTCCCATCATATCCAGCTTTTTTAATTTTGTGATGGCATCGCAGCCATTGGAAATCAACTCTCTGAAAAAAATATCATGATCCGAATATAACCATTTCTTGATCACGGGAAAAATGTTATCACTATTAATCGATAAATTGCCATGTTTGTTTGCCATAATAAAATCACATTCCTTTCTTTTACGGGTAAATGAACCACCCGACATTATGCATTGTATACCCTTGCAAATAGAATTTCAATATAAAATTAGCACTCATTTTAACTGAGTGCTAATAAATTCGTGTAAACCCTTGATTTTACTGGTTTTCCGCAATTATAAATTTTTTATAAAGTGCTTGATTTTACGACTGATCCGCACTTTCTCCCAGATATTTTTCATAGATATCAAAAAAATCCGAGGTCTGGATCTGATCATCCTTTATCAGTGTGATCTCATCCCACTTTTTTTCATTTAACTGTTTTACCTGCGCTATGGCAAATGAGCCATATACCTCATGGAAGGTCTCATTTTTGCGCTGCTCGATCATTTTAATTTTATTGCTGTCAGTTTCTTCTCTGTTGAGCATGCTGACACATTTTAAAATATAATATCCATCCTCACTGTAAATGACATCACTGATCTCTCCCTCAGCTAAGTCAAATGCCACCTTTTCTATCTCGGCTGGCTCCGCCCCCTTGCAGAAGGAATGTGTTATGATGGCATCATCACTACATTCAATGGCAACCGTTTCAAAATCTTCGCCGCCGCGCACTCTTGCCAAAATCCCATATGCGCTCTGTCTGGCCTGTTCATCATCACTCGATGACTTGATATAGATCCAGTCCACAGTGACCGTACGCGCCTCATCATCGCTGATCTCCGGATTGATATCCCGGATAATATCGGTATAAACCTTGTGTGCGATGAGATACTCACTGTAATATCCTGCAACGGCTTCCTTTGTCAGATGGAGAGCCTCTATTTCATGCTCGCTCAGGGAATCATAATATTCCCCGGCTGCCGTATCGATCAGTCTGTTTTCTTCATCTGTAACGGTAACGTGATTTTCCTTGGCCAGAAGATTCATGGTCTTGATCTGTGCCAGCTGCGCTCCGACCATATTTTTGATCTTGTCCTCCAATGTCGTATTTTCCGATGCGACATTCCAGATTTCACTTCCATATACCTGCTCGTACTGATTTTGCATATTGGTCAGGTACAGCATATATTCATCTTCGCTGCAGACCGCTGTTCCAATACGAAAGACCTCATCAGCACTGAAACCGGTTGTCAGGACAACCTGATCTACATTTTTCCCGGTAAAAGGCATCGCACAGCCCCCCAGCATCAAAAGCATGCCGAGCATTACCGGAGTTTTTATTAAAAAGGATAATTTTCTTTTCATATTACTCCTCATATCCCCGATCAATCTATATAGGATTATCATAACATTACAGACCTGATAAATACAATCACCAATAAAAAAGGACCTTGAACATCAAGATCCCTAATCAAGCAGAGGAAGAGGGGATCGAACCCCCGTTAACGGTTTTGGAGACCGCCGCACTACCACTGTACTATTCCTCTATTTGGGCGGCTCTTATCAGTCGCCGAAGATGATTATAGCATGGATTGTTGTCTGGATGCAAGTTTTTTTTGCAATATATTATAATTTTGAATTTTTTGATTGAATTTTCTTTTTTAGTTGCACTTTTTCATTGTTGCTCGGATAAACTCTATGAAACGTTATGACTACGGATTAGCCTGAGGATTGACTTGCATAGATCATGGCATCCTAATTCAACAATTTCTATTTTTGACATGCCAGGTATTCCCTTTTTTACGCAAACAAATAGACCGAACGCTCGATACGTTCGGTCTACCTGTTTGTGTAAAAGGGGAATTCTTCCGGAATTGCTAATTAGCAGATTTAACTCTCGTTAAATCTTCTTTATTATATCCATTATTTCTATCTTTTTCTACAATTATATTGCTTAAAAATTAAAATATATTGCTCTATTTTGACTTATTTTGTACAAAAAGCTACAGAAAATGCAACAATCTGTCTAAATATCTGTTAAGAAACCATTAAAGAAACAGCTTCTTTGATATTCTTTACCGGATAGATCTTCATGTCCTTGATATCCGCAAGCTGTTTATAGTTGGTGTATGGTACCATGCAGCTTGTATATCCCATTTTTTTAGCCTCAAGCACTCTCTGCTTGACCATGGATACACCACGTACCTCTCCGCTTAGTCCGACCTCACCAAATACGATCATCTTGTCATCAATGGGTGTATTTTTGTAGCTGGACACAAGTGCCATCACAACAGCCAGATCTGTCGCAGGCTCTGTGATCTTCATACCACCCGCAAAGTTGATATAGGCATCCTCATGTCCCAAGGGGATGCGGATACGCTTTTCGATCACTGCGATCAACAGATTCATACGGTTAAAATCACAGCCGGTCGCCTGTCTGCGCGGTATCTGAAAATTGGTATCACAGACGAGCGCCTGTACCTCCATCAGCATCGGACGCGTACCTTCCATACAACAGGTAACGACCGATCCGCTTGCTCCCTGGGGCTTTCCACTGATCATATATTCGGAAGGATTTTTGATCTCCCTAAGACCGCCTTCTTCCATTTCAAACACGCCGATCTCATTGGTCGAACCAAAACGGTTTTTGACACCGCGTAAAATGCGGTAAATATCCTGCTTGTCTCCCTCAAAATATAAAACCGTATCTACCATGTGTTCCAATACTCTCGGTCCGGCAACGGTACCTTCCTTGGTCACATGTCCGACGATCAGAATAGCGATATTTTCACCCTTTGCAAGCTGCAACAATACAGCCGTCGATTCACGCACCTGAGAAACGCTTCCGGGTGCCGCATTGACCTGTTCATTGAACATGGTCTGGATGGAATCGATCACGACAACATCCGGCTTTTCTTTTTTGACCGTCTGGGCAATGATATCCAGATTGATCTCCGTAAGCAGCCGGAACTGCTTTTGAAAGGTCCCGATCCGGTCAGCACGCATCTTGATCTGTGACAGTGATTCTTCTCCTGAAATATAAAGCACTTCCCTGCCTGCATCGGATAGCTGTTTACATACCTGTAAAAGTAAAGTGGATTTCCCGATACCGGGATCTCCACCCACCAACGTAAGGGAGCCGGGGACGATACCGCCACCCAGCACCCTGTCAAATTCTTCAATATCGGTTGTAAAACGCTCTTCCTTGTCTCCTTTGATCTCGTCTATGGAAACCGGTGGCCTGTCAACGCGACGGACGCTCTGCCCTGTGGCATGTGAGCTCTTTATAACAGGCTCCTCCACAAAGCTGTTCCATTCGTGACACGCGGGGCACTGCCCCATCCACTTGGAAGATTCATATCCGCAGTTCTGGCAGAAAAAAGCACTTACCGCTTTTCCTTTTGCCATTTTATACCTCTGCTACATTAACTTCTACTTCATCTGCCTCTGCAATTTCAACAGAAATATTGAGCTTGCCGCTCACTCCTGTATTCATCTTGCCAACACTTGCTCCGTCTACAAAAACTTCGTATTCGGTATCTTCCTTTAATCCCAGAGTGATCTGTGCATCTTCACTGCCTTCTACGATAAAGCTCATGCCGTCTGCACGCTCTACAAGGTGTGTAACGCTTGTTCCGGGAACGGATTCATATAAAAACATACCGTTTTTCTCAAGCTTGGTCATAGTCTGGAAGGTCTTTACCTTGTACAGATCTCCATTATGAGGAAAGTCCTCCAATTTAGCCTTTGCGGCTAATGTGTGATTGCCAAAACTAATACTTCCGTCTGCTTCACTGCGAAGCAACTCTTCAACAACTGCCATATTCGTATCCTCCTGGTACTTTATACATGCCTACCACAAAATCTTGCGGCAGAGCTTTGCTTTTTCGCTATATATAATCATAGTATACTCTATTTTGTTCTGACGGTAAATACTATTCCTTTACAGAAAAAACAACTTTTTTATCCTGCAGTCCGGCCCTGACTTTTTGTCCTTCTTTGATCTTACCGGATAAGATTTCTTCTGCCATCGCATCCTCAATTTCGGTCTGGATCGCACGTTTGAGCGGTCTTGCTCCCATCTTGAGATCGGTATATTTGTCAACGATATAGCTCTTTAGTGCAGGTGTTATCGTCAGATCAATATTCATCTGATTTTTGCAACGCTTGCACAGGTTTTGTGACAGCAGTGTCACAATCTTTGTCATATCGTTTTTGTTTAACTGTTCAAATACCATGATCTCATCAATTCGGTTGATAAACTCCGGCTTGAAAAGTCTCTTGACCTCTTCCATGACATTGCTCTTCATCTTTTCGTAATTCTGCTTTTCCGATGTAGATGTGGCAAAGCCGAGGTTCTTGGGCTCCACAATACGGGATGCACCTGCATTGGATGTCATGATCAGGATCGTATTTTTGAAATTGACCTTACGTCCCTTGGAATCCGTAATATGACCCTCATCCAAAACCTGCAGTAAAATATTGAACACATCCGGATGAGCCTTTTCGATCTCATCAAACAAAACAACCGAATAAGGATTTCTGCGGACCTTTTCGCTTAACTGTCCACCCTCATCATGGCCTACATAGCCGGGAGGTGATCCCACCATTTTGGCAACGGAATGTGGTTCCATATATTCTGACATATCGACACGGATCAACGCATTTTCAGAGCCAAACATAGCCTCTGCAAGTGCCTTGGACAATTCTGTTTTGCCGACACCGGTCGGTCCTAAAAACAGGAAGGAGCCAATCGGCTTATTGGGGTCGGAAAGTCCGACGCGGCCTCTTCTCATGGCCTTGGCAACAGCTGTAACCGCTGCTTCCTGTCCGATCACACGCTTATGCAGGATACTTTCCAGCTTTAATAAACGTTCGGCCTCTTTTTCAGCCAGCTTGCTCACAGGGATCTTGGTCCACATGGAAACAACATCGGCTACATCATCTTCATTGACAACAAGGCTTCTGTCCTCCATTTTTTTGGCATGGCGTTCCTTGAGCCTGTTGTATTTTTTGATCAGTTCATCCTGTGCCTGCTTGATCTCATGTGCCTGCATAAAGGCATCAAACTTGAATGCCTGTTCAATCTGCAGATCCATCTGTCTGATCTCTTCCTCCAGTTCATGACACTTCGGAGGCAGATTCATACCCTTTAAACGGATAGCCGCTGCCGCCTCATCGATCAGATCGATCGCTTTATCAGGCAGATTACGGTCATTGATATATCTCTTGGAAAGCTTGACTGCTGCTTCCACTGCTTCATCGGAAATCGTCACCATATGATGCTCTTCATATTTGTGGCGGATTCCTTTTAAAATCTCAATCGCTTCACCAACGGTAGGCTCTTCTACATTGATCGGCTGGAAACGTCTCTCCAAAGCGGCATCCTTTGAAAGATACTTGCGGTATTCTTCAATGGTTGTTGCACCGATAAGCTGAAGCTCACCACGTGCCAGAGAAGGTTTCAAAATGTTGGAGGCATCAATGGAGCCTTCTGCTCCTCCCGCTCCCACAATCGTATGGATCTCATCCAGAAACAGAATGATATTTCCGTCACGGATCACTTCCGCAATCACTTTTTTGATACGCTCTTCAAATTCACCACGGTATTTGCTGCCTGCAACCAGAGCAGACAGATCCAGCGTCAGAATCCGCTTATTGATCAGAGTCTGCGGAACTTCTTTTCTGGCAATCCGCATTGCAAGTCCTTCTGCAATGGCTGTTTTGCCGACACCGGGTTCACCGATTAAGCAGGGATTGTTTTTGGTTCTCCTGCTTAAGATCTGGATCACACGCAAAATTTCATTTTCACGTCCGATCACCGGATCCAATTTATCCTCTGCCGCCATCTTGGTCAGATCCTTACTGTACTGATCCAATGTCTTGGTGGCACTGTTTTTCTTTTTGGTATTCAGATCCTCTTTGGCAATATTGGGATCTTCGCCGATTGCAACAAGAGTGTCCACATACAGCTTCTGTAAATTGACACCAAGCGTATATAAAAGTCTTGCTGCAATATTATCGCCTTCTTTGATGAGAGCCAACAGGATGTGCTCGGTTCCGGTCTTTCCGGCTCCAAAACGCTCTGCCTGTCTGTCTGCATCCTGCAGTATCTGTACGGCCCGCGGCGAATAACCGTCGCGCTCCAATATGGATACTACGCCTGAGGGTGCGATCAGTTCTTTTATTACATCCAGCACCTTCTGCTCTGTAACATCACTTTTTGCAAGAAGCTCTGCGGCTACAGAGCTTTTACAATCTAATAATCCAAGTAAAATGTGTTCTGTTCCAATATAATTCTGTCCGGTCTTTTTAGCCATTCTCTTTGCAATGGCCAGGGCCGTTTTTGCATTTTCTGTATAGGCCATTTAAAGCCCTCCGATCTTAATCATCTTCAAAATGAATAAATTCAAATTCAAAATCATCATCGATTCCGGTAGGTTCAGGTTCACGCGATAAGTTGATCATTTTAAATTCCGGGCGACGTTTTCTCACGATTTCCTGACTGTCGACCGGTTCTTCCATAGAATCCTCGTCATCTTCTGCATCTTCAGAAGCATCTGTCTCTTCGGAAGCTTCCTCTTCTGCTGCCGGTTCATCGGCACGCATTTCTTCTTCGCCATACTCGGCAATATCTTCCTGAAGCTCCTCGTCAGCCTCTTCTTCTGCGGAATCATCTGTCACATCGTCTGCTTCTTCATCAGATTCATCCTCGCCATATTCTTCATCTGATTCTCCATCATCAATATCATCTTCATCGCCATCATAGGCTTCATCATCTATGTCGTCTTCGCCGTCATACTCTTCATCGTCATAACCGTCACCGCCATCATCGGGACCGTCATAATCCGGATCATATTCTTCCAGATCACGCTTGAGCTCTCTGTTTTTCATATACAGATTAATGATAAAGAATACTGCAAGCAGTAACAGGACAAATAAGGTACACATAACCACAAATCTCTGATGTGCCATATCCTTGTACTTGAAGTAAGACTGGTCCAGATCATAAGAAGTATCTCTTTCTACATATCTCTGGTAGGTTCCTTCTTTCCAGTCGTAGAGATAAAAATTTTCTTCTCCGTTATTGTTCATACCATAAAACAGGTAAAACTCCGGCATCTCATCAAGTGAATCCACGGAAACCGGATCTGCATCTGCGGTAGACTCTCCGGGCTGGAGTGTATCCTTGGTCTCCATTCCTGCCTGAACGGAAATCGGATTGTTGGTAAGCTCTGTATAAATGTAGCAGGCAACAACCTTTTTATCAAACGGCATGTAACTGCCGGTATAATTGGTCGGAACCGGGATCTGTGCCTGATATCTGACCGGGAATACATATCCGCTATAACCAAGGAAGGGAACAAAATCCATCATATCCTTGTCATCTTCATAGTAAATACGCAGACCGCCATTGGTGCCTTCTGCAGATTCGGAAAACAACAGTCGGATATCTCCGTCTGCCAAATAAGCAGACTGCACTTCGTTGCCGTTGAAATTGTAATTTTCAACCACAAATCCATCCGGAAGAAGGGATGAATCAAAGGTAGGAACCACATAATAATCCGCATAAATGGAATCGCCGCCGACCAGATAGCGCTCTCCGCTGTCTGCAACCGGAGCCATGGTTTCAACCGCTTCCTCGGATGTTGTTTCATCTACAGCTTCATCCTGCCCATCCTCTGTGGATGCATCCTGTGTATCATCAACACTGTCTGTAGCTTCTGATGCTGTATTTTCTGTATCAGCTGTCGCAGTATCGGTTGTGCTTTGTGTTGTATTTTGTGTCGTGCTTGTCGTACCGGATGTTGTAGTACCTGATGTCTGTGAGCTCTTTCCGGTCGCCAGTGTGATGCCGGCTCCCTCTGCCGGATTGGTTGCGGCAGACATATTTCCTTTTACGATCGTAAAATTGTATGTGCAGATTGTTCCACTGGCACCCTTAACCTTGATCGTAGCTTTATTATTGCCAAGCTGCAGATTTTTGAAGCCCTTGGCCTCTGTTACCTGTGCATTGGCATCTGCCGTACTGCAGGTCACGCTCAGCTGATCCACGTCTGATGAAACCGTGATCGTATAATTGGTCACCATGGATGAAAAATCCGGACTCATGGTACCGGGAGTCGCTGAAAATGTTTTTAAATAAGCATCCGAGCCCTGTGTCTGACTGGTCTGTGTAGCATATACTGTCTTTACAGTGTCACTGGGACAAAATGTCAACACTGCTGCTAACAACATCATTCCTGCAATCCGTAAACCGCTTTTTTTCTTAAACATCATATACTAACCCTTTCGCATTATGCTTCGTCAATCGCTTTTCCGATATCATGACGCATATATTTGTTGGCAAAATCAATCCATTCTGTTGCTTCGTAAGCTTTTTTTCTGGCTTCCTTTAAGTCACTGCCCTTTGCGGTAACGCCAAGTACACGGCCACCGTTTGTCACAAAGCCCTCTTCTGTCTTTTTGGTTCCTGCATGGAAAACAAAATAGTCATCCTGTCCTTCAAACTTCTCCAGTCCATGGATGACAAATCCTTTTTCGTAGGAAACCGGATATCCGTCGGAAGCAAGTACAACGCAGACTGCTGCATTGTCTTCAAACTGTAAATCCACCTGATCCAGTGTACCGTCAATACATGCCTCGGCTACTTCGATCAGATCATTTTTCATACGGGGCAATACTACCTGTGCTTCGGGATCACCAAATCTGGCATTGTATTCAAGTACCTTGGGCCCGTCTTCGGTTAACATAAGTCCAAAGAAAATAACACCCTTAAACTCTCTTCCCTCCGCTGCCATAGCATCTACCGTTGCCTGATAAATATATTTTTTGCAGAAGTCATCAACTTCTTTTGTATAGAAAGGACTCGGTGAAAAAGTACCCATTCCACCGGTATTTAAGCCCTGATCTCCGTCCTTGGCACGCTTATGATCCTGTGCGGAAGACATGATCTTGATGGTCTTTCCGTCTACAAAGGACAAAACGCTGACCTCACGTCCGGTCATAAATTCTTCAATGACCATCTGGTTGCCGGCTGTACCAAACTTTTTGTCAAGCATGATACTCTTTACGCCTTCTTTTGCTTCTTCTAATGTATTGCAGATCAGCACACCTTTTCCAAGTGCTAGTCCGTCCGCTTTTAAAACGATCGGGAACTTGGCTGTTTCCAGATATCTGAGTGCTGCATCAGCATCATCAAAGTTTTCATAAGCAGCTGTCGGAATATTGTATTTTTTCATCAGATCCTTGGAAAATGCCTTGCTGCCTTCCAGGATAGCTGCATTTTTACGAGGTCCAAAGGTGCGTATTCCGGCTTTTTCCAATTCGTCAACCAGACCGCCTACCAACGGATCATCCATACCGACAATGACCAGATCAATACTGTTAGTCTTTGCAAATTCTACGATTTTATCAAATTCCATGGCACCGATTGCGACACACTCTGCAATCTGTCCGATACCGGCATTGCCCGGTGCACAATAAATCTTGTCTACTTTACTGCTCTTTGCCACGCTCTGAGCAATAGCATGCTCTCTTCCGCCACTACCTACGATTAAAACTTTCATTTTGTTGTCCTTTCGCATATAAGTTATGTAAATCACGTGTAATTATCATTACATTTCTTTTCTTACCATTATGCACCAAATCTACATATGTATATATTAATTCATCATTGTGTACTGATTTTTCATTGCGTGCATTTATTTTATGTAAACTTTACCATTGATTACTTCTACTTTATCATTTGCGATCAGATCAATGGCCTTTGGTAAGATCTTCCATTCTGCCTCTTCCATGATACGCAGCTGTAAGGTCTTGGGTGTATCGTCCTGCTTTACTTCCACTGCCTTTTGCAGAATGATCGGTCCGGTATCCGTACCTTCATCAACAAAATGCACTGTCGCACCGGACACTCTGACACCTCGTGCAAGTGCTCCCTCATGAACCTTGAGCCCATAATATCCCACACCGCAAAAAGACGGTATCAGGGAAGGATGGATATTGATGATCCGGTTGGGATAAGCCTTGATCATCTGTGCCGGAATGTTCACAAGGAAACCGGCTAAAACAATCAGATCCGGATCCAGCTTTTTGACGCCCTCAAGAAGCGCGTCATTGAATATATCCCGGCTCTCATAATCCTTGGGAGAAATACAGACAGCCGGAATCCCGGCAGCCTGTGCTCTTTCTAATGCATATGCATTTTTGTTATTGCTGATTACTCCGACAATCTCGGTATTGGTGATCGTGCCATTGGCAACGCCATCAATGATCGCCTGAAGATTGGTTCCGCCGCCGGATACACATACAACAATTTTTAGCATAAGATAACTCCTTTTTCGCCTTCTACAATGGAACCGACTACATAAGGAGTATCGCCGGTTGCGCGGATTGCTTCCATTGTCTTGTCAACATCGGCTTTGTCAATGGCGATAACCATACCAAGTCCCATATTGTATGTATTGTACATCATCTGCTCCTCGATATTGCCTGTCTTTGCAAGCAGTTTGAAGATTGGAGGAATCTCATAGCTGTCTTTTTCGATCCTGGCTGTCACGCCTTCGGGAAGCATACGTGGAATATTTTCATAGAAACCGCCACCTGTGATATGGCTGCATCCCTTTATGGTGACACCGGCATTTTTGATGCTCTTTAAAGCTTTGACATAGATACGCGTCGGTGCGATCAAAGCTTCGCCAAGAGTGGTGCCAAGCTCATCATAATAAGTATCCAGACTTTCTTTGGTCATCTCAAATACCTTGCGCACGAGAGAAAATCCGTTGCTGTGCACACCGGTGCTTGCCATACCGATCAATACATCACCCGGTTTGATATTTTCGCCGGTGATCATGTCTTTTTTGTCTACAACGCCTACTGCAAATCCTGCCAGATCATAATCATCTTCGGGCATCAGTCCGGGATGCTCTGCTGTCTCGCCGCCAACAAGTGCACATTCAGACTGGATACAGCCGTTTGCCACACCGCTGACAATAGTAGCGATCTTTTCAGGATAGTTTTTGCCGCATGCAATATAATCGAGGAAAAACAACGGCTCTCCTCCGGAGCAGGCAATATCATTGACACACATTGCAACTGCATCAATACCGATGGTATCATGCTTGTCCATAACAAACGCGAGCTTAACCTTGGTACCGCATCCGTCTGTACCGGATAATAAAACCGGATCTTCCATGTCTTTGATCTTGGACAGGTCAAAAGCACCTGCAAAACCGCCAAGTCCACCTAAGACCTCCGGTCTCATTGTCTCTTTTACGTGTTTTTTCATTAATTCTACTGATTTGTATCCGGCTTCGATATCAACACCGGATGTCTTGTAATCCATTGCCATGATGTTTCTCCTTAGATTTGTATGATTTATTTGGAATAATTTTTGTATCCGACTTCCTGAAGCTTTGCGTCCTTAGCCTCTACCTGCTCTTTTAATTTGGCAGAATAAGCTTTTAATTTATCCAATAATGCGGCATCTGATGTTGCCAGGATCTTGGCTGCCAGCAAACCTGCATTGGCGCCGCCATTGATTGCTACGGTAGCAACCGGGATACCACTCGGCATCTGAACGATCGAATACAGGGAATCACGTCCTCCAAGAGATGTTGTATGCATCGGGATACCGATAACCGGCATCGGGAAAATTGCTGCACACATACCCGGTAAATGCGCTGCCATACCGGCACCTGCAATAATTACCTTGAATCCCTTCTCTTCGGCTGTTTTTGCATAGTCAAAGAATACGTCCGGCTCCCTGTGTGCGGAAATAATACGCATCTCATAGGAAATTCCCAGTTCTTCCAAAATATCTGCTGCTTTACTCATGATGGGCATATCTGAATCGCTGCCCATAACAATACCAACCTGTGCCATCTTTTGTGCCACTCCTTTACGTGATTAATCTACTATAGTTTACAAAAAATACACTTCAAGTGCAACCTTTTTAAAGTTTTATTATCCTTTTTTCAGGCATTTTTTACTTTCTTATCGACGGATTACAAAGCCTCGTTGAGCATCTCTGTTCCGGGAAGTACAAACCGTCCGTTTTCGATGATCATGACCTGTTCGCCGTTTTCTTTGACGCCGTACAGCTGTCCTAATTCATCATAGGGGATCGTAATATCCGTATGACACTGGAAATATGCCTTTTCCTTTTTCTCGTCATCCTTCCGCAGCAGCGAAATCTCATTGTCACGCGCTATGATCTCCTTTCCGTCGGGATTGAACACAGCCACATCCTCTGCATGGGAATAACAGGTATCCCCGACTGCAAAATGCGGACCTGTCTTTTCAGCGATCAGGATCGGAAGCTTGTCCTCGATCCCATACTTTCTGCCCATCGTATAGGCCGTCGTATTGGTGCCGATGGCAAATTCCCCGATCGGAATACTGTCATAATGATGCAGGACATGGTCCTTGATATATTTTTTATTTTTATCCTCTTCCGGATAGTTGGTGCAGTTGTAATCGGCTACCATGCCATCCTTGAAAACGACCTCAAGGTTATCATAGGATAACTCATTTAAAAATACCCGTTTGACAAAAAGAACACCGTTTGTTCCTTTTAATACCGGTGATGTGAAAACCTCTCCGACCGGAATATTGACATCAGCCACGCAGTTTTCAAACTTTGTCATCTTAGCCGGATCTTTGAGTTTACATAACTTTACTTTTATATCAGTTTTATTGCCGTTCATGCCAAGTACTCTTACATATTCGCACTGATCCAGTGCGTCAATGATCACCTGCTGGACATCCTCATAGGTCTGATACGGCAGTGTATTGAGGGCAATCGTCTCTTTCATGATAGCTTCATAATCCGGTCCGATCTCCGCGATGGGAAAAGCAATGATCGTAAAGCTTCTCTCCTCACCCGGCACATAAGTGTTGATGATCTTTCCGGATGCGATCGCGTGAGCCGTCACTAACTCCTGCTGCTTATCACTGTAATGGCAGGCACTCTTTTTATCAATGGGCGAGAAATTCTTTTCACCAAATACCTCAATGACCGCAGGGCCGGCATGCTTTTTAGAAATATCCTCATACTTTATATAAGCTTCCTTTAATACCTCAAGCTTGCGATTCATCAGCTTTTTATCTAAAAACAGGGCATCGTCCTCGCGATGATCATAGTCAAACTGACGATTGATGCTTGTCGAATAATATCCGGTTGTCCCGCCGATGCGTTTATAAAAAATACTGTGTGCGCTGCGCATCAGGGTCGACTTCAGTCCCATCTTTTCAAAATTAGCTATCGCTAACTTTACTACCTTTTCAAAACCGATCGGATATACGATATTGACAACCTTTTTTATGGAAAGATCCTTGTTGCCCTTGATAAAACCGATCCGGTATCCTTCGGTGTAGGTATCCGCCATCTTCTGCAGCTCTTCATCTGACATTTTGTTGAAAAGCTTTACGGATGCGATCTCATTGTCTGTGATCGGCTCTCCATAGCGGTATAAATAATCCGGATTGGATAAGTCTGCTTCCATGATCAGGCGGTATGCAAAATCAAAGGCAGGCTCCACCTTTTCACCAACCCGTTTTTCTGCTTCCACATCATAATAATCGCTGACAAAATAATAACAGCATTCCCATACGGACTGCTCAAGCGCATCCTCATTCTCATTTTCCGGTTTCTCTGTATCATATTCTGTCTGGGAGAAAATACAGAACAGCTCCACAAACCACTCCATACGGATCAAAATTTCAAACAGATCTGATTCGGCCGCATAAACCGGAAGTGTATACATTTCAGTATATACAAAACTCAAAAGCTGTCCGATTCTCGTTCCAAAGCAGGACGCTGCATAATCCGGATTTAAATATGAGTTTACATAATTTTCTTCCCGTAAACCATCATACAGTTTATCTACCGAAGCTTTATTCCAGACAGCCTGACTTTCCCCGGTAAACAACGGTTTCTTTTCTCTTTTCTGTGGTTCTGTTTCAAAATATGACTCCTCTACCTCACACAGAGCGGCTACATTCAAAACAAAAGAAGCCACTTCACGAAAGTAGCTTCCCCATTTTATCCCCACAGATTCATCTGACTGAATCTCATTGATTCTTTCAATACATAAATTCCATCTTTCTTTCATCAATGCCTCCAAATTTTAGATATCATAAATGCCCAGATAAAACAGGCAGATAATGATAAGTAAGCTGATCGAATTTAAAACAAGTCCAATATTGGGAAATAAATAAAACTTGTCTTTTTCCAGACGCGACATAACGCCCAGCGTCTCGCCTGCAATGGAAATTAAAAGTGCAAAAAATGTCACTGCACCAAGCTTGGGACTCATCGCCCCTTTCCATCGATAGGACAGATAAATTACCAGACACATGGATATAAAAGAAATTGCTCCAAGTGCTGCCGACATCTTGCCATTGTCAGAATGGCTCCTGTCGGTAAACATATATCCTTTTCTATGCATAACCTTGTCCCTTAAAATAAAATGTCTGCTTTCTTGACCAGTAATTTGCCACCGTTCACAATCATAAGCACACCTGCTGCAATACCAAATACGATCATCAGTACACCGAGTGTCACATTCATGCCGCCGGCATTTTTCATAGTCTTATAGATTTTTTCTTCCATTTGCAGTCCTCCTTATTTTGCTCCGTATTGTTTATAATATTCGTCTATTGCTGCTTTTAATGTATCATCGATCACAACCCTGCCCCGGCACTCGCGATTGTACAGATATTCGGTAACCTCGGCCATTGTCACAATAGCGTTGGTCTCAAAGCCATACAGATCTTTGACCTCGTCTAAGGCTTTCTTTTCTCCGCCCTTACCGACTTCCATACGGTCGAGTGAAACCATCAGTCCGACGATTGTCACATCAGCAGCTCCCTTTACCTTGGGTACGGTCTCTTCCATGGATTTGCCGGATGTTGTCACATCTTCGATCATGACAACACGGTCACCATCCTGTAATTTGCTGCCTAAAAAAGCACCTTTATCTGCGCCGTGATCCTTGTCCTCTTTGCGGTCTGAGCAATAACGGATCTCTTTTCCGTACAATTCACTAAATGCGATTGCCGTAACGACTGCAAGTGGGATTCCTTTGTAAGCAGGTCCGAACAGAACATCGAAGTCATCACCATACTTATCATAAATTGCTTTTGCATAATACTCGCCGAGCTTTTTAAGCTGTGAACCTGTCACATAAGCTCCTGCATTCATAAAAAACGGAGATTTACGACCACTTTTTAAGGTAAAATCACCAAATTTTAATACATCCGAAGCAACCATAAACTCGATAAATTCCTGTTTGTACTGTTCCATTCTATTCATAGACCTCCTGTCAAATATCGAACCTATTTTAACATAAAATAATGGGGGATTCAATCTGCATTTCATCAGCGTAAGCAATCATGAATTTCATCATTTTATATTTGAAATTGTCATTTATTATATGTATTTTTACAATCCGGACAACGTTCTCATTACCAAGTCCACATCTTTATTTTCCAACTCCTGAATAATGTGTAAATATGTTTTTTGTGTCGTTGTCATACTGGCATGTCCCAACCTTCTTGCCACACTGGCTATTGATACCCCGGCAAATAAAAGCAGTGATGCATGTGTATGCCGAAGTCCATGAATGGAGATCTCCGATATTCCACACATCTTGCAGTGTCTCGCGAGCACATCATTGACAGTTGAATTATACACTTTATCCTCTCCCACAAAAATAGGCTTATCCTCTGGAAGATGCTTTACCAGTTCTGAGAATTTAACAACTATCTGCCAATCTATCTGTATTTTTCTTACAGATGACTTGTTCTTTGTTGGCAAAAATCCTCCTTCACCTTTATAATCCCATGTCTTACTAACAGACAACGTTTGTCTGGCAAAATCAAAATCTGCCGGAGTGATAGCAAGCGCTTCAGAAAAGCGCATACCTGTTTTGGCCACCAGAAGAATAAACCAATCCCAGTTTGGTTCTTCTTTAATATCCAAATGCGCAATCAGTGTATGCAATTCAAACTGATTCAAATATTTAATTTTTTTGACTTTCGGTGTTTTCCCCTTGATAATCGCCTTTCGTGTCGGATCTCTTTCTATTAATCCCTCATCTACCGCATCCAGAATAGCCCCTTTAAGCTGATGGTGAAAATCAAGTGTGGTCTGTCTCTCATGTTCTTTTGCATAATCATTTAAAAGTTTCTGATATGCTGTTCTATTAAGCTCAGATACTCTCAAATCAGGAACTAAACGCTTCACCCACTTGTAGGTCATTTGATATTTTGCCAGTGTCGCCTCACGAATAGCGTCCTTTTTGTATACCTCAATCCACTGCTTATAGTATTCGCAAAATCGTTCTTTACCATTTACCTCATATAGCATAAGCTTACCTCCATTTCATATTACTTACGCTGATATAAACAGTAAAAACGAATCATACTTTTAAATCAATATTACAGATTACTAATCAAAGGCTTAACCTCTTCATCCAGTGTTTGTTTTAGTGAAGCAAGCATTTTTTTATAATACATAAATTTAAGGAGATCTGAATCTGTTTTTTCTCTGTATTTTGTATAATCTGCCTTAATTTTAATTACATTTTCATTTGGTATTACTCCATTCCGACAATTCATGGCAGCATACATAACAGCATCTTTTGCGACGCACCAGTTAAGACAAAAATCGTCTACTATTTCCTCTACACAGTCATGTTTCATATTTTCAACAATATTAAGAATTGATTGTCCTTTATATCTATTATGATCCTGTTCGATCTCGCCAACCAGTTTAGTCATAATATCTGCTATCTTCGGCCTATCACTTCTCAAATCCTCTATGTACTGCTTTACCTCTTCTATCTGCTGTTCTCTTTGTTCCGGAGTAACTTCTGTCTCATCATTGGGTGTCACAATATTTTGGATCAGATTAATAATATACTCATAATCGATTTTTGTATGGCTATAAGCCATAAGCTCATAATCCTGATCAACCTCTATTTCATCCTGCACATCTCCGCTGTCCTCAGAATTTGGTTTTAATTCCTCTTTTATATTCAAATAATGCCCCACATAATCTTCATATTCCTTCTGTGTAATGCCGTATGTTTCCAACATATTATCATCATAGTTTGAAAATGATTTTAATTGGGCAAACAACTTATCAAACTCCTGAAACACCTTAACAAAAATCGCTTTTTCTTTTTTTGACATATCAGGTATTTTAGACGGGCTTTCTGCTGACACGCGAAGCGCGGCCAGCGCTTTTCTAAAAGCAGGTTCTACCTCATCCCACTCTGCGACAAGCACACTGCCAGTGCTTCCGGCAGAATACAACTTCACAGCATTGTCTACACTCTCTTTAAATAGTTTTGGTGCTTGAAAAGTGACAATCTGTCCATATTTTTTTGTAGAATTAAAAATACGGTTTGTTCTTGAAAACGCCTGTATCAGGTCGTGCGGTCCCATTGGTTGTCTATCGATAAAAATAGTAGACATACACGGTGCATCAAACCCAGTCAGTAAACGATCTACAACAATCACCAAATCCAACTGTTCCCTTCTGCTTTTAAACTTTGGATCTTTCCTGGCCAGACGCTTATTTAAATTTCCGTTGTAAGCCTGAATCTGTGATATATCAAATTTTGTACCAAACATTTCATTGTAATCTTTTAATGACTCCCGCATCTTTTCCTGATTTACACATGATCCATCTTGATTTTCCGTCACAGAATATGTAATTGCAAACTTAGGAAAATCTGGCAATACCTGTTTGATTCTTTCATCTATCGTTAAGCCTGTCTCTCCATTCTTTACCCGTTTTAATAATTCATAATATCTTTGCGCCTGCTGGATAGAACTGGTAGTGAGTAATCCTTCGTATGTTTCTCCTTTACCATTTTGAAATCCCAATTTATGATAAGACCTATTAAGTATTACGTTCAAAACCTGGAGCATATGTGTTTCATTATCATAAATACTGCTATCTGTTTCATTCACTATGTTTTTAGGTCCATTGTGCTCTACCTGAAATCCAAGTACAGCATTGTCATGTATTGCATTCTGAATAGTATACTTATGCAAACATTCACCATATAATTCTTTTGTTGTCCTCGGAAGATCCCCCATTTGCGGATATGGATTTTCAGCGAATCTGGGGGTTCCGGTAAAACCATACCATAAGGATTTGCAAAAAAATCTTTCAAATTCTCTTTTCGTCCCAGGGGTAACCGCACGATGACATTCATCAACAACAAAAGCAACCCTCAGATTTTTAATCCTATTATATTCCGGTGTTTCAGGAACTAACTTTTTAGTTATAAGCCGTTGCATTTTCTGAATTGTTGTTACAATCACCTGACGGTCATCTGACTTTAATTTTTTCTTTAAATCAAATACATTCTCTGTTTCATCTACATCAATCAGATCATTATTGGCATATGCCTGAAATGCCATTGTCGTCTGTGCATCCAGGTCTTTTCTATCAATCAAAAAAATCGTCTTATCAATAGATGGTATATCCATTAAAAGATTACGAGTCGCTTTATAGGAAGTCAAAGTCTTACCAGAACCTGTAGTATGCCATACAAAACCAGATTCACCTTTCTTTGACGCTTCCCGGATTGCCTCAATCGCATGGATCTGATAAGGTCTCAGTAAAATCAGCTTTTTGGCATCTTTATCCAAAACCGTATATTTTGCTATCATTTCATGTGCCTGTGGGATTTTTAACACACTTTTGGCAAAATCAATGTAATCGGATACTGAATTATTTTCATTATCTACCCATCCACTTATGAACTCCGGATTTAACTCTGTATCACTTGCTGCGGAAAAATATTTGGTGTCAACACCATTACTAACGACAAACATCTGTATTGCTGAAAAAATGCCGGTAAACTTACCTTCACCTATATACTTTTTTATCTGTCTAAACCCGTCCATATAAGAATGTTGTCTGTTTTTCAGCTCAATGTGAATCATTGGAAGTCCGTTAATCATAAGTGTGACATCAAATCTCCGGTCTCTGCCGTCTTCATCTGTCTTGAGTGCACTATATTGATTAATCACTTCATAAACACTACTTCCGCCTGCAATATGTTCATGATTCATTACAACAAGATGCAGTTTTTCTGTATCTCTCTGAACATGAACCATTACCTTACCATTTTCTCCAACAAGCCATTCTCCCGCTTTGTAGAAAGATGAAAATTGTAATTGGTTTTTTATCTGCTCAAATTCCGAATCAGAAAGACGCTCTCCATTCAGTCTATCCTTGTTGTTCTGCTCCAAAATGTAGCGAAAGTTATTCCAAAGATCAGATTCTGTCTTGAGATCCTCCCGATATATCCATTGAGATTCACCATATACTAATTGTTCAATGAGTTTTTGTTCAATTGTAGATTCTAATTCTGACATAATTCTTCCCCTTTTTGTGTTTTAATGTGCGTTAATAGTTTTTTTATCGTTCTTTTTGTTAAATATGGCTTATACTGGTGAAGNNNNGTGATGAGCTTATCAAGGCTATCAAAATATGCACTAATCTGATTTTGTTCTTTAATAGTTGGAACCATCATCTGGCACTGAATAAGCTTATCAAAATAGAAGTATAACCTCACACTTCCCTCTTGAAGTCTTTCAATCCACTTTGGAAAATGATCCGATTTCAACCAATGCCATAGAAATCTATCATCAATATAATCTTCTGTCTGAAAAACCTCATAAAGTGAGCTAACTATTACATTTTCTGAACCTGTGTAGTATCCCAAAGAACCCACATTTATTCTTGCTGGATTGTAAGCAAAAGAATTAGGTGGAACAATATTATATGCTCTTCGGTCTGTGTCTTTCATATAACCAAAGTCATCATGTGCATCTTTTTGTGCTATAAATCCTCTATCATTCGTAACTGCATATGGCTCCAAATCAAGGTCTTACGCTGTTCCCAATCTTCTGTGTACCCTTGAAATCTAATTTTCGGTTTTCCCATACTCATTCCCCCTCCATCTGACCAATCAATTTTTCCAGATCCGACATAATCGTTTCGTCTGAGGAGGTCAACTCTTTCAAAAGTGACACAAACTCATTTTGCGTTTTTTCCAATTCAGAATCTATATCTGCCATACCATCTAAGATATCTTTTAAATCAATTTCTTCTTCTTTTTCAAAGTTGTCTACATATCTGGGGATATTGAGATTAAAATCATTTTTCTCAATATCTTCAAAACTTGCAAGATACGCCTCTTTTTCTACGGTTGCACGATTATTGAAAAGTTCAAGTACAGAATCGATGTGTTCATCGGTCATCGCATTCTGTTTTTTCCCTTTTTCATACTTTTGAGAAGCATCGATAAATAAAACATCCCGCCCTTCTCTATGTTTCTTCAAAACCACAATACATGTTGGGATTGAAGTATTATAAAAAAGATTTGCAGGTAAACCTATTACAGCATAAATATTCCCTGAACGGAGTAATTTTTCTCTTATTTTTCCTTCTGCCGCCCCTCTAAACAACACTCCGTGCGGCAATACAATCGCCATAGTTCCATTATTTTTTAAATGATACAAACCATGAAGCAAAAATGCATAGTCAGCCTTAGATTTGGGAGCCAGCACTCCATAATCACTAAAACGTTCGTCTTGCAAAAATCCTGCTGTAGCACTCCATTTTGCAGAATATGGAGGATTCATCAATACCATATTAAAATCTGTCTCTTCATCGGTAGGCCAATCTCCGTCTAATGTATCACCATTTCGAAGCTTCTGATTTTCTGGAACAACACCATGCAAAAACATATTCATTCTAGCCAAATTATAAGTAGATGTATTCAATTCCTGCCCATAATATTTAATATAATCCGGCTCTTTTGAATATTTTTTGGCATTCAGCAAAAGTGACCCTGATCCCATACATGGATCATATACAGAAAGACCTTTTTTATCCTCCTGACCGGCAATGGCTATTTTAGTCAATATTTTTGATACTGCCTGTGGGGTATAAAATTCTCCTGCCTTCTTTCCGGTTTCAGATGCAAATTGTCCAATCAGATATTCATATGCATTTCCTAATATCTCCGCATCCGAATTCAGCAAATCGGCTTTGTCAATTTCTTTTATTAAACTTGATATTGTATCACTTTGTTTTTGATCTCCCGTTCCAAGACGATTCGAGTATAGATCAATATCTGCAAATAAATCACCAAACAACGGATCACTTTGCTCAATATTATTAAATGCTTTCTGTAACTGCTCTCGATTAAACGAATTATTTCTAGCTGCGTCGGCGAAGCATGTATATGTAAGATCCGGTTCTATGACATAATGACATTCGGATTTTATCTGTTCTGTCAGTTCTTCTGCACACTCATCCTGTAAAACTTCTTTATATGCATTAAGTGCAATTTTTAAACTTTCCGGTTTATCATCATAAATTAAATCATATACTTTAATTAAAAATGAATCAGATAAATATTTATAAAATACAATTCCCAATAAATAGTCCTTATATTCATTTGCATCCATCTTTGAACGAAGAATATCAGCCCCTCTCCACAATACACTAATTAAATCTTTGCTGTTTTCTGTTTCCGCCATTCCCTTGCCTCCATTATTTTAAACAATAAATTATGCTTTTTAGTAATAATACATCAAACTGTCGTTATATTATTATATCAAACAATTATAACATCCTCAATTTCATGTTAAAATATTTTGAAATTCCAAATGTTAAAAAATTTTGAAATTCCAAAATCATTGTATAAACCTTATGGCTACAATAAAAGACGATCACCAATCTTTCTATAGATTTCCAATCATAGATCAAAATCTGATAAAGAGATCAACAATCGCCATAAACATTCCTCAATTCAATTATCCGATAAGTTATTTATTCAAAACACCCCGGCAGAAAATCCTCAATCTCATCTATGTATTCCTGTGCCTTCATCACATAGGCAAGATGACCACCCTTCATGATCTTTACCTTGGGATTTGTCATAATATCGACCATTCTCTGCTGATCCTCTTTTGAAAAAATATCCTGATCCGGCAGTAATAACAGCACTTTCCCATCCAGAAATGCAAAGTCAGATTTTGCAAACGGCGCATACTTGCCACCGATTTCTCCTACCAGTCCTACAGAATGAATGTATTTTCCTTGTATCCCGGATCGTCCATAATCGCATCAAAAAATGTTCTTCCGTAAATTTCTTCCTGTTCTCCTTCATTGCGGAAATAACTTGTTGTCAACGCGATCAGCTTCTTTTCCATCTTATCCCATTTGCTAAGGCGTACTTTCAGTTTCAGCAAAGATGTGATCCACGCAACTTTTTTAATATTTCTCACATAATCCGAATCTACAGTGATCGTTGTAATCAACACCATTCCGCTGACATTATCCGGATATTTATGTGCATAAAGCTGTGCCAGACAGCCGCCATCACCTCCACCGATAAGCACCGGCTTTACAATCCCGAGCTTATTCATAAGCGCATGCACACCGTCCATCATTTTCTGGTTGGTATCCCATACCAGAGGATACTCGATCATCAGCGCACAATATTTTTCCTGCAAAGCATCCACATAACGGATCCACATTTCCTGCATATCCAGTCCATTTAAAAATACAACGGCCGGTGCTTCTTTTCTGCCAGCCAGCACATACCGGATCGGCACACCATCTATCTGTACCTCCTGATACGGATATTTACTGCTAAATATTTTTAATTCCTCACCAAATGTCATCATATAAAATCTTCCTTCCGCCTAAATGATTCTGAAGCAACAGCTCCATTCACTGTCTGTTTTATATGTTAGTTCAAACTAACTTTCTTTGTCAAGAACTTCAATCCAACACCTCCAAAATCTAAAATAAAAAAATCCACATACCTGCATTTCACAAGTATGTGGATCTTACTAAACCAATATATATTTAAAAAATGAAATATAAAAATCCCAAAATCTTTAAATCGCATCCAATGCCTGTTTTAAGTCAGCGATCAGATCTTCTTTATCTTCCAGACCGCAGGAAATACGAACAAGTCCTGCCGGAACACCAGCCTCGATCAGCTGTTCCTCTGTCATCTGTCTGTGTGTGGATGTTGCGGGATTCAGACAGCAGGTACGCGCATCTGCCACATGTGTTTCGATGGCTGCAAGCTTCAATTCTTTCATGAAAGCCTCTGCAGCTGCCTTTCCGCCCTTCAGCTCAAAGGATACAACACCACAACCGCCGTTGGGCAGGTATTTTTGTGCAACCTCATAATACGGATCGGATTTTAAGCCCGGATAATTGACCTTTTCCACTCTGTCATCAGAAGCCAGAAACTCAGCAACTGCCTGTCCGTTTTCTACATGTCTTGCCATTCTGACATGCAGGGATTCCAGACCCAGATTTAAAATATATGCATTTTGCGGAGCCTGGATACATCCAAGGTCACGCATCAGCTGGGAAGTACATTTTGTGATAAATGCTCCCTCTTTGCCAAATTTTTCAGCATAGGTGATTCCATGATAAGATTCATCCGGTGTACAGAGACCGGGGAATTTGTCAGCATGTGCCATCCAGTCAAACCTGCCGGAATCAACAATAGCTCCACCAACGGCAGCTCCGTGTCCATCCATGTATTTGGTTGTGGAATGCGTCACGATATCAGCGCCCCATTCAAACGGTCTGCAGTTGATTGGTGTCGGGAATGTATTGTCTACAATAAGCGGTACACCATGAGCATGGGCTGCTTTTGCAAATTTTTCAATATCCAGCACTGTCAACGCCGGATTAGCAATAGTCTCGCCGAATACAGCTCTTGTGTTGTCCTTAAATGCCGCATTGAGTTCCTCTTCGGAACAGTCCGGAGAGATAAAAGTCACTTCAATACCCATCTTTGCCATGGTAACAGAGATCAGGTTGAAGGTTCCTCCGTAGATGGATGAGGATGCCACGATATGGCTTCCGCATTCACAGATATTGAACAGTGCAAAGAAATTGGCCGCCTGTCCGGAAGATGTCAGCATAGCAGCTGTTCCACCCTCTAATTCTGCAATCTTGGCAGCTACCATATCATTGGTCGGGTTCTGCAGTCTGGTATAAAAATATCCGCTTGCTTCCAGATCAAATAATTTGCCCATTGCTTCACTTGTTTCATAACGGAAAGTGGTGGACTGGATAATCGGTATCTGACGCGGTTCTCCATTTCCCGGATGGTAGCCACCCTGTACGCATTTTGTGTTGATTTTGTAATCGCTCATCTTATACTCCCTTGTATATTTTTTATAAATAATGATGTTGAAACTGACAAACCGGAACCATGAAATCATCTTCACGGTTCCGGAATAACTACACATCTTTATTTGCATTTTGCTGACGGGTCAATGCACAAATCAGAAGAATGAATTGTATGTACTGCCCTGTAAATAAGCACTGTAAGATCCGCTTGCGCCATAAAGTCCGCTTGCCTTTGCAGCATCACTTTTAGCGTAATTATTGATATAGGATGCTGATGCACCGGTTCTGTATGCAAAAGAACCAACGCCTGAAAAAACAGACTTGATGGATGAAAGATTTGCCTTTTTAAAGGTATCCTCATCCAGTGTCAGCTTGTTGTCCGTACCGAAACGGATACCGACACTTGATAACAGCTTGTAGTTAGCCACTGCATTTCCTGCCATGGAATTGCCGCTGCGGACTACTTTATCATTGTCAGAGGAATTGATTGCATCCACCGCTGAATTGTAATCCTTTACAAAGCCTGATACTGCTTTTAACAGGTCATCCCTTTTATCCTCAGTATATAAATCCTTGCCTTTTTCTCCATAAAGAGCCTCTGCCGATTCGGAAAGTGCTTTGGATGTCTCCTGAAGCTTTTTGATCTCTACGGTATTGTCCTGACTGGCTGCCTTGCTTCCTGCAACACTTTTGACAAAGCTGTTGTCGGTGTCTGCATAATATGCTTTCATCAGCTTTTTGTAGGTACCGTTTTTGATCATCGCATAATCAGACAGTGAAAAGGTATTGCCCGTTGTCGTATTGGACGAAGTGCCAAATAAAAATGAATAATCATTTTGAAGTGAAATTCCCATCGTAAGTCCCCCTTTGACTATTCCTGTGTATCACTTTCAAAGCTTGATGCATAATCATCAAACATTTTTTCTACTGCGTCATAGGTATTCTGGCTGATGGAAGGAAGCTTCTGTCCCCATGCAGCTGTTGCCTGTTTAAATCCTTTTTCAAATGCAGAACGCATCTTTTCCATGGTATCCTTGTCACCACCGGACAAAGCCATTGCAAAATCGAAGATACGCTGTGAAGTCTGGCTGACACCCCAGTATCCATCCTCTGCAATATCTGCCTGCGCCTGTGCTCTGGTAGCTGCATCAACCTTGAAGTTGCCGCCTGCTAACACCTTCCAGATATCATCTGCTTTGCCGATTGTCGTGCCCTGTTTCTGAAGCATCTTGGTAACAATGCTTGTCATCTGCTCTGTTCTGGACTGGGCATCTGCCTTTAACTGTGAAACAAGTGCTGCACGATCGGAAGCAGACATCTTGGAAGCTTTTTCTCTTCCCTTTGCGGAAGCCTCAAAAGTAGCTGCCGTTGTATTGGAAGCTGTCTGTGTATCCTTTGTTTCTGCTTTTTTGGTGCCGGAAGTATTGTACGCGCCGTATACATCTGTATAATTGCTTCCTACTGAATTAACATTTGCCATAATCTTATCCTCCTTGATAATAAAATTGTCAGCCATTCCGGCCTGTATTTACACACGCAAGTCCTTTTGCGCCTTTTCTAACATATATATCGGTCAACATAACGGATATATTAACCCTTTATTTTAATGCTTCTGCAATATCCTCTTTCATGGCAAGTACTGCTGCCCTGGAAGCATCTGCATAATTTTCGGGAGTAAATTTTTCTTTGTATGCATCCTGCTGGTATGCAGCAATGATACCTCTGGAAGAATTGACGATTGCTCCAAGTCCGTCCTTATTGAAAAAGTGGACGAGATCCTTGCCCTTTCCTCCCTGTGCACCATATCCGGGCACCAAAATGTATGCCTTTGGCATGATATCACGCAGCACCTTGCCCATTTCCGGATAGGTTGCTCCGACTACCGCTCCGACATAACTGTAGGAATCTCCCATCAATTCAGAGCCCCATTTATCTACCATGGAACCAACCAGCTCATACAGAGGCTTGCCGTCGATCAAGCGGTCCTGAAATTCTCCGCTGCTTGGATTGGAAGTCTTAACCAGTACAAAAATACCTTTCTTTACTTCCCTGCAGACATCGATAAACGGCTTAACACCATCGCTGCCAAGATAAGGATTGACTGTCACAAAATCCTCGTCAAAGCCGGCATAGGATTTGCTTCCTACCTGTACCTTGCCCAGATGTCCGACTGCATATGCTGTGGAAGTAGAGCCGATATCGCCTCTTTTGATGTCACCAATGACAACAAGTCCCTTTTCCTTGCAGTAGTCTACGGTCTTTTTGAAAGCCTGTAAACCCGGAATACCAAACTGCTCATACATAGCGATCTGCGGCTTTACTGCCGGGATCAGATCATAAACAGCATCAACAATTCCTTTGTTGTACTGCCAGATTGCTTCTGCGGCACCTTCCAGTGTCTCCCCATATTCTTCAAAAGCCTTTTTCTGGATATGTTCGGGAACGAATTTCATCATCGGATCCAGTCCGACCACGATCGGTGCTCCTGTTTTCTGAATTTTGGAAACGAGTTGATTAATCATTTGATGACTCCTTTAAATGTAATTTATTCTAAAAATAATGTTATCTTGTGCTTAAAAATACAGCCTCTCTCTGTGCAGCTTCATCATCCGGATATGCAGCCAGATAATCATCCAACAAGGTTTTTGCCTTATCAAAATTGGTTGCCTGTTCATAGGCACAGATCTGGTTGTACTTTAAAATCTGTGTCATCGCCGTATCGCCAAGTTCCAGCCCACTCTCAAAAGACTTAATGGCGGATGCCGCATCATCAAGCTTTAACTGGCAGATGCCAAGCTGATTGTAGATATTGGCATCACCTGTGTGATCCTGCAGATACTCGGTGTAGAGCACACTTGCATAATTATACTCACCAAGCTCCTCGTAGGTCTTGCCAAGCATGTATACAATGTTTCCTGCATTTTTGGTATCCGACTGTTTGGCCAGTCCCAGATGATTTCTGGCGCTGTCATAATCCTTTAAATAAAAATATACAACACCCTGCTCATAATCGCTTAGCTTGGAACCGTCATCTAAAATACCGGTCAGATACTCGCTTCCCTTGTCTTCGTATCCATTGGAAGCCAGTTCTTCAAAAACACGGATCTTCATGGACTGCTGATCCTTGGAATTTTCGATAGCCTTATCAAAATGGGAAATACCATTTTCATAATCACCGGTCTCCAAAGCAACACACCCCCGTAAAAAATGTGCATCGACATTATTTTTCTGGCTTTTGATGATCACATCCAGCAGTTCGCCCGCACGTGTATAATTGCCATTTTTGTATAAAGCGGTAGCCATATAAAAATTGATATCACGCTCTAAATCTCCGGCAAAGAGTCCGCCATTGGATAAAGCAGTCTCAAAAGCATCAACAGCATCATCATACTGCGCCATTCCAAGATAGGTCATGCCGATTCCCCGATAAGCAAGCTCTGCATCCTCGCCCTCATCAACTGCGGCCTGAAAGCACTGCATCGCCGTATCATAATCCGACTCCTCGATAGCGGAAAATCCGGCCTTGATCTGATCGCCCTCTTTTTGTCCACAGCCTGCCAGCAGACTCATAGATAAAACCAGCAATACCGGAAGTATTTTTTTGTATAATGTTTTATTTTGAAATTCTTTTTTCAGAATCATAATAAGCTCCGCTCTTCATAGTTAATCTTAGTATAGCAAATTATGACATATTTTGAAATATATCTGTTGCATTTTCTAATGAATATTTTGCTTTCGTTTCTATATATACTTTCTGCAAATTTTCTACGACGCGATATGGCAGCTTCTAGTTAACCTTTCTACTACTGTAGTCATCTGATCATGTACTGCTTTTTCAATTCCTCTTTTTGCAAGATTTTTCAATAATTCATGTTCTGACATTTTATATTCTCATCAAGAAAATTACACCTTAACCCTGAAAAAAGCCTTTACCGGACATAAATCAG
>ONHB01000014.1 GCA_900317505.1 uncultured Lachnospiraceae bacterium | reverse complement strand
AGTGCAAAATGCGGATTTTATTAGTATTTATAAGGGTTTTGACGCGTTTGATTGTGCGCAATTCAGCATCGAGTCGTACCAGTTATTGGAAGTTCACAACTATCACTTGCCACAGTGTTCGGTATTCTTCTCAATGTCGGATTTTACATCTGGTGCAATAAAAGAAAAGCACAATAACCACCGGATGCAACGATTTTTAACAAAAACCAACCGTTTATGTTAAGAACGGTTGGTCGTAGCCAGATTTTATCAATGCTATAATATGTTAAAAGTAGTTGCAAAGGTGGTAAAAATATGAATAGAAAGCCGTATCTTGATAACATCCGCTGGATTACTGTTTTAATCGTTGTTATCTATCATGTAATCTACATTTTTAACGGTGTACAGCCCTTCGGTGTTATCGGAGCATTTCACGAAAATCAATGGCAGGATGCCTTCCAGTATCTGGTTTATCCATGGTTTATGGCGCTTTTATTTGTCGTATCCGGTATGAGCGCCAGATATTATCTGCAAAATCATACGCACAAAGAATTTGTAAAGGATAAAACCCGCAAATTACTCGTTCCGTCTACTATCGGACTTTTTGTATTTCACTGGATACTGGGATATTATAATATGAAGATTGGTGGAGGCCTTGACAGCTTATCGGCTGTTCCCGGACCCATTCTTTATGTTATTATGGCATTGTCCGGTATCGGTGTGCTCTGGTATATTCAGGTTTTGTGGATTTTTTCCATTTTACTTTTATGGGTTATCAATCTGGAAAAAGACCGCCTGTGGAAGCTTTGTGCCCATGTTCCGGTCTGGCTGATCGTTGTAATGACCGTCTTTGCCTATGGATTTGCACAGATTTTAAATACACCTGTTGTTACCGTTTACCGTTTTGGCATTTACGGTTTCTGCTTTTTTGCAGGATATTTTATTTTTTCACATGATGAGGTCATACAGCGGCTGGAAAAATGGTGGTATTTATGGGATATCATCGCCATAGGCCTGGGAATTACATATACCATTATCTATTTTGGCAAAAATTACGCAACAGAGCCTGTGATCAACAATGTACTTGCCTGCTCCTACTGCTGGTTTGCAATCCTTGCCATCCTCACAACCATGAAAAAATATGGAAATAAAACCAATTTCTTTACCGCATGGATGTCCAAAAAATCCTGGGGACTATATATTTTCCACTATCTTCCCCTTGCCATGGTATCCTACTACCTGCACATTTACGCTCCCGGAATGTCACCTGCCATTGTTTATATTCTGGTAGGAATCAGCGCTTTTTTGGGCGGTTATCTTTTATATGAAATAATAAGCAGAATTCCCCTCATCAGATGGTGCGTGCTAGGAATCAAAAAGGAGAAAAAACATGTTTAAGGATAATCTGATATCTCTTCGTAAAAATCTCGGTCTTTCACAGGATGAACTGGCAGAAAAAATCGGCGTTTCCAGACAGACCCTGTCAAAATATGAAACCGGCGAATCTCTTCCGGATATTGAAAAATGTCGACTTTTAGCCGATGTTTTCGGTGTCAGCATGGATGATCTGACCAATTATGATAAAGAAGATGCCAATAATCTGGGGCTTGGCGTGCCGCCCAAAGGAAAACACATCTTTGGCATCGTCAAGGTCGGAGACAAAGGCCAGATCGTCATTCCAAGCAAGGCCCGGAAGATTTTTGGCATAAATCCCGGCGACAATCTGATCGTACTTGGTGATGAGAGCCAGGGCATTGCCATTATTAAAGAAAAAGGACTGTTGGATCTGTTAAATGCGGGCAGACAAAAAAATACCGATCTCTGATTGTCTCCTTTGATAAGACATTCAAAAATCGGTATCTGTCGTCATTTATTTATGCATTGGATATTGTGATACTCAAGCATCCAGATATTTCTGGTATTTTTCATTGATCTCATCCTGATATACAAAGGCTACAATTCCGGGGCCGGTATGTGCACCGATCGCACAGCCGATACGGGTCTCCATAAAGCCTTTTACATGCAGCTCTTCCTGTAAAAGAGCCTTTAATTTCTCATAGCTTTCCGGCTCAACACCATGAGCTACACCAATGATCTGTCTGTCAAAATCGGCACCCTTTTCCTTGCCAATTTCCACAATTCTCTTAATTGCACGATGCCATCCACGCACCTTTTCTGTTGCCTGAAGCGCACCGTTTTCATCTACTTCAATGATCGGCTTGATATCAAGCATCGTACCGGCAATCGCTGATGTCCTACTGATACGGCCACCCTTCATCAGATAATCCAGTGTACGGACAGCTACTGCATGCTTCATATGATCACAGAAATACTGGGCAGCTTCGATCAGTAAATCCTTGTCTGCACCGTTTCTCTGCATCATCAGCAGCTTATAAACAACCAGACCAAAGCCCATAGATGCACACTTGGAATCTATAATGGTAATCTTGAAATCCGGATATTCTTCTATAATTGCTTCCTTTGCCAGATTGGCAGCCTGAAAAGTACCGGCAATTCCGGTTGAAAAACAGATATACAGCACTTCATCCCCAGCCTGTGCAAATGGTCTGAAATGCTCCTGAAACATATACTGGCTGACATGATATGTCTTGATATCTTTTCCTTCTGCCTGGATCCTGTAAAAATCATCCGGGAAGATAGTCTCTCCGTCAAAATAATCGGTTTCCTCGATTGTAACCGGTGTCGGAATGACATGCAGATCAAATTCCTCGATGATCTCTTTGGAAACGTCTGATGCCGAATCGGTAATAATCTTAAAAGCCATAAAAATGGTTTCTCCTTTCATTGATCATGTAAAAATGATCCCTCTAACTATGCGGTAATAAAGCAACCGGCTTATAAAATTGGTCTTGTAACCTCACAAAGCCAATCGTATTCTTCTTTATTTAAACACATACCTATTCTATCACATACCTGCCTGTGATAGGTATTTAAAATTGTTTTTTCTGCAAAATTTAATAATTTTTCATCAATTGCATCCCGGTCAAAGGGTACAAAGGTCAACGGACGGAAGCCATAAACTCCATTTTCTTCCTCCACACACTCAATCAGGCTTTCCAGACGAATGCCATATTTTCCTTCGATATACAGTCCCGGTTCATCGGAGGTGACCATGCCCGGCTCTATCGCCGTCACACTGACGGTAGCGTTTCCTCTTGGGGTACGGAAGGCATTTGGTCCTTCATGGACGCTTAAAATATATCCGACGCCATGTCCGGTTCCATGATTGAAGTCCAGACCCTCTCTCCACAAAGGCTCTCTGGCAATCGCATCCAGACTGTAACCGGTCACACCCTTTATAAATTTTGCTCCCAAAAGATTTAGATGGGATTTCAAAACCAGTGTATAATGCTTTTTCTGTTCATCCGTCAGCTCATCCGCACCTGCCATCGCAACGGTACGTGTGATATCCGTTGTCCCACACATATAATGTGCCCCGGTATCGGAAAGCAGGAAGCTTCCGGCTCCGACAGACGCATCGGTCTCTTCTGTCGCAGAATAATGAACGATCGCACCATGCGGCCCATATGCCATGATCGGATCAAAGCTTTCTTCCAGAAACTGTGGATTCTGCTTCCGGTATTTTAACAGAATCTCTGCAAGCTGCATTTCTGTAAGCAGGGGCTCTGTCCAGATTCCATTGCGGACAGCATCCCTGTAATTTTTTAAAAAAAACAAAAACTTGGTAACGGCAACTCCGTCAAAGATATGTGCTTCCCGGATATTTTTAAGCTCCGTTTCATTTTTAATTGCTTTTTTAAGCTCCGAAGGATTGGGCTGATTGATAATCTCATTGTGATTTTGTGAGACCGCCTGAAGCAGGGCTACATTGACGATGCTTTCATTTAACAACACTCTCTGATTGTTAAATCCGGTAACAAATGAATAAATATCATTGTAGCTTCTAAGCTCCATGCCTTCCATCCGGGATAAATCGATATCCTTTAAGGCATTGGCATCGGCAAACAGGATACACTGATTGGTCGTGATCACAAGATAAGATAAAAATACCGGATCACAATGAATGTCGTCTCCGCGCAGATTGAGGATCCATGCAATATCCTCCAAGGAAGTCAGGATATGAACCGTCGCCCGGAGCTTTTCCATATCTGCCCGGATTGGCGCAATTTTATCCGCCACGCTGACACCTGCTTTTTCAATCGGCAGTTCCCAAACCGGATGAAAAACAAGCTCCGGCCGGTCCTCCCAGACCCTGTCAACCAGATCATAACGGCTTTCTATTGTAAGCTCTTTTTCTTCTTTGGCAAATGCCTCTTTTAATTTTTCCACAAAACCGGCATTGACACATCTTCCGTCAAATCCAAGAATATCACCGCTTTGCAGCTTCTTTGAAAGAAATTCGGGTATCGATAAAACACCCGGCTCCCGATCCTTCATCAGCTCTATTCCGGTATCGGAAAGCTGCTCCTTTGCCTGTAAAAAATATCTTCCATCTGTCCACAGACCGGCAAAATCCTGCGTGATCACCATAGAACCTGCAGAACCGGTAAAAGAAGACATATATTCCCGGCATTTGAAATAATCACATACATACTCCGAGCCGTGAAAATCATCTGTTGGAATATAATATGCCGCAATATGTTCTTTTTGCATCTCATTTCGGAGTGCGGCTATTTTTTCTCTGACTGACAACATTTTTCTGCCTTCTTTCTTCTGATCTTAATTTCTCTTTCACTTTTTGATTTCAACATCATATTTAATGTATAAAATGAAGCTTTTTAAGCAATTTCGCAAGCTTTTTACCCTTTGGCATTGCCTCAATATCTTCTTTTGTCAGGACACCAAGTCTCAACACAAGCACACCATACACACAGGCTGCTATGATGATCGCGATGATCAATGATATCAGATTGCTTCCTGATATCCTGTGCATGCCCTGATAAACGAAATAAGCACATATGCCCATAATGACGGAGGCGATCATAGGCAGTACAAAGATTTTTTTGATATCCTGCCTGTAGCCTAAATATTTGCGCACTGCCAGCTGGTTGAGAACACACATAAGCAGCGAATAAACGACCGTGGCAATCGCAATACTATATAAATTCAGATTGGTAAATAACAGACACGGTACCAAAACAACGGTCTGGGCAACAAGTGCAATGGCTGCATGATAAACCGGTGCAGTAACCTTTCCAATTCCCTGCAACACCGCATTGGTCAGCGTGGAAAGAGAATAAAAGATGACCGTGATACTCAGAGCCCGCAACAAAGATCCTGCCAATGCAATATTGGTCTGTCCCGGAAACAGAAATCCGACAACCGGCTCTGCCAAAACAAAAATACCGACAGCAGACGGAATGGCAATGAGCATCGTTGTAAGAATGGCTGTGTGGACTTTTCCTTTTGTCCCACTGATATCTCCGGTTGCAAATTTACCGGATACACTCGGTATCATTGCAGCGGACATAGCAGATGAAATGGCAATCGGAATATTGGAAATGACGACAGCCTTTCCGGAATAAACCCCGTACCAGACAGCAATCTGTGACACATCCACATGCTTTACCAACTTGAGAATTTTACGATAGATCGTCTCATCCAGGGAAGTGCTGAAATTGTAAATAAAAGTACTCAGAATAAAAGGTGTAACCAGTGCAAAGATAATGCCAAAAATCTCTTTGTAGCTAAGTACATCCTTGTGATCATCCTTTGCAATACGCTCGCGGATCTCCTTTTTGTTGATGCCATACATAAACACCATAAATGCCAGAGCGATCAACACACCGGCTCCTGTACCAAGCGCACTACCCATGGCACCATACACAGCCTGCGTCGACGCATCCTTATCAATGACTAACTGCTTGAGCAGGTAAGCCGCCATAATACTGATGATGGCATTTAAGATCTGTTCCAAAATCTGGGAAATCGAGGTCTGTACCATTGTCTTGTGCGCCTGAAAATAGCCACGCAATACACCCAAAAGCCCGGATACAAAAATAGTCGGAGAGAAGATCCGAAGAACCATGACTGCTTTCTGCTCGACTAGAAAACGTGCGCCGAAAAATGCAAACAGACTCGCAACTCCGCCAACAACGATAACATAAATAAAAGCACAATAAAAAATCCTTTGTGCATTTTTATATTGCTTTAATGCCAGTTTTCCCGCTATGACCTTGGAAATAGCCGCAGGAATCGAATACGAACTGATCAACAGGATGATCGTATAAATATTATAGGCTGAACCATAATAACCATTTCCTTCATCCCCGATGATCGCTGCCAAAGGACTTCTATATAAAATTCCAATTATCCTGCAGATAATACCGGCCATTGCCAGAATACCGGCCTGCATGATAAAACCATCACTTTTCTTTTCCAGACTCAATTTACTCTTCCTCTTTTTTCTTTTTACGGTAATACATCAAGTATTCTACTTCTCCAAGATCCTCATGTACACTTTCTTCTTTAATAATAAGACCCTGATTTTGATAAAATGTCACTGCTCCATAGTTGTTTTCAAATACATGAAGCGTGAAAAAATCATTATCTTCCTTTATATAATTCAATAAACGGGTACCAATGCCCGTACCACGGTATTTTCTGTCCACAAACAGACCTTCCACATATCCATTATCCAGTCCGATAAATCCGACAACGTAACCGTCTGTTTCGTAAACATAGACTTGTGAAAGCGGCAGATTCCTTTTGACATAATTAAAATTTCTGTCCCAATAGGAAGGATCTATAAAGTCATGAGCCTCTAAATTGCCTTCATACCATATTTTCAGAACTCTTTTTAAGTCCATATCGTTAAAATTTCTGATAATATCCATTTTTATTTTCCTTGTATATACAATTTTTCATACATTTGTAGTTCGTATTGCTTTAGAAAACTTTATTCTTTAGATCCGGACATCTGAAACATATTTTTTCCAAGACCAGTACGGATAAATTCGGAAAGCGGAAATCCGACCACAGTATTGTAATCTCCACAGATCTTTTCTACCAGAAACGCTCCGATTCCCTGAATACCATAGGCTCCGGCTTTGTCCATCGGTTCCCCGGTCTTTACATAAGCTCTCGCTTCCTCTTCGGTAAACGGATACATGCAGACCTTGGTCTCTTCCACAAAATCAAAACTATCCGATTTCACTTCATTTCCATCCCGGTCTAAACAGATCACATGAACTCCGGTCAAAACCTCATGCTCTTTTCCGGAAAGTGCCATCAGCATACTGACAGCCACATCCTCATCGGCTGGCTTTCCCAGTATCCTTCCATTTGCGGCAACAACCGTATCCGCTCCTATAATAATCGTTTTTTCATATGCAGAATTGAGTGCCCACGCATATTCGTGATAACGACCGGCAACCTCCCGCGCCTTTTGCCCGGAGAGATCAGAAACCACCTTAGCGGGATCTGTCACTGTGACAACTTCCTCTTCTTCACTTTTGATAATTGTAAACTGCAGCCCCATCCGCGCAAGCATTTCCTTGCGGCGCGGCGATCCGGATGCAAGAATGATATTAACTGATTGCTGCATATGATTTTTCCTTAATTGATTTCTTTTAATATCAGAGATTATTGTGACTTGCTTTGTTTCATTTGTTGTAACTGGCGCTGTAACTCTGCGATCAGGGCATCTTTTTCTTTATTTGATTGGAGAAGGTCTTCTTTATCTTTTACCAGCTTCTGCTTTTCATCAGTGAGCTGCTCAACAGTCTTTTCCAGCTCCTTCTTATAATTCTCTTCTATTTTCTGCCAGCGCAGATAATCAGCCCTCGCTTCGCAACGCTGGCGGATCTGTTCATCCCGCGTAAGCTGAATAATCGTATCTGTTGCTTCTTTTATCATTCCGTCTTTTTGTGCAAGCATCTTGATCTCCTCCCATGTCGTTGCCTTAAAAAGGGATGCCCAGTAGTCTATATGGTACTTCCGGTCCTCCTCTGTTGCAAGGTCTATATGCGTTAAGTCTAGCACAGAAAGCTGTAGTTTACTACTGTAGATTCTCTGATTTTTGATGTTGGATTTGTGATCGAACCGATCAGAAATGTCAGAAAAAAGATAAGTAATAAAAATGACTAACCCTGAAATTCTCCAAAGCCAGCCATCTTCTAATCGGGGTGACGTGATTCGAACACGCGGCCTCTACGTCCCGAACGTAGCGCTCTACCAAGCTGAGCCACACCCCGATATAACATGCCCTTTTATTCGGCACATATATTAATATACAATACAATAATTTTTCTTTCAACTTATTTTTTTGTTTTTTTTAATATTTTTGAGAAAAAAACTTATTTTTACTTGAAGTATTGGGCATACTCTGCTACATTTTGTGGTGTATAAAAGTATTTTGATGTAAAAAGCATCTTGAAAGGACTGATATTATGGAAACATACGAAATACTACGTGACTTGGCAATTATTTTGTTTTTCGCAAAAATATGCGGAATGCTTGCCAGAAAATGCAAGGCTCCTCAGGTCGTTGGACAGATTATTGCCGGTTTACTCATTGGCCCCTGTTGTCTGGGATTGATCTCCCAATCTGATTTTATCGCCAAAATGGCCGAAATCGGTGTTATCCTGGTTATGTTTTCTGCCGGTCTTGAAACAGATCTGAAGGATCTGGTCAAAACAGGTCCCAAGGCTTTTGCCATTGCCTGTTCCGGTGTATTCATTCCTTTTGTATCCGGTGCGCTTCTTTATTTTGCATTTTACGGATTTGACGGAATTGGATCCACCGCCTTTTTCGAAGCAATCAGTATCGGTGCCATTCTGACCGCAACCAGTGTCAGCATTACCGTCGCATCCTTACAGGAGCTTGGAAAATTAAAAGGCCTCGTCGGAACAACCATATTGAGCTCTGCGATCATCGACGATGTCATCGGTATCATCGTCCTGACCATTGTTATCGGCTTCAAGGACACATCCGTGAAACCTTCCATGATCGTCATAAAAACAGTTTTATTCTTTATTGTAGCTTTTGTCGGCGGTTTCCTTGCATACAAGGCATTCAAATGGCTCGATAACCGCAATCCACACACACAGAGAATCCCGATCTTCGGCTTTGTTCTCTGCTTCGGACTTGCCTATATCGCTGAAAAATATTTTGGCATCGCTGATATTACCGGTGCATATACCGCAGGTATCATCCTCTGCAATTTAAAAGACGCCGACTATATCAATACCAAAGCCCATATCAGTACATATATGATATTTGCCCCGATCTTTTTTGTCGGAATCGGACTTAAGACAACCTTCTCTGCCATGGATACCAAATTCCTGTTATTCAGTCTGGCATTTGTCGTTGTTGCCCTTCTTACAAAAATTATCGGATGCGGACTGATGGCCAAGGTTTGCCGCTTTAACTGGCCGGATTCCTTGAAAATCGGTGTCGGTATGATGACCCGTGGCGAAGTTGCCCTGATCGTTGCCCAGAAATGCCTGGCCGCCGGAATGATCACCTCCGAATATTTCACCTGCGTCATCCTGCTCATCATCTGTTCCTCTGTATTAACACCAATCCTATTAAAAGTATTATTTTCCAAAGACAAAGCACCGGCCTAACCCCCGGTGCTTTTTTAATATCCAGACAAATTTAGCGGGAGCCGCCAGGCGAGCCGCGCCACCGCTAAGGACACTGTGGTTCTGCAATCGCTTACTTCGAACCGTGTGGCAGTTAATGCCGCAACAAAAAACCAGGCACAGGAAACCTCGTTCAAGCTATGCGCGTTTGGGTTCCTGTGCCGATCCGTTAAAATAAAACATCCCCGCGGCATTTAGTGCCACTAGGTGCAGAAGTCCTAAGATTGCAGAACCACAGTGTCCGTGCCAGTGGCGCGGCTTGTCTGGCGGCTCCCGCTAAATTTGCCCCCAATATCTCCATCAACTCTCTCTACCTATAAATAACATACTTACAAATCGGATTTCCAATCGAAGAAAACTTCTCCTCATACTCCGTCATAATATTCCCTTCACACAAAACCGGATCATGATGCAGATCATAAGTAATAACCTCCGCTTTCCATCCGGCAGGCTCCAGCTGCTCAACCGCAAAATCAAACAGATCCCGGTTATCCGTCTTAAATTCAATCACCCCATCCTTTTTCAGGATCTCATCATACCGTTTCAAAAATTCCTTGGACGGCAGACGCCTTTTGGCATGACGATCCTTCGGCCATGGATCAGAAAAATTTATAAAGATCTTATCAACCTCTCCCTTTTCAAAAACCTCTGTAATATCCTCTGCATCCATACGGATAAATCTTAAATTGGGCAGCTCATTCTGTTCCATTTTCTGAATTGCACGCAGTAAAACACTGGAATATTTTTCAATTCCGATAAAATTGATTTCCGGATGCTCCTCTGCCATCTGCATAATAAAACGACCTTTTCCCATTCCGATCTCTATCTGAATCGGCTGATCCTTTTCAAAATAGGTCCTGATTTTTCCCTTTTGATTTTCTGCATCCTGAATAACGTACTTTGAATCGGCAATAATTTCTCTTGAACCACTGATATTGCGAAGTCTCATCGGTAATTTCCTCCCAGAAGTATTTTATGATTGTTCAAACTGATATCATTTTCTTATATTGTTTACTTTGTTTTTCAATTGTTTTATTGTATCATAGAAATAGTTGTTTTCAACATACAAACTGTTATTGTTTTAACCACTGTCGTTAAAATCTGACTGTTCAGCCCCATAGCGACCCGTATTGTTTATTTAGGAGATTTTTATGTTTCATAGATCAATCCATAGATTTTTTTCAGCCTTCATGGCTGCTGCCGTGATCATAACCGGTACATTATCAGGCCCGCTGACCGTTTCTGCCGAGCCCGATTCCACCGATCAGATCGCTTCCAATGATTATTATGCACTGGCTGAGGCACGCAAATCACTTCCCATCCAGAGCAACGAAATAGCCAACTGGCCGCAGGGCCCGCAGATCGGTGCCGAAGGTGCCATTTTGATGGAGGCCAACACAGGCACGATCCTGTATGCCAAAAACATCGATGAAAAGCTTTATCCGGCAAGTACCACCAAGATCCTGACTTCCCTTGTTGCCATTGAAAATTCCGATCTGGATGAAATGGTCACATTTTCCCACGATGCCGTATTCAGCATTGAAAAAGGCTCTTCCAACATGGGTATGGACGAAGGCCAGTCTATTCCGATGGAGCAGGCTCTTTACGGTATCCTCGTATATTCTGCCAACGAGGTCTGCAATGCTGTTGCCGAACATATCGCAGGCAGCATGGACGCCTATGTGGAAATGATGAATCAAAAGGCTGCAGAGCTTGGCTGTACCAATTCCCATTTTGTCACAACCAATGGACTCCATGATGAAAACCATTATACAACGCCCCGTGATCTGGCAACGATCGCGTGTGCCTTTTTTTCCAATCCGACTCTGTCCAAAATGTCCGGCACAGCCTATTATCACGTTCCGCAGTCTCCTACACAGCCGGATGATGATGTGGATCTGTACACACACAATCTTCTGACTAAAAAGACCTATGACTACGATGGTTATGTCGGAGGCAAGACCGGATTTACTTCTGTAGCAAGACAGACACTGGTATCCTGCGCCGAACGCGACGGTATGAAGCTGATATGCGTCATTATGAAAGAAGAATCACCCAACCAGTTTCTGGACACGATCGCTTTATTTGACTATGGCTTCAACAATTTCCAGAAAGTGACGATCGCAGATCAGGAAACCGGCTATACCGTTCAGGAATCCACACTTTTCAACAGCAACAATGATATCTTTTTTAATAGCGACCCGATCATCGAGATTGATCCGGACGCCTATATCATTATGCCAAACACGGTTTCTTTTGCAGATCTTTCTTCCTCATTAAATTATGATGATGCACAGGATTCTTCATCCGTGCTCACAACGATCGCATATGAATACCAGGATGTTCCGCTGGGTTTTGCAAATGTGACCATATCCTCATCCTCTGCAGGTGATGATTTTTCTTCGGAAATGGAAGGTACCGCTTCCAATTCAGACACACAGGATGCTTCCGATACAGAAGAGGGCTCCGATTCCATTTTATTTATCAATGTCATCCATGTGGTTATCGGTCTGGTCATTGCGTTTGTTTTAGTCCTTCTTATTTTTGGTATTGTATCCTTTATCCGCAATTACAGCTTTTCCTCCCGGAGAAGACGCGGATCGACTATCAAGGTAAAACAGACAAAAAAAAGGAGACGCAAAGGTCACAGAAATGACCGTTTTCACGACTCCTGGTAAGCTTCGGATAATGTTTTCTGGTATTTTTCCATCAAAACATCCTTTTCATCCTCAGATATCCTTTTTATGGTTTTGATGATAAATATCTGCCCCGATTCCGCTTTTCTGATGCGGTTCTTGGCTTTGATCAGCCCATGCTTTTTGCATTGGACAACACTGTAATAATGCTTGCTGTTTGTACTAAACCACGGAATAATCTCTGTGGTTTTTCTTTTGCACAGATAACACCGGTACTCCGATACTTCCGCATCCTGCAAGGCATCCTTTTTGGTATCAAAACCGCGGGAAATGTATTTGTAGTAGCTGTCAAATGTGATCCTGACCTCCGCATCTTTTGTCTGGGGAATGCGGTATGTGTCAAAGGAAAGCTTTTTACGGTATTTTCTACGGATACGCGCCAATATCTTGGCTGTGTAGTAAGCATCTGCAAACGCCCGGTGAAAAGGGATATCCTTTTCAATGTGACAGTAATCCACGGCATACTCCAGTGTGTGCTGGTACTTTTTGCCCTCTGTCTGGAGCGCAAATATCTTTTGCACATCAATAAAACAGACCGGTCCCGCAGAAAGCGGCTTCAGTCCAAAATATTTCATGTTTCTCTGGAGCTCTAAAAGATCCAGATTGCCCCACGTACAAAAGATATAATTTGTACCGCAAAATTCCAGAAAAGACTGCATGACCTCTTTAAAAGAGCGTGCCTTTCTAAGCTCGGCTTCCTCTATGTGTATGATATTGCTGATAATGTGATTGATATTTTTGTACACACGCGGTCTCACCAGTTCGCTGAATCTTCCGACCTCTTTAAAATAACTATTCAGTTTTACGGCTCCAATTTCAACAATCTCAAACGGAAGATTTTTATTGGAATAATTTTTTCCGGAAGGCGATTGATTCCATTCCAGATCTAATACAATATAATTCATGTCACTAACTTTCTGATCGGTAAATACACGAGTCAACGAAATAATTATAACGTGTCTAAGTCTTTATGTCGATGTTTTTTCAACATAGCTGCCCTTTCTGGTATCATTTTCCTCGCTCTGTCCATTCTTGACAAACAAATAAGGCAATGCTAACATTTGGTTAGTCTAAACTAATTATGTGATTTATAAAAGGAGCCTTATCATGAAAATATATAAATTCGGAGATCAGAGTAAACCCGTCATCATGCTGTTTCCCGGCACCTGCTGCCACTGGAAGACCAACTTTGGTCATGTACTGGAGTCCCTGCAAAGGTACTTTTACACCATGGTCGTAAGCTACAGCGGTTTTGACGAAACAGAAAATTCCACATTTATTTCAGAGCTAGATGAGGTAGAAAAGGTCGAACAATATATAAAAAAAGAACTTGACGGCTCTGTTTTTGCCGCATATGGCTGCTCACTCGGCGGCTCCTTTGTTTCTTTGCTGGTAAGCCGGCACAATGTCCACATCACGCATGCCATCATCGGTTCCAGTGATATGGATCAGGCACCGAAGTGGCTCGCCAAATTAGAAACCGCGATCATGGCCCCACTCTTATATCCGTTTATTACCGGCAAAGAAAGCGCTTTTTTAAGAAAGGTCTTTGAAAAGAAAATGAGCCAGGGCACTGACAATACTGAATACATGAACAACCTGATGCATATGATAGGCTACAACGGAGAAGTCGATCTGTCCTTTATTTCCAAGGAATCCATCAAAAACCAGTTCTGTACTGACCTCTATACAAAGGTCGGCGAACACATCAAGGCTGACGGTACGATCATCCATGTTTTTTATGCTAAAAAAATGGGTGAAAAATATCGCGACCGGTACTTAAAACATTTTGCAAATCCGGACATTTGCGAATATAATCTGAATCATGAAGAGTTACTTTTTGATGCCGACAGATGGACCGAAGCCATTTGTGAGGCCTGCGCTAAAATACCTTCCTAAAATCAAATGAGGTGACTGTCATGTTTCAGGGGATTGAATACAAGCATCCAAAGTTTTATCAAGTATTCCGCATTATCGTCGTAATTGTAGCATCCGTGATCTTCGCATGGAATCTGTGTTGTTTTGCAAGGCCATCCAACCTGTTCCCGGGCGGATTTTCCGGTGTTTCCTTATTACTTCAGGAAATTTTCCAGAAATTCTTTCATATAGAGGTTCCGTATACCATTTTCAACGTGGTACTCAACCTCTTCCCTGTTTATATCGGCTTTAAATACATCGGCAGAAAGTTCACACTGTATTCAATACTCACGATCATCTTATCCAGTATTTTTGTCGATCTTCTGCCTGCCTATGTCTTTACCCAGGACCCGATGCTCAACTGTGTATTCGGCGGCCTGATCAACGGCTTTGCCATCAGTCTGTGTCTCAATGTCGGCACAACCACCGGCGGAACCGATTTTATCAGCATCTTTTTATCCCAGAAAAAAGGCATCGATGCCTGGAACTATATCCTGTTTGGCAACGTCATCATGCTGATCATCGCCGGCTGCTTATTTGGCTGGCCGATTGCCCTGTATTCGATCATCTTCCAGTTCTGCAGCACGCAGATGATCCAGATCATGTACAAGAGATACAAAAAAGAGACTTTATTCATTATTTCGGATCATGCCCAGCAGATCTATGATACGATCCGTGAAACAACACACCACGATGCGACCCTGTTTCAGGGAATTGGATGTTATGAGGAAAAAGAAAAAACATTGATCTATTCTGTTATCAATGCCGAGGCCAAGCGCCAGCTTATTCCGCTCATAAGATCCATCGATCCGCATGCTTTTATCAATATCGTCAAGACAGAAGAGCTGACCGGCCGTTTTCACGATATTCCCAATGATTAGCCTTTGGCAGACTGTTCATTGTACTGAAAGCTTTTTGCATAAAAGCTTCTGTATATCAGAAAGGCGGCTACCGCGGTCATAACCTCTGTTATGGGAAATGCCACAAATACGCCCTCTGCGCCGATGATACGGCTCATGATAAATGCCACCGGTATCATCACAACAACATATCTTAAGGACGATACAAGCAATGAAGGCACACCCTTTCCCAGAGCCTCCAAAACTCCACAGCAGGTCACGGAAACCGCTGACGGTATAAATCCGATACAAATGATCTGCAATGCCTTTATACCAATCTGCAGCGTATCTTTCTGCGCTGTAAAAAGCCCGATCATCTGTCCCGGAATGCAAAGCGACAGTCCCGTACCAACAGCCATGACACCTGCACTCAGAGCCAAAGTCGTCCTGTAAATCAGTTCCACTCTTTTCTTTTCCCCCGCACCATAATTGAAGCTGACAAGCGGCCGGATGCCCTGGATAATTCCGTTTGCAGTCAGATATACAAAGGTCTGCAGCTTGTAATAGACACCGAGCACCAGAATGTACTTGTCCGAAAACGGTGACAGAATGCCGTTTAACGAAGAAATTAAAAGTGACGGCAGTGCCATATTTAAGGTGGCCGGAATACCGATGGAATACAGCCCCTTCAACAGACTGCCATCCATGGAAATATACTTTTTGCTAAAGGTAAGCGGAACCGGATCCAAATATAAAAATAAGAAATAACAGAGCAGACACACTGTCTGTCCAATTCCTGTCGCATATGCAGCTCCCGCCATACCCATCCTGGGAAACGGCCCGATGCCAAAGATCATCAACGGATCCAGAACAATATTCGTGACAAAGCCAGCGATCATACTGATCATCGAAACCCGCATCTTGCCCACGGCCTGAAAAATCTTTTCCAGAGAAATGCTGAGCATGATAATAATAGAAAATAAAAATGCCCGGTTTGCATATACCAGTCCCATCTCAAGGATCGTCTGATTTTTTGTATACAGAGATAAAAACCAGGGCATTCCAAGAAGGCAGATCACCATCAGTACAATTCCGTGGATCAGGCTTAAAAGCATTCCGGTTGAAGCAGCTTTATTGGCCTGCTCTTTTGCGCCCGCTCCCAGAAAATAAGCAATTTTTGCATTGAGTCCCACACCAAAGCCGACGCCGATCGCAGTCATCAGGTTTTGGATCGGATATACCAGAGAAAGCGCCGTCATGGCATCCTCACTGATCTTTGCCACAAAATAACTATCCACGATATTGTACAAAGAATTGGTCGCCATCGAAACGACCATGGGCAATGACATGGAAATCACCAGAGGCAGTATTTTCTTTTCCTTCATAAAATTCTGATCCATAATATCCTCCACATAAAAAGCCACACAGCAGAAACTGTGTGGCGAAAAAGAATTCTCTAAAAAATCCACTCCCATAAGGGTTTTGTGAGTGCAAGTTTAACACATATTCTATTGGGAATCAAGCCCTACATCAAAAACAGAAGGCCCAAAAACATAACCGCTCCAATCACATTGGCCTTTGCCGGAAGCTTGGTCGGCAGGGTAACAACGGCTAACGGAAGCAGGTTAAATATGGCAGCCCATCTGGGCAGATCCGTCTGTCCGGTCACTACCACGATCAGAAATGAAACCGCAAACACGATCATGGCAAGATAGCCGACATACATCGTATACACGGTGCATTTAAAGAAATCCCAGACACTGTCCAAGGCCTCTTTTGTCAGCCCAAGCTTAACGAAAAACCACTCACACAGACAACAGATAATGTGGTGTAACGGCAGGGAAATAAACATAACCAGCGCGGACGCATACATGATCCAGTAATAAACAGAGGAATAACCTCTGACATAGTCACATAACTGTGTATAACCAAACAGCTCCATTGTCATGGCAATCACGCCAAGCACCATGGCAAGTGACAGATTTTTTAAGGGCATCCCCTGAAATGATACACTGGATTTTTCATAATCCTTGAAATCCGTCAGATTGACCTTTCCATTGGGTGCATAGGTCAGAAGACAGTCAGAAACACCACATAATATGTGACCGATCAATCCCATCAATAATAATAGTTTCATAATCACTTCTCCTCCATATAGCTTTTCAGCAATTCCGCATATTGATCACTGTGTGTAAACATATATTCACAATGTCCGTAGCCCTTTCTCGTTATGATCTTTGCTCCGGGATAATATTTTTTGATCGCCTTCTGGCACACCAGATGCGAATCCTTACTGCCAAACTCAAAAAACAGATGCCTTTGCAGCTCCGGCGAAAGCGGACGCTTCTCAAACGGATAACTGTTGCAGGTATGCACAAGATTGGAGAGCATCTCTTCATCCGTACGTGCCATTGTATCCAGAAGCTTCTGCTGCATATCCGTATCCAGACTGGGCATGGATGCATACATATTGGCGATCGTCTCCGGGTGCTTTTTCATAGCACGGAACATAGCACGGAATACCCACTCTACACCGCGTACGCGCATAAGAGAGGCTCCTTCCATAACAGCACAGTGTGTATGTAAAACGTTTTCATTGGAAATCACATCCATTGCGATCACGCCGCCAAGCGACGCACCAAAAACAAGCGCAAGCTCCGTCATCTGATTTTGTACAAGCCAGTCTACAATCTCCGTTGTATCCTTTTGGGACGATTCAAACCGGCCCTTATCACTTCCGTGTCCGGTCAGATCCGGTGCAATAATATGATAATCATCTCTTAACTTATCCACATACGGCAGCATCATTTCATGCATCATCCACATACCGTGAACCAGAAGTATATGTGGTTTGCTCCGGTCGCCATATTCATAAATTGTCATGTCTTTCTCCTCTGTTTTTTACCATCCGGAAATAAAAAAGGATGGTTAGTCGCATCTAACGTTATTTTAATGCAACTATCCATCCTATGCAAGAATTATTATAAATAAATTTTGTTACAGTACATGATAATACGGGCAGATATCCTCATAATGTCCGTCCTTCATGCGGAATCCTCCCGGTATGGTGCCAAGCTGTACAAAGCCCAGCCGTTCATACAGATGACGCGCATGGGTATTGGTCGCTACCACTGCATTGAACTGCAGCACGCCAAAGCCCTGTGCTTTTCCCTGCTCAAGGCAGTCCTTTACAAGCTTCTCCCCGATATGCAGCCCTCTCGCATCCCGGTCTACCGCATAGCTTGCATTGCAGATATGTCCGCACCGTCCTACATTGTTGGGATGTAAAATGTATAATCCGTAAATCTTTCCGCTGTTGCTATCCACAGCCGCCGCGGTATAGGTCTGATTTGCAAAAAATTCCGTTCCTGTCTGAATGGTCAGACACTCTTCCTGCGGAAATGCTACTCCATCCTCTACTACCTGATTCCAGATGCGGATAAGCTCCGGTATATCCTTCGGTGTGTACTGACGTATGATGATTGATTCTGTCTGATCCATGATGATCGTCCTTCCAACTAATATTTGCGGTTATTATAATCTCTTTTTTACGACAAATCAAGGAGACCGTATGGTCAAAAAAATAGCCGCCAGAATGACGGCTATCCTTGTATCATTATTTCTGAGCTGTGCCTGCCAGATATTCTTCATCCGATACCGGCTCACACCATTCATTGGAGGTTTCCTCTCCGGGTACTTCCACTGCGAGGTGGCTGAACCAGCTGTCCGGTGCAGCGCCGTGCCAGTGCTTTACTTCTGCAGGAATGTTGATGCAGTCGCCGGGCTTCATCTCAACAGCTTCTTTTCCTTCCTCCTGATAATAGCCGCGTCCGGCAACACAGACCAGGATCTGTCCGCCGCCGCTTTTTGCATGGTGAATATGCCAGTTGTTGCGGCATCCGGGCTCAAAGGTCACATTAAAGATACCAACCTGATCTGTGGATACCGGAGCAAGATAGCTCTTTCCGATAAAGTACTTTGCAAATGCATCATTAGGAGCTCCAATGGGGAATACCATTTCTTTGGCGTGCGCACGCATGGCTTCATCTTCATAAGGAAGATCGCCTTCCTTTACATCCCATACTTCTTTTGCAAGATTAAATACTGCCCAGCCCTTCGGCCAGCCTGCATAAAATGCCACATGTGTGATAATTGCGGCAATTTCCTTTTGTGTGACACCATGTGCCTTGGCATTCTGCAGATGGAATTTTAAAGAAGAATCGGTAATCCCGGAATCCATAAGGGCTACAACCGTTATGATACTTCTTGTCTTTACATCAATATCCTGGTTATTCCAGTTTTCACCAAATAAAACATCATCATTGTAGTGCGCAAATTCCGGAGCAAACTCTCCGAGCGCATTTCTGCCTGCTGTCTGTACGATCTTAGCCATACTCTTTTTTCCTTTCTGCTTTACTCTACACTTTTTACCCAGTTTGCGATATCCTGTCTGCTCATACGGTTCAAAACCTTACCCTCTACAATAGTGGCCTTGGGAGCAGATGGCTGCAGTTCTTTTACGGTATTTCCAAATGAGCTTCCGCCGGATGTTGCAAAAAGAATGATCTTTTTACCGGAGAAGTCATATTTTTCCAAAAATGTATTGATAATAGTAGGTGCTACATACCACCAGATCGGGAAGCCGATGAAGATTTCATCATATTCACTGATAGAAATTTCTTCGCCGCCAATTTCCGGACGGATGGATTTATCGCTCATTTCAACACTGCTTCTGGACTTTTTGTCCATCCAGTTTAAATCTGCCTGTGTATAAGGTACCTTGGGTGCGATCTCATACAGCTTGCCATCGCATGCCTCTGCTACCATTTCTGCGGCCTTTCTGGTTACTCCGCTTGCACTAAAATACGCAACTAATTTTTTACTCATAACAATTACCTCCTGTAAAAAATTTATTTTCTGATCTTTCATTAATAAAAAAGATGCATAAGATATTTTACCTTATGCACCTATTATAAGATTCCTTTATTGTATATGTCTAATACTTATATTGTATCATCGATTATGCCCGGAAAGCATTTATTTCATCAATGAAATACCGGACTGCAGCAGCATATGGAATGTTCCGGCGCCATGCAATGACCGTGCTTGTGGTGATTTCGGGAAACAGTCTCTTTTGGACAACCAGATCGTTTCTCCAATATCTTGCTGCGCCTTCTACGGAAACCGGATATCCCAGTCCGTGTATGGCCATGATACCGGCATTGGTTCCCAAATTGCTGACAAACGCAATATTCAGTCTGTCAAAATCCTTTCCAAACCAGTTTGCAAGCTCGCTCTGTATATTGGCGCGCTCCGGTAAGATCAAGGGCAGATCCAGCAGATCTTCCTTGGTAATGGCCGTTTTTTCAGCCAGCGGATCGTCCGCCCTCATCGTCACAACCCAGTGATCGCTTCCCTGAATCCGTATATAATCAAGCCCCTGTGTATCAACCGGCTCCAAAAACAGGCCGATATCAACCAGTCCCTTATTCATCATGTCAGAAATCGCATCTGCCGTCCCGGTATGGATGGCAAACTGGACCAACGGATATTTTTCTTTGTAGCTTTTGCAGATCTTAGCTAAAAACTCCACTGCCATAAATTCTCCGCAGCCAATGGTAACCGTGCCTTCTACCGATTCATTGCCACCTTTAAATTCACTGACAATCTTATCCTCCAGATCCACAATTTCCAAAGCCCGCCGTTTTAACAGCTGGCCTTCACTGGTAAGCGTGATACTGTGACCGCCTCTGTCAAAAAGCCGGACTCCCAGCTCTTCCTCGAGCGCCGCTAATTGTCTGGATAGTGTAGGCTGGGTAATATTTAACTGTCTTGCAGCTTTTGTAAAGCTCTGTTCCTTTGCAACCATTAAAAAATATCGCAAAACTCTTAAATCCATAGTCTGTCTATCTCCTGTACAGATACTATACTTCCAATCAAAATTGTTGTAAAGTCTGTTGTTTAGACGTACTTTTTCTATTGCAAAAGTGTGATTCTCAACCTGTCTGCGACATAAACTAAACGGTATCCTTTATTTCCACGATCTGTTCCATCGGAATCCGGATCCCGCTGTCCATGAGAAGTACTTTTCCTTCTTCATCGATTTTGTGTACAGATCCGACATCCGTTAAATATGCACCGCCCTCTTTTTGTGCATCCGGGCGGAAATAGGTAATGGATACAACCGGCTTTTCCGAAAGCTTTTGGGAAATTTCATATAGCTTTGCATTGATCGCGGCTATTGCCGTTTCATCCAGCACGATCCTAGAATCGGTCAGACGGGCAGTTTCTTCGATTGCTTCCTCATGACCGGTCAGTGCTGCAAACGGAGCAAACTGGGCAGCCCTGTCATGCAGTGTCATATGGGGGCGGCTCACCGACTGGTGATGGGGAAGATCAATGATATCATCATACCGGTGTGCATCCGGATAATATTCACTCATGCTTTATGCCCTCCGATCTGTCCGTTTCTCTCTCTGGTTGTTGCCCCTTCTTCAAAATTCATCCCCTTTAATACGGCATTTTTACCATATTTTTTCTGGATATCAAGGATCGCCTTCTGGATCCGCTTTTCTTTGTCCAGCTCCTTCTTTTCCTGTTCACGCTCCTGCTCCAATGCCTGATAATCCGTAAACAGATCCAGCTGCTCAAATACTTCTTTTTGCTCGGCTTCACTCTCTGGCACGACTCTGGATGCCACAACCGTGATCCTCCTCACTAAAAGATCCGGATTGATGATCCTGTCATACAACTCCTCGACCGCCTTCATGATAAGCTTCGTCGAAGATGTCTGACAGGATAAGTTGGCCGTGCCATGTGCATGCTTGGGTACATGCCTGCCATAGCGGTCCGTCGTCACCTCACCATGATATTTGCGGCGGATTTCCGGATTGGTCAGGCTCTCGATATCATATCCGACGGTGAGTACCATCTGGTCTGTAACAAGCTTTTTGTCCACAAGGTCAAGTACCAGCAGATCTGTCATTTCTCTTACGATCAGCTTCGCCTTTTGTGCCGTATAAGGACATTGCAGTACCTGACCTGTGCTCAGACTGTTTTTCTCAGGACGGTAGGACTTGATCTCAGCGATCGTCGTAGGCTCCCACCCCCATGCATGATCGATCAAAAGCTCTGCATTGATACCAAACAGCTTGTATAAAAGATCTTCATTATAATAATCGGTATCCTTTCCCAGAGAACATCTCGCCACATCACCCATGGTATAAATACCGACCTCTTTCAGCTTTTTGGCATATCCCGGTCCGACACGCCAGAAGTCCGTAAGCGGCACATGATTCCATAACTGCTTCCGGTATGACTCCTCATCAAGCTCAGCGATCCGGACACCGTCCTCGTCTGGCGGCATCTTTTTGGCAACAATATCCATGGCAATTTTGCATAAATACATGTTGGTGCCGATCCCTGCGGTTGCCGTCACACCTGTTTCGCGCAAAACATCGCGGATCATACGCAGTGCCAGCTCATGCGCAGTCAGTCCGTAGGTATGCAGATACGCGGTCGCATCAATAAATACCTCATCTACCGAATATACATGCATATCCTCCGGCGCAATATATCTCAGATAAATATCAAAAATCTTTGTGCTGTATTCCATATAACAGGCCATACGCGGAGCCGCAGCAATATAACTTATCTTAAGCTCCGGCGACCGGTTAAGCTCCATTTCATCAAAGGATGTCCCGCAAAACCGGTGATAAGGCGCCTGCTTTTCTCTCCGGATATTGGCCTCCCGGACCTTTTGCACTACCTCAAACAACCGTGGACGACCCGGAATCCCATATTTTTTGAGCGCCGGTGATACCGCAAGACATATTGTTTTTTCCGTACGGCTCACATCTGCCACAACAAGATTGGTCTTTAACGGATCAAGTCCTCTCTCGATACATTCTACGGAGGCATAAAAAGATTTCAGATCGATCGCAATGTATGTTTTTTCTGACATGATATCACTTTATCCTCCTTTCAATCGAATGTATGTTTGTATATGAGTGTAACAGATTCTATTTTTATTTTCAACTATCCAAATTTTGTCTTCCGTTGATTTTATTTTGACAGTTATATTTTAACGGTTGTATCCGATCGTTAATACAGTTATAATGCATCTGTATTCTTTTCTTTATGTATGCCCTATGCTGTCATTGCTCCCAATACGGATTTTTCCGCGACAGAGCTCAGGTACAGATAAAGAAAAATATTTACAGAGGATAAAATTAATCTATGAAACGCAAAGCTTTAAAAGCGGCCTTCCCGCATACAATCCCGATTTTTACCGGCTTTTTCTTTCTGGGCGCCGCATACGGAATTTATATGAGCACCTCCGGATTTTCGTTTGTTTACCCGATGCTTATGAGCCTTTTAATATCCGGCGGCTCACTCGAATTTGTTGCTGTGGAAATGCTCCTTTCTCCATTTGCTCCGGTTTCGGTATTCGTCATGGCCGTCCTGATCCAGGCAAGACACCTGTTTTACGGAATTTCCATGCTCGATAAATTTAAGGGAACCGGCCTTAAAAAATTTTACCTGATCTTTGGCATGTGTGACGAAACCTTTTCCGTCAATTATACCGCTGATATTCCGAAGGATGTCGACAAGGGCTGGTTTATGTTTTTCGTCACGCTTTTAAACCAGCTTTACTGGTGTGCAAGTGCAACCCTCGGCGGTCTCTTCGGCTCCCTGATTCCATTTGATACGTCCGGGATCAGCTTTGTCATGACAGCCATGTTTGTTGTCATCTTTTTGGAACAATGGCTTAAAGAAAAAACACATATTTCTTCCTGGATCGGCCTCATCGCATCCACGGTCTGCCTGCTTATATTCGGCGCCGATTCTTTTATGCTTCCATCCATGGCAGCCATTTTGATCCTGCTTACCGTATTACAGAAAAAATTAAAACACACGGAGATTTAATATGACACTTTATCAACAGATCATCACAATCGGACTTTGCATTGCCGGTACGATGCTTACCCGTTTTCTCCCTTTTATCGTATTCCGCGAAAACAAAAAAACCCCGGCATACATACAATACATCGGGAAATTTCTTCCCTCTGCTGTATTTGGTATGCTCGTGGTTTATTGTCTGAAAAATGTAAATATCCTGCAGGGCAGCCATGGTCTGCCGGAGGCGATCTCCATCCTTGTTACTGGCGGACTGCACATCTGGAAAAGGCAGATGCTTTTATCCATCGCGGCAGGCACGATCTGCTATATGCTGTTGATTCATTTTGTATTTTAAACTTGTTTTGTACTTTTAATACCACTGACCACATCTTTAATATCCGCATCAATACCTACCGCCTTATCCCGGATCTCAACCGGCACAAAGGCCTGCCCTTTATTGATGCATGCATAAAACGCATGTCTCCACTGGCTTGCATACTGCCAGAAAGTATATTTTATAATATCGGGCGTATTGTAGCCAACCCCTAATTCCAGAAAAACAATATTTTCACCTCTGTGTTTTTCCATAAATTTATCATATCTCTTGGCAGCCGCATTCCATCCGGCATCCTCGACAAAGCTGTCATCGGCACGTAAATTCATGCTCATCGGGCGTCCGCACTTCGGGCATCTGGGCACCAATTCCGTCGGAACCTTCATCTTTGGAACCGTATTCTCCGGTAAAACCAGATCACCATCTTTTATCTCATAGCCCTGGCTTTGCACCATTTTCTTTACCGTTTCCTCATTGTCATATGTTGCGGCATGACAGGGCAGACTGCACTGGAAAAGACCATAATCTCCCTGCGTGTAAAACAGTCTGTTTTTGTCAAAACCTGCCTTTTGGAAGCAGTGATCCACATTGGTCGTCAGCACAAAATAATCCTTGTCGCGCACCAGCCTGAAAAGATCCTCATACAGCCCTGTCGGCGGATTGATATAACGGTTGATGTAAATATATCTGCTCCAGTATGCCCAGTGTTCTTCCAATGTGTCATATGGATGAAAACCGCCGGTATACATATCCTCAAAACCGTATTTTTCAGCAAAATCGGAAAAATAATGGATAAAACGTTCGCCCTTGTAGGTATAGCCTGCTGCCGTGGAAAGTCCGGCACCAGCGCCGATCACAACGGCATCTGCTTCATTTATTTTTTGTCTTAATGTCTCTATATCACTCATATTATCATCCCTTCCTGATCGTCATCGTGCTCTTCTTGTATACCTTCTGTCATTGATCATAGCAAATAACAATATAGAAAAACAGTACGCACAATTTTATTACATAGTTACTTTTTTATAACCTGTAAATAGTTTTTGATCCTGATACCTGCATTATAACGGATATTTCCGCATCCTGATCGAGTAAAATTCGTCTATTTTACAATATTGTAGAATAAATATCCGATATTATTCAATGAAAATATATTTTTTCTATTATATAATGCAATATATGAAAGGAAGACAAACTTATGCCGAATTATAAAAAAACAAAGCTTGCCTGTTATCTGGGATTTATTACACAGGCAATCGTCGCAAACTTTACACCACTTTTATTTTTAACATTCCACAACAACTATCATATTTCACTCGGAAAAATATCATTGATCCCGGTCTGCTTTTATTTTATGCAGCTTCTGATCGATCTATTTTGTGCTAAATGGGTGGATAAGATCGGTTACCGCATCTGCATTGTGATATCTGAAGTATTTTCTGCCGCCGGATTGATCGGGTTAGCAATCCTACCCGATATTCTCTCCAATCCGTTTGCCGGAATTATGATCAGTGTCATCATATACTCCATCGGAAGCGGCCTGATCGAAGTCCTCTGCAGCCCTATTATCGAGGCCTGCCCATTTGAAAATAAAGATGCAGCCATGAGTCTGCTTCATTCATTTTACTGCTGGGGCTTTGTCGGAACAATTTTACTTTCTACCTTATTTTTCTCCGTATTTGGTATCGCAAACTGGAAATGGCTGGCCATATTATGGGCGCTGATTCCAGCGATCAATATATACAATTTCGCCACTTGTCCGATAAAGCCTCTGGTAGAAGAAACTGAAAGCATGGGAATAAAAGCCCTCGCTAAAAAGCCTTTGTTCTGGCTGGCGGTCTGCTTAATGATATGTTCCGCAGCATCTGAGCTTTCCATGTCACAATGGGCATCCGCATATGCCGAGGCTGCATTGGGACTTTCCAAAACAGTCGGTGATCTGGCCGGTCCCTGTCTGTTTGCATTTATGATGGCCGTCAGCCGTACAATTTATGGAAAATATGGTGACAGACTGAATCTTATGAAATTTATGACGGGCTCCGGACTCCTGTGTCTGACCTGCTATCTTTTGGCATCCCTATCCTCCAGTCCGGTACTGGGTCTGATCGGCTGTATTGTCTGCGGATTTTCCGTAGGAATCATGTGGCCGGGCGCCCTCAGCCTTTCCTCCCAGAAATTCCCCTCCGGTGGAACTGCGATGTTTGCGCTGCTTGCCATGGCCGGAGACCTTGGTGGAAGCATCGGCCCCGGTATCGTCGGACAAGTCTCACAGGCAGCCGGTGACAATATCCGCGCCGGTCTGCGTGTTGGACTGGTATTTCCGGTTGTTTTACTGGTTACATTGTTTATTTTGGGATTACAAAGTAAAGAACAAAAAAAGGAAAGCCGTTTGCAATAATTGCTTACGGCTTTCTCTTTGCTTATTTACGGATCATTTCAAAGTGCTCTTTTGCAAAGCCCATATCCTGCACAAGCTCCAGTGTGCCGATATAGTTTCCATCAGGATCCCTTACAGCCATGTAGGTAACAAGCATGGTTTTTCCGTTTTTCTCCATCCAGACCGGCACCTTATCCAGTGTTCCGGCGCGAAACTCGTTGAGGATCATTCTTACCTTTGCCTCAATCTTGGGCGGATGGCATGAAAATACTTCACGGTCGATTGCCATTTTCGGGCGTTTGAAGTCCTTGGACCCCTCATTGAAAAACCGGTTGATATTCTGATCATCGACAAAGGTAATTTCCATTGGAATGGTATTTAACATTGCGGCAAGCTGTGCAACCGTCATATGGCCTCCTGCCATGACAATTTCCTGATCTCCCGGTGTAACTGCACTTTTCAGATCTTTCTTAGCAGCAGTTTCTACCTCTCTTGAGAAATCTCCCTCCATTTTATCAACAGTAGCTTCCGGCCAAACTGCATTTTCCACGCCAAAGCACGGCGCATAATCCTTGGAATCGTGATAAATCTGAATCCACTCATCTCTGGTAAAATTTAAAGCGCAGTTTGGAAATAAGATCTTCTCTTCCTTGTAGATCATTTCCTCCGCTCTTGTCAGAACCGCTTCAAATCTCTGCAGCTCTTTTTCTCCCTGTAAAACCGAAGTCTCCGTTCCATCCTGCAGTTTACGGGACAGTGCTGCCAGCTCATCCCGGATCTCATCATCCACAGTCCACATGACATCGGAAGGACCGGAAATTCCATATCTTACCTTCAGATGTGGATAGAGCAGATCTCCCTTTTTTGCATAATGAATTGCAAGCTCCCGCACGCGTCCTAACAGCTTCCGGTCAACCTCATGACGCGAAAGCGCCTCTCTTGCTTCATCAATCACTTTTTTTAATGCTTCATTTTCCTTTGTAAAAGTATAAAGCGGATGTCCCACCTCTTTTACATATTCCTCTGCCATCCGTTCACGCTCCTGTCGGATATTACCGTGAAACAGCGCGGCATGAACATCACATAGTTTCTGCACTTCTGTGACAGGCATTCCTTCTTTGATCATCTGCTGCTCTGCTTTCATGATCTCCGAAGCCTCGACATCCTGAAATTCTCTGACAAAATCTGCCCGAACTGTGTCAAGCGCCTCTCCCTTATTTAAACGATCCAAAAGATCCTTTAATAAATCAATTCGTTCCTGACTGGTATAATTCATAGCTTTTCCTCCATAAAATAATTGGAAAGACAAGCCATCTTTTGACGGCTTTCTTATTAGGTTTTCTTGTTTACAATTGGATTATACTTTGATTGCAGAAACAAATCTGTTGCCATGGCAACAATTTTTGTGATATCATGGTCACTTGTAAACAATCCACTAAACATGGAGGTCCTTTATGAAGCACACCCTTCTAACCGAAACCTACAAAACCACCATCCTTCAATGCTCTCTTTTTCAAAACATTCCGGCGGACAGGCTCGATGAAGTCATCACCTTTCTGCATGGCTTTGTAAAAACTTACAAGAAAAATGATCTCATCATATCTCTGGATGATCCATTCACTCACGCCGGCATTGTGTTATCCGGCAAGGTGGAGGTTTCCTATACCAACAACCATTTTGACAAGCTCAACATGAATCACTTTTCCGTTTCCGAGATTTTCGGGGAAGCTCTTGCATTAAAAAAAATCGCCTACAGCCCGATCCAGGTACAGGCTATCAGCGATTCTTCCATATTATTTTTAGATTTAAACTATCTTTTTGCATCTACGGACCGGTGCTGTGCTTCCTGCTCCTTCCAGCATCAGCTGCTCCTCAACGTGATGGAACGGATGGTCAATCAAAATCTCTTTTCCAATTTAAAGCTGCGAATACTGAGCCAGAAATCGCTCCGGGACAAAATTCTTGTATATATCAAAAGTATCCGTCCCGATGAAAATAATCTGCGATATGTTCCGTTCTCCCAGACCACACTTGCCGAGTTTCTCAATGCTAACCGAAGCGCACTTTCAAGGGAGCTTGGACGCATGCAGGATGAAGGTATTCTCAAAATTGAGGGGCATTTTTATCTTTTATCGGCTACAATTCCTTACTGAGCATAATCCAAGAACATTTTCTCAAAAAAAGACCAGTCCCATAAAGAGACCGGTCTTAATTTACGCAAGCTCCCCGGTATTCCCGGTATAGAGCTGATAATATTTGCCCTTCTCGGCAATCAGTTCATCATGCGTACCACGTTCAATGATGCGCCCGTTTTCCAGTACCATGATACAGTCACTGTTTCTGACCGTTGACAGTCTGTGTGCAATGACAAAGGTCGTACGTCCGCTCATCAGCTTATCCATACCATCCTGCACCAGCTTTTCGGTACGGGTATCGATGGAAGAGGTTGCCTCATCCAAAATCAGGACCGGCGGATCTGCAATGGCTGCCCGCGCAATCGACAAAAGCTGTCTCTGTCCCTGACTGAGATTAGCACCATTGTTGGTCAGCTTTGTCTGATAACCATCCGGAAGTCTTTTGATAAATCCGTCAGCATTGGCTAACTTTGCTGCCGCAATAACTTCCTCATCCGTGGCATCAAGCTTGCCGTAACGGATATTTTCCATAACGGTATCTGTAAAAAGCTGCGTATCCTGAAGTACAATTCCCAAAGAATGTCTCAGATCTGCTTTTTTGATCTTGTTGATATTGATTCCGTCATAACGGATTTTGCCGTCCTGAATGTCATAAAAACGGTTAATCAGATTGGTGATCGTCGTTTTACCGGCACCGGTAGAGCCGACAAAGGCGATCTTCTGTCCGGGCTTTGCATACAATTTGATATCGTGAAGCACCATTTTCCGGTCGTCATAACCAAAATCCACACCGTTAAATACCACATCACCTTCCAAAAGCTGATAAGTCGTCGTATCGTCGGCTTTGTGATAATGCTTCCATGCCCAGCATCCGGTGTGCTTATCGGTTTCTTTGACCTCTCCTTTTTCCACAACCGCATTGACAAGAGTCACATAGCCCTCATCCAGCTCCGGTTTTTCATCAAGGAGTTTAAAAATCCTGTCTGCACCGGCAAGTGCCATAACCACACTGTTAAGCTGCTGGCTGACCTGGTTGATCGGCATGTTGATACTCTTATTAAAAGTCAGAAAGCTTGCCAGCGCTCCCAGTGTCAGCCCGCCTACATGGTAGGATGCAAAAATACCACCCACGATCGCACATACGACATAGCTGACATTTCCAAGCTGTGCATTGACAGGTCCCAGCATATTTCCGTATTTATTGGCAAGGTTTGCGCTGTCATACAAAGCATCATTGAGCTCGTTAAATTTATCAATACCCTCTTTTTCATGACAGAATACCTTTACAACCTTCTGGCCTTCCATCATTTCTTCTATGTAGCCATTGACCACACCGAGGGATTTCTGCTGTGCCACAAAGTATTTACCACTTAAGCCTGCAACCTTTTTGGTCGTATACAGCATGATAAATATCATGACAAGTGATACGAGTGTCTGCGGAATGCTCAAAACAAGCATACTGATAAATACACTGACGATCGTAATGACACTGGATAAAAGCTGTGGCATACTCTGGCTGATCATCTGACGCAGGGTATCGATATCATTGGTATAAATAGACATGATATCTCCATGCGCATGTGTGTCAAAAAGCAAAGGTCGCAAGTACACCGATCAGATAAAAGACTGCCACTCTGGTGATCGCACCAAGCAGCGGTGCAAACGAAGGATTGCTCTGACCGATCATCGGCATAATATAAAGGTCGATCAGATTTTTCATAAACATGGTTCCCTGTACATTGGCGATGACACTGACAAAAATACAGATTGCCACGATGACAAGATGGATACCATAGTTTTTACCGACATATTTTAAAAGGCGTCCCAGAAGTTTCCCCGGATTTTCAACCTGGGGCTTCATTCCTCTGGGTCCTCTGTTTCCTGGTCCCGGCATAATCACAAGCCTCCTTTCTCATCGAAATCTCCGCCACCCTGGGTCTGGGATTCGTATACTTCTCTGTAAATCTTGTTAGCTGCAAGCAACTCCTCATGGCTGCCAAAGCCGTCAATCTCTCCATCATTCATGACAATGATCCGGTCTGCATTCTGCACACTGGATATTCTCTGTGCGATGATAAGCTTTGTCGTGCCCGGAATTTCCTTGGCAAAGGCTTCGCGGATCCGTGCATCCGTCGCAGTATCCACGGCGCTGGTCGAATCATCCAGGATCAATACCTTGGGATTTTTCAGTAGTGCCCTTGCAATACACAGACGCTGCTTCTGGCCGCCGGATACGTTGGAGCCGCCCTGTTCAATATAGGTATCATACCCATCCGGCATTTTTTCAATAAATTCGTCAGCACATGCTAACTGACAGGCACGGATACATTCCTCTCTGGTCGCATCCTTGTTGCCCCAGCGCAGGTTATCTAAAATCGTACCGGAAAACAGAACGTTTTTCTGCAATACAACCGCAACCTGATTTCGCAGCACTTCCATATCATAGGAACGGACGTCCTTTCCGCCAACGCGGATGCTGCCGTTTGTCACGTCATACAGACGGCTGATCAGGTTTACGAGACTTGACTTGGCACTTCCGGTTCCACCGATAATACCAATCGTCTCACCAGCCTTAATATCAAGGTTGATATCTTTTAATACATATTCCCCACTGCCTTTTTTGTAGCTGAAATCCACATGATCAAATACGATGCTTCCGTCAGCCACTTTCATAATGGGATTTTCGGGATTGGAAAGCTCCGATTTTTCATTGAGCACCTCGGTGATACGTTCACAGCTTGCGGTACTCATGGATAACATGACAAAGACCATGGACAGCATCATCAGGCTCATTAAAATGTTCATACAATAAGTCAGCAGACTCATAAGTTCGCCGGTTGTCAGGGTATCGGAAACGATCATCCTTGCACCAAGCCAGCTGATGCCGAGGATGCAGCCATAAACCGTGATCTGCATCAGAGGCGCATTGTAGGACAGTATCTTTTCTGCCTTTACAAACATCCTGTATACATTGTAGCTTGCCTTGGAAAACTTCTGATTTTCGTAATCTTCACGGACATAGGCCTTTACCACGCGGATGCCGGATACATTTTCCTGTACACTGGCATTCAGATCATCATATTTTTCAAAGACTTCCTGAAAATATCCTGAAACCTTGTGAATAATGAAAAACAAAGCAATACCCAGGACCAGAACGGCAACCAGATAGATCGTCGCCAGTCTTGCGTTAATATAAAAAGACATGATCATGGCACATATCATACTAATAGGTGCACGGACAAACATACGAAGTAGCATCTGATATGCATTCTGCACATTAGTCACATCTGTGGTCAGTCGTGTGATCAGTCCCGCTGTGCTGAATTTATCAATGTTGGAAAATGAAAATTTCTGTATATTTTCATACATCGCTTTTCTCAGGTTTCTGGCAAAGCCGGCAGACGCATTGGCTCCACAGACACCGCCCATGATTCCGGCATACAGACCAATGAAGGCTGCCACGATCATAAGAGCACCGACAATACAGATATGCCGGATATCGCCTTTTTCCACGCCGTCATCAATAATAGAAGCCATGAGAAACGGAATAATCATTTCCATCAAAACTTCCAGGATCATAAAGATCGGAGTCTTGATCGAATCTTTTTTAAACTCTTTAAGCTGAGCTCCCAGTGTTTTAAGCATTTGGTTCTATTACCTCCTCTTCTTTTTGTAATCTGATACTCACAAACGTCTGAAAAAATTGTCATATAAATATAAACACCCTGTATTCCTCAGATTTGACATCGGAATAAGGGAGTGCTGTGAGTCATTTTAAGGACAATATTTTTAAATGTCAAATATTAGTTAATCAAATTTTTGTGAAAATTTTATGAACTGTTATTTTATGATATCAGGGCAAAGGATCAAAAAAGAAACAGTCCGGTTTATTCTTATGGACTGTTTCTATATCATGATTGAAAATCAAATATTATCAATATATTTTAACTGATAAATCTCTTTGCAAAATCCCGCCTATTATTTCCGGCTTGAAAGAACAACGATCCTGTTTGAAATATCACGGATCGCGGGGATCTTATCCAACAGCTTGTAAATAGACTTAAATTCAGCCATGCCTTCGGTCAGGCCATGTTCTTCCACATAGGAAAAACCGGGCAGCAGATCTGCAAGATATTTTCCTTTTTTGATACCCCAAGTAAATTTGGCATTACTGCCTTCAATAGATTTTTCCTTGACGCTTTTTACCATCATGGGATTCATAACTTCTACAAATACTTCCACTTCTTTAAAGCAGTTGCGGATCACGGAAAAGATCTGTTTTACATCTGCTTCTGACAGATACATGGTCAGTCCCTCGATAATGACAAGGGCTGTATGATCTTTTTCAGCGATCCGGTCGCTCCAGTCATCCATGGCAGACATGGCGATCTGCGAAATTGCACCACTTTCCGGCAACAGCTTTTCACGTACAGCGATCGTCTCCGGAAGATCCAGATTGTACCAATGTGAATATCCTTCCATACGATAGCAGCGGGTATCCAGTCCGCACGCAATATTTACAACAACCGCATCCGGATGTTTTTGCAAAAAAGCCTTTGTCATACGGTCAAGCACGATGGTACGTGCGATAACACCGTCATGCATGGCGGGATCCTTGTCAGCAAGTGAAAAATCATAGTCAATCTGATCTACGATCTCAACTGCCTTCTGGTCATAAATTCCACCACGTGTTTTGGTTTCCTTTGCTCTGGCATATATTGTCTGCAACATTGTCTCCGGTACACCGGAAAGAGTCATTTTCTCGCTCATTGCTTCATCTCCTGTTATATATAAAAAACATTGGTTAGAGTTTTCTAACCAATGTCATTCTAACATAACTCAATATTCTCTGCAATTACTAATATATTTGACTGAAAGTCTCATCAACGGAAATAGAATATATCAGCCTTTTGGAATTTGACCATCAACATACAGAATATGATTAACCAGCCACTCCGTGAGATATTTTAAAATTTTCATGATCTGCTCATCCTGATCTTCCACCTCATCATTGTGCTGTTCCATAAATTCCTCGAGCTTATTTATAAATTCCTGATGCTGAACTTTCTGTGTAAATATCTTTTTATAATTGATGGATTCCATATACTGCTCTTCATCATGGAAGTGCTTTGCTGTATAATCGCGAAGATTTTCCAATATTGCATCAATTCTGTCATATTTATCCGGTGTATACTCATCATGAAGAAGTTCATATGCTTCATCTGCATATTTAAATAACTGCTTATGCTCTTCGTCTATCATATCTATACCAATATAATATTCCGGTTTCATTTCATACATAAATTAGTCTTGCTTTCATTTGTACTCTATTTTAGAAAGTTGTTCCTCTTTCATATTTTTAGCATTTCCATAATCCATGTAAATTACAATATGCATATACTTCCTCTACCTGTTCACCATCGCACAGATAAAAATCTGCAATTGGCTCCTGTCCGGGATTTAACTGTTTTCTGTATATTCCCTGATTAGTATTTAAGGTAATCCACTCAATGAAATGCGCTTCAAGCATTGGGTGCTTTGTCTCTCCGACTACAACATGAATATGATTGCCCTCCACTGTATATACAGGTACATGCTTTTCAACAGCTGCATCAGTCACTCCGGCTTTTAACTCCTGCATAGCCTCTCCACAGCACATCACAGGCACTCCCTTATCTTTTACTTTATCAATAATATTTCCACAATGCTTACATACATAATATTTTACTTCCATATTTTCATATTTCCTTTCATCATAAAAGTTTATAATTCAATCGTTTCTACAATCTTTTTCAAAGCATCCGCTGATTCCTTAAGCTTTAACGCTTCCTCTCCATTTAAATTAAGAGGTATATCAGCCTCCACTCCATCTGCACCTACAATAGCAGGCATACTTAATGAGATACCATCTATGTCATACACTCCATGAATCATATGTGATACCGGAAGTATGGATTTTTCATCTCTAATAATAACTTCGCAAATTCTTTTCACAGACATTGCAATTCCATAATATGTAGCGTGTTTTTTGTTTATGATTTCATAAGCACTATTCTTAACGGCTTCCGCTATTTCCTCAGTATTTTCCTTGTGTCTGTAATGCCCGCGCATTTCACATATTTTGCTCAATGGAACACCTGATACATTGGCTGAAGACCATGCTACAACCTCGCTATCGCCATGTTCACCCACAATAAATGCATGTACACTCCTGCTATCTACCGATAAATGCTCACCGAGCTTATATCTCAGTCTTGCACTATCTAAGACTGTTCCCGATCCGATAACCCGGTTTTCAGGAAGCCCTGATAATTTTACGGCTACCTGAGTCAGAATATCTACCGGATTAGCAACCACTAACATGATGCCTGCAAAATTTCTCTTTGCTATTTCAGGAATAATAGACTTAAATATTGCTACGTTTTTATTTACAAGGTCCAGTCTTGTCTCTCCCGGTTTTTGTCCTGCTCCGGCAGATATGATAACAATTGCGGCGTCAGCCACATCATCATAATTACCCGCATATATTTTCATGGGACTGGCAAATGGAACTCCGTGACTGATATCCATTGCCTCCCCTTCTGCCTTATTTTTATCTGCATCAATAAGCACAATTTCCGTAAATAATCCGCTTTGCATTAAAGCAAATACCGATGCGGAACCGACGAAACCACAGCCTATCATGACAGCTTTTTTTGAATTAATCATATGTTTCTTCGTAATAAGATCATCTCCTTAATAGTTCTCTTCATGTACTTCAAAATAACTCTGCGGATGATTACATACCGGACATACCTCCGGAGCCTTGGTTCCTACTACAATATGGCCGCAGTTACGGCATTCCCATACCTTGACTTCACTCTTTTCAAACACCTGCGCAGTTTCTATATTCTTAAGGAGTGCACGATATCTCTCCTCGTGGTGTTTCTCAATCTCTCCTACAGCCCTGAATTTTGCCGCAAGCTCAGGAAAACCTTCTTCGTCAGCTGTTTTAGCAAAGTCTTCATACATATCTGTCCACTCATAATTTTCGCCATCTGCAGCTGCCGCTAAATTTGCTTTTGTGTCACCAATTCCTGCTAATTCCTTGAACCACATCTTTGCATGCTCTTTCTCATTATCTGCGGTCTTCAAAAACAACGCTGCCATCTGCTCATAGCCTTCCTTTTTTGCTACAGAAGCAAAATAGGTATACTTATTTCTTGCCTGGGATTCTCCTGCGAATGCCTCCTGTAAATTTTTCTCTGTCTGTGTTCCTGCATATTTGTTTGTTGTCATTTTTTATCCTCCGTTTTCTTTACTACTTTTTCAAAATCTGATGCCGGGTGCTTACATAAAGGACATATAAAATCATCCGGTAGTTCCTCGCCTACATATTCATATCCACAAATTCTGCAACGCCATATTGTCTGACCATCGTCCGTCTTCCCGATTGCCTGTGGTTTAGGTTTAATATTATTCTGATAATACTCATATGTGGCAGATGGGATATCACTTAACACTTCCATATCGGTTATCTCACCAATAAACATTGTATGTGAACCCAGATCCTCTGTTTTATTAACCGTTACGGAAATGTATGCATTTGTACCTTCCGTAATGTAATAAATACCATTTGTGCCTCGTGCACACTTTTCAAATGTTTCAAACTTATTGGTATCCCTTCCTGATTGAAATCCAAAATGCTTAAACAATTCAAACTGCGCATTCTGACTCAAGACTGATACTGTAAACTTTCCTGTTCTTCCAATCATATCATGCGTATAATTTGCTTTATTAACACAGATACTTAACTGGTTCGGTTCTGATGCAGCCTGAATCGCTGTATTGATAATACATCCATTGTCTTTTTCGTCTTCCCTGGCGGTCAGTACAAACAATCCATAGCTTAGCTTATACATTGCTTTTTTATCCATATTATTTCTCCCTTACCTTCTTTCTGCATTTAGGACAAATGCCTTTAAATGAAATATCATAATCCAGAAATTCCATGCCGTGAGTGTCCCGAATCCTTTTCAGCAAGTCTGGCACTTCATCCATATCCACATCTGAAACCTCACCGCACTTTACGCACCTGACATGGTAGTGATTTTTCAACGTAAAATCAAACCGGTTCGGTCCGTCCGGGACTTCAACCTTTCTCAGAGCTCCCTCTTCTACCAATATATCAAGGTTTCTATATACGGTCCCTCTTCCGATTGTAGGGTATGTTTTTTTAATAAATTCATACACTTCATTTGCTGTAACATGTCTTTTCATCTCATATACAGCATTTCGTACCAGGTCTTTCTGAATGGTGTTTCTTCTACTTGTCATCTGTCCTTCTTATTAGGATATGTTCTTAATAAGGATTATATACTTTCTTTATGCTACTGTCAATAAAAATAATAATAATTCCTATTATTAAAATAAAAGATGCCCTTACCGGACATCTTTTAACTTCAAATATCTTTTATTCATTTGTCAGATTTCGTTATAAAATTAAAGCTTTCCGCCGTATACAGGGAATACACCGCTCTTGCCATAGCTTTCGATCTTTTTGAAATTTTTGAGCTTTTCCAGATCCTCGGCGCTGATTTCAAAATCCACTTCGGCATTGCTCTTCATATGCTCCGGATTTCCTGTCTTAGGAAGGGAAATAAGGCCAAGCTGTAATGTATAACGGATGCAGAGCTGGGGAACTGTCACACCATATTTTGCAGCCATCGCCTTGATGTCCTCCTGCTCTAAAATCTCACCATGGGCGATTGGAGAATATGCTTCAACGGCAATTCCGTTTTTCTGGCAGTAGTCGATCAGTTCCACGGGTGTATTGCTGATATGGCAGAGGATCTGGTTGACCATGGGTTTGATCTCGGCAGTCTCTGACAGACTTTCAATATCTCCGATCTGGAAGTTGGATACACCGATTGCCTTCAGCTTTCCTGCCTTGTATGCATCCTCAAGGGCCTTCCATGCAGCACGGTTGCCTTCTACATAACGGTCATCGCTCTGGTTGACCTCTGTCCAGAGCTGCGGAGAATGGATGATCATCATGTCCAGATAAGAAAGTCCCATCTTCTCCAAAGTATCATCGATACTTTTTGCAGCAGCTTCATAAGTCTTGTGCTCGGCAGCAACCTTGGATACCACAAACAATTCCTCTCTCGGAATACCACAGGTTCTCACGCCTTCACCTACACCACGCTCATTTCCATAAGCCTGCGCAGTATCAAAATGTCTGTAGCCAAGCTCTGCGGCCGCCTTTACGGCATCGGCTGCTTTTCCATCTTCGATAAACCATGTTCCCAGTCCAAACTATGGAATGTTTACACCATTATTTAATGTCAAAAAATTTGTATACATTGAAATACTCCTTTCAAAATGTTTTGTTTTACCGTCAGTATAGTACTTAAACCTAACTTTAAGTCAAGCCTCTGTTAAAAATTTAGGATTGGGTTAAAAATTTGACTAATTTTATATATGCGTGCTATAATACTTCAAATTTGAAATATATTATTTTGAACTATCTAACACACGGCATACATTTTTCAAAAATTTTTGTAACCGGCTTATAATTTTGCTACACCACCGGCTTGTATTTACAACTATATTTACAAAAAAGGAGAGATCACATGAACCCCAGTATAGAGTTTTCCCAAAAACTGTCTCTTGCATACAACGCAGCCTGCAAGCCACTTTGCAAAGAGCTCGATCTGCCACAGACGGCATTTGACATCCTAATGTTTCTTGGCAACAATCCGGACTGCAAAACCGCAAGTGAAATTGTTGAGCTTCGGCATATCAAAGCCAATCTGGTATCGCTTTATGTGGAACGGCTGGTGCAGACCGGGTATCTGATCCGCCAGTCCGTCAAGGGAGACCGCCGCAAGACGGAGCTTTTTTGTACCGACAAGGCACTTCCCGTTATCGAACGAGGCAGACAACTTCAAAATGCATTTTTTGAAAAAATATTCGACCACACCGATGATGAAATGAGAAAGACTTTTTTTGCAACATTGGACGTGATCGGAACAAATCTGGACAGCATCCTAAAGGAGGAACACTAAGCTATGAGCATACTTTTTACGATTTTAATTACTTTTTTTGCCGGACTGGGCGCCGGACTGGGTACAGGCTTTGCCGGAATGAGTGCCGCTGCGGTCATCAGTCCCATGCTGATCACTTTTCTTGGCATGGATCCTTATATGGCGGTTGGAATTGCCCTGTCCTCCGATGTGCTGGCAAGCGCTGTCTCTGCCTATACCTATCACAAAAATAAAAATCTGGACATCCGCAACGGTCTTATTATGATGGCAAGTGTTCTTGTTTTCACGGTTGTCGGCAGCTTCGTTGCAAGCCTCGTGCCTTCCTCTACCATGGGCGTCTTTTCCGTATTTATGACATTTTTACTCGGTATCAAATTTATCGTGCGTCCGGTCATGACTACCAAGGAAGCCATGCAGGGTGTTTCTGCCAAAAAACGTGCAATCCAGTCTCTCATCTGTGGTGTGATGATCGGATTTATCTGCGGCTTTATCGGTGCAGGCGGCGGCATGATGATGCTCCTGATCCTGACATCGGTTCTTGGTTATGAATTAAAAACAGCAGTCGGCACCAGTGTCTTTATCATGACATTTACGGCTCTGACAGGCGCCATTTCACATTTTACGATCGGCGGCCTGTCCGATAAGCTGGTCTGGGTACTCTGCGTGGTCTTCACTCTGTTGTGGGCGCGGATCGCTGCTGTATTTGCCAACAAGGCAACCCCCAAAACATTAAACCGCGCGACCGGTGTCGTGCTGGTCGTACTCGGTGTTGTCATCATGGGCTTCCAACTGCTTTCCTAATATAAAAAAGCTCTTTTACTTTTCATTTCTTTATACTATAATAGGCTTGCTTTTCAAATAGGTTTTGTAATTAGGAGGCCGTTATGTCAAAAACAAAAGAAATGGATCTGACCGTTGGAAATCCTTTCCGGTCACTTTTAAAGTTTGCTTTTCCCGTTATCCTCGGAAACTTATTCCAGCTTTTTTATACACTTGCGGATTCTGTCATCGTCGGCAAGACGCTCGGTGCGGAATCGCTTGCGGCTGTGGGAAGCACCAGCATTATCATTCATTTTGTATTTTGTTTTATCAATGGATTTACCGGCGGATTTGGTATCTGTCTTGGACAGTACTGTGGTGCAAAGGATGAAAAAAATATGAGAAAAAGCATCGCAGCTTCCACGGTTTTAAGCATCGCTTTTACCGTTGTACTGACGATCATCTGCTGTGCATTTGCCCGCACCTTCCTCATTCTCATGAAAATTCCCTCTGATATTGAAGAGGGTGCCTACGCTTATATGTTTGTCGTCCTTTTGGGAACCGGAGCAACCGTTTTTTACAATATGGTATCCAATATGCTCCGCGCACTCGGCGACAGTCAGACGCCTCTTTATTTTTTAGTCATATCTTCTATATTAAATATCTTTCTGGATGTGCTTTTTATCCTGCCCCTTCACATGGGCGTGGCGGGAGCCGCATGGGCTACGATTCTTTCGCAGTTTTTATCAGCCCTGCTCTGCCTTTTGGTCGGACTGAAAAAATATCCCATTATGCATCTGCACAAACAGGACTTTCAGGATCTCAATGATATCATAAAAAAACATCTGAAAACCGGATTTCCCATGGGTTTTCAGATGTCTGTTATGTGTATCGGACAGCTTGCCATGCAGACAGTCGTCAATTCGATGGGAACTGCTGCCGTAGCCGGCTATACCGCCGCATCCAAGGCTGACCAGCTTTCCGTCCTTGTCAACAATGCCATGATGACCGCTATTTCCAACTATGTAGCACAAAATTTTGGTGCCGGAAACGCTCAGAGGATCCGTGCCGGTGTACGCGCCTGCCTGATTCAGACAGAAATCTTCAACCTGATCATGTGCATCGGTATCCCTTTACTGCGCCATCCGATCGTACGGCTGTTTTTATCGGCACCGACCGATGAAATCTATTATTATTCCGATCTCTATCTGACCATTGTCGCACCGTTTTATTTTATTCTGGGACTTTTGGCCGTATATCGTACCTCTATCCAGAGTATGCAGAATGGTACAGCGCCTTTTGCCGCCTGCATGATCGAGCTTGTCATGCGTATCGCAGCAACGGTCGGGCTTTCCGGCATGATCGGATATTATTCCGTCTGCATCGCCAGCCCGCTTGCATGGTTTGGCGCATGCGCGCTGTTGATACCCTGCTATTATAAAATGATGCGTGTCAAATCATAGATGTGATAAATTATTTAGCAAACAGGAATATTTTATTCATACTGCAACTTTCCGGACCGGAACTTCTTTTGCAATATCACATATGCGATCACGCAGATTATGACAGACAGTAAAGATCCGGTCGCAGTCGCAAGTCCCATCGGATACAATGTCGCCGGGAAGAGCTTTGACATAAAGTAAGCTCCCGGTACACGCACCAGTGAGATAGCGATGATATTGTGCAAAAATGACAGCCCGGATTTACCACAGGCACAGAAATATCCACTGAAGCTGAAATGCATTCCCGCAAACATGCAATCCCAGATATATCCGCGCAAGTACTGACCGCCGAGACGGATAACCTCTGCTCCTCCGGCAGTATTCTGATCCGTAAACAGACCAACAATCGGCTCAGATATAAACTGCATCAAGACAGCTACGACAAAACCAAAGCCTGCTGCAATATAAATAGCATACCGGAGGGTCTTTCTGGCACGTTCCGGTTTACCGGCCCCGATATTCTGGGCACCGAGCGCAGATACCGTAGACAGCATTGAAGACGGAACAAGGAAAATAAAGCTGATGATCTTTTCCACAATGCCGACTGCTGCCGCATCATTCAGTCCGCGTCTGTTGGCAATGATGGTGATGATGATAAATGCGACCTGGATCAATCCATCCTGAAAAGCAATGGGAATACCAATCGACAATATTTTTCCCATAGTATCTTTACAAGGCTTAAAATCCTCCCGACAAAGGGAAATGCTTCTTTTTTTAATAATAACGATCAACGACACCACGACACTGACGGCCTGCGAAACCGTCGTACCAAGTGCGGCTCCGGCAGGTCCTAAATGGCAGCCGCCGATAAAAACATAATCCAGTACGATATTGGTCACACATGCGATCGCAATAAAATACATCGGGCTTTTACTGTCTCCCATACCGCGGAAGATCGAGCTTATGATGTTGTAAGCTGTGATAAAGGGAATTCCTATAAAGCAGATCGTCAGATATTTTATCGTGCCATTCACAGCCTCAGCAGGGGTTGAGATCAGAGCAACGATCGGGCGGACAAGTATCAACAGTATAACCATAAATGCTAGGGAAACGATCATAAACAGCACAACCGTATTTCCAACGTTCTGCGATACCCATTTACTTTCTCTTGCACCCACGGCCTGCGCGATACTGACTGTGGTTCCCATGGCAAGTCCGACGATGATGACCGTCAGCATATGCATGACCTGCGATCCGATCGAAACCGCCGTCGTACTCGCGACACCGTCAAACTGACCGATGATAAACAGATCTGCCATTCCATACAGGGTCTGTAAAAAATAAGATAATAAATACGGCAGCGAAAACAGAATGATATTTCTGAATACGCTGCCGCTTGTAAGATTCTTTTCCATGTGATATTTCCTTCCTGCTCTTCATTATCCCAGGCTTTCTCATATCGTTTTGGATGTCATATCCTCGTGATGAAATATTCCTGTCGCTCTTATTTTAGACACTACATATGTTGTAGAGTCAAGCTCCAATTTGACACAGGCTTGAAAATATACAGGCTTTTATTTTATGCTTCCTTTCCCCAGACCTCTTCTGCGATTTCCTTGACAAGCTTTAATTTTGCCCACTGTTCCTCCTCAGTAAGCTTGTTTCCAATCTCACAGGAAGCAAAACCGCACTGCGGACTTAAGCACAATCTGTCCAGAGGTACATACTGGGCAGCCTCATGAATCCTTTCAATAACCTTTTCTTTATCCTCAAGCACGGGGGATTTGGTCGTGATCAGGCCAAGCACAACCTTTTTATCATCCGATACTTTTTCCAACGGTAAAAATCCACCGGATCTCTCATCATCATATTCAAGAAACAGTGCGTCGACATTTTCCTTTGCAAATACATAGTCGGCAACCGTATCATAAGCACCACTTGTAAAATATGTTGAATGATAATTTCCTCTGCAGATATGGGAAGTAATAACCATATCCTCAGGCTTTCCTTCCAGAGCAAGATTATTGACAGCAAGAAGCTTTGCCTTTACATCTTCAATATCAACACCCAGTGACTGATATCTCTGCTTGGCTGCCTCGCCGACAATAGCTCCCCAGGTACAGTCATCAAGCTGCAGATTGCGGCATCCGGCATCATAAAACTGTCTGATGACATCCTGATAAGCCAGTCCGATATCCTGTATCAGCTCTTCATCTGTTTCGTAAAATTTTCTTGTAGTCTCATAGTTAGCCGGAACGATCATCTGCTGGAATGTCTGCGCTGGTGCAGGTATCGTATATTTTGCAACCGTATTCTCATCCTCAAACTGTTTTAAAAACTTGAAGTATTCTACAAAGGGATGGGGTTTTGCTTTTACTTTGCCAACAAGATAAGTATCATCCAAAACTGCCAGCTCTGCATTGAACTGTACTCCGCCTCCGGTGCTCACATGCTCTACGCCATCCAGACCCCACATAAAGTCAAGATGCCAGAATGTACGCCGGAATTCTCCATCTGTTATCACATGAAAGCCCAGTTCCTTCTGCTTTGCCACTACCTTTGCAATTTCATCATTTACAATCTCATCATACTTTTCTTTTGAAAGCTTTCCGCTCTGAAAATCTGTCTTTGCATCTTTAAGAGCCTGCGGACGCAAAAAGCTTCCGACAAAATCATATCTGAAAGGGGTCTGTAATTTACTCATATCTCATGTCCTCCGTGTTGTATTTGAGGATATTGTATCAGGTCCTTTTATTTCTGAAAAATATATATATATCTGTTTCATCCATAGTTTTAAGCTATGGTCAGGTGGTTTTTCAGTGCTTTAATATAAAAATCTGCATAACGGCTGTAAATGGTATTCTTCTTGCGGATCATCCCGATCTTCATATTTTTATCGACATCCAATGGTCTCGCTACGATATTATCCCCATTCAGCCGGTTGTCAATAATACCGCTGCTTACTGTAAATCCGTTGAGCCCGATCACAAGATTAAACAAAGTCGCCCGGTCCCTGACCTGTATATTTTTAGGAAAATCCATGAAACTGATAAACTCCTCCGAAAAATGGAAGGAATTCCGGTTTCCCTGCTCATAAACCAGATACGGATAGGGCTTCAATTCTTCCATCGTGATGATCTTCTTATCTGCCAGAGGATGATCCTTGCAGATAAATACATGCGGTCCGGCAACATATAATTCCTCAAACACCAGACTGTTATTTCTGATCATTTTCCGGATAACATCTTCGTTATGTTCAGATAAATATATGACTCCGACTTCACTCTTTCCGTTTGCGACATCCTCAATAATCTCACCGGTCTGGGTCTCTCTTATAATAAAATTGTACTGATCCGCATCATATTCCTTTATCAGATCCACAAATGCATTTACCGCAAAAGAATAATGCTGACAGGAAACGGAAAATTTGGGCGATCGTTTCTCTCCGCTTCCAAAATGCTCCTTCATATTGTCCGCCTGCTCTAAAAGCATCCTCGCATACGATAAAAGCTCTTCTCCTTCTCTCGTGATGACAACGCCCTTATTGGATCTCACAAATGCAGTCACACCCATTTCCTGTTCCAGATTGTGTATTGCTGTACTCAGTGATGGCTGTGATATAAATAATTTCTCAGCAGCCTCCGTAATGTTTCCACAGTCAGCCACCATAACCAGATATGTCAGTTGTTGTAAAGTCATCTGTCTGCCTCCGTTCTTAATCTCATTGCCTGATGATCACTCATAAGAGTTTTTCTCAACTGCTGTGATGCAGAGCTTATAGGATGCCTGCTGTCATATACCAGACATATATTTCTTTGTGGGATCTCCTCTTTCAGCGAAATTTTCACAATCTCTTTTTTCTTTAAAGAATCCTGCGCCATGGCCTCAGGTAAAAAAGCCAGTCCCAGCTCACACCTGACCAAAGGAAGTATCTGATCTGTCGTTGCAACCTCCGTATCGGGCTTCAGCTCCAGTCCATGGGCTAAAAACAATTCCCTGTAAAACCGGAAGGTCATGGTTTCTTCACCCAGACATATCATAGGATAATTTTGTATTTCCCTTAAAGACAGCTCCTGACTCCCAAGTGCGGTAAAGGTCACCCCTCCGACCAAAATTTCCTTGAAGGACTGCAGGGTGATCGTTTTTAAAGATGCATCTGCCGTCACCGGAGAGGATACAACCGCAAAATCGACAATTCCTTTTTTTACGGCATCCACTGCCTCAGGCGTCGAATGGTTGTATATCTTGAGCCTGATTCCCGGATGCACCATATGGAAATCCTTTAACTTATCCAAAAGGAAGATATTCAATGCCGTCTCGCTGGCACCGATAGAAACGCTTCCATGTAAAAGACTGGTACTCTTTACAAGCTCCTCTTCTGCTGCAAGAATCTGCGTCATTGCTGCGGATACCCGTATATACAGCCTTTCACCCTCCGGTGTCAGCTTTATCCCGCGGTTACTTCTTACAAACAGCGTCGTGTTGATCTGCTGCTCAAGACAGTTCATAGCTCTGGTAACGTTGGGCTGGCTGCTCTCCAGAATATGGGCAGCCTTTGTAAAATTCTTATATTTTGCTACATAATAAAAGATTTTATAATACTCAAAATTAACATCCATACGCATCTCACCATATCAATTTGTTATCATTGCCATATCAATTATAGTTTTTACTTATTATTACACCAATAGTATACTGTAGTCAAATTAAAAGGAAACGGAGGTTCAAACAGCTATGCGAGATAAAACAATTTTTCCCCGGGAAGAAAAACCGGAGCTGTTATTTGAAAAGATACTGGCCGACCCCTGGGCCTGCAATAAGCTTTTTGAGACATTTTGCGACAGCCTGTTCTGTAATGACGATTCGAGTGCCACACTCCTGCCTCATGAATTTACACAAGCCCTGTTTAACAGCTACTCCAACCGGGATTTATCGGCCTTTCTGATGGCTATCACTCAAAATACTTTATTTGACCTGCTTCGAAATTCATTTTTGATACCATACCGTTTCAACGCGGACGGGAAGCCAAATCCCATTATTATGACGGACAATACCGGAGCACTGCTGCCCGAATTTCAAAATTATGCACATGATAAACACTATCAGCATTTTTACAACATATATAAAGATCTGAAAAACAAGGAAAATATTTTTCTGGCCAGAGCCTACCGCTACAGTCACACATATACAGAGGATTCATCCGATGTAGAACAGCAGGTGCTTGAACAAAATACCGGAATCCTGCTGATACGAAAGCTCCCGGATACCGTAAAGCTAAAAGAAACCGAAGCGGAAGCCTATTGTGCCGTGTGGGATCTCATGCTCAGGCTTGAAAAAAGTCTTCCCAGCGCCTACATATTTTATGGGCAGGATTCGCTGGTCGAACACAATGAGCACTTTGACGAGCTTGGTATATTCCTTCCTAATTCTACTTTCCTAAAGAATTTGGAACACCATGTTGAGAAAGCAGAGGATATTATCTATGACAGGAACTGACCATATCGAAATTATAGAAAAAAATCATATGGAAATACCGTGGCATGACTATACCAATGCAGACAGCAACGCCCTGATCTGCGATGCGGATCTTATTGAAAAGGCTTCTGTCATCGGACGTGTCGGTCTGATCATGCTATCCTGCGGAACCGGAGCCTGGCGGGTGCGCACATCCATGAATAAGCTTTCCAAGGAGCTCGGTGTTACATGTACCGTGGATGTCGGCCTTATGTCAATAGAATTTAACTGTTTTGACGGCAATGACTGTGTATCCCAGTCTCTCAGCATTGCCAACACCGGGGTAAATACCTCCAAACTGTACCGGATGGAACAGTTTGTGGACAGTTTCCCCCATGAAGAAGCGCATCTGACCGGTGAAATGATTCATAAAAAGCTCGACCGGATCGAACAGATCCACGCACTGTATTCACCGGTAAAGCTCGGACTTGCTGCAGCGCTTGCCTGTTGTGCATTTACATTTCTTCTGGGCGGCGGTCCCATCGAGATGGCACTTGCATTTATTGCTGCAGGCATCGGAAACCTGATCCGTACCAAGCTGATCAAACATCATTTTACTTTATATCTGAATATTGCGGCATCCATATCCGCTTCCTGTCTGATCTATGCGCTTCTGCTGAAGCTGGCCATACTGCTTTTTCATATACCGTCTGTCCACGAAGCCGGATATATATGCTCCATGCTCTATATCATCCCCGGATTTCCATTTATCACAAGCGGCATCGACCTTGCCAAGCTGGATCTGCGTTCCGGTATTGAGAGACTTACCTATTCCATTATTATCGTACTGACCGCCACTATTTTTGCATGGATCATGGCTTTGTTGTTAAATCTTCAGCCGGAAGAATTTACAACCTTAAATATCAGTCCGCTTCTCCATCTTATACTGCGGCTGATCACCAGCTTTTGCGGGGTATTCGGTTTTTCCATTATGTTTAACAGCCCGATACCCATAGCTCTGATAGCAGCTCTTATCGGTGCTGTTGCCAATACACTGCGGCTGGAGCTCATTGATTTTACACAGATGCCCGCAGCGATCGCAGCATTTATCGGTGCCGTCGCCGCCGGACTTTTAGCTTCTGTGATCAAACAATACAATGGCTATCCCCGGATTTCACTGACTGTACCATCCATTGTTATTATGGTTCCGGGGCTCTACCTGTACCGCGCAATTTACAATTTTGGAATCATGTCATTAACGGATGCGGTCTCTTGGTTTACCTCCGCGGTCCTGATTATTACCGCGCTGCCTCTTGGTCTTATTTTTGCAAGGATCATCACGGATAAGACCTTCCGTTACTGCACATAACCGTCAACATAGTTTTCATTATATTTTCAAAGGAGGATTTTATTATGCTTACTTCTGTAACAGGTATTAACTGGGGTGATGAAGGAAAAGGACGTGTCATTGACCTTCTTGCCAACAATGCTGACATCGTAGCCAGATATCAGGGAGGCAACAATGCCGGACATACGGTTGTGACCGATCAGGGAAAATTTGTACTCAATCTTTTGCCTTCGGGAATACTTCATCCGGGTGTAACATGTATTTTGGGAGACGGCATGGTCATCGATCTTGACCACCTTGCCAATGAAATTGAACAAATTGAGAAAAGAGGCGTTTCTATAAATCCCGGCCGCCTGAAATTATCGAAAAGAGCTACCATTTCCATGCCCTGGCACAAGATCCAGGATGAACTGGAAGAGGCCAGACTTGCCAAGACCGGCTCTGCCTTTGGTTCTACCAAAAGAGGTATTGCCTATGCATATAGTGATAAATACCGTAAAAAGACACTTCGTCTGGGAGATCTGCTGCATCTGGATGATAAATCAGTTCAGATGAGACTGAAAACCATTCTCGAATCCAAAAATCTGGAACTGGCCGGCTGCTATCATCAGGAGCCCATGTCTTATCCGGCTCTCTTCAACTGGTGTGAAGAACAGGTCGATAAATTTGGAGATTATATCTGCGATACAGGTGCCTTTATTGATGATGCGCTTACGCATGGCAAAAATGTCATTCTCGAAGCCCAGCTTGGCGCCTTAAGAGATATCGACTATGGCATATTCCCATTTACATCAAGTTCTTCCACAATCTCTGCTTATGCTCCGATCGGTGCAGGAATCCCCGGAAGATATCCGGATCATGTAGTAGGTGTGCTCAAAGCATACTCAACCTGCGTAGGTGCCGGTCCCTTTGTCGCTGAAAACGGCGTATCCGAAGAATGGAAACAGGCTCTGCGCAATGCCGGAGCAGAATTTGGAGCCGCAACCGGCCGCCCTCGTCGTGTCGGTCCCTTTGATGCCGTTGCAAGCAGATACGGACTGAAATGCCAGCATGCGGACAAAATTGCCCTTACCAAGCTGGATGTATTAAGCTCCATGAAGGAAATACCTATCATTACAGACTATAAGACCGCGGATGGTATCCTCACCGACTTTGATCCGACTGCAAATCTGGATCTGTGTTCACCGGTTATGGACACACTTCCCGGCTGGGAAGAAGATATCTCCGGTTGCCGGACCTTTGACGAGCTTCCTATCAATGCCCAAAACTATATTCAGACACTGGAAGCACTCTTACATACCAAAATCCAGTTTATATCTGTTGGTGCAGACAGAGATTCCTACTTAACAACAGCTGAATGGCTATAAGCCATTCAGCTGTCTATGAACATCATTTACTGCTTTTTCAACAGTCCGCTTTCCTCTAACAGGGTCTCCACATCCGTTCCCTTTACGGCTTTAAGCACCTGTTTTAACAAAAATCTTTCCTTGAAGGATAATGGAAGCTCGTCAATGGATTTTTTATCAACTGCATAATATGCGGCACGTAAAAGCTCTCTGACGTCGTATTTGGAACCCCATACCTCCGGAACACCTCTGTCAACATTTAAGAGGGTATATACAGCCTCCATACCGGTACGGATGGAATACTCTGTTGTAAAAATGGTATCTCTGGGTGTCTCTGCAAACTGTCCAAGGAAAGCAAAGTTGACGGCACCCTTCGGTACAACCAAGGGTCTGTCCTCTTCTTTTCTGGGCTGGAAAAAGGCATTGATATAAGGCATGAAGCAGGTGGTTGTATTGCAACGGTTTTTTGCCCAGTCATCGATCTTATCTGTCGGCACACCGATGTGGTACAGCCATTCACGGCAGACCTCTTCACCGGTACACTCACGCATCGGTTTCTTGACATAATTGCCTTCCTTATTGGTAGAAAGGGCATAAACCCAGATCAGGACTGTATTTTTATCCTGTGCCTTAAACTGGGGCTGGCGGTTGATCGTCCATGACAGATACCAGTTGTCGGTACTGTCTTTGACGGTTACAATACCACCGGTTGTGACCTTTCCTTCTCGGGGATCTCTCTTGCAGACACCGATAATCTTCTGAATGATCTCTTCATCGGAGGTCTCTACGGTTGCACTCATCCAGTTGGTGGCATCCACGTCACTGCAGAATTTATCCGGATTGCCGTATTCTCCGTTTACGGCCTGGGCAGCGATATTTTTCCACAGATCCCAGGATTCACCGCTGCCGTTTTTGACATTACTAAGATCCGGTGCGGTATTCTGGTCACCATAGCAGGAGGTATCGGTACAGCATCCGTTGGTGATAAATACCAGATCATCCTCCACTAAATCGATCGTACCGGTCTGTCCATCTTTTTCGTATACGATCTGTGTCGCGACCTTTTTGCCGTTTTCGTCTTTGATGATAACATTTTTGACATCAATGCCATAGTCTACGGTAACTCCGTGGCTTTCCAGATATTTTACAAGCGGAAGGATCATACTTTCGTACTGATTGTATTTGGTAAAACGAAGAGCTGTAAAATCAGGAAGTCCATCAATATGGTGGCAGTATCTGCACAAATATCTCTTCATTTCCAGTGCGGATGACCATCTCTGGAAAGCAAACATGGTCTGCCAGTAAAGCCAGAAATTGGTGTTCCAGAAGGAATCCGGCAGCACCTCGCTGATCTTTTTATCCTCCAGATCCTTTTCCGGTGTCATAAACAGTTTGGAAAGTGCCATTGCAGATTCCTTATCCAGAGTAAATTTTTTATCAGTATGTGCATCCTGTCCACATTTCTCTGAAGCACGGCAGAGGGAGTAGTTGGGATCATGCTTGTTGAGCCAGTAATACTCATCGAGAACAGATACACCGGGGGTCTCAATAGACGGCACATCGCGGAACATATCCCACATACATTCAAAATGATTGTCCATTTCACGGCCGCCTCTCATGTAGAAGCCCTTTCTGAAATCCTTTCTTCCATCGCAGCTGCCGCCTGCCAGATCCAGTTTTTCAAGAAGATGGATCCTCTCTCCTTTGACCTGTCCGTCTCTTACCAGATAAAAGGCTGCGGAAAGTCCCGCAAGTCCTGTTCCTATAATATATGCTGATTTTCTGTCAGCTCCTTCGGGTTTTTCGGGTTTTGCAAATGATTCATAAGTTCCTGCTGAATAATACATAGCAATACGCTTCCTTTCAATTTGATTTGTTTTCGCTTCTATGTTCTTAAGTATATCCATTCATATAAAAAATAAAATGCATAAAAATAAGAGACTGTCTTAGATGACGACAGCCTCCTTTTTTTGATTTAAATTGCGACAAACCCTGCTATTTGTCGTACAGGGTCAGCTTTTATTTCTCTTTGCATTTTCCAAAGCATGGTCAAAGGTGCCCTGTATCAGGAAATTCAGATGCTCGATGATATATGCCGGATCTTCCTTCATTCCCTCATCGATCCATTCCAGTACCAGCCCTACAAATCCATATTTGTAAAAGTTTGCAATAAATGCCTTGTCCTCTTCCCGGATCACCATGCCCTCTGCCTTTTCCTCCAATACATCATAAAGCAGCTGATAGGTCACCCGGTACAGATAACGATACAGATAATCCTTGGGAACATGACGATAAATATTGATAATAAAAGCTTTATCTCTTTTTATCATATTGAAAATGGCAAGAAAGCCTTCCTGCCAGGTATCGTAGGTACGGTTTTCCTTTAGCGCGCGTTCCGCATCCTCTTCGCAGATCCATTCCGTAAGCTCTAAAATATCATGAAAATGATAGTAAAAGGTCTGGCGGTTCATCCCGCATTTCTCGGTAATATCATTGATCGTGATCTTATCTAACGGCTTTTCCAGCAACAGTTCCTTGAAAGCATAGGTGATCGCAAGCTTGGTTGTTGCCTTACTCATGATTCACGTCTCCTTCCATAAGCCATAACCTCACCACGATTTACAATACATTTATCCCGCATATCGACCTTCCAGATCTTGTTGATCTTTTTATTCTGTATCATATACTTTGCCGCATATATAAAATCGGCGATCAGTAAAACCAGCATGCCTGTCACGGCAATGCTCACAGAAATGCTGTTTACAGAAAGACTCCATCTGAAAATTTCCGGGAAAATAAAATCCATAAAAATCGTGATCAGCATACCGAAACTAAGGGAGGTAAATACCGATGTATATTTGCCAATATGCAGAGGCAGTGTCTGATAATTCCACCACTCGATCTGACAGAAGTGCTCCACGAGGTTTCCTAAGATGATCTCTCCAATGGAAACCAGCACTGCTGCCATCACGATATAGTAAATGACGCCATATCCTCTTTTTTCAAAAGATAATTTATACCAGAGAAACTGTGGAGCATCCGGTGTTCCGAGGATTAAAAACATTCCGACCATGGCCATGCCGTAGCCGAGAAGGCCGGGCAGCATCATTCCTCTGTTGTCAAAATAACCGAAGCGCATTCCGATCCATATATTTTCCGTAACAAATCCAAGGATCGAAACTGCAACGATCACAATAATATATGGTGTTATTTTGCTAATCATAAAATCACTCCCGCTTTTCTATCGAAACATATTCCTTTTTTTCTACCAGACTCTTGTAAGCCGGTCTGATAATCTTGTTATCAGCAACTAACTCTTCCAGACGATGGGCGCTCCAGCCGCTGATCCTTGCGATCGCAAATAAAGGTGTGAAAAGCTCGCGCGGAATTTCCATCATGTCATATACAAATCCACTGTAGAAGTCCACATTGGGGCTGACACCTTTATAGATTTTTCTTTCCTCTGCAATGACCTGCGGAGCAATTCTTTCTATACTGTTGTATAAATACATGTCCTCATCGCGTCCCTTATCAACGGCCAGATGTTCGACAAATTCCTTGAACACCTTTTCCCTCGGATCGGACAGAGAATATACAGCGTGGCCCATTCCGTAGATCAGGCCTTTTTGATCAAAGGCTTCTTTGCGGACAATTTTTATCAGATATGCCTTGATCTCGTCATCGTCTTTTTTATCATGTACATGTGCCTTGATATCGTCCATCATCTGCATAACCATCAGGTTGGCACCACCATGTCTTTTACCTTTTAAGGATGACATTGCTGCAGAAATGGCTGAATAAGTATCGGATCCGGAGGATGTGACAACTCTTGTCGTAAAGGTTGAGTTGTTACCACCGCCGTGCTCCATGTGTAAAAGTAATGCCACATCCAGTACCTGTGCTTCCAGCTCTGTAAACTGCTTGTCGGGTCTTAACATGCGCAGGAAATTTTCTGCGATGGAAAGCTCAGCATCCGGTCTGTGGATAAACATGCTTTCGTCATTTTTGTAATGGTTGTATGCGTGGTATCCATATACGGCAAGCATCGGAAATGTGCTGATAAGCTGGATGCTCTGTCTCAATACATTTTCAATGGACAGATCATTTTTCTTATTGTCGTAGCTTGCTAACGTCAGGATACTCTTGGTCATCGAACTCATGATGTCTGAGTCCGGCGCTTTCATAATGACATCCCTTGTAAAGTTGGTCGGCAATGTCATATTTTCGGCTATCATACCTTTAAACTCAGTTAGCTGCTGCTCACTGGGAAGCTCCCCAAAGAGAAGCAGATACGCGGCCTCTTCGTATTTATTTTTGCGTCCTGCCATTCCGGCGATCAGATCTTTGACATCATATCCGCGGTAAAGCAGTTCACCGTCGCAGGGTACTTTTTCGCCATCTATTGTCTGAAAGGCTGTGATCTTGGAAATATTGGTAAGTCCGGTCACAACACCCTGACCGTTGACGTCCCTTAAGCCTCTTTTTACTCCATGGATATTGTAAAGCTCGGGATCGATACTTCCGTATTTTTTGCAAAGCTCAGCCTGCTTTTGTGCGTAAGTTTCAATTTGTTCCATCGAGGTCCTCCTTTTATTTTTTCCGAAAAATCAAGATTTATGAATCATTCCATATCAATAATGTCTTTTTCTGCATTTTTGATGGTTTTAACGGTATTTGTCACAACAACCAAATTCAGCACACCATCCAGGCAGATGCCAAGTCCGACCATTCTTACGATAACGCCGGTTGTTTTCATCGGGGAGAATAAAAGTAAAGCACCGATAACTCCTGCTAAAATAGCTGTAATCAAAATCCATACCCAGCTGCTGATACCAAATCGCTTTGCTTCAATGGCGGTCTGGATCTTTAATGCAGCATCCACCAGCATAAAAACACCAATACAGAAAGCAAGAAACTCAACCAGATGCTCCGTTCGGAAAAGCATCAGCGCACCCATGATGATCGATACAATGCCCAGTCCAAAATCAAACTGGAATGCCAGCTGGAACAGATCCTTGGTGAAATATCCGGACAACTTTGCCAGTCCATACAATAAAAAGAAAATACCGCAGGCCTTGCACAATACGTCCAGTCCAATTCCCGGCCAGATCAACAATACCAGCCCGCCTAAAATACAACATATGATCATAACGAGATAAATATTTTTTACTGCTTTTAAATTTCTCATATCTATCATCCTCCTTTGGTTTTTCATTTTGTATTTTGATAATACTTGAAAAGGCCTTTTTATCAAACAGGCAAAAAAATAACAGTGTCCGGTTTTTGGGCACTGTTAAAAATGTGTCTGAATTTGTTGTTTCCAACATTTTTATTATTTCTGCTGTTTTGACGCTTTACTTTTTGGTATTTTCTTCTTCTAGCTGTGCGATTAGCGCTTTGATCGTCGCCTGATAAGAAACCGACATCTTATGGATGAGCTCTTCCTGCGCCTGCTGCATACCATTTTGCAGCCACCTCAAAGTATTACCAACCATAGTATTGCAGTAAAAATCAATGACAAACCTGATATCCTCTTCTGTAAGATTTTTGCCTTTGACCTCTTCCATAACATATTTTCCCACAAAATTTTCAGTAATATCATAAAAATACTGCAGGATCATGTCTCTGTTTTTGGAATTGTAAAGGTGGTAAATGGCCTTTTTATACTCAACAACGAGGTTGTATTTTTGCAAATAATCCTCATAAAAAGAAGTATTTTTGCTGGTTTCCTTTAAGGATTTTTCAGTCTCCCTTTTGATGAAATCCTCCAAAACCTCATAAATATCACGGTAATAATAATAAAAGGTATTGCGGTTGATCTCGCACATTTCACAGATATCTTTGACCGTGATCTTATCTATGGACTTTTCCTGCAAAAGCTTCAACATGCTGTACATGATTGCCTGCTGTGTAAACTTGGCCATCTGCAATACCTCCTGAAAAATTTCTGCGGTTCCTGAAATAATTTTTGGTGAAATTTCCGCATCTTCTTTCTGTCTAATTTATCATGTTTTGGGGCTTTCTTCAATGTGTTTACCGGTTTTCAATTTGCTTTTTGCCAGTTTTCAATTTGCTTTTATACTGTGAATTACTGATTCATCTGTAATTCTTTAAGTGACGATTTTTTCATATGTTTTCTTTATCATCCTATATTTTATGGCATGCTTTTCTTTTATTTTGTGCTTTTTAGCATGCTGAAGGTACTTGCTTTATACAAGTTTTTTCCTGCCTTGGCATCCTTTTTCTTCATTTCTTCTTTTTTGCATGCCAGACACGCTTGCTTTATTCATATTTTTTCCCTACTCTGGCATCCTTTTTCTTCATTTCTTCTTTTTTGCATGTCAGGCACGCTTGCTTTATTCATATTTTTCCCCACTCTGGCATCCTTTTTCTTCATTTCTTCTTTTTTGCATGCCAGGCGCGCTTGCTTTTATTCATATTTTTTTCCCACTCTGGCATCCTTTTTCCTCATTTTTCTTTTTTCACATGCCGACCGTGCTTGATTAATGCAAAATACACAGAAAACATGAACACCCGCAAAACAAAAAGCGCAGATCCACATCTGAATCCACGCTTTTTTATCCGCTCTTTTCTTTATCTAAAGTTTTCTATATCTTTTCAACATCTTACATCAGTATCAACCACACAAACATGGATACCATCGACGCAATGTGTATAGTTCCAATAATGCGGAACGGAATCATCAGAATAAATACCGGAATGATAGTAAACATGATCGCCCACATCGGAAATCCAATGACACCGGTAACAATTGAGACAATAAATGTGACTATGTACACGATCAGGCCAAGCATACATCCTCTGAGGATTGGTGCATCACCCATAAGATCCAGTGCCAGTCCCTTGGCTTTTTCATCTTTACCAAGCTTAATAAAAACATATTCAACAAGTGCTGTTTTTACATGATAAGCCGCTGCAATGATACAGAAAAATGCCGTCATGGCAAGCATAATGGAGCCGTTTACTTTTGCATATCCATAGACATAATATGCAAGAGAGCTATATCCCATAAATTCAAGAACCAGAGCAAAAGCTCCCAATACCGCAGATCTCATCGGCACTTTCTCAGAGACACCTTCCATTGTCTCTGCAAGCACGTTTCCTTCGCGAATTTCCTTGATATTTCCAAAATTGATGGTTCCATTTGGAAATATGCTGAGAATTCTGTCACAATACATGTTGATCGCGTGACCGATAATTCCCAGTATCAACATAATTTTTAAGACAACTATACTCATCCTGTTTATTCCTCCCATTTTAATTCTATTTTAGGATTTTATTCTTTTCATTTTAATGTTTTCAAACTTTAATCTACCAACTCTGGCTTTTTAATCCTAGCTTTCCTTTTTTCTCTGGCATCCTGCCCAGACGGCATTGGCAATCATATAGATACACAAAGCAGTATTACCGGAGCTCTGGCTAAGCACATAATCCAGTGTGGCATGATCCGCTCCCATTGCCTGTCGGATGTCCGGAACCAGTACAAATATAATCTGCCAGACCAGTATATGAAAAATAAACATCTTGCCCGGAAGGATCGTCTTTTTGGTGGCAAATGCCCATGCACTTCCCAAAATCATGACAACCATTCCAACGTAAGCAATCCACAGACACGGCATGGCACGTTGATATTGATTTTGTACGAGTTCGATTATCTGATCTCTTTCAAGTAACGGCGACAACATACTGGTCCAGTCTGCCAGACTTCCGATCATATAATGAATCACGCAGGCAGAAGTAAGATAGATGACACCGGATATCTTCATCAGTAACCGCAGTTTTTTGTACTCCGGCTTGATCTGTGTATACATTACCCAGACAGCAAAGGCACAAAGTGCAATACCAATCACACCCGGTCCCAGCAATAGCGGAAATCTCCATGAAGGATAAGCTCCGCTAAGATAATATTCCCTTACAAAAAGTCCGCTGTCATTGTTGTTTGGCGGAATCACACTCAGGCTTAAATCACCTACCATCATCAGGACTGCACCGAACGCACCCAGAATACTGTTTCGTTGATACATTTTCCAATCATTTTTCATTGGTTGATTTTCCTCCCCTTTTTCATGATTTAAAATCTCTTTTTGAATTTTCCTCAAATTTTCTAATCTTGTCATTAGTTGCATCTAATTATAGTTATAATAGCATAACTTCCAAACAAAATATATGTCCTTTATCAAAAATAATACTTTCCAGGCCATACTGCATTTTAATATCATGGAAAACTCTCCGGGGCACCGAAAACATCAGATATTTATCTAGAAAATCAACAATCCCACATGATAAACAATACATGCGATCAACAGAGAAAATACGGTATAAAATACACTGATCTTTGCTGTCCATTTTACGGAGTGTGTCTCTCTCGCAGTTGCTGCAAGTGCGCTGACACACGGCATGTTGAAGCTGATCGCATAGATAAATGCCAGTCCCTGTGCCTTGGTAAAGTTAGCAGAAAGAATTGCTGAAATATCGGCTGCGCTTCCGGCTGTTTTTGCACCAAAGGTAGAGCTTACCAGACTTCCTCCGGCTCCGTAAAGTGTATTGAGGACACCAAGCAGGGATTCCTTGGAAATCGCAGAAGCACAAAAGGCAAGGAAGGCCTGCCATTTCAGACCGAAAAACATCGTCACAGGCTCGATCAACACTCCCAGTTTATATAAAATACTCGTTTCCGGGCTTCCGCCAAATCCATAGGTCAGGATAAAGAATACGATGGATACAAGGGAAATAACCCTGAGTGCCCTGCAAAAGATATCAAGCGTTCTCTGGAAGGTCACATACAAAATATTTTTGAAATTCGGTTTGTGATAAGGCGGCAGCTCCATGATCAGACCAACACGCTCTGACTTAGGAGAAAGAGAATTGCCAAATACCTTATAAACAACCCACATCATGAAAAACATGAAGAGGAAAATGGACATAATGACCAGAAAACCTCCGGTACTGCCAAACAAAGCAATCGCAATCGTCGGTACTACAGACAGAGTTGCGGCACAGGGAACTGCCCATGACATTGCGATTGCAAGCACACGCTGACCCCAGTTATCAACAACTCGCGTTCCGGTTGTTCCGGCAATCGTACAGCCAAGTCCCATAAAGAAAGGCATGATCGTCTTTCCCTGCAGGCCGACCTTGGACATTGTATGGTCAAACAGGAAAGAAATCCGGGCCAGATAACCAGTTTCTTCCATGAGGTTGAAGCCCAGAGAAATTCCCAACACAAACGAAGCCATCATGGTTGCAAAACAGAGCACATTGATCAGCACATCGCAGATTAAAGAAATCAGCAGCGGATGCACATTCACACTGGTCATGGCCGTATTCAATCCTGATGAGATAACGGCTAAAACTGCTGCCGCAATTCCACCGACAACACCTGCAAAAATCATAGCAAGCAAAAAAATCCCTATTATAATCCCAAATGCGATAAACTTGCCTTTTACCGGCGAAAGTGCCGCGCGGTCAAACTTTGTAAACGCACTTTTTGAAGTCTTGGATACAACCAAAACATCCTCCAACAGTTCATCGATAAATGCCATTTTCTCTTTGGCGTCAGAAAGGGCATCCTTCTGGATCACCGGTCCGTCTTCCAGACTTTTTGCAATGGTTTCATAAAGATTGGCATAATCCTTTTTCTGGATAGCGGACATCGGAACAACCGGGATCCCCAGTTTTTTGGAAAGCTCCCCGGTGCGGATGGTCACGCCCTGTCCCTTTGCAACATCCATCATATTGAGTACCAGCACTGCGGGCACCTTGGTTCCTATGTAGTCAGCCAGCATATACAGACTCCTTTTTAGCTGGGATGCATCCGCCATAACCAGTACCAGATCAGCATTTCCGGATGTAATATAGTCCTTTGTAATGATCTCTTCATCAGAATTTGCGGAAAGGGAATAGCTTCCCGGAAGATCCGCTACGATCATCTTTTTGTCCTTATATTTGAATTCTCCCTCTTTCTGGTCTACCGTCTTGCCCGGCCAGTTGCCGACATGCTGGTGAGACCCGGTCATCATATTAAAAATCGTGGATTTACCGGAGTTTGGCTGTCCAAGCAGCGCAATGACCGGCGTATTGTCATCCTTGTGATACAGATGGCTTTTTCCATGATACATACATTTATTTTTAGATGCACATGCGTCACAATTACTCATTTTCCTTACCTCCCAGCATTATTTTTTTACTCTCATCCCGGCCGATCGCAACCAGAGTATCTCTTGCAAAAACAAGCACAGGCTGTTTCTTCAGATTTTGACAGACTTCGACTTTGCTGCCACATAAAAGACCCATGGAAGACAGTCTGTTCTGCAACCGGGCTTCATCTTTAATACCCGATATGATATAAACCTTTCCCGGCTGTGCTTCCGAAAGAGTTATTTGATCCATTTCCTTCTCTCCAATCCAAATAGTATTTAGTTAGCTTTTCCTAACAGACAGAATAATACAAGATATTTTTATATTCGTAAAATCCATTTGTGTAATTTAAGCCCTTTTAGCAATTATTTATGACCAGACGGTTGTAATTTCAGAATGGCTTGTTAAAATAAAGCTATGGAAAATACAGATCACTTTACTATCAAAAAAGAACAAGAAGGCATGGTGGATTTTTACATCCTCGCTCCCGGCATCACCATGTCGTTTAATCAGATCCATACCTACGGCTGGTCAAGAGGCGGCAGTGCTATTTTTTCCGACCGGATGCTGGTGCTCAACTTTTGTATCAGGGGCCGGTGCGATGCAACACTTGACCAGAACCAGTCGGCGATCGTGAGCGAAGGGCATGTCTGTGCCAGTACCATTCTGCCGGTGCGCGATTTCTACTATCCCGGCAAATTGTATGAAGGCATACAGTTTTATCTTGACCGGACTGTGATTGAACAGACAAAGGAAACGAATTTTTTGTCCCGGATGGGCATTGATATTGAGCAGATCATCAGGCTTTTTTGCAAAAAAGACGGGCTCTATCTCAATCAAATGAGTGCGGAGCTGTATGATTCTGTCAATAAGATGTGGAAGATAAAAGAAGGTCTTATGAAGCAGGATTTTCAGGAAAAGCAGCTTGGACAGCTGCGCTATTTTATGGTGCGGCTTTTGTATGAGCTTATGGATATGCCTCCCGAAAGTGAGTCCGGCATTTATTTTTCCAGATCCCAGATTGCCATTGTAAAAGAGGCCGAGGCTCTCATTATGCAGGATTTGTCCAAGAGGATCACGGCCAAAGAAATGGCGGATCGGTTTGGAATCAGCGAAAGCAGCTTTAAATTGTATGTAAAAGGGATTTTGGGTGACAGCTATCTTTCTTATTTCCGCAGAAAAAGAATGGAAAAAGCTGCAGAACTGCTTGAGACAACCGACCTTAAGGTCATTGAGATCTCCAATGCGGTAGGATATGAAAATCAGGGAAAATTTGCAAAAACATTCGCCGAAACCTATGGCGTGACACCATTAGAGTTCCGGCGGCTGCATATATGACTTCTATACATAATCTTTACACAAAAGGGTATTGACATCCCCGGATGATGGTGGTAGACTGCAAGGCAAATAAAGATAATGACACTGCGTTGAAGAGGAAAAGTATCAGGAAGTAAAGGTACAGAGAGTTGTCGGTACGGTGCAAGACAACCCGGATCTCCTGAGAAAATCACCCCCGAGCTTTCAGGCCAAACGATTTTTCCAGTAAGCCTGAACGACTGATAACCGTTACCTTATCACATATTGATTGATATGTAGCTGAGTGGCCGGTATGTGCCGGCAATGAGAGTGGTACCGCAGAGGAAATAGCCTTTGTCTCTTGATGAGACAGAGGTTTTTTTATTTTCCGGCATTTCCAGATAAATACAGCGTCTTATTGGAATTTATTTTAGGAGGAGAATAAAATGAAAACATTAGAAAAAATCAGTGACTTTTTCGGAAAGTACATGGCATTCATCGTTTTGATCGTTGCCGCCCTGGCCCTGTTTGCACCTGGCACCTGCCTCTGGATCCAGACCTCATGGGTAAATTACCTTTTAATGATCGTCATGTTTGGTATGGGTCTTACCCTGAAACTCGAAGACTTCAAGCTGGTATTCACACGTCCCAAGGACATCCTGATCGGATGCGTTGCCCAGTTTACCGTTATGCCGCTTTTAGCATTTGCCCTTGGTAAAATCTTTGGACTGGATGCTGCACTGTTAGCCGGTGTTATCTTAGTCGGCACCTGCCCCGGCGGAACATCCAGCAACGTTATTACCTATCTGTCAAAAGGTGATGTTGCCCTCTCCGTTGGAATGACAAGTGTCAACACCCTGCTTGCCCCGCTTCTTACTCCGGCCATTACATATCTGCTTCTTAGAACGACCGTTACAGTAGATCCGGTAAGCATGTTCCTTTCTATCATCAAGGTAGTTATCATCCCGATCGCACTTGGTTTTATCATCAACAAATTATTCGGAAAGGTAACACAGAAGCTTGTCAAAGTGCTTCCTACCATTTCCGTTATCGCCATCTGCCTGATCGTTGCAGCCGTTGTCTCACACAACTCTGAAAAGATCATGACCACCGGTCTTATTGTATTTGCAGTTGTTATTTTACACAACCTGCTTGGATATGCCTGTGGCTTTGGCCTCGGCAGACTGCTTCATATGAGCGTTCCGAAAACAAAAGCAATCTCCATCGAAATCGGTATGCAGAACTCCGGTCTTGCTACCTCCCTTGCAGGTACTGCCTTCCCGGATCTTGCCATGGCAACCGTTCCCGGAGCCATCTTCTCTGTATGGCACAATATTTCCGGAGCCATCCTTGCCAATATCTACAACCGTTGGACAGATAAAAGCGAAACTAAATAAACAAATTTTATTCTGATTTTTATATATAACGCACAAAAAAGCAGAAAACGACAAAAAACTGCCCAATATAAATTGTCTACCCCTCTCCAGTCGTGGTATACTTTTACAGACAGATTTTTATCTGAAAAAATACTCGGGGGAGGGGTTATACAATGGGTATGATCATTTATGGCACTCGTGTTTTTTCCAAGCAAGAAGGCTACTACGGACCAAAGGAAGAATGTCCGGTTTGTCACAAAATTTATTCCAAAGGATATGTACGCTACACATCATGGTTCCATCTTGACTACATTCCGCTTTTTCCTTATAAAAAGGTATATTTCAAAATGTGTCCCATCTGCGGCAACGGTTTGGAATTAAAGAAAAAAGATGCTAAACAGGAAATGGAACAATTTGGCAGCAATCCTGCACAGAATTTTGAGATCTATGCCAATCATGTTCTTGCCAAAAAGCCGAAGGGCCTCATGGCAACCGACAACAGCTATGAAGTATGGATCAAGGATCTTGTGACCGGCGAGGAAATGTGCCTTGTCCACGATACGATCAAAGACACGATCAAGGACATCAAAAAAGAACGTGCCGTAAAGAAAATTGAAATTAGAAATGTTTAATATGAAAAACTCACTGAATCGTTGGACTCGGTGAGTTTTTTTACTATTCTTTTATAGCTTTTGATACGTTTTTATTCCGTTATATCTTTTTATACTTTCTCTTAATTCCTAAAATACAGCTGCCTATCCACCAGCCGGCCAGACTTCCAAAAGTATTTAATATCAGATCATCGATTTCAGAAATCCCGGTTCCTAAAATATACTGCGATGTCTCAATAAATAAGGAAAGTAAAAAACCAAAAAGCAGCGCTTTCAGGACAGATGCCTTTTTCACAAAGGACAGGTAAAAGCCAAGCGGAACAAACCAGACAATGTTTCCAAAAAACAAATAGATAAAACGCGGTATGCCTGCTTTTATGATATCTCCATATCCTTCAAATAAGGTAAGATTGAGTGTTCCACCCATGAAATGATAGCTGCCTCTCCAGGGCCTGAAGATCGTTATCATCAATAAGGCAATCAGATATACAGTTAGTAATATAATAGGAAGTTTCTTTTTCATTTTAAAAAATTGTACAAATCCATGCTGCCACAGCACAAATCGGGATATATATAATAAAATGCATGATATGTGTCTTTTTATTATATCCGAACAGGTGCGGTCCGACAACATCTTTTACTTCCGGACATATCATCAATAATTATTTACTGAAGTGAAAAGTTGGGCAAAGTAGATTTTAGTCTTTCACTTATTTCTACTTCCTCCACTGTTGTATTTAGTCTTACACTTTATATACCTGACAGCCATTGGAAAGGCAGGTAAGTTTGAAACAAAGAAGTAGAGGTTACCCGAGAAAATAGAGCATAACAAATAAACCATCCCAGAGGTGGCTTGAAAAATTAAATATTAACGCAGCACCTAATCAGAAAACTGCTAAAGGCTCATCCTTTATGATGTAGCCCCGTTGTTTCAAAAGATTAAGTGCCTGTGAAGTGGAAAGAACTTTTTCTTCCTTCACAGGACGTGATTCAAGAAAACATTCTGGTGTATATGGCTTTAAATCTGAAAGTATGTGCCAGATAGCGGTTAGGATCATACGACAGATAGCAATGATGGCTTTCTTGTGACCACGGCGTGCTTTAATACGCTTGTAGCGGTTGGTGAATTCGGAATGCTTCTTCGATTTGATTAAAGCATTTGCAACTTGTACCAGAACTGGTTTAAAATAAGAACCAGCACGGGAAATCCTAGTTGATTTGATTTTTTGATTGCTTTGATCGTTACGAGGACAGCATCCTGCCCATGAGACGAGGTGTTTCGCTGTGGGGAAGACAGACATATCACCACCAATCTCAGAAAGCACTTGAATAGCAGTCAGTGGCTTCTTATCGAATCCGGGAACAGTCCTTATTAAATTTAAAGCAGACTCATATTTATCACTGAGACGAAGGATTTCCTGTTCTACTTCTGAAGTGTGCTTATTGAGCTCATCAATGTGATCAAGGCACTGTCTGAGTTTCACAGCCTGTTCTTTAGAAATGGCACCATCAATAGCAGCCTGTATTTCTACGATAGGAGTTTTACATCTGCTATCGACAAAAGGTGCTACATCAAATGTTTCCCCAGGGTGTTGCAAAATCTGTTCTGTAATGGAACGAGAAGATTTACCAAATACATCGGAAAAGACATCGTCAAGTTTCAAATTAGATACTGTAAGACAATTTTGGACACGATTCTTCTCACCGGTAATCATACAAGTGAGTTTAAAACGGTATCTTACAAGATCGCGAAGCTCCCGGATGTCAGCAGGTGGAATAAAGGAAGGTTTAACCATGCCACACATGTAAAGATCACAGATCCATTTGGCATCTTTACGATCGGTCTTATTTCCTTTCATCGGCTTTGTGTATTTGGGATGAGATAGAGTAACCCAGAGACTGCGTTGCTCTAAGATGTTGAAAACAGGGATCCAGTACTTACCGGTTGATTCCATGCAGACATCTTTACAGTTGTACTTGGCAAGCCAGTCACACAGCTCATTCAAACCTTTTGTAAAGGAAGAAAAGCGAGCCTGCTTGTACTCTGTACGATTGTTGGAATCAGTAATACCGATACAGGCAAAGATCCATGTTTTGTGGACATCAAGTCCACAGCAGTTATTTTTGATGATTTTAAAAGACAAGTAAATACCTCCTGATATTTATAGTTATAAAACTGACAGTGACTGGTCATCCGGCGAGATCGAGTCGACTTCGGAAGAGATAAGTTTACGGGCTACTGTTATGCGCCACTCATTGA
>ONHB01000021.1 GCA_900317505.1 uncultured Lachnospiraceae bacterium | reverse complement strand
TTTATTATATATCCAATCAACTTTTGACAACAAATTTCGATAATGCATCTCTTATTCACATCCTTTTCCAGATTTTTTCACCTATGCGCTCTGTATTATTTACATAACTGTCTTTTTTCAAAGAAATAATATGCAAATACTCATTCATATCCCAAACATCCTCGCGAAACATACTATTCTCAGTTCTCGAATATACTTCAAACTCTTCTTCAATTGACGGAAGAATCGGCTTTATCCAATCACTCTGCCCACTATTTTTATTCACTTTCAGCAAATAATTCATGGATCTCATTGCGAAGAAGTAATATTGCTCATTTTCACAATATCCATAATATTTACTCCATCCCTTTGGAGCCAAATACTCAAACTCCTGTGGATATGTTTCAAACTTCTCTACTTTTTCATTTTTTCTATTATATACCCAGATATCATTACCCAAGAACGGTAAAACATATATTTTCTGTCTGGTCACAGCTAATCGGCAAAATTCATACTCTTTATCACATGTATCTTCTATCGTAAACAAGGTATCTATTTTTTGAAAATTCCATGTATATACTGTCCCATTTCCCACTAAGAAGTAAAATTTTTTGTTGGCATATACCAGTTGTTGACAATTAGTTATAGAATACGGCAACTCATATATTTTTGTCTCTCCATTTTCCATATCATAAGACACAAGCAATTTGCCGTTTTCAGACAAAAGCCACATTGCCGTACCCACCTTACAACCTTGTACAAACTCACAATAATCCCAATTTTTTTGAAGAATATATTGTTCAACCTCTTTATAAAGTTCTGTTATATATTCTACCCTCTGAGTATGAGCATTCAGCTTTATAATACATCTTCTATAACGTGGAAATATGTAAACATCTTCCTTATAAGATGTATATGCTGTGTAATTTCCCCATTCCTTTTCAGAACAGTCTATGGTTATCCTGTTATAACCCACGCCACCAAGGTCACAAGTACAAACACAATCGCCTTTAATACCCAGTATACACAACTTTCCATTCACAATTTCCATGCCATCAACCGTATCAGGATTCTCGTAAATATCATTTTTTGACTTTTCAATATAAGTAATTCTATTTGTAATTAAATCCATCTTCATTCCAAGACTTGAAAAATTCGAAAAAAAGTATAAGAATCCATCAAAATAGGTACATATTGAAAACTGATATCTTTTAATTCTTCTGCTAAATCCATTTTTTACATCCATCTAATCTCTCTCCTATTTCTTTTCAATTACGATAATCTTTCTCAACCAATATTTCTACAATATTTTTCTGTCTTGCTTAGAAGCTTCCACTGTAAAAAATTAGAATCCATAATACAAAAGTATTTGTCCAGTTCTAATTACCACATGCATTGTTAAAACAAATATAAAAGGCGTCGTTATCACTCCACCTTATAATTTAAAAGCCTGAAACATCATTTCAAAAGACATGTACCCATTTACTATCAGTTCAAGATTATCCGTTTGCATATATTTTATTAGAACCTCTTGCAACTTATTATGTTTCATATCCATGCTGGCAAGCCAATGTGTGTCCCATAATTCACTAATTTGGGTTGCTTATCTATTTATCATTGGCATTCTCAATTTTGTAACATTTATAACTTCTTCCATGATTTCGCCCACTTTATCTCAACGAAAACTTATTTAGCATTGTATTAATCTGGTCACGTGAGTTGAACATCATTACATCAATGATTGATAAACTACCATAAAACACATTACCAAATTGTTTATATTCTATTGGTTGTGACTCAAGAAAATGTAACCCTATTTTTTCGCTTTCAAACTTCTCATGAGAATATTAATTCATTCCACCAATTGCATTATAATAAACATCCGCATTTAATTTCCTACAAATGTCTATTATTTTATCCTGTCCCTTCAATTCATTGTTCTTTTCAAGTGATGAAGACATAATTATTTCTGTATTCATATCAAAGTAATTTGCTACTATTCTGATCTGATCAAATAAAAACAAAGCTAAATTTTTTTCTTTATTTAACAATATTTTTTTCATCAAATTCATTGTTTCTTCATAAAACGGTGCTCTTTTATAATTGTATTCTATAGTCTTCAGTGTTTTTTTTCTTAGTTCTATATCTTCACTTAGTTCAATTTCATTTATCTTCTTATTTTGACTTGCTCCAGATAATTCCAAATTGATATAATGTGGTTCTTTATTTATAAGAATGCGATTTCTATTAATCCAACCTCTTTTTATATAATTAACATCATCAAAAACCACATAGGTATCAACTGCATTCAGTAACTGCCAATACCCAATATATGGAACAAAATACGGTTGCATAATTCCAATTTTTCTCATTTTTCCTTCCTTACATACAAATGATTATACATTTTTACATTTTTGTATACCTCATATCAAAACATCTTTTTGAAATAGTATATTTATTCCCAATATCTATTATTATCTATTAGCTGATAATAATCTTCTGCTAGAACTCCTGAAATACATAAGTCTTTATATTCTCCATTTTTATATACATACTTTCTTCGAATACCTTCTTCTTTCCATCCACATTTCATATACATATTCTTTGATGCAATATTATCCGCAAACCATGAACTATCCAGCCTTTCCAATTGCAATTCATCAAATGCATATCGCATAATTGCCATTACTGTATCGGTTCCAATTCCACGGCGCCTATTATCTGTACTTAATATTTTGATACCATGCTCTGCTCGTCTATTTTTCCAATCTATATCAATTAGTGTTGCAATTCCAACTGCTTCTCCTGTTTCCATTTCTTCTATAATGAAGCGAAAACTATTTTTATCACTATAATGTGTCTCAAACCATTTTTCCTGCTGATAACATGAAAGAGGGAAACTCCAACCAACAACATTATGTTCCACTTCAGGATCATTAAATAGTTGCCTTACTAACTCCATATCACTCTTTTCCATTGCACGAAGCACTACTTTTTTTCCATAAATATTCATAATCTCACTCCAAATATAATAATATTAATTCTATAACCATTAACATTTCTTTTTCACTATATCTTTGATCACAAGGTAATGGTAATATTTTGTTTGTAAATTTGTATTCAATAGAATCGTCCATTACTTTTTCAGATACTTCCGGCCAAAATATCGGAATATATATTTTATTTTCAATCAACTTCTTGCGAACTATCTCAGCATTATCAATATAAAATGGATACGAAAAAGTTCCTTCTACTCCATCCATATTTATTCTATTGTACTTACCAAGCATACTATGTAGATATTTAAAATTATGCATTCTCTTTTCCTTTACCGTGGCATAATCAATAACCTTCATAATATTTTGAGTGGTTTTTGACATCTTCAAAACATCACTATTACATATTTCACGTTCTTTTTGCACATACTGCTCATAATACTCAGATGCAGTTTTTTCAAATCTACCTAAAACATATTGCATCCGAGCATTTGAATAATCACGTCCCAAGTTTCTGTCCAATATTGCATTCGTATACAGATATGCCCCATCACATACTCCAAAATATTTTCTACAAGTATATAATGTATCCACTCCTTTTACTGGAATCCTAAAAAAATCCTGAGTATGATCAACAATAATATTTTTCCATTTATCTAAATAATTCATAATATCTTCATCAGATAATGTTCCATAATAATTTACAACATATAAGTATTCGTGTTCCTTCAACTGTTTACTAAACAATAAATGAAATGTATCATCTATATGATAGTATTCATATTCAACATGATATTTTTCGCATACCATTTGAATAGAATTGCACAAAAATATAGGCAAATATAATTTTTTTATTTTTTTTGCTTCGACTAAATATGCCAGACAATTTCGTCCATAATTTAATGCAGTAGCCGACGAATGATATTCTATCCCCTGGAATTCCTCAAATCCCATATATCCACCAATTTCATCCATAAATTCATCACCTACTCCAACTCAATACGTAACCATTCTTTTGATTTTTCCATAATTTTATCCAGTTCTTCTCTTGTTTTAAACTCTAGAAAAATGTCGCCAAGTGCCATATTTGCTCCGGAAAACGGACCCACATAAGCACCTTTTTCTATCTGAATATCAATAACCCTAACATATCTACTTTCAATTTCAGGATCAATATATACTCCATTAAATTTTCCAACTTGTCCGGGATTCGCGTGAACTACCATCTCACACCAATAACCGGTACATTGACTTTGATGAATATTATTCACAGGCATTCCTACTGCTTTTTTTACTTCAGCTTCTATAAAGTCAATCCCAAATGCCAATTTCTGCAATTCAGCTATTTTACATCCACCACCTCGAGGGGAAACCTCCATGATATACGTTTTCCCGTCAATACCAGCACAACTTTCGATATTATAAATACCTGTTTTTACATCTAGCAACTTTAGCAGGCGTTGTATTTCCTTCGTAAGTTCATTTTGATAACTATCTTTCATAGATGACGGCCAAATAATATATGCTGGTGTATATGGGTTTTCAGCATTCTTATCAAATAATTGATCTGAATATGTTATAAATATCAAATCACCATCAACAGTAAATGGATCTGAACTAGAGTGAAATCCATCAAAAGTAATAAAATCTTCAATAATATAAGATTGTGAATGAGATTCACCTAAAGCAATCTTTATTGCTTCTTCTAATTCTTCTGGTGTATCAACCCGTGAAACTCCTTTACTGCCTGCTGAATCAACCGGTTTCACGATGACCGGCCAGTTAAAGAAATCCAAATCATTAAATGGTTCTTTCAAATCAGTATACCTTTTTGCATGTGGGCAATTAAATCCATGATTTATTAGAAATTCTCTAAAAAGTCCCTTGTCTTGTAAAATTCTCGCAGCTTCATGCGAGCATTGAAAGGGAAGCCCCATTTTTTCTGCAACATAAGCTGCCGTTACTACTCCCGGATCACAGGCAAAAGACATAACACCATCAATTTTTAAATCCCTTGCCATTTGCAAGACAGCATCTTTGTCAATAATGCTAATATTCCTATATTCATCTGAATATCTATGTGCAACATTATCCGGTAAATAATCACACTTTATAACATAAATCCCTAGTTCATGCGCTTTCTCAATTACAGGTATCAGATAACGAGAACCACCAAGCAATAATAATTTTTTCATAAAACACCTTTTCTATTGTTGTATTATATCTACAATTCTTCCAACAGCCTCTATCTCCATTTTCTCATACAATGGCAAAACCAATACTTTTTCGGCTAAGCTTCTTGCATGATCAAGTTCACACTTTTTGTATTTGTTCTTAAAACATGCTTGGTCTGAAGTTAATGGATAAAAATATTTCCTTGAATATATATCATGTTTTTTTAGTAAATCGTATAACTCATCCCGTTTTTTTCTATAATCTTCTCCAACTATAATAGGAAAATAAGCATAATTCTCACTGCATTCCTCTCTATGATGAAACATACTGACACCCTTTACATTTTCTAATTTATTATGATATATCCGCACTCTCTTTTTACGTTCATCTATCGCCTCATCAATGTGTTTCAAATTACACAATCCCATAACTGCTGCAAACTCATTCATTTTAGCATTTGCACCAACAGATACCACCAATTCTTCTCCTCTAATTCCAAAGTTTTTAAGATTATAGAGTCTATCATAGAGTTTCTGATCTGAAAAGGTTATCGCTCCTCCTTCAATTGTATTAAACACTTTTGTCGCATGAAAGCTGAACACTGAAGCATCTCCATAATTACCAATCCCTTTATCTTTATATTTTACTCCAAATGCATGTGCAGCATCATAAATAACTTTTAATCCGTACTTATCTGCAATTTTCTGTATTTCTTCTACATTACATACATTCCCATATACATGCACTGGTAGGATTGCAACAGTTTTTTCGGTAATCAAATCCTCTATTTTAGCCTCATCAATTGTACCATCACTTAATTTAACATCACAAAATACCGGCTGAAGTCTATTACGCACAATTGCGTGTGTTGTAGAAATAAAAGTAAAAGGCGTAGTAATCACCTCAGATCCTTCTGGGAAATCGAAGGCTTGAAGTGTCAGTTCCAACGCCATATGTCCATTAACCATGAGAGAAATATATGGAACATCTAAATACTCGCATAATTTTTCTTCCAATTGCTGATGATATGTACCCATATTCGTAAGCCAATGGCTGTCCCATAATGGCTTGATAGCTTCTATATATTCCTCAAATGGTGGCATCGATGACTGTGTTACAAATATCTTTTGTTCCATGGCATATAATCCTCATAATGTAAAAACCCCTGCGCATGTATGCAGAGGTTTCATTTCATCACTTGTTTTATTCCTTTGTGAATCCATTCACCCTGATTATGCAAATTCCTTTTGCAACCTTTATAAATACATTTTATATATCGGCTAATATTTATTTTTTATTAATAGCCTACATCACAAAAGCATCCTAACTTAAAATGTTTTTTATAATTGCAAAAGCACACGATAATCCACACAGATTATCAATGTGCCTTTATAAATTCATTCCTTATTTGTTTTCTCATCAAACTTAATATCCACATTCTGCACCATAACCGGTACGCCTGCCTTTTTACACAATGGTATTACGCTACTAGGGTCTCCGTAGTATGCATCGCACAGTTTGATTGCCCGTTCCAAATCCGTTGTATCATCATAAATTCCCCAGCCATCTTCTCTATATGAAGCAATAATTTTTTCATATCTCTCCCAGAGCTCCATTCGCATGGATTTAATCGTTGCTATCATCAATGGATGCGGTCTCCACAAAAGAGCAATATCGTCCTGTTTTTCCCGGAATGTCTGCAGGACATTCTCTATTTTATCAAGCATTGCCTCTTTATGCTCCAACATACTTACCAGTCCGGTGTTATAGAGAATGACTTTCTTTTTTGTTCCGTCCGCTTTATAGAGTATCTTTTCCCATTCTTCCGGCACCTGAATATCTATGGAATCATCCAGTACCCTGTCGAATTTTGGAGAACCAAGTCCCAGTACCTTCTTTTCCCATACAGCTCTGGTTTCTTCTCCTGCCCACTCTGTTAATACATCAATATAAACCTGACGCATTTTTTCCGATTGTACAATGACCAAATGGGAATTTACCACTCCGGGAAGGGTACAAAAATGCTTCATTCCCTGAACAGCCATCTTATTTTTCGGGTCAATTTCATCAAGCACAAAATACGGAATATACACCAACTGATCTGTCAAATTCTTCAGTTTACCTGAATAGAAAAAAGGATGGACACTGGTCACCCGATTGCATTCGTCATAGGGATTATGTATAAAAATCATATCCGGGCGCTTTTTTGCAAAATCATAATTTTGATAATCTGTAATTGGTACGTAATCCGGGAACTGTTCACCTTCATAATGCATATCCGCAAAACTGCCGTCCGGATTCTTGTCATAATATGGAATCGGCATAACAATTGCATCACAGTCAGGATCAGCATCTGCTGCTTTCCATACACTCTCCAAGCTATCCCACATAGATGCCTTATATGGAAGAAAGATGGCGATTTTTTTAACAGGAATGTCATTCCTAATACTTTGTTCTATTTTGCTTAAGCTCTTTGATATCTTTTTATGGGTTGAAATCGCATCACCAAAACCATTTTCCATGATAGCTTCATGGATTTGATAGATTTCCTCACAAAATTCTTCTATGTATGAAACAGTTACAAATCCTTCTCCTTCGCTTTCCTCAATCGAAGTTCCCAGCTGTATTGCGGCGTCCTGACATTGTTCCAAAATATCCAATGCAGATTCAAGCTGTCTTTTTTCAATTGCTTTTTTAATTTCATCGTTTGCCCAAAGCAAGATGTGAAACATTTCGTCAATCTGCTTTTTGTTCTGTTTATACATAAGCTTTTCCCTGTCGTTTTGTCTCTATAATAAAATCATCCTCTTCTTATATATATCGGATAGTTTTGGGAATTGTTAATAGCAAAATTCACCTAACCAAAAACACTTTTTGTCCCAAGTTCTATGTTAACGAAAATTCGTTTATATTTTTCCAAAAATCATATTGACATCTGCTATTTTTGAAACTATAATACAAACTATCTTAAGTGAAAACATCTGCTGTAAATCACATCTTCAGCAATATCTTGGCATTCGCCAACATTTTTCACAGAGAAATAATTTTATATGTTGGCGGAGTTTGGATTTGTTTTGAAAATCTATTTTTACTCATGGCTCCGCCGGTAAGGAGGATTATATGAGTAAAAAGAAATTTGAAGAACTGGATTTGATGGACAATTTTTTGGTGCTGGCACTGGCATCCGATTTGGAAGGCGGACCGGCGTACGGAAGACTGTTAGCTGAGGGGCTTTTGCATGAAAAAGTCGCCCATGTCCGGGTGCATGCTGAAAAAATCATTCCGGGGAGTGACGAGATTAGGCGAGGAATCCGCATGGATGTAGAAATGCAGTCCTTTTCCCACAAACCGGAGGAAAACGAACTGCCTGATAAGGTTTATGATTTCGAACCACATCACCAAAATGCAGACAATCTTTTTAAGAGGAGTCGGTTCAATCAGGCAAAGATTGATGCCCAAAACCTGTATTCTGGTGAAAGAGATTTCAATAAATTGCCGGATCTGTGTGTGATTAATATTTTAGACTATGATCCATTTGGGAAAGGGCAGACAAAGTATCATTTCCACAACATGTGCGCAGAGGATGTTACCATTCCCTATCCGGACGGATTAGATTATTACTATTTCAATACCAGTTCGCCTAATGATGAGGATGACGAACTGAATGCCCTACTTAAATACATCCAGAACAGTACCGAAGAAAATGCAACAACAGAATTAACCAAACAGTTACATGAGTATGTGACAAAAGTAAAGACGTCACCGGAAGAGAGGTAACGGTATATGACATGGGGAGAATACATTGATTATGAGACAAAGGAAGCAAAAGAAGAGGCACGTATCGTCGGCCACGCAGAGGGTCGTGCTGAGGGGCGTGCTGAGGGGCGTGCTGAGGGGCGTGCCGAGGGGCGTGCCGAGGGTAAATGCGAAGCAATGCGAGAAGTTACCATTGAGGTCTTAAGCGAATTAGGTACTATACCCGATTCCATAACCCAAAAAATTAATTCTTCCACAGATATGGAAGAATTAAAAAAATGGCACAAAGCAGCCATAAGCGTTGATAGTATTCCTGCCTTTGAATCTATGATGTAATTGCAAGCAGAGCCACCCAAATCGGGTGGCTCTGTGTTTCTGTAGCATCTGTCTTAAAACAATCCTTTTAATGCATCCAGTCCGCTGACCTCTGTTGCGGCTTTATTTGCTTCCTGAATCTGAACATATACTTCTTTACGGTAAATCGGCACTTCCTTTGGAGCACTGATTCCAAGTTTTACCTGATCACCTTTGATTTCCAAAACGGTGACCTCGATGTTATTGTTGATAACTAAGGCTTCGCCTTTTTTTCTGGATAATGCTAACATCTTATTCACCTCCCTTTCTGCTCTTTAAGATATCATAGATTGGGAATTTCACTTCACAGTGTTCACCCTCAGCAATGACCTGACAGGCTTTGCAGTTGTTTACATTGATGATGATCGGTCCTTTCAGATTGACTGTCATCCTGGTAATATCACTGGGAACGGTTGCTGTCACAAATACCAGCATATCATCAGCTTCCATTTCTCCAAGCGGTTTTAACAGTTCATCTTCAACAACCGGATTGTATTCATCCAAAATCTGCAGCGGATTCAGCACAGGCATGGCAAAATTGCCTTCCTGCATGGACTGCAGCCACTGGATTCCCTTCTTTCCGTCTGATTCTGCATCATGGATCAGTGCAAAATCGGTCATCTGCGGAAATCCGACCAATCCATTGACAAAATGTATGATTTTACTGTCTTCAATATCGATTGACCCAAAAAGTCTTGAATTAACCTGCATAGTTTACCTCCTCTACTTTCTGCCGCTGATCCGTATACACAGGTCATTCGGCACATCCTCTTTTTATCTGTTTATGTCATGCTTCCGGCAACAGAAAAAGCGAAAATATATTAAATATAATCCAGCAACGATGTCTGGCTGATCTTACCGGTTGCCATCAAAGCTGCTTCATAGGTCATTTCCACACTCTTAAGCTGGATGATCGTCTCTGTATCATCTGCATCATCGTTATCGGCGGTCAGTTCCTTAAAGCTGCTCTGCTGCGCACTCAGACGGTTTTCCACCAGCTCTACACGGGAAGATCGGTTACCAATGGTTGTCATTGCTGTATTTGCACGATCCAGATATCCCTGGGTCACTGCAATGCCGGATTCAAATGTTTTTTGCATCTTATCTTCAAGGAAGCTCTTTGCTTTATTGGCAGCATCCAGTACACTCTGAATATTTGCTTTTTCTGTTTCGTCTGTTGTGGAAGCCAGCTTCTTTTCCAGAGTGGCTACGGTGTCTTCCATCTTGATAACATCTTCCACACAGGCTATCATTTCCTCCACGTCACGCTTGATATCGTGGGTGAATACCTCAGATGCATTGGTATTGACCTGAATTTCCTGTCCGAAACCAACATCATATGTAATGGACTGTTTTGTCAGATCATCTGTCTTGCCATCCAAAAATCCTTCATTGTAAACCATCTTGCCGGCAACGTTGTCAGCCGGTGTTTCGCAGTAGAAATAATGTTCGGGACGCAGATCACTCTTCGTAAAATTCGTCTTGGAATAGGTGATACGGATCTCTCCCTCATTGGCTGCAGTCGCCGGATCATCTTTTGCGGACTGCATTGCCGAAAATACATCATCACTCAGGATCAATTCACCGGTCTCGGGAATAAAGGTAACCCCCTTTCCGGTTGCCGGTGTCTGGGAAAGATACGGATCCTGCGTCTTATCATTGGCAGATATAACCTGTGCCGTAAGAGTCACCTTCTGTCCGTTGGTATCATAATATTCAAGCGTGGGAGCGGTATTGTCACAGTCGCTGTATGAAATACGGATGCGATGTACGGTGTTGCTTGTAATGTCCGCTTCCTGAATACCGATCGCAGATGCGTTGGTGCTTGTAACATCTGAAAGCTTATCGGTATCAATATATGTCAGATCAGAAAGGCAGCTTTTGTCCAACTGCTCCGTGATCGTATACTGTTTGCTTGTCTCGCCGCTAAAAGTAAGTGATACTCCGGTACGATATCCGGTAAATACATATCTGCCTGCATACTCGGAATTGCCGGCTGAAAAAATTTCATCTCTCAGACCTTTCAGGTCACCTAAAATAGCGTTGCGGTCATCAGCTGTTTTAAAGCCCTCTGATCCGGATGTACAATCACTGTACATGCTCTTGATCAGGCTGATTGTCGTATCCACGGCATTTTCCGTGATCTTCAGCCAGTTGTCAGCATCCGGCGCATTCTTTTTGTAATACTGTTCAATCTCTGTCAGACTGGTACGAAGACGCAGAGACCGGATGGCCACAACCGGATCATCACTTGGTCTGTTGATCTTTTTACCGGTTGCTAACTGTGTATTCAGTTGATCTTCCATAACCTTATTGTTGTTGATATTTGTTATGGAATTATTTTGTATAATCTTATTGGTAACCCGCATTCTTCTACCTCCAAAACAGCCATTATCATAATATATATCGTCAGGCTCTGCGTTTTTCTGAACATCTTTTCAGACATCAAAACTAATTTATACTCCGGTCTGTAAGATCAGTCTGTCATATACTTCTGACAAAACAGATATCATCTGTGAAGCCAGCTTGTAAGCATGCTGATACTGGACAAGATTTAATGCCTCTTCATCGCTGTCAACACCGTATACTGATAATCTCTGGGTGTCGATGGCTTTTGCTATATTGTTATAGCTGCTGTTCATCGTCTTTGCACTCTGTGTATTCAATGCCACGTCTGCCAGTACACACTGTAAAAAGTCACCGGCGCCGCATCCTCTGAAGCTCATAATGGATGTATCTGTCCTGAGCTTGATCAGCTGATCTACGATATCGCTCTTGCTGTCCTCATCCGGATTGCCGGTATGGGTAGCCATCAGCTGCGGATCGTCCAGCATCTTGGAATTGACATTGAAATTTTTCGCAGTCAGATAGTAATATGAATCAGCTTTACTGGAAATAACGGTTCCTGCCGTAATTTTCTGACGTGATGCCAAAAATGTATTTTGACTGTCATCTACAGCGTTATCTGCCACAAAAACAACGTCCGGTTCATTGCCATAGCCATCTACAGCACCGTCCTGAGTCACGATTTTATTGAAAGCCTCTGCAAACAGACGGCACCATTCGTTTAACTGCTCCTGATAATAAGGAATACCCTGATAATCAATGCCGTATCCGACTGAAGCGTCCTGACCGACACGGGATACATCCGGCTGTGTTGCATTTTTTTCTGTTTCCTTGCTGATGATAAAATTGTAGCTTTCGATATATGGATTGCCATCTGCGTCTACTGCATAATTGGCTTCAAAGCTGTCAAAATAATATTCTTTGCTTCCAAGCTTTAATACGCCACCGTCTATCGGCAGTGTGCAGGAAGACAAATCCCTCAGATAATCGGCGCTGACATCTACCTTTACGGTCGTGTTGCCATCTGCGTTGACACCAATCTCTGTCACTTTTCCGTTGAAATTTTCTCCGTTATTACCGTCGCGGATCTCGATCAGTCCACGCAACTGTCCACCGATCTGATCACTTGCCAGAGAAAAATCACGTCCATCCTTCCAGAATACATCGTAAAGACCTACGACATCCGACTGGTTATTGCTTGCATAATTTGCTTTGGCCCGGCATTCAAGTGAATTGTATGAAGAAGAATCAACCAGTGTCTGTCCACCGGCAATTTTTACCACATAACGTGTCGCACCGGTTTCTCTTCCGGAATTGTTGGTATCATAAACCGGCTGCTCCTCTGTCGTAACGTCCACCAGCTCTGACAGCTTATCTATCAAGAGATCTCTCTGGTCCCGAAGCTCATTGGCCATGGAACCTGACAGCTCGATAACATTGATCTGCTGGTTAAGAGATGCAATTTCTTCTGCATAGCTGTTGATCTGCGAAACCACATTTTTCAATTCCTGGTTGCAGTCCGACTGAAGTGTGGTAAGCTTTCCGGCCATATTGTTGAAATAATAGGTCAGGTTTCCGGCAAAGCCTAAAAACTGTGTCTTGGTAACCGGATCGCCTGAATTTTTGTCCAGCTCCTGTATCATCGTGTACATTTTCTGGAAGATTGTGGAGAAACCGTCTACCGTAGAATCATCCTTGAAAGCATCTTCAATCTGCTTCATATAGTATTCAAGCTCCGAAAACTCTCCCTTATTGGCATTGTTGTTCCAGTACTTAAAATCATAAAAAGCATCTCTTTGTCTCTCGATCGATGTTGTTTCAACACCGGCACCGGAGCATCCATATGTCGTATATGTACGGAGGCTGTTGGCTGCCTGCTGATTGACAAGCTGTCTGGAGTAGCCATCTGTATTGGCATTGGAAATGTTGTTAGCCGTTGTGTTCAAAGAAGCATTGGCTGCCGTCAAGCCTGTATATGCGATATTTAAGCCAAAAAATGTAGAAGCCATAATACTTCTCCTTTCTACCCTTGCTTATTTCTTAAATTTATTATACCTGTCTGTTATTGCATCCGGCTGTATTTATCCATCACTTCGGTAAAACAGATCAAACAGCCAGTGTATTGATAATATGTTCGATCATTTCATTCACAGTATTGATAAAACGGCTGTTGGCATTGTATGCATTCTGGAATTTGATCATATTGTTTAATTCCTCTTCATCTGATACACCAACGACCTGCTGCCTTGCAAATTCCGTACTGTTGACCGTAGTCTCCTGATTGTTGTATACACTCTTGAATACAGAACCGCTGCTGCCGATCTGTGAGACAAGATTGGAATAAAAATCGATCAGGTTGGTCTTTGTCACGGTATTGGGATTTAATACATAATCCTCTGTTGTAAAAACATCCTGCAGCTTTTTGATCAGTTCAAAGTCCTCTTTCTGATCCGGTTTGACAAGACCAATAAGTGTAGCCTGTTTCATAAGATCTGAATTGATCGTCAGATTGGCTACCGTATATAAAGTCGTTCCTTTTTCCTCGTTTGGATCTTCTGCAATATAATTGCCGGCTGCATCATATCCATCGGATGCGATTTTCTGGAAGATCTGCAACGGATTGCCATTTTTATCTACCAGATAGCCATTGTCCTTGTCAGCAGACTGGGCAAAGACTTCATTGACCTTGGTTACAACAGAATGGATCAGGGAATCAAATTCTGCCTGAACATTCATGATTACGGACTGTGCAGTCGTCTGGTTGTAATCCGGCTTATCCAGATAGGTATAATTGGCTCTGGAATCACCGCGCGCAAGCAGTTCTGCCTTGATACCTCCCACATCCGTATTGCGTGCTGTCGAAATCGGCTGTGTCAGATCAAATACCTTGCAGTTGGTCAGATCCGGATTGCCTGCTTCATCAAATCTGGCATCCTGTCTCCAATAAGGTGTATACAGTCCGTTGCTGGGATCCGCATACAGCGCCATATCGTAGTAAGCTCCACGGGTAACCAGTGCATGCCCTTCTGCCTTGATCACCACAGCTCCGTCTACGTCTTCCTTGTAGCTGATGTTCATCAGGCCGCCCAATTCATCTAAGAGTGCATTTCTTTCATCCCTTAAGTCATTGGCCTGCTCTATGCCTGCACATTCTATCTTTAAGATATTGTTATTCAATTCATAAATTCTTTTTGAAATCTCATTGACACGATCGACGTCTTCCTTGACCTGCTTGTTGAGGTTATCCTGCAACTGGGACAGGTCTGTATAAACTGCCTTGGCGCGGTTCAAAAACTGATTGGCACGCTGTACAAACAGCCCCTGTTTAACACTGCTTGACGGCTCTTTGGCAAGCTCTTCAATCGACTCCCAAAACTGTGTCAGTGAATCATTGAACGATTCCCCATCCAGCTCTCCGAGTGTATTTTCTACCTCTTTAAATGTATTGTAGGTCAGATTGTAGAAAGACAAACGACCGTTTTCTTCGCGATAAGTCTGATCCAGGAAATAATCCCGGACCTGACGGGTCTCAGAATAATAAGTACCCAGTCCCGTCTGCTTATTAGAAACGATCGATGCGTTGATGGATATTGTATTGTATGTACGATCGGACTGTGCTACCTGCTGTCTGGTATATCCCTTCGTGTCCACATTGGTAAGGTTGTGGGCTACGGTATTGAGGGCATTCTGGCTGGTCTGCAGTCCGCTGTTTCCGACGTATAAATTTCCGAATAATGACATATATTATCACCTCATAAGGCTATTGCTTTGTATCAAAGCTCTTAAGCTCGCTTCCCATGACACTTCCGGCGCTGTAAGCTCCTCTGGTGTAATTGGCAGTCTCGGGAGCACATTTCATACTCTTGATCACATTCATATTGTATTCAACCATTTCCAGTGAACGTGCGATCAGATCACGGTTGTGTTCGTTGACACGGACAAGCTGTTCGGTCGTGATCTTCAATTTGGTATGAATGGCTGCAAGCCTTTTCTGCTCCTGCGGTCTTTGAGAAAGCATAGCGGTAAGCTGTGCAAGTTTTAAACTTTCAACATCCTTGTTTAATACATTGGCAATATCCTGCATTGCCTGCATGCGCTGTTTATCAAGCATATTAACTCTGCTTACGATAATATTTTCATCATCCGTGATTTTTTCCAGCTTTTCAATATTTCCTTCGATAATAACCGGAGTTTTTTCCATGGATAATTCCAATAACTTTTCATATTCACTGTTTTCTTTTTCTAACAGATCCATTAAATTTTCCATAAGACTAGCCATTGGAATTACCTCAATTTCATAATAATTTTATTTCATGATTGGAATTAAAACTCTCCATTGAATTTTGCGACCAGTCTGTCTGCAAAATCATCGGCACTCACATCATAAGTTCCTGCCTGCATGCGGGATCTGATGGAATCCACAAGCTCTGTCCTGACATCAGGCGAAGCCATAACAGCTGCTTTTGCAACCGTTGCGTCCTTTCCCGCACTGGAAATAGAAACTACATCAGAAAATCCTTTTTTTTGTGCTTTCGTCGTACCTGTGGGCTTTGTTGTATTGTAAATCTGCTGTATCATCTGGTAATTTCCGATACGCATAAGACTCCCTCCTTCCCTGGAATACGCTTTGTCTTATAATGTTTATCGGAAGAAAATTTAAAAACTTTATACTCCACTTTAAAATTTCCGTGCTTTCTATGATTACCGGCTTTTAAAGGCATTTCAGTTTCCAAGGTATTCATCTATTCCGTTGGCAATTCCCATGACCATCTTATTCTGATAATCCTCACTCGCCATATTGGAATCCTCTGTCGGATTGGTCATATATCCCATTTCTATAATGGTCACCGGCACCTGACACCAGTTGATGCCACTCATGGTATCTGTCTCCCAGACATACTGCTTTTTGCATCCGGTTGCCGCTACAAAAGCATCCAGCACATTTTGCGAAAGCGCTTTGCTCTTGGAAGCCAGATTTCCATTGTACGGATTGGATGATGTCTGACAGATCGTCATGGCACCGTTTACCGAAGTATCATCTGAACCGTTTGCATGGATACGGATAAATGCATCCGCGCCCGCATTATTGGCCACTGCCGCCCGTTCCGCATTGCTGATATTCACATCATTGGTCGTGCGTACCATGATAACATCATATCCTCGTGTCTCCAGCTCTGTCTGCAGCTTCAATGCCACCTGCAATGTCAGCTGGTACTCGGCAAGTCCGCTCGTTTTACCGCTTGTGCCTCCCGCAACCTTGGCTTTCATTTCAGTTGCACCGGGTCCGATCGGCTCCTTGTCCGAATTGCCCTTAGCCTGATGTCCGGCATCGATCACGACCACATAGCCGTTGCTGTCACCGGATTTGACTCTCAGATACTCACTTGCCACATAGTATTCTTTGTGATCCAGATAAATCGTACTCCACTCACCATCATCGGCCACTCTTGAAAGCTCCGTATGCGGTCCTACCTTTTGATAAACCTCGGTATCTGTCCCCTTACCACTGCGGATATTGACTGTCGAGGTTGTATACACGGTCTCAAGCTGATCCTCGGAATACTCAACACCGGGCTTTTCTTCCGGCATGGATACTTCTGCATCGGCATCGCTGCCTGTCGCATTGCCGCTCACATCAATATCACCCACAACAACCGGCCGGGCATCTTCTCCCGCCGGAAGCACAGAAACCGAATCCTCGATTGATCCGTCTGTCTGCGAATAGGTCTGCGTCTGGGCATCTGCACTGTCGTCCTTTTTACCACAGCCGGTAAAAGCCAGTATTAAAAATGTTGTTATTAAAATCAAAAACAGTTTTCTCCGGTATTTTTTCATAATATTATTGTTTCCTTCCTGAACTATTATTATTTTTTGCATCTGTTTTTCTATATATTATTGATTTCTATTTTATTGATTTCTATTATTATTGATTTATTGATTTCTTTTTCTTATAATCTGTTCTTTTCATTATTTATTTTTATCTTTTTTTCCTGCTATTATCTTTTTTATCTCCATGTATCTTATTTTACTTTTGCGCTGGCATCATTATAACAAATTCTTCCGTCAAGGAAAACCAATATTGTCATTCTTGTCCTTTAAAACAAATTTTAAATATGATAGTATGATATCAGAGTCAAAAGGAGCTTACAAATATGGGAATTGTACCTTTTATTATATTTATCATATTACTTTACAACAAAACAGATCCGGACAACCGGCATGCCGATGCTTTCAAATTTATCATGTTTGCCAGCATAGCATTTGGAATTGTGGCATCCATCCTCGGTCCGCTTGGAATTATCGCTGTAATCGGCATTATTGCATACCTGATCATCAATGCGAAAAAAGATAAAGAAGCCAAGAAACGAGAGGAACAATACGGCTGGGATCCCCAGCGCTGGGATAAGGAGAACCGCTCAGCCGGTGCTGCATTTGAAAAAAAGAAACATCAAAAACAGACAGCTGACTCCCAAGACAGCTCCGTAAAGTATGATTCCTTGCCGAAGGCTATCAAGAAACGCAAAAAGATCATCTGTGATTTTAACGAAAAATACAATCTCTGTCTTACCGACAGCCAGATACAAAATATCACAAACTCTTCCTATATGTCAGAGATCTGGAACCGTGAAGTACAGAGTATGAATCAGAAATACAACGTGGTATATGAATGGTTTCCCGGCCGCACGCAGTGGCTGCGCGTTTACATGTATGTCTTCCATGTTCAGGAGATCACATCCGATATCCGTCAGCAGGAGACAATCGCCACATATGCCTTTGAAGAGGTCTTCCGTTTTTCCGATACGCTCTCTTCCATGACAACCGCCGAAAAGATTGACCGTATTAACAGTGAATTTTTCACTTCCTTTGATGACGCTACTTTTATGATCGCCTACCGCTTTTTGGAAGGCAAGGGCTTAAAGCACAGCCTTGGCGGTCCTGACGTGATCAAAGATGAGGATAATATTGATGAATTATTGAAAAAATATTCAACAGCAGGAAGAAGGGTTTAAGGGGGATTTTACTATGAACTGCAAGAAAATATTTATCTCAAAAGAACGTAAGGTCTTTATTGATACCTATATCATTGAAGATTCCAAAAATTTTCAGCACAACCTGATTCGTCCGGTGGTCATCATCTGTCCGGGCGGCGGATACCGTTATCTGTCCGACCGCGAATCCATGCCGATCGCACTTCAGTTTGTTGCTGCCGGTTTTCATACGATCGTGCTGCATTATGGCGTCAATGAATTTGCACCGATGCCCGGTCCGTTAAAGGATCTTGCCGATACCGTATCCTATGTACGGCGCCACAGCAAGGAGTGGCATGTCAATTCCGATCAGATCTATGTCTGTGGTTTTTCTGCCGGTGCCCACGTGGCAGCTTCTCTCGGCGTCTTCTGGAATAACGCGCTGCAGCTTCCCGAATATGCCGACTGTCCTGAGCTGATCCGTCCAAACGGAATGATCTTAGGCTACCCGGTACTGGATCTTGCCTCATCCTCCAACCATCTGGATATTGGCACGACACCCGATATGAAGATTACCGATATCAAATATGAAATGATCCATCCCAACATGCCGTTAGAGCAGATTTTTGTCATGGATAAACGCGAAAAGCGCTATTTTGTCAACTTTGAAGCAGCGATGAATGCCTACATCTTTGGCGGTTCCTATACCAAGGAAATGGAAAAATTTTATTCCCTGCAAAATCAGGTATCCATCGATACGCCTCCGACCTTTATCTGGCATACGGCGCAGGATAAACTGATCTTTCCGTCCAATGCGATCAAATTTGTGACTGCCCTTGAAAAATTCCACATTCCGTATGAGCTGCATATCTTTGGCGACGGTGGTCATGGCCTCGCACTTGGCAATTATATGACAGCCCATGACGAAACACAGATTGTGGATGCCATCCAGCCCTGGAAGGATCTGGCACTTTCCTGGCTCCACCGTCAGACCGGCTTTAAAAAAGCTTTTGAATAAACCGGTACAATATAAAACAGTTACCCGGGACTAACGCTTAATCAAGCGTCAGTCCAAGGTAACTGTTTTTTTTCATATCTTCGATCTGCTGCCCGTCTATGGACTTTGTCGGAAGCATCATACCGCCCCGGTTGTGGATCCACAAAATATCGCAGTTCTCTTTTTCACAAAGCTTTTGCAGTATCTTCTGCCAGAAAGCATCCTGTAAGTCATCAAAATGCACCAGCGCTTCCACAATACGCACAGCATCATTTTCTACCCGGCACATCAGATATTGTTCACCGGCCCTGACAAGATAGCCTCCGGATTCTTCATTTTCATGCAAGGCATAGGATAAGGCATCCAGATCCCAGCGCACGTAAGGTCTGGTCTCAAAGAAAGCATCTCTTTTTTTCTGATAATCCTTGATGATATCCAAAGTCACCTCCGGTATTATCTCCATATCGACATCTATATTACCAACTGCCGCTACATTCGCTGCATCCTTTCCATCCAGTCTCACTGCCTCATAGTCGTACAAATAACGTTTAAAGCATTTTACAAAGCCAAGCTTTTCATAAAATGTCTGCAATGTTTCTGATGCATGCTGCAGGATCAGCGGTTTTCTCCATTTTTCAGATGCATGCTTAATGATATCCGACGCATAACCACGCCCCCTGTATGCCGGATCAGTTGCTACCGCATATACATAAAGAGCCTCTGTTTCCTCATCCTTTCCCGGCCATTTCAAAGATGTCTTCAAAAAGCTTGCCATGGAAACAATTTTTCCTTTGTCCCGGATACAGAGCATATTTTCATCATCAAACCGGTTTTCAAGGTAAAAACGGATATATGTCTCATCATCCCCAAAACAGCTGTGCCACAGATCAATGATCTGCGCTTCATCCTGCCTTGTCGCATGTGTGACATTGCTTTCGACCGCATAATATTTTTTTGCAAACATATCCGGATAATAGGACAGCTTAGCTTTGCGAAGCCCCATATCACCGGTATCCTCCTCGCGGTTGATATATTTATAAGCCTTACAGTTATCTCTGGCAAACTCGCGGTTGATCATCTGGAAGGCTCCCTGTACGTCCGGATAGGCCTTTTCAAAATGCACGACCATAGTCTCAGGATTGAGCTCTTCACCAATGCAAAAAGCCACCACTCTGCCATCCGCCATCAGGATACCGCCGGATAAAGCAAGCTCTTCATAGTGGTCAAGTGCGGTGCGGATTGCTTTTCTTTCAGCCTCCAGCTCACGCTTTTCAATCCCCGGCTCCTGTATATGAAGCTCAAACCAGCTCTGCTCCATTTCCCAGCACAGCTCTTTATTATCAGGCGTGATCCGCTCATAATTCCAGTCATGCTGCTCCAAAAAGCGGTTGATATGGTTTCTCTTGGTCGCCAGCTTTTTTCCTTTCAGATTGGCAAGTCTCTCGGTCTCATAAACATAGTCATACCGATCCCTGATCCCGTCAATCTCAAACATGCCGGGGAAGTACTGCAGCATGTGCTCCTTTTGTTTTTCAGAAAAGAGTGACATGTACAGCTTCTCATTTTTTTCATGCGAAAGCTTTAACAGGATCTCCACTGCCTGTCTGCGCTCTTCGTCGGTTCCGCCGAGCGGATAGCTGTATACCTGCTGCCCGCCCATCAGATAACGTGCCACAGCGCAGCCCGCAATCTTGGCAACTTCCGTATAATAGGCCTCAGACCATAAAAAAATGCCTCCAAATACACTATCGCAGGCCTGTACATCATCTTCTTTTTCTCGTGCTTTATACCACCACAGATCATCTATCGAAATTGCGTGAAACGGGATCTGTATATGTGAATCAATAACCATCATTTTTATATCCTCTCAGGACACTTCCATTGTCCTTTTTCTACGTCTTTTTTCTATTATTATATATCTCATTTTACAAAATTACACTTGATTTTTACATTTTTACCAAATCTTTAAAAAATTATTACAAATTTTTTATTGCTATTTACCCATGTCTTTATAATTTACTTTTTATTAAATTATGTTAAAATACTGATGTTGTGGTTAAAATAAGCAATATATCCGGGCAATTATATATTGCATCAGGAACAAATGATTTTATAGTATAAGGAAAATATATATGTTTCAGAAAATCAAAAATGTCTTTCGCAAATGCAATGAAAACATCATACCTCTCATTGTTATTATTCCCTTCTTTGAAGTTTATATTATCGAATGCCTTCACCGCAAGTCATTCTTTGGCGGTTTCGATTTTATAAAAGAGGCGCCCTTAGCATATCTGATCAATGTTGGTCTGCTCATGGCGATGCTTTCCGTCTGTCTGCTCTTCCGTGAGCGGCTGTTCTGGATTTTTTGTTTCAGCCTGATATGGCTGATTTTGGGAATTGCCAACTATATGATCCTGCTAAACAGGGTTTCACCATTTTCTTTTAATGATATTAAGGTGCTCTCTTCTGTTTCCAGTATCATCCGTCAATATATGGGAATTCCGCAGCTTGCAGGCGCTATTGTCTTTTTGGGACTTTGTACACTGATCACCGTTTATATCCGCAAACGTGTACCCAAAATCGACCGTCGCGTGCACATCGTGCGGGATATGCTGTTCCTGTTTTTATTTATGGCCTGTGGCGTTTTGTGTGTTTATGCCGGCAAAAAGCAGTTTAAGCACACCGGTAATATCACACTGACCTACCTTTATCATGGCTTTGTATATTGTTTTACTGACAGCGTGCTGGATTCCGGTATCCAGAAACCGATAGCTTATTCTGAGCATCGTGTTGAAACCATTGAAAATTCACTCCGGAAATATGACGTTTCCGCTTATCAGGAAACCGATTGCGACCCTAATGTCATTTTCGTGCAGCTGGAATCCTTTTTTGATGTTAACAATATGCGTTATTACTCCTATTCCGAGGATCCCATGCCCAATTTCCACAAGCTGATCAAAAACTATTCCTCCGGCTTGTTGACCGTGCCTGCCTTCGGTGCCGGAACCGTCAATACCGAATTTGAAATACTGACCGGTATGAGCATGGATTATTTTGCTCTTTGCGAATATCCCTACAAGACGATCCTGAAGGAACAGAACTGTGAAAGCATAGCATACAATCTGCAGGAGGAAGGCTATGCCACAGCCGTTATCCACAATAATCGTGGTACGTTTTATTCCAGAAATCAGGTTTTCAAGCATCTTGGTTTTGATGTATTTGATCCGGTAGAATATATGAATGATCTGGAATATAATTCCATCGGCTGGGTAAAGGACAGCATCCTTCCCGGACAGATCATCGAGCGGATGAAATCCACTCCTGAAAAAGATTTTATCTATACCATTACCGTGCAGTCACATGGAAAATACCCGACCGAAGCTCCGGAAACACCTTATGCCATCGAGCTTTACGGAGAAAAGAATGAAGGCACCAAAAACGCTTTTGAATATTATATCAATGAATGCCACGAGGTAGATCAGTTTATCAAAGAGCTGATTGATGAGGTCAATGCGCTTGGCGAAGATACCGTCATCGTATTTTTTGGCGACCATCTGCCGACACTGGATATCACAGACAGTGCGCTCCAGTATCAGAACACCTATCAGACAGCCTATGTTGTCTGGGATAATATCGGTCTGGAGGCCAAAAATAAAAATCTGTCAGCCTACCAGCTTTCTGCACATATTTTATCAAAGCTTGGTGACACCAACGGTGTGTTGACACGTTTCCACCAGATGTATTCCAACAATCCTTATTATGATAAAAACCTGCATCTTTTAGAATATGACATGCTGTATGGAGAGAAATACATCTACGGCGGTGTAGACCGGTATTCAGCCTCCAAATTACAGCTTGGTCTTTATCCGATCACCATTGACAATGTCCGTCAGGGAACCGATGTCGTTGTTGTGACCGGGGACCACTTTACCGAGGCAAGCAGCATCTTTATCAACGGCCATAAACAGGAAACCAAATTTGTCGACGAACACGCCCTGCTGACCTACCACTATGAGTTGCAGGAGGGAGACCGTATCCGCGTCCGCCAGATGACGAGCACCGGTGGTAAGATCGGTTCTACTGATGAATGGATTTATCCGTCTGATTCACAGATAAAATAACACACAGATAAACTGATATCCTGTATTCCTAATATATTGCTGACTGTCAGCATAACAAATCACGAATCAAAAGATCGCCTGGCCATACGACATATGGACGGGCGATCTTTGATTTTCATACTATTTACAATTATCTGGCAAGATCCGCCTTGTTTTTGTAATACAAAGCCTTATCCTCATACATAAACTTCTCCGATTCCATCAGAGCCTTGTCAATATTGCCTTTGATTGGTTTCTGCCATACGGCGCCTACCGCCAGCACAACATTATGCTTTAGGGCAGTCTCTCTCAATAAGGTTGCTTTTGCTTCAAGTGTATCGGTATTTTCGTCCGGACACAGAGCCAACAATTCATCGCCGCCGATCCGGAACAGCCCACAATCTCCAAAGACCTCTTTTAAGCTCTCACAGGCCCTCAAAATCAGCTGGTCACCTGCTTTATGCCCTTCTCTGTCATTGACCCTCTTTAAGCCCGTAATATCGCAATATACGACACCCAGACCTTCATCAGCATCAAACTGTGTCAGATACTGTTCCATTGCGAAACGGTTGCCAAGCTTCGTCAGCTGGTCGCTGTAGCTCATCGTCTCAAGCTGTCTCAACAGATTTCTTCTTTTCAAGGATGATACAATGAAAATACCAACCAGCTTTAAAAAGTTCTGCGCATATTCAAACGAATCATCCTGCGGATTGTCCACACCGTAAAATCCGATATTTTTCTTATCGTCATACAACGGCACTACCACAAGGGAGTGAATGTTCTGGCGTTTCAGATTTTCATACTGAAGTGGATCACTTTCACGAATGTCTTCCAGATTGCGGATATTGATGTTTTTATCTTCACGGAAGTTGCGATACCAGTTGGCACATACCTCCGGCGGCAGATTCTGCAGATTGTCCTTTTCGGGTGTCACTCCGTCAGCCACCCATTCATAGGTATTGTCATCCCCACCGGATTCATTTCTTTCAAAAATATAGGTCCGGTCACACATCATTGCCTTGCCAAGATATTCAATGATAATGGCAATTCCCTCATCCGGAGTTTCGGCATGCAGCGCTAAACGCATTCCTTCATTGGCCATGACCTCCAGGCTTTGGCGCTGGAGCATCATCTGATAGTTCCGCTCCTTTGAGCTGTTATCAATGGCTAACTCCATCCGGTATCTTTTATCACCATCCCTGATGATGGTATCCTTGAGGATATAGGATCTTTTCATAACCGGATTGAGATATTCCCACTCCTTAAATCTTCCTTCTTTAAGCTCGTCATTGTTGCAGAATGCACATGGTGTAAGGCTCCGCTGCAGCAATTCATAGCATTTCTTTCCTTTTATATCATCCACGGACTGCAGATCGTACAATTCCAACGTCTTTTTATTGACATAAACGATTTCATCGGTATCTACATCCGTAACATAAACTACTTCATTCAGATCATCAAAAAATTCCCAGATTTTATCCATGGTGTCTTATCCCTTCTGTATCTGTATCTGTATCTGTATCTGTATCTGTATCTGTATCTGTATCTGTATCTGTATCTGTATCTGTATCTGTATCTGACATTTTACTATTTCTCTTCAAAAAATTCAATCTCTTCTCCAAGCGGTCCGTAGCAAAATGCCACTCTGGCCGGAAAAGGCGGATTGGAGGCGATCACAACATCTTTTGGCTCCACAAAGACCTCATAACCGGCTTTTCTTACAGTATGGATACATCGGTCTGCATCATCAACAGCAAATGCAAAATGACGGATCACGCCCTTATCAAGCTTTTCTTCTCCATCATTGAAAATCTCGATCAGTCCCGCCCCGGTATCAAGCATAATTCCTGCATTCCAGCTTCTTGCTACCGAAAGCCCCAGAATATCTTTATAAAAGTGTATTGTTTTTTCATAGTCTTCCTGATTACTGCATTTCATGGAAACATGATGTATCCCTTTAATCATTTTCTGTATCTTCTCCTTCCATTTCCTCTATGGCTTCAAAGTACTGGTTCATAAATTCCATCTGGCTTTCTGCTCTCAACATCCCCATAGAGACTTCATCTATATCTTCGGGCCATTCGTCTCCTTCATCGATTTCCTGACTTTGCAGCCATTCCTCTACCATCTGGATCTGCCCCATTCTTCCGTCATCACTCTGCACTGTAACAAGTGCCATCAACGGCTCTCCGGGCATGCGTTCTTCGCATCCGTAATCAGCTTCATCTATTCGTACAACTGTCCACATGTTTTCCGTTCCTGTTCTTTGTTGGGTTTCCTGATATTGTTGATATTTTCCATCCACCATTATACAACAAAAGGACCTCTGTTGAAGTCCTTTTTTATTGATTTTATTTTTAATATTTGGAAAATTCCAAAATCTTTTTAGCATTTTGAACGCGGTCATCTGTAGGAGGATCCACGCCTTCCAGTTTGTACGGAATACCAAGCTCTTTCCATTTGTATTCACCCAGAGTATGATACGGCAGTACTTCCACCTTCATGACAGTATCCAGCGTATCAATAAATTCTCTTGTTTTGATCAGATATTCATCCTTGTCGGTAATGCCCGGCACCAGGACATGACGGATCCACATCGGGATACCTTTTTCTGAAAGATATCTCGCACAGTCCAGAATATTTTTGTTGGTATGTCCTGTCAGCTTCTTGTGCTCCTCATCATCGATATGTTTGATATCGAGCATCACAAGGTCTGTATATTTTAAAAGCTCATTAAATTTGGAGAAGAAGGGCTCTTCTCTTGTAAAAGGCTGAGCTGAAGTGTCCAGATTTGTGTTGATTCCTCTTTCATGTGCTTTTTTAAACAGGTCAATGAGGAAATCAATCTGTAATAAAGCTTCGCCACCACTTACCGTGATGCCGCCATCCTTGCCCCAATAGCTGCGAAAACGCTCTGCTTTATCCAAAAGTTCATCTGCCGTCTGCAAATTATCTGCTTCTGGATTCCAGGTGTCTACGTTGTGGCAATACTGGCAACGCATATTACAGCCTTTCAGGAAAATCAGATATCGAATTCCGGGGCCATCTACCGCACCGAAAGATTCTAACGAATGAATTCTACCTTTGATCATAATACTATCTCCATTCTCTGCCTTGCAGGCAGCCTTAAAATTTGGCAATCATATAATACCGCCGTAAAAACGGTTATCTATCAATTACTTCTTTAGTATGAGCAAAAAAGGGTCGGACAATACTGCCCGACCCCATAAATACCATTGATTCTATCAATCAGTTAAGATTAAAGTTTCTTGTGGCATGTTCTTGCAATAACATCATCCTGCTGTTCTTTTGTCAGGCTGATAAACTTAACAGCATAACCAGATACACGGATTGTGAAGTTTGCATATTCAGGTTTTTCAGGATGTGCCTGAGCATCTAATAATTTTTCTGTACCGAATACGTTAACATTGAGGTGATGAGCACCACGATCAAAGTATCCATCAAGTACACCTACAAGAGTATTCTTCTGCTCATCAAGGTCATGACCAAGAGCTGAAGGAGCCATTGTCTGAGTATTTGAAATACCGTCTAATGCATACTCGTAAGGTAATTTAGCTACAGAGTTAAGAGATGCAAGTAAGCCGCTCTGTTCTGCGCCGTATGACGGTGAAGCACCAGGAGCAAAAGGTGTGTAAGCAGCTCTACCATCAGGAAGAGCACCTGTAGCTTTACCATATACAACGTTAGATGTAATAGTAAGGATAGATGTTGTAGGCTCTGAATCTCTGTATGTTTTGTTCTTTTTGATCTTTTCGATGAAAGTCTTAAGAAGCCATACAGCAAATTCATCTGCTCTGGGATCATCATTACCATATTTAGGGAAGTCGCCTTCTGTTTCGAAGTCAACTGCGCATCCCTGATCATCACGGATAACTTTTACTTTAGCATATTTGATTGCTGAAAGTGAGTCAGCTACATGTGAAAGACCTGCGATACCTGTAGCGAATGTTCTTCTTACGTCTGTATCGATCAGAGCCATCTCAGCTGCTTCATAGTAATATTTGTCATGCATGTAGTGGATCAGGTTCAGGATGTTTACATACAGAGCTGCACACCAGTCAAGCATGATATCATATTTGTGCATAACTTCATCGAAGTCAAGGTATTCTGAAGTGATCGGTGCGATTTCCGGACCACACTGCATATGCTTGCCATCTTTGTCCAGATGTTTCTCATCTTTACCACCGTTGATAGCGTAAAGTAAGCATTTAGCTAAGTTAGCACGAGCACCGAAGAACTGGATTTCCTTACCGGTCTGAGTAGCAGATACACAGCAGCAGATGCTGTAGTCATCGCCCCAGATAGGTTTCATAACATCATCATTTTCATACTGGATAGAAGATGTTGTAACAGAAATCTTAGCAGCATATTTCTTGAAGTTTGCAGGAAGAGCGCTTGAGTACAGAACTGTTAAGTTGGGTTCAGGACTCGGTCCCATGTTTTCAAGAGTATGAAGGAAACGATAGTCGTTCTTTGTAACCATATGACGTCCATCCATTCCGATACCACCAACTTCAAGAGTAGCCCATACAGGGTCACCAGAGAATAACTGGTTGTATGAAGGGATACGAGCGAATTTAACCATACGGAATTTCATTGTCATGTGGTCGATTAATTCCTGAGCTTCTTTCTCAGTTAATGTACCTTCTTTTAAGTCTCTTTCGATATAGATATCAAGGAATGTAGAGATACGTCCAACTGACATAGCTGCACCATTCTGTGTCTTGATAGCTGCTAAGTAACCGAAGTATAACCACTGAACTGCTTCTTTTGCGTTGGTAGCAGGACCTGAAATATCATAGCCGTAAATCTTAGCCATTTCTTTCATTCCCTGTAATGCTTTGATCTGCTCAGCGATTTCTTCTCTAAGACGGATAACTTCTTCTGTCATAGTTCCGTTACCGCAGTTTTTCTTATCTTCTTTCTTTTTCTCGATCAGGAAATCGATACCGTATAAAGCAACACGTCTGTAATCGCCTACGATACGTCCACGTCCATATGTATCAGGAAGACCTGTTACAATATGTGTATGACGTGCAACTTTCATTTCATCTGTGTAAGCATCAAATACTGCCTGGTTGTGAGTCTTGTGATACTCGTTGAAAATCTTGTCATATTTAGGATTTACTTCATATCCGTATGTGCTGGCTGCCTGCTGTGCCATTTTGATACCGCCGTAAGGCATGAAAGCTCTCTTTAAAGGCTTGTCTGTCTGAAGACCAACGATCTGCTCAAGATCTTTCATAGATTCGTCAATGTATCCGGGACCGTATGCTGTAAGGCTGGAAACAACCTCTGTCTCGCACTCTAAAACACCATTGTGTTCACGTTCCTCTTTCTGTAATTCCTGTAGTCTGCCCCAAAGCTTGTCAGTAGCTTCTGTAGCTCCTTCCAAAAAGCTTTCGTCTCCATCGTACTGAGTGTAGTTTCTCTGGATGAAGTTACGTACATTGACATCTACATCCCAATGGCCATCTTTTACAAAGCCTCTCCATGCGTCTGCCATGAAAAATTACCTCCTTTTGGTAAAATATAATAATTATCAGCAGGGAAAATATATCGTTGTTATATAGGATCCTCTACTGTTGTCTACTATGAAAATGTACTACTTTCTGACACCCTGTGTCAACTGTTTTGTGCAATGAACTGAATTTAATACATTCCGTCTGACACATTCCGGTATTACGCCAAATTTAGGCGGTTTTTTTTGTGTATTTTTATCACAATCATCGTTTTGCACCTGCACCCCGATCAGTCCATCACTACATCCTGGCATGTACGCTGCGGCGGACAAAAAAGTAACAGACCGCCTGCAAAATAATTGTAATGATCCATGATGTCGGATAGGAAATAAACAGAATTTTCAACGAGCGATGCTGTGGAAAGATCCCATAAATCCACACAATTCTCGTGCCCACCGTTCCGATAACAGAAAGGATCATCGGAACAGCCGAATGCCCCATTCCGCGAAGGGCTCCGGGAAACAGGTCCATGATGCCGCATAAAAAATATGTCACGGTTGTATACAGCAGGATTTCCATTCCACAGGCAATGACCGCATCATCTGTCGTGTAGATTTTCAGGATTTCTGGTCCGAATACATATGCACATATACCGAGTGTCAATGCCGACACAACGGAAATCAGCATGCACTCCCACAAAACCTTGTCCATACGTTTCTTTTTGCCGGCTCCCATATTCTGGCTTGTAAAGCTCATGCATGCCTGCGTTACGGAGTTGACGGAAACATATAAGAAACCAAAAATATTGTTGGCTGCCGTATATCCGGCCATGGCTATGGATCCGAAGGAATTAACCGACGACTGCAGCAGTACATTGGAAAAATTGATGACTGTACTCTGGATGCCCGCCGGCAGTCCTACCTGCAGAATCTGCTTTACATATTCTTTTTTAATTGAGAGCTTTGAAAACCGCAGCTGATAACAGCTCTGTGTCAGGCACAGGCACCGGAGCACCAGTACACAGGAAATAAGCTGTGAGATTACGGTTGCAATAGCAACGCCCGCCACACCCATGTCAAAAACAATGACTAAAAACAGATTTAATAAGGCGTTGACCGTTCCTGAGATCACCAGAAATAACAGTGGTCTCTTGGTATCTCCGACCGCACGCAAAATCGCAGCGCCATAGTTGTACAGCATAAAAAACGGCATTCCCACAAAATAGATTCGCATATAAAGTGCTGACTGTCCGATCACATCCGCCGGCGTATCCATGAGCATAAGTGCATCCCGCGCAAAAAATACGCCCACAAATGCCATGACAATTCCGCTGACAAGTGCCATGGTAATCGCTGTATGTACCGTCTCCGACATTTCCCGTTCCCGTCTTGCCGCAAAAAAACGCGCCGCCAGCACATTGGCTCCCAGTGAAATCCCGATAAATAAATTGGTAAATACATTGATAAGCGCTGTTGTGGATCCGACGGCCGCCAGAGCACTGCTGCCCGTAAAACGTCCTACCACGATAATATCCACCGCATTAAATGCCAGCTGCAAAATACCGGACAGCATCAGCGGCAGCGAGAATGAAATCAGCTTGTCCATCAGGCTGCCGTTGCACATATCAATTTCGTATTTGTTTTTTCTGTTGTTTGTTGCGTTGTATGTCTGATCTTTCATGAGTTTATCTTACTGCTTGTCTATTTTTATCTTTCTTTATAAATTGTGCTTTCATTTTACTATATTATAAGATATTTTTCGAGATTGTTGTTTAACAACTTATTTTTTGCATACACTAATATGAAAAATACAATTTGCGAAACAATTTCTATTTGTTTTTGTCTTGCGTGTAGAACAAAAATGCACTATAATTGTTTTGCAGATATGAAAGTCAGCAACCACCAGTTCAACTGGTGGTTTGCTATAAGCCCTCCAAAGGGCTATATTACTGCTCGCCCCACAGGGCGGTGTCACAAGCATTTTTACTGGTCCGCTATAAAGCGGCACTTCGCGAATCTTCTCTTCTTGATTCTTCTGCTTGTTCTTTTATATACTTCTGTACTGCCTCATCTGTGATATTACCGATTGTTTCCACGTAATATCCTCTTGCCCAAAATGCTTTATCCCACTTACTCTGCAATTCTGGATGACGATCATATAGCATTAGTGTACTTTTACCTTTTAAATATCCCATAAAATTTGAAATACTTAATTTGGGTGGTATTGCAACACTTAAATGTACATGATCTACGCAAACTGCTCCTGCAACTATTTCTACATTTTTGTATTTACATAGTGTGTTTAGGATTTCGCGTATATCTTCTCTTACCTTTCCATACAATACCTTTTTCCGGTACTTTGGAATGAAAACGATATGATATTGGCATTTCCATCTAGTGTGTGATATGCTTCTATTGTCCATTTGGACCACCTCCTGTGTTGAGTTTGGCTTGCGACACCATTCTCAATATATCACAGGAGGTTTTTCTTTTTTATCCTTACCGTTTCCAACTATTCCATTCTCCCCAGCATAGCTGGGGGATTAGACTTTTCATTAATGAATATCTAAGCATTCATTTCATAGGCACATGAAATTATGTCTGCTGTACGACGGCTTTTTTTCTTTTGCCGTCGTCCGGCAGAGGTTGGTTTATTTTACATACTGCTCAAGTTCTTGAGCCTCTGTTTTCACCAGTTTTTCAATGTTGCCATTTTTGTCACGGATCACTTTGAGATTGATACCATCGCTTGCACTGTTGTCACAGTAGGTGTTGTGGTCTGCATCATAGAGAATATGAATAATTTTTCCATCATATATCCAGTTGTCAGAGGTTTTGTCATATGAAATTCCAAATGTGGTATAGACATCGAGGCTATTATCACGATAATTTGGATCACCCAATTCAAAACTACCGCTGCTTCCAGTAATGCCAGCCGCAGCAAGTTCTGACTTTATTTCTTCCTGTTTTTCCGTTCTGATCTTGAAGTCAGCATCCGAGGACTGCTTTAATCCTGTTAAGGTTCCATTAGTGTCTTTAATCGGCTCCACGTCCACAACACCATCATCAAAGAAGAACGAGTTTGCGTGTTCTGCGTTTACCTGATCTTTGAAGTAGCGCACAGTCTGACCGTCATAAAAGAAACGGTCTTTTTCTTTATCATAGGTCATGCCATAGGGCTCATAAGCGGAATACTGTTCTGCAATTTCATTCCGGCGGTTTTCTTCCGCTTTAGCCTGTTCCTCCGAGGAAATCACTTCATCGTTTTCATAGGCTTCTGCAGTGAAGTTGGAAGAAGAAGTATCACTACTGTCATAGGCTTGTTCTTCGGAGACTAAGCTACTTGAGGTTACCTTGTTTGCTTGTTGTGTATCAGCAGTGTTAGCAGCACAAGCACTTAATGTCGTTGATACACAAAGTGTCATAGCAAAGGCGAGAATTTTAATATTATTTTTTTTTTCATATCTGAAACAACTCCTTTCTGTTGATGCTTTTATATTACCAGACCTTTTTGGGATACTATTGTGATGAATATGTTTTTTATGTGTAGTAAAAAAAGCATGGGCAGTGTGCTTATCACCGCCTCATGCTTTCAGAATTGAATTGTGAATAAAACACCTCTTTCGGTGTTTATTATACTGTATTCTGCTTGATGTTGTTCTAAAATGGTTTTGACAATGTATAATCCCAAACCACTCCCACCAGTTTTCTTATTGCGAGAATGTTCTACTCTGTAAAATGCATCAAACAGTTTTGGAATTTCTGAATCAGGAATATGAACACCTGTGTTTTCCACCAAAAATTGAACCGCTCCATCTTCTGCAAAGGCAGTCAAATAGATAGAGCTACCCTCCGGCGAGTAGGAAATCGCATTGGAAATCAAGTTATTGATTACTTTTTTTATCAGTGCCTTATTCCCAATAACGCTCAAATCGGACGCAATATTTTCATTCCAATCTATACCTTTTTGGATAATTAAATCTTCAAACAATGCGTATTCCTGTTTGAGCATATTGGAAAATTGAATTGTTTCTTTTTTTAATTCGACTTTTGAAGATTTCATACGGGAAACTGTTAAAATTTCCTGTACCATATTTTCCATTGTATTGATGACTTCCAGAGAACGTGCTAAGTATTTATTGCGGTCTTGATAATCGCCGATATTCAAAAGCATTCCCTCGGTTTGTCCCTTAATAACTGTAATGGGTGTTTTCAGTTCGTGGGAAACTGCGGAGAAAAAGTCTAATTGTGCCTGCTCCAACGCACGCTCTCGTTCAATATCAGCTTGTAGTTTCTCATTCGCACATTTCAAATCTGTCATAGACGCAGATAGTTTCTGTGACATTTCATTTAAGCTACGCGCCAATATTCCAAGTTCATCTGTTCGATTTTCTTCACATCGCCAACTAAAATCAAGTTCCGACATTTTTTTTGATACATTGCTGATACGCAGAACAGGTCTGGTTACATAATAAGAATATACAATGGAAGCCAACACAGCAACAAGTAGGATTACAAATATCAAAATAAGAAAAACGCCGCCCAGCGTATCTTTTAACAAATTGACTTCCTGCGCACTGCCTGCAACCGCCAATGTATAGACATCATTCGTATCTGCAAATGTAAAGATATAGTTGTGTGTTGCTCGATATGCTGCCGAATCATCGGTTTCAATCGCTATACCACTTGTAACGAAAACAGGAAATGTTGTACTGTTTTGTGATGGAAGCTCGATTTCACGGTTTGAAGAATCAAATAATTGGATTAACACACCATTTTGATTCATCACAAATTCATCAAAAAGATTGCCACTTCCTATCGGAGTCCGATTTTCTACTTGTGCGAGAAGTGAATTTACCGCACTATCTAAACCGGCATCAAGACTTGTACTATAAGTTTTTGGAAGAAGCCATGAAATAATCCCATACGTTATCATACAGCAAAGGCTGGTCAATAAAAAAGTGACAATAAATATTTTGATAAGCAGACTGCTTTTATTTTTCTTTATCAATTTTATATCCCACCCCTCTGATTGTCTGGATAAAATCAATACCAAGTTTTTTCCTTAAATTTTTGATGTGTGTATCAATAACACGCTCATCACCATAAAAATCATATTTCCAAAGGCGTTCCAACAGAATTTGCCGGGTGAGAACACGCCCTTGATTCAAAAGCAATTCCCGCAATATTTCAAATTCCCGTTGGGTCAGTTCATACGATTCTCCATTTACTAAAGCAGAATAACTATCTAAATCTAAAATAAGATTTTTATATGCAACAGTTTGGTGCTCTTGATTCTGACTTATTATGCTTCGCCGCAAAACAACTGCTATTTTACGAATAAGAACAGGCATAGAAAACGGCTTTGTAATATAATCGTCCACTTGCATATCCAACCCTCGTATCTGTTCTTCTTCACCATTCAATGCAGTCAGCATAATGATAGGAACTTGAGATTGTTTGCGTATCAGCTCGCAGACTGCAAAGCCATCAATTTTAGGAAGCATTATATCAAGCAGTATTAAATCAAATTGAACATCTGAAAAAATGGAAAGAGCCTCCACGCCATCATTAGCTAAAACAATACTGTACCCTGCTTCTTGCAGAAAACTCTTTAATAGTTCTTGAATATCCAAGTCGTCCTCAACGACTAAAATTTTTTGCATAGTACCACCTCCAAGGATAGCTTATCACAGGATTTTGTGATTAAAGTGTAGTTTTCAAATTTCTTTTGTATCTTGCGTCAGCGGGCTTCTCTGCATCCTTTGGTATCAACCACATATACCCAAGTTTAGATGCACCCGATATTCGGTTTTCTTTACAAAGTATCTGTACTCGCCTTTCTGAAATGCCCCATTTTTCCGCTGCCTGCGGTGCAGACATATATTCCATAGCTTCATCTATCCCTTCTATATGGTTTCAGCATGATTATACTCGGATAAACGAACAATAGTAAGACTATAGTTTTTAAACATCCGCCACACCCTTTGGTGTGAACTTCCAGTTTTTTTACGACTAGCGTCCCTCATTTCTATATTCCGAGCACAGAAATCATCATTCAAACGGTAGTTCTTCAAGTGCTTCCAACC
>ONHB01000006.1 GCA_900317505.1 uncultured Lachnospiraceae bacterium | reverse complement strand
TCATTCACTTGATAAGTGAAAAGCAATATTCAATTAAAATACAGTGACTATGCGGCTTTCAGCCAGTTTTTCGGCTGAGCCGTGAATAATCTAGGATAAGTATAATAAATTTGTTTTGAGTTGGGAGTGCGAAGAACTTCGGGTAAGAGGCTTTGTAGACTTTGTTCCCTATAAAAATATAGCATTAGAACATAATAACTTATGGGAGGAAATAAAAGAGATAGAAGAAGATATGATTGAAGATCAGGAAATGGTTATAAATGACATATCTCACTGGTATCCTGTATTCGTATACCTTCGTATGCTGGTAATTCCTGTATAGAGTTGAATGAAAATATTCCATTATTTACGAACTCTCAGAAAAGGGATACCATGTCTTTTGCACAATATGAACCATTAGATTCTTTAGGACGGTGTGGTGTTGCATTTGCAAATATTGGGATAGATAATATGGCTCCACCGGATTCCCGGCAAGATATTGGAAATATAAAGCCTGCAGGATGGTTCACAGTAAAGTATCCTGGATATGTAAATTCTTATCCCGCCTATTTATATAATAGGTGTCATTTGATTGCACATCAACTGAATGGTAATGATACAAAAGAAAACTTGATTACAGGAACACGTTATTTGAATGAAGTAGGAATGAAACCATATGAGGATATGGTTGCAAAATATGTTAAACAAACCGGGAACCATGTTTTGTACAGAGCTACACCTATCTTTGAAGGGGATAGTCTTGTAGCATCAGGAGTTCAATTAGAAGCTTATTCGGTTGAAGATTCCGGAAAAGGAATTTGTTTCAACGTGTATTGTTATAATGTGCAACCGGGAGTTGCAATTAATTATATGAATGGATTAAGTGAAGTATCAGATGAAATTTATTATGCTGATAATAGTATTGCATTTGTTAATTTGGATTCAGATAATTCCAATCCGGATCTTATAAATGAGGTTAATAAGCATTTAGCTGTACTTTTCGAAGATCAGAAGGATTCATATAACTATATATCTATGATGAATGAAATCTCAGAGGTGGCTATTGAGGCAGGCACTGTTGGAGATAAGGGGGAAACAGAGGCTCAACAGTATATTAAACTAAAGGAATACGAATATAGATATTTTAATATATTAAAAAATATGTACCAGAATTACTGAAAAATGAGGACTTTTTTAGCTCAAAATTTAAACAGTAATTGTTTCCTTAAAATAAAAACGCAATTAGTTATTGACATTGCCTTTTTATTAGGTGTAAACTGAATAAGAACTAGATGATGATAGTAAGAAAGTGGGCTGGCAAGTCCACTTTTTTGTTGTGATTTCCATATATTACCGGATGAGGTGGTGTCGGATATCACAGGAAAAGCAGAGGTGAATGTATGTCAAAACGAGACACATATGAAAGCCGGACAGAAGCGTTGCTTTTACCAATTTTGGAAGCCAACAATTTTGAACTGGTAGATGTGGAGTATGTAAAGGAAGGAAGCAACTGGTATTTAAGAGCCTATATTGATAAAGAAGGCGGCATTGCAGTGGATGACTGTGAACTGGTCAGCAGGGCGTTATCGGATCTGCTGGACAAAGAGGACTTTATCGAAGAGGCTTATATATTGGAAGTGAGCTCGCCGGGACTTTTAAGACCCATCAAAAAGGATAAGGACTTTGAACGCAATATGAATAAGGAAATTGAAGTCCATTTATTCAAGATGCTTGACAAGAAAAAAGAGCTCGTCGGTGTTCTGACTGCATATGATGCAGATACGTTTACCATTGAGACACCGGAAAAAGCATATACACTTGGCAGAAAAGAAGCAGCACTTATCAGACCCTATATAGAATTTGAATAACAATATTTTCAGGAGGAAAAAGGAAAAATGAACAAAGAATTATTATTAGCATTGGATATGTTGGAAAAGGAGAAAGAGATCAGCAAAGATGTATTGTTTGAAGCAATCGAAAATTCCCTGATCACAGCCTGCAAAAATCATTTTGGCAAATCCGACAACATCACAGTTGAGATCAACCGCGAGACCGGCGACTTCATGGTATGGGCCAGCAAAGAAGTTGTTGAAACCGAAGATGATGTGATGGATGATGTTTTGCAGATCCCCCTGGAAAAAGCGCTTGAGTACGATAAAAAGGCAAAAGTCGGAGATACTGTTAAAATTGAAGTCAGAAGTAAAGAATTCAGCCGTATTGCTGCTCAGAATGCAAAGGGCGTTATCGTACAGAAAATCCGTGAAGAAGAAAGAAACATTATTTACAATCAGTACTTCGAAAAAGAAAAAGATGTTGTCACAGGTACCTTCCAGAGATACCTTGGCAGAAATGCAAGCATCAACCTTGGAAAATGCGATGCCATTTTAGATGAAAAAGAAATGGTTCCCGGCGAGACCTTCAAACAGGGCGAACGTGTTAAGGTATATGTACTGGAAGTGCGCAACACAACAAGAGGACCGCGTGTGCTCGTAAGCCGTACACATCCGGAGCTTGTAAAGAGACTTTTCGAAGAAGAGGTTGCTGAAATCGCAGACGGAACTGTTGAGATCAAGAGCATTGCAAGAGAAGCCGGAAGCCGTACCAAGATGGCTGTATATTCAGAAAATCCCAATGTTGATCCGGTTGGAGCATGCGTTGGTATGAACGGTGGCCGTGTCAATGCCATTGTCAATGAATTACGCGGTGAAAAAATCGATATTATCAACTGGGATGAAAACCCCGGTGTATTGATCCAGAATGCATTATCACCGGCAAAGATCGTTGCCGTATTTGCAGATCCCGATGAAAAGACAGCCAAGGTTGTTGTTCCGGATCATCAGTTATCACTTGCTATCGGCAAGGAAGGACAGAATGCAAGACTTGCAGCCAGACTGACCGGATACAAGATCGATATCAAGAGTGAGACACAGGCAAAGGATGCTCCCGGTTTCCACTATGAAGATTACATGGATGATGAAGATTATGTGGATGACGAAGAGTATGCAGAAGATACAAATGAATACGAAGGCGACAATGAATACAATGAAACTCCCGAATATTCAGACGATGAGGAAGTAACTGAAAATTCAGAAACAGAGGAATAAGAGGTTTTATGGCAAAGAAAATTCCGTTACGGCAGTGTGTCGGATGCGGCGAAATGAAAAGTAAAAAGGAAATGATGCGTGTCATCAAAACACCGGAAGATGAGATCGTGCTTGATGATACCGGAAAAAGAAACGGACGTGGAGCATATATATGCAGGGAACGCTCGTGTCTTCAAAAAGCACAAAAGTCCAGAGGACTGGAGCGGTCATTAAAGCATGCAATTTCCGATGAAGTATATGACAAACTGTTAAAGGAGTTTGATAAGCTGAATGAGTAAACCGGACAGAGTGATATCCATGATATCCATTGCAGCTAAGGGACGAAATCTGGTAAGCGGCGAATTTGCAGTAGAAAAGGCTGTCAAATGCGGCAAGGCTTATCTGGTCGTTGTTGCAGAGGATGCATCGGATAATACAAAAAAACAATTTAGAAATATGTGTGAATTTTATGAGGTTCCAATGGTCGTTTATGGTAATAAAGATACTTTAGGCCATTTCATCGGAACGCAGATGAGAGCGAACATTGCAATTACAGATGAAGGTATTGCAAATAGTATCTTAAAATCAGTTCATAACGGCAAATGAATTTCGGAGGTAGAATATGGCGAAAATAAAAATACATGAACTCGCAAAAGAGCTGGAAGTTTCAAGCAAAGAAGTAATTACATTTTTAAATGATAAAGGAATGGAAGTAAAAAGCCACATGAGCAGCATCGAAGATGAGGCGATCGATCTTGTAAAAGGTCGTTTTGGCAAAAAAGCAGAGGCACCCAAGGCAGAAGCACCGAAAGCCGAAGCTCCCAAGCCGGAAGCAAAAGCAGAACCTGCCAAGGCAGAAAGCGCCAAAGCTGATGCACAAAAGCCTGCTGAAGCTCCCAAGAAAAAGAAAAATATTATCTTTGTTTCCAATATGCAGAACAGCTCTATGCAGCGAGGCAACAACAACCGTTCGCAAAATGGCGGCAACCGTCAGAACGGTGGATACAACAATGGTAATAACGGCCGTCCCGGCAACGGAAGACCTGTAATCCAGCAGCAACAGCAGCACAGACCGTTACCCAAGCCGATCATCAAACCGGCAGCACTTCCCAGCATTGAAGAGGAATTTGGTGTACCGGAAAAGGCAGCTCCGGCTTCCAACAGATCTGAAAACAGAAACGACAATTACAATCGTGGTGATAACCGTCATGACAACCGCAATGATAACCGCGGCGGCAACAGAAATGAAGGCAGAAATGAAAACAGGGGAGATTATCGCAACAACCGCAATGATGACAGAAAAGGAAACTTCCAGGGAAATTCCAGACCGGGCAACGGAGAAAGACGTCAGGGAGATTATCGGGACAATCGTCAGGATAACCGCGGTGGCGACGGTAATCGGGAGAATAATCGCGATAATCGGAGACCTTACGGCAATAATGACCGCCCTAACAGAGGAGATGGCAGACCGGGGAACAACAATTTCAGAAAGCCTGGTGCCTCCAATAAAGGCTTCGCTGTCGACGCTCCGATCAAGGATCAGGAAAAGCATCGCGACGAGGAAAAACGCCGTCAGGGACAGGAAAGAGATAAACGCTCCAAGAAAGACCATCTTTACGAAGATGATGAAATGAACGCAAAGAGCAAAATGAATAAGCCCGGCCGTTTCATCAAACCGGAAAAGAAGGTAGAGGAAAAAGAGGAAGAACAGATCAAAGTGATCGTTATTCCCGAAAATCTGACGATCAAAGAGCTGGCTGACAAGATGAAGATCCAGCCTTCTGCAATCGTTAAAAAACTGTTCTTACAGGGACAGATTGTGACAGTCAATCAGGAAATCCCGTATGAAACAGCAGAAGAGATCGCAATGGATTATGAAATCCTCTGCGAAAAAGAAGAAAAAGTTGATATTATTGAAGAACTTTTAAAAGAGGATGAAGAGGATGAAGCAACCATGCAGCAGAGACCTCCGGTTATCTGTGTAATGGGTCATGTCGATCATGGTAAAACTTCATTGCTTGATGCTATCAGAAAGACAAATGTAACGGACCGTGAGGCCGGTGGTATCACACAGCACATCGGTGCATACACAGTTACAGTCAATGGACAGAAGATCACATTTTTGGATACCCCCGGTCACGAGGCATTTACAGCCATGCGTATGCGTGGTGCCAACTCAACCGATATTGCGGTACTGGTAGTTGCTGCAGACGACGGTGTTATGCCGCAGACCATCGAAGCTATCAACCATGCAAAGGCAGCCGGAATTGAGATCATTGTTGCAGTCAACAAGATCGATAAGCCCAATGCCAATATTGACAGAGTAAAACAGGAATTGACCGAGTACGAACTGATCCCGGTAGACTGGGGCGGAAGCACTGAATTTGTTCCGGTATCAGCTAAGAGCGGCGAAGGTATTTCCGACCTGCTTGAGACGATCATCCTGACAGCCGAGATCTTAGAGTTAAAGGCTAATCCCGATAGAAAGGCCAGAGGTCTGGTAATTGAGGCTGAGCTTGATAAGGGACGTGGACCGGTAGCAACCGTACTGGTACAGAAAGGTACTTTAAAGGTAGGAGATTTTATTTCCGCCGGTGCTGCACACGGTAAGGTACGTGCCATGATCGATGATAAGGGCAGACGTGTAAAAGAAGCTACACCTTCTACACCTGTTGAGATCCTCGGCTTATCCGATGTGCCCAATGCAGGTGAGATCTTTATTGCACACGATACCGATAAGGAAGCCCGCAACTTTGCAGAAACCTTTATCGCACAGAATAAAGAGAAGAAGCTGGAAGAGACCAAGGCTAAAATGTCTCTGGATGATCTGTTCTCCAAGATTCAGGAAGGCAATTTAAAAGAGCTCGACCTGATTATCAAGGCAGATGTTCAGGGTAGTGTGGAAGCTGTTAAACAGAGTTTGATGAAGCTTTCCAATGAAGAGGTTGTTGTTAAATGTATCCACGGTGGTGTTGGTGCCATCAACGAATCCGACGTTTCACTGGCTGCAGCATCCAACGCCATCATCATCGGCTTTAATGTACGTCCAGATGCAATGGCTAAGGCAAGTGCAGAACGTGAAGGTGTCGACGTACGTCTGTACAAGGTAATTTATCAGGCAATCGAAGATGTTGAAGCTGCCATGAAGGGTATGCTTGATCCGGTATTTGAAGAACAGGTAATCGGTCATGCAGAGGTAAGACAGTTATTTAAGGCATCTGCTATCGGTAATATTGCCGGTTCCTATGTACTTGACGGCAGATTTGAAAGAGGCTGCAAGGTTCGTATCTCACGTGATGACGAACAGATTTACGAAGGTGAGCTTGCCAGCCTGAAACGTTTCAAAGATGATGTAAAAGAAGTAAAGGCAGGCTTTGAATGTGGTCTTGTATTTGAAGGCTTTGACCAGATGCAGGAAGGCGACATTGTAGAAGCTTATATTATGGTAGAGGTTCCCAGATAGAATGAGAAAAAACAGTATTAAAAACACTCGTATCAACAATGAGGTGCAGAGAGTACTGGCTAACATTATCAGAGGTGAAATCAAAGATCCGCGTATTTCACCTTTGACCAGTGTGGTTGCCGTCCAGGTTGCACCTGATCTAAAGACAGCCAAGGTGTGGATTTCCACGCTCGGAGATGAGCAGGCACAGGCAGAGACCTTAGCCGGCTTAAAGAGTGCGGAGGGCTATATCAAAAACTGTCTTGCAAAAGAAATCAATTTAAGAAATACGCCGCAGCTAACTTTTGTGATGGATCAGTCCATTGCATATGGTGTGGATATGACAAGAAAAATTGATGAGGTTAATAAAAATCTATGATCCACTTATTGGAATTGTGTAAAAATGCAAAGTCGATCGGTATCAGCGGGCACGTCCATCCGGATGGAGACTGTGTCGGCTCTACCATGGGCTTGTGGCAGTTTTTAAAAAAAGCATATCCGGATAAACAGATTGATGTTCGCATTGAGCCGGTTTTGGAATCCTATGCCTTTGTAAAGGGTGTTTCCGAAATTGTTTCCGATCATAGCGATGAGCGGTATGATGTGTTTATTGTAGCGGATTCGGTTCCGGAAGAAGAACGGATAGGGGCAGCTTATCTATATTTTCAAAGTGCCGGGTTCAAGATCAATATCGATCATCATATTACCAATTCCGGTGTCGGGGATGCCTGCTACATTGATGCAGGTGCAAGCTCCGCAAGTGAGCTTGTGGCAGATCTGATCAGGTATGCCGATCCGGACGGACGTTATATGGATGCAACACTGGCAGAGACCTTATACTTTGGTATTATTCAGGACTGCGGTGTTTTTCAGTATTCCAATACATCGCCAAAGACATTGCAGACTGCAGCATGGCTGATCGGCTATGGTTTTGATTTTCCAAAGCTTATCGAGAGTACTTTTTATGAAAAGACTCTGGTGCAGTCAAGACTTTTAGGATATGTATTGCAAAATTGCGATATTTCCCTGAACGGGCTGGTATGCAGTATGGTGATGACCAGAGAAGATATGGCACGCCTGCAGGTTACATCCAAGGATTTTGAAGGTGTTGTCAGCCAGATGCGCTATATACAGGGCGTTGATGTATCGATCCTTTTACGTGAAAATGAAGACGGAAGCTTTAAGGGAAGCCTTCGCAGTGCAGAGCTTGTTGATGTGGCTTTGGTCTGCTCTGTTTTTGGTGGCGGCGGACATGTAAGGGCTGCCGGATGCATCATGAAAGGAAATAAGGAAGATCTGGTTCCTGCGATACTGGACGAAATTAAAAAACAACTATAATACAGGGCCGCTTCGTCGGCCTTTTGCTTTGCTAAAAAAATACAAAAGGAGAAAAAAGGCATGTTAAAGGACGTTATTGGAAAATACTATTTTGAAGGCAATTTTAACTGCGCAGAGACAATTATCCGCGCCGGAAATGATTACTATGATCTCGGACTGCATGAAGAGGATATGAAGATGCTTGGCGTTTACGGTGCAGGTATCCAGTGTGGAAATACCTGTGGAGCGATTCTTGCTGCAGCCAGTATCCTTTCCATGAAATATATAGAGACAAAGGCCCATGAAAGTGAAGAGATCAGACCGGTTACCGTATTGCTGATGAGAAAATTCAAAGAAGCTTACGGTTCACACCTGTGCAAGGACATCAAACCGCAGTCCTTCAAGCCGGAATACCGCTGCCTGAAAACAATCGAGACCGCCTGTGATATTTTGGAAGAAACGATTGCAGAATATGAGGCTTCCAAATCATAAAATCGGAATGAAACAGGATATGATAAACGGAATTATTATTATTAACAAGGAAAAAGGTTATACCAGTCATGATGTCTGTGCTAAAATGCGCGGAATATTAAGACAGAAAAAGGTAGGACATACAGGAACACTGGACCCGGATGCGCAGGGCGTTTTGCCGGTATGTCTTGGAAATGCCACGAAGCTTTGTGACATTCTGACAGACAAGACCAAGGAATACATTGCCACTGTGTTACTTGGAACAGTCACGGATACGCTGGATGCCACAGGAACAGTGCTTGCACACAATGAGGTACATGTGACGGAAGCAGAGGTTACGGAAGCTGTTATGTCATTTCAGGGGAAATCCATGCAGATTCCACCGATGTATTCTGCACTAAAGCAAAATGGCAAAAAGCTGTATGAGCTTGCCAGAGCCGGGATAGAAGTAGAAAGAGAGCCAAGACCTATCGAGATATTTGAGCTTGAGATTTTGGAGATGAAATTACCGGAGGTCGTTATCCGGGTTGCCTGTTCCAAAGGAACCTATATCCGTTCACTCTGTGATGATATCGGTAAAAAGCTGCAGTGCGGAGCCTGTATGAAAGAGCTGACCCGCTCAAGAGTGGAACAGTTTGAGTTAGCGGATGCTTACCGACTACAGGAGGTTGAAAAGCTCCGGGATGAGGTCAGACTGTCCGAGATCATTATTCCGGTTGACCGTGTTTTCGGATATCTGCGAAAGATAACCATACGGCCGGAATACAGGCGTATATTGGAAAATGGCAATACAGTCACAAAGCTGATGGCTTTGGCAGATTGGGATATAGACGGACTACAGGATGGAGAGCGCGTGCTGGTATATCATGATAACGGCAGCTTTTATGGAATTTATGCATACCATGAAGAGGAAAAGCTGTTAAAGCCTTATAAAATGTTTATCCCGGTGTAGCAGTCGGATTACCGACCTATTGACGCATAGCATGACATTACAGAAAGCAGGAGTATTATTTTGCAGATCATAGAGCATACGACAGAATTTCATATTTCAGAGCCTACCGTGATTGCAGTCGGTAAATTTGATGGGATCCATCGTGGACATCAGAAAATTTTTGAAAAGCTTTTTGAAGCTAAAAAACAGGGCCTCAAAACAGCAGTTTTTACATTTGACCCGTCACCGGAGTCCTTTTTTAGTAAAAAACAGCTGCCGGAATTGACAACCAGAGCTGAAAAAAGAAGCGTCTTTTCAAAAATGCAGATTGATTATCTTGTCGAATATCCTTTCAGACAGGAAACGGCAGATGTCCTGCCGCAGGATTATGTGACTGATTTTTTGCTTAACAAGATGAATGGCAGAAAAATTGTCGCAGGTACGGATGTCTCATTTGGAAAAGGCGGTAAGGGTGATGCCGCACTTTTGGAAGAAATGTCAGAAAAGTATGGTTTTCAGTTTGAAAAGGTGGACAAGATCCGTCTTGGTGAAAGGGAGATCAGTTCTTCCTATATAAGGGAAGAAGTGGAAAAGGGCAATATGGAAAATGCCGAAAAGCTTCTCGGAAGACCGTATTTTTTATATGGAAAGGTTGAGGATGGCAAAAAGCTTGGCAGAACGATCGGGATACCTACGGCTAACCTCTATCCGGAAAAAGAAAAGCTGCTTCCGCCAAATGGTGTTTATTACAGCCGTGTTCTTCTTGATAAAGAGCTCTACTATGGGGTCACCAACATCGGATGCAGACCTACAGTAGAGGACGGCAACCGGATGAGCGCCGAAACCTACATTCTGGACTTTGACAGGGATATATATGGAAAAGATATTTTTGTGGAGCTTAAGCATTTTGAAAGAGCAGAGCATAAATTTGCTTCCGTCGATGCCCTGACAGAGGCGATCAGACGTGATATTGAAGAGACTTCACGGTATTTTAATGAAAGAAAATGATCGGAAATCAAAAATAAATGTTGTATCTTGTTTTTACATACTTTATTATAAGTAATGTAAAATATATATAAGGAATGGGTAAAATAATGAGCAGTTCCATCTTGTTATCGATGGCTGGCGGGCTTGGTTTATTTCTATTTGGTATGCATACCATGAGTGATGCGATAGAAAAAGCAGCCGGCGCCAAATTAAGAGGCATTTTAGAGTTTTTTACAACCAATCGTTTTACCGGAATGCTGGTAGGTATGATTTTTACGGCTATTATCCAGTCGTCATCAGCCTGTACAGTTATGGTAGTCAGCTTTGTCAACTCTGGTCTGATGAATCTATATCAGGCTGCCGGTGTTATATTTGGTGCTAATATCGGTACGACAATCACTTCTCAGCTTGTTTCCTTCAACTTGTCTGAGTATGCACCTATTTTCCTATTGGTAGGTGCGGTTTTCGTTATGTTTTGTAAAAATCCCAAGATCGTCAAGGTTGCAGAGGTAATCTTAGGTTTTGGTGTCTTATTTACAGGTCTTAGCAGTCTGAGCACAGCCATGAGTGCATTGAGAGATGTACCGGCCGTTGTCAATATGTTAAGCTCCCTCAAAAATCCTTTACTTGCTGTTTTAGTCGGAACAGTTCTGACTTCGATCATACAGAGCTCCTCTGTTACCGTCAGTATTGCATTGCTGATGTGCAATCAGGGACTGCTTGGATTAAATATCTGTCTGTTTATCATTCTGGGATGTAATATCGGTGCATGTACACCGGCGGTGCTTACATCCATGACCGGTAAAAAGGATGCAAAGCGCGCTGCTATGATCCATTTGATGTTCAATATCATAGGAACAATCATTGTATTCTTTATTTTCCTGTTTGGAATGGATCCGGTTTTAGCATTTTTACACAAGATTTCCGGAGACAATCCCGGAAGATGCGTTGCCAATGCCCACACGATCGTCAAGATCTTCCAGGTTGTCCTGTTGCTTCCGTTCTCTACCTGGATTGTCAAGCTGACATATCTGCTTGTACCGGGTGAAGAAAAGTCTGTCAACTACAGAGAAAATCTCCAGTTGAAGTACATTGGAGAAAAAGCCGTGTTCAACCCGGCTACCGCAGTTGTGGACGTTTTAAAAGAGGTCGAGCGTATGGCATGTCTTGCCAGTGAAAATCTGAACCGTGCGATGAATGCCTTGATCACACTGGATGATGAAGACGTAAAGGAAGTATATGAGGTTGAAAAAAATATCAACTTCCTCAATAAATCCATTACGGATTACCTTGTAAAGATCAATCAGACAACCCTGCCGATCGAGGATTTAAAGAGCCTCGGTGCTTTGTTCCACGTTGTCAATGATATTGAAAGAATTGGCGATCATGCCGAAAACTTTGCAGAGGCGGCACAGAGACGCAAGGAAGGAAAGCTTGTCTTTAGTAAAGAGGCGATCAAGGAGCTGGGGGACATGCTCAATATGGTCAATACCATTGTCCAGTTCTCCATCAATACCATCCATGATACCAATGATGAACACATGGAAGATATCATGCGTCTGGAGCAGGCAGTGGATGAAAAAGAGAGAGAGCTTCAGCAGGCACATGTTGACCGTCTGACCAAAAATGAATGTACTCCCGAAGCCGGAATGCTTTATTCCGATGTTGTATCCGGTCTGGAACGAATTGCAGACCATGCAACCAACATTGTATTGTATCTCAATAATGTAGAAGCTTAACAAATATCCTCTTTCACGGTATTGCCGGGGAAGGGGATATTACATTTTATTTTGTGGTTGACGTAAAATGATTCTATGCTATAATAATCTTGTAACATTTTTGTAACATTTTATGTTAAGGTATCAGGAAAACAGTATTTGTTCTGATATCAGGTAGATAAAGGATATAGTAAATGAAAAATAAAATTGTTCGGTTACTGATTGGGATGGTCGCACTTACCGCTGTTACCGGCGCTACGGTGTCAGCAAGGACATTTGCGATCGGGTTATCTGTCGGTGGAGCGTCCCTGATAGAAGGAAGTCTCATGTGCACGACACCTGAGAAGCAATCAGATGACAAAGAAAAAACAGTGTTGACAGCCGGCTTTTCCATGGCTGACGATTTAAAATCAGACACAACAGACACAGTAAATACAACAGATGATTTTGTTACAGCATATGAAACATTGGTAGCAGACAATGTCGCTTTGGCTGATACTACAGAAGATCAGACAAATGCCTCACAGGATATGACCTTTACAGAAATTCCTGTCAGCAGCAATGATGAAGCAGCATTAGAAGGAAATATCGAAGAGACAGTTTCAGATACAGAAACAAATGCGGAAACGCTTGATCCCAGTGCCCAGCCTGGAACAGCACCGGAAGGATCCAAGATCGCAGCCTTAGAGGAAAGCCTCAACGCAGAGATACAGGCAGAGGCAGAAGCTGCCGCTGCAGCAGACAGTATTATGATTTCAGCAGGTGCAGTCGATTCTGAATCACTGATTTCACTTCCCGCAGAGGGTGAGGAAGAGGATGATGTAGATACTCTGTATGGATATACCAATCTGGGTATCGCGATCGTTGACGATCACCTGAATGTACGAGAGACTGCTGATGACAGCAGCAAGATCGTTGGAAAGATGTCCAATGATTCCGGATGTGAGATTTTGGACGTAGTTGGCAATAAAGCTCATATTGTTTCCGGTTCGGTAGAAGGATATGTGACAACTGATTATCTGCTTACCGGAGATCTTGCCAAGACTTATGCATCACAGATTGTGAAAAAGCTGGCAACGGTTTCAGCAGATGGATTAAAGGTCAGAAGCACTCCTGATTTAGAAGGACCGATCGTCAATATGGTAGCATACGGCGAAGAGCTTGAAGTTGTTGAAGAGCTCGATGGATGGGTCAAGGTATTATTTGACGGTCAGGAAGCTTATGTCAATGCCGATTATGTTACAGTTGGTGAAAATTTAAAAACAGCGCTCAACATGAGTGAGTTTTTATTTGGCGAAGGGGTATCCGATGTACGAGTTTCCCTTTGCGAATACGCAAAGCAGTTTTTAGGCAATCCCTATGTATGGGGTGGTACAAGCCTTACAAAAGGAGCTGACTGCTCCGGATATGTTCTCAGTATTTTTGGAAAATACGGCTATTCACTGCCACATTCTTCCAGAGCTCAGGCAACAATGGGAACCAAGGTTACCGTTGCTGAGGCCAAGCCGGGAGATCTGGTATTTTATTCAAAGGGCGGACATATCAACCATGTAGCTATTTATATCGGTGGTGGACAGGTTATTCATGCCAGCAGTCCCAAGTATGGTATCCGTATTACAAGTGTATATTACCGTACACCGACAACCGTTCGACGCATTATTCAGGATTGAGATACCGGATATCGTTGATAAGATACAGAAAGATGAAACGCTTAGAAAGCAGAAATGAGTTTTCTAAGCGTTTTTTGTTGAAAAGAATAGGCAGGATTTTAAATTTTACGTTTTCAACAGGCATAATAATTGGTATAATTTTCATTGGCGGTTTTTATAAAAGGACAAAAAGTACAGTAGTTTTGATTTTGAAATCGTATGGCTGATACAGACAAAAGAAAAAAGACAATTATAAATCACTATAGTTAAAAAAGTTCGGAAAAAAGTCTGGAATAAAGAGCTTAAAAACAGTTTAAAATTAGAAAATTAGAATAAAATAATTCAAATTAAAAAGTTTAGAATAAACAGAGAAACGGGGAAACAGGTTTGAGTAGACAACATGCAGATTATGAATATACACCGGAGCAGAGAAAGCGGATGGAAATGCGCAAAAAGAGAGTCGCATTGAGACGCAAAAAAGAACGACAGAAAAGACTGTTATTTGCGGCGTGGATTTTGATCTTCATACTGATCTGTATTGGAGGGATATCTTCATTACGCAAAAAAAATAAAGACGGTAAAACAGATGAAACAATACAGGCCAATCAGATGACCAATGCGGAAATGGCGTCGGCAAACGGCGATACAACGGCAAAGGATGCGGATCAGCTGCAGGAGGCTGACGCACAGAATGGTGCAGATACCCAGCAGACCGAGGATGGATCAGCGGCAGGCTCTTCTGATTCGACGCAAGCGGAGGGCACGGCCTTGGACAGCTCGGCATATCAGTTTGCAAAGACAGATGCCACAGTCGGACTTAACAGTGCGGAGGTGACCAGTACATACGCGCTGGTAGCCAATGCGACGACCAATCAGATGGTGGCACAGAAAAATGCCTATGACAGGATCAATCCGGCATCCATGACCAAGATACTTACCTTGCTGGTTGCCTGCGAAAATATAACCAATCCCGATGATACATTTACCATGACGCTGGATATTACCGATTATGCTTATGTGCATGACTGCAGCAGCGTCGGTTTTCTGGATGGAGAGACTGTTACGGTAAAGGATCTGTTGTATGGTACGATCTTACCGTCAGGTGGTGATGCCGCTGTGGGACTTGCCACTTACGTTGCCGGATCACAGGAGGCTTTTGTGGAAAAGATGAATCAGAAGCTTGCAGATCTGGGACTTTCACAGACAGCGCATTTTACCAACTGTGTCGGTTTATATGATGAAAACCATTACTGTACAATCTATGATATGGCTGTGATCTTAAATGCGGCAATGAAAAATGAGCAGTGCAGGGAAATTTTAAATACCAGGACCTATACGACATCAGCGACCGAACAGCACCCGGAGGGAATTACGGTTTCCAACTGGTTTTTACGCAGGATCGAGGATAAAGACATGGGCGGAACCATCATGGGAGCCAAGACCGGTTATGTTGTCCAGTCCGGAAACTGTGCGGCAAGCTTTTATAAACGGGATGACGGAACCGAATTCGTCTGCGTGACTGCGGATGCGCACAGCGGATGGAGAGCCATCTACGATCATGTGGCTGCGTACAATATTTATGCGGCAGGCAATACTTCCTACACTAAGCAGTAGAGGACAAAAGTTAAGATGATAAAGGAATACGGAAATCCAGCACTAAAGAAAATGTATAATTAGGAGGACAGAAGAGAATGGATATTAAGATTACAGATGAGATCAAATACATTGGAGTGGACGATGAGAATATTGATTTATTTGAAAGTCAGTATATCGTTCCGGATGGAGTTTCTTACAATTCATATCTGATCATGGATGATAAGACTGCCATCATGGACACCGTAGATGCGCGTAAAACCGCAGAATGGGAGAAAAAGCTTTTGGAAACACTGGATGGCAGAAAGCCTGATTATCTGGTGGTTTCCCATATGGAACCGGATCATGCAGGAAGCCTTGCAAGAGCACTTGAGCTTTTTCCGGATGTGACTGTGGTCGGCAATGCCAAGACCTTTGTGTTTATGACACAGTTTATTGGAGAGACTGTAGAGAAGCTTCATAAGCTGGTTGTAAAAGAGGGCGACGAACTGACACTTGGTAAGCATGTGCTAACTTTTTATATGGCACCCATGGTTCATTGGCCTGAGGTTATGGTCACATATGACAAGACAGACAAGGTACTGTTTTCTGCAGATGGATTTGGCAAGTTCGGAGCATTGGGACTGACCGAGGATAAAGACTGGGCGTGTGAGGCCAGAAGATATTATTTTAATATTGTTGGTAAATACGGAGCACCGGTACAGACCTTGTTAAAGAAGGCAGCAACTCTTAATATTGAAAAGATCTGTCCACTGCACGGACCTGTGCTGACAGAAAATCTTGGCTACTATATAGGGCTTTATGATACTTGGAGCAAATATGAACCGGAAGACGAAGGTGTTCTGGTGGCATATGCTTCCATTCACGGAAACACAGCAAAGGCTGCCGAAAAAATTGGCGAGCTGTTAAAAAATGCCGGTGTAAAAAAGGTCGTTGTCAGTGATCTGGCAAGAGAGGACATGGCAGAAGTGATCGAGGATGCATTCCGTTATGACAGAATGGTGCTTTGCGCAGCAAGCTATGACGGAGGCGTATTCCCCTGCATGCAGGATTTCTTAAATCACCTGCAGTCCAAGGCTTATCAGAACAGAAAGGTTGCACTGGTAGAAAACGGCACCTGGGCACCGTCTGCTGCAAAGGTCATGAAGGGCATGTTAGAGAGCATGAAAAATATCACAGTATTGGAGCCGGTTGTTACGATCCGGTCTGCCATGAAGGAATCCGATATGGATGCGATAGAGGCTCTTGTAAAGTCTGTTGCAGAAAATAACTGATCGCCTGACGGTACAGGATAAATATTATGGCTGCAAGGATGTCATTGACAGGCAGATGGGCAGTCAGTATAATAAAGTCTACTGAAATTGTAGGAATAGAAGGATACAATACGATGTTAAACCAATTTTCAAGAACACAGCTTCTGTTGGGAGAGGAAGCGATGGACAGGCTGAAAAAAGCGCGGGTGGCCGTATTTGGAGTAGGCGGTGTCGGAGGATATGTCTGCGAAGCACTTGTCAGAAGCGGCGTGGGAGCCTTTGATCTGATCGATGATGACAAGGTCTGTCTGACCAATTTAAACAGACAGATTATCGCCACCAGGAAAACCGTGGGACAATACAAGGTCGACGTGATGCAAAACAGGATGCTTGAGATCAATCCGGATATTGATGTAAGGCTGTACAAATGTTTCTTCCTGCCTGAAAATGCCGCGGATTTCCCGTTTGAAGAGTATGACTACATTGTAGATGCTGTGGATACGGTTACTGCCAAGATCGAGCTCATTATGAGGGCGCAGGCTTTAAATGTGCCGATCATCAGTGCCATGGGAGCCGGCAACAAGCTGGATCCCGGAAGATTTAAGATTGCGGATATATATGATACGAGCGTCTGTCCTCTTGCAAGAGTTATGAGGAGAGAACTCAAAAAAAGAAATGTCAAAAGCTTAAAGGTTGTTTATTCCGATGAGCAGCCGATCCGTCCGATAGAGGATATGAGCATCAGCTGCAGGACACACTGTATCTGTCCTCCGGGTGCCAAGCATAAGTGCACGGAGAGAAGAGATATACCGGGAAGCACGGCTTTTGTTCCGGCTGTTGCGGGACTTATGATCGCAGGTGAAATTGTAAAGGATCTTTCAATTCAGGCTTCTTCGGATCAGAAAAAATAATAGGAACCACCGGATGCAGGCTTTGTCCGATAAGGGGTTTACAAGTTGTATAAACCATGTTAAAATATGTTTTGTATGATTTTAGCCGACGCTCAGTTCTGGGAAGCCTAGACCCATTACTTAGATCGGCCAGATTAAAAAATAGGAGGATTTAGAAATGATTTCTAAAGAAAAGAAACAGGCAATCATCAACGAATATGCAAGAACAGCCGGAGATACAGGTTCACCGGAAGTTCAGGTAGCTGTATTATCAGCTCGTATCAAAGAGTTAACAGACCACTTAAAGACACATCCCAAGGATCATCATTCAAGACGTGGTATGTTAAAGATGGTAGGTCAGAGACGTGGTCTTTTATCTTACTTAAAGAAAACAGATATCAACAGATATCGTGCTTTAATTGAAAAACTCGGTTTAAGAGATTCAATTCAGTAAATTCAAGATATGCATATTAAGGACGGATATACATCATATCCGTCCTTTGTATGTTTATTAACAGGCGGAAGTTACATTCCGAGACCACTGACGGAAGGATTAGCCTTTGCATACATAGTCATTCGGTCAGTAGTTTCGGCATCTTCTGCCTGATATAAAATCAGAAAAGGAGAAAAAGAATGAGTTACAAAACATTCAGCATGGAGCTTGCAGGACGTACCTTATCCGTAGATATCGGAAGAGTTGGTAAGCAGGCTAACGGATGTGCATTTATGCACTATGGTGAGACAACAGTATTGTCTACCGCTACAGCGAGCGAAAAGCCTCGTGACGGAATCGATTTCTTCCCCTGTTCAGTAGAGTACGAAGAAAAATTTTATTCTGTAGGTAAGATCCCCGGAGGATTCAACAAAAGAGAAGGAAAGGCTAGTGAAAACGCAGTTTTGACAAGCCGTGTTATCGACAGACCGATGCGTCCTTTATTCCCCAAGGATTACAGAAACGATGTTACCTTAAACAATATGGTTATGAGTGTGGATCCCGAATGCAGACCTGAGCTTGTTGCCATGCTTGGTACATCGATTGCAACCTGTATTTCAGATATCCCGTTTGACGGCCCCTGTGCCATGACACAGGTTGGTATGATGGATGGAGAATTTGTCATCAACCCCAGTCAGGAAGTATGGGATAAAGGTCAGATGAGACTGACAGTTGCTTCTACAGCTGAAAAGGTTATCATGATCGAAGCCGGATGTAATGAGATTCCGGAAGCTCAGGTAATTGAAGCAATTTACAAAGCACATGCAGTCAACCAGACGATCATTGAATTTATCAACAAGATTGTTGCTGAGGTTGGCAAGCCCAAACACAGCTATGAAAGCTGTGCAGTTCCGGAAGAATTATTTGCGGCAATCAAAGAGATTGTACCTTCGGCTGAAATGGAAGAAGCTGTTTTCACAGATGAGAAACAGGTTCGTGAAGAAAATATCCGCAATATCACAGCTAAGCTGGAAGAGGCTTTTGCTGACAAAGAAGAATGGCTTGCTATTTTAGGCGAAGCTGTATATCAGTATCAGAAAAAGACAGTCCGCAAGATGATCTTAAAAGACCACAAGCGTCCCGACGGTCGTGCATTAAATCAGATCCGTCCTCTTTCTGCAGAAGTTGATATCATTCCCCGTGTTCATGGTTCTGCCATGTTTACACGTGGACAGACACAGATCTGCAACGTTACAACCTTAGCTCCTTTATCAGAAGCACAGAAGGTTGATGGCTTAGATGAAAATATTACTACAAAGCGTTATTTACATCATTACAACTTCCCGTCATACTCTGTTGGTGAAACAAAAGTAAGCAGAGGACCCGGACGTCGTGAGATCGGTCATGGTGCTTTGGCTGAGAGAGCTTTACTTCCGGTATTACCGAGCGAGGAAGAGTTCCCTTATGCAATCCGTACCGTATCTGAGACATTTGAGTCAAACGGTTCTACATCCATGGCATCTACCTGTGCATCATGCATGTCCTTAATGGCTGCCGGTGTACCGATCAAAAAGATGGTTGCAGGTATTTCCTGTGGTCTTGTAACCGGTGATACAGATGATGACTTTGTATTACTTACCGATATTCAGGGACTGGAAGATTTCTTCGGCGACATGGACTTCAAGGTTACCGGTACAACAGAAGGTATCACAGCTATCCAGATGGATATCAAGATCCACGGACTGACAAGACCGATCGTTGAAGGTGCTATCGCAAGATGTCGTGAAGCAAGAGAGTTTATCATGGATACTTGTATGAAGCCTGCTATCGCAGCTCCTCGTGCAACTGTTGGTAAATATGCTCCTAAGATCATCCAGATCAAGATCGATCCTGAAAAGATCGGTGATGTTGTTGGCCAGAGAGGCAAGACAATCAATGCAATCATCGAGCAGACAGGTGTTAAGATCGATATCTCAGATGAAGGCAATGTCAGCGTATGCGGCACAGATCAGGCAATGATGGATAAAGCGATCGACATGATCCGCATCATCACAACTGATTTTGAAGAAGGCCAGATCTTCAAGGGTAAAGTCGTAAGCATCAAAGAGTTTGGTGCATTCATCGAATTTGCACCCGGCAAAGAGGGAATGGTTCACATTTCCAAGATTGCAAAAGAGCGTATCAATCATGTAGAGGATGTTCTTACACTGGGCGATATGGTTACCGTTGTCTGCCTTGGCAAAGACAAAATGGGACGTATCAGCTTCTCTATGAAAGACGTACCTCAGCAATAATATTTGCATCAGATAAAGATATCAGGCATCCGATTTTTATCGGGTGCCTTTTTATGGAAAAAAATAAATAAACTGGAAGAAAACAGCATAATTCTAATTTGTCATACGAAAGAAGTTGTGTTAGAATAAAGCGTAGTGTCTATGGAAGCGGGGAAATAGGATGGTAAATCGGGATTTGGAACGCCTGCCCGAGAACCGTAGAAAAAGGATTAACCGTTTAAAAAAGATGATCATAGCAGTTGTTATTGCTGCGATCGTGATACCGGTTATCGTCTGTATTGTTTTGGCAGTGTGTCTCCACAATACGAAGAATGACCTCAATGAGACCAGACAGCAGCTTGAGGAGCTTCAAAAGCTTTATGAAAGTAGTCGGGACAATGAGGTTGGACAAAACGTTGACGCAGAAGGTCAGGATGCAGCTTCAAATGCTTCTGCCGGATCCGGTAACAGTCTGATCAACAGTGATACCGCTTTGACGAGTACCGGCAATGAAAATGCCAATTCCAGTCAGGATGCGGAAACTGCCGATGGCAAAAAACGTGTTTATTTAACCTTTGATGACGGTCCGAGCAACAATACGGAAGAGATTCTGGATATTCTGAATAAATATGATGTAAAGGCCACTTTTTTTGTGGTGGGCAATACATCAGAGCATGGACAGGAGCTGTTAAAGCGGATCGTATCCGAAGGCCACAGCGTGGGACTTCATTCCTACAGCCACAAATATGCATCCATTTATGATTCCGAAGACGCTTTTTTTGATGATTTCAACAAGATATCGGATTATGTATATGAAACAACCGGTGTCAGATCCAATATCTGCAGACTGCCGGGAGGAAGCAGCAATACCGTCAGCAAGATTGATATGGCTGATCTTGTCCGGGAACTCAATGATAAAGGGATTGAATGCTATGACTGGAACATAGCCGGTGGCGATGCCAGTGGGCAGAAGCTTACGGCAGATGAAATTGCTTCCAATGTGTTAAACGGGATCGAAAGATTTCAGACTGCAGTGGTTTTACTGCATGATGGAGCGGACAAAGACAGTACCGTTGAAGCACTGGATATTATATTGCAAAATCTGACAGCACGTGATGATATTGTAATTGACAGGATAACCGAAGATACACCTGTGATCTTACATATCTCACTGTAAATACATGAGGAGGAAGAAAAGCAATGGGCTTTTTTCAGGATTTAAAAGAAGATTTATCTCTGGCAGTAAATGAATTATTGCCCAATGATGAAGAGCAGAATGCGCAGACAGAGCAGGATGCGGCTGCAGAAGATAGTGTCGAGGAACTGCTCAAAGAAGCAGGAGCCGTTTCAGATGAACAGGCAGAGCCGACAGAAGAAGCAGGTACAGAGACTGTTTTGGATGAACCGGTTGAAGAAGCAGCTGAGGCCTGGGCGGTTAAAGAGGATGAAGAAACTGTAGATGAGGTTTCTGAAGAAACAGCCGAGGAAGCAGCAACAGAATCAGATGAATTGCCGGAAGAAAAGGATGAGGCTTTGGAAGCAGAAGCTGTGCCGGTTGAAGCAGATGAGACTGCAGAAGAAGAGGACAATGATTCTGACATAACAGCTGCGATTGCAGATGCACTGGATAAAGAGGCCGATGAGACAATAGCCGGTCTGTCCAAGGAAATTGAAATGCCAGGTGTGCAGACACAGGAGCCTGTGGAAACTTCTTTTGAAAAAGAAGTATATGATGCGGTTATGGAAAACGATAATGATAAAAAACAAGTGGAAAGTGAACTTGAGAAAGCGGTTGATGAAGTGATGGAAGAAAGAGTAGAATCAGTTATGGGACAGGATGTTATTGATGAGACAGCGATTATAACCAAAGGAATGAAGGTAAATGGTGATATTTCCAGCCAGGGTTCCATGGATGTATTTGGAGATATCAAAGGAAATATCGAAGTACTCGGCAAGCTGAATGTAGCCGGATCCATTGAAGGCAATTCCAATGCAGCTGAGGTATTTTCAGATGCAGCGCATATTACCGGGGATATTCATGCAACCGGAAGTATCAAGGTAGGTTTAAATTCCGTTATTATCGGAAATATCTATGCAACAAGTGCTGTTATCGCAGGTGCCATTAAGGGCGATATCGATGTTCACGGACCGGTTGTACTGGATTCAAGCGCAATCGTTATGGGCAATATCAAATCCAAATCCGTTCAGATGAACAACGGTGCTGTTATTGAAGGTCTGTGCTCACAGTGCTATGCGGATGTAAGTCCAGCAGCTTTTTTCAAGGATATTAAATAATTCTGATATAAAATAAAAGATTTTAAAGAGGGCTAAAAGTATGAAGAGAATCATGTTAAAGCTGAGTGGAGAAGCTTTGGCCGGTGATAAAAAGACCGGTTTTGATGAGGAAACAGTACGTGGTGTTGCCAGGCAGGTCAGACAGTTGGTCGATTCGGAGATTGAAGTCGGTATTGTGATCGGCGGCGGCAATTTCTGGCGTGGAAGGACCAGTGAAAATATTGACCGTACAAAGGCTGACCAGATCGGTATGCTTGCTACGATCATGAACTGCATTTATGTATCTGAAATCTTCCGTTCTGTTGGAATGGATACCGAGATTCTGACCCCGTTTACCTGCGGATCCTTTACCAAACTGTTTTCAAAGGACAGAGCCAACAAGTATTTCAAACAGGGCAAGGTCGTATTTTTTGCAGGTGGTACGGGTCATCCCTATTTTTCAACGGATACCGGTGTTTTATTAAGAGCCATTGAGGTTGATGCAGAGGTTGTTTTACTGGCAAAGGCTATTGACGGTGTATATGATTCTGATCCCAAGGTCAATCCGGATGCCAAAAAATATGATGAACTGACCATTCAGGAAGTTGTTGACAAAAATCTTCAGGTAGTCGATATGACAGCTTCCATTTTGGCAAGAGATAACAAGATGCCTATGTGGGTATTTAGTCTGAATGAGGAAAACAGTATTGTAAATACAGTTACAGGAAAATTTAACGGCACCAAGGTGACGGTTTAGGAGGATAATAGAATGGATGAGAGATTAAAAGTATACGATGAAAAGATGCAGAAGGCCATTGACTTTTTGGCTTCCGACTTTGCTTCAATCCGTGCCGGAAGAGCCAATCCGCACGTACTTGACAAGATTAAGGTTGATTATTATGGCACACCCACTCCGATTCAGAGTGTGGGCAATATCAGTGTACCCGAGCCCAGAATGATCCAGATTGCTCCATGGGAAAAAGGTCTGATCAAGGAAATTGAAAAAGCGATCATGATGTCTGATGTCGGCATTACACCTTCCAATGATGGTAATGTTGTACGTCTTGTTTTTCCGGAGCTTACAGAGGAACGCCGTAAAGATCTGGTAAAGGATATCAAGAAAAAAGGCGAAGAAAACAAGGTTGTTGTCCGCAATGCAAGACGTGATGGTAATGATGCGTTTAAAAAGCTTGGCAAGGGCGAGATTTCTGAAGATGAAGCAAAACAGCTTGCAGATGATCTGCAGAAGCTGACAGATAAATATATCAAGACGATTGACCAGATGGTCGAAGAAAAATCCAAAGAGATTTTGACAGTCTAATCAGAATGAGGAAAGTTAGGGGCACAGTATGCCCCTAATTTTGTTGTAGCCGGTAGAAGCCTTGGATGGGATTCTATTGGATGACTATTTTATATTATGATGATAAGGAAAAGGATTCGATCATATGAATGTACCAAATCATGTTGCCATTATTTTGGATGGAAATGGAAGATGGGCAAAAAGTAAGGGAATGCCCAGAAATTACGGACATGTCCAGGGAAGCAAAAATGTAGAGGTTATTTGTGAGGAAGCGTACAAAATGGGGATCCAGTATCTGACCGTATATGCTTTTTCGACCGAAAACTGGAACCGTCCCAAGGATGAAGTTGATGCATTGATGAAGCTTTTGCGCAACTACATGAAGACCTGTCTCAAGACTGCCGAGAAAAACCGGATGTGTGTCCGTGTGATCGGCGATAAGAGCAGACTGGATGAGGACATCCGCAACCGGATTGATGAACTGGAAAAAGCAACGGTCAACAATGACGGACTGCATTTCCAGATCGCACTCAATTACGGAAGCCGTGATGAGATCCTGAGGGCTGTCAGACAGATTATGGCTGATACCAAAGAAGGCACGATCACTCCGGATATGATGACAGAGGAATTGTTTTCATCTTATCTTGATACCAAAGGTATTCCGGAGCCGGATCTGATGATCCGTACAAGTGGTGAAGAGCGCATTTCCAACTTTTTACTATGGCAGTTGGCATATACAGAATTTTATTTTACAGATGTTCCCTGGCCGGCATTTACAAAAGAAGAACTGGTAAAGGCAATCGAAGTCTTCAATTCCAGAAACCGCCGGTTTGGAAAGATTGAGGAGGAATAAAAGATGTTTAAAACCAGACTTATCAGTTCCGTGGCGTTAGTTATTATCATTGGCGGTGCCCTGATTTTGGGAGGCCCATGTTTATTTTTATTTACACTTGCAATTTCCGCTATCGCATTTTTTGAAATGACAAAAGCAATGCGTGTACGCGGAGAGAAAAAAGGACCGTGCCTGATCGAATGGCTTGGTCTGCTTGGTGTGGTCGGATACTACCTGATCATCTATTTTGCCAACACAGAAACTTTTGTTATGTTAACCATTACGCTGACGATTGTTTCTATTTTGTTTGTCTATGTTTTTACTTTCCCAAAATATGAGGCTAAGCAGGTCATGGCGACCGTGTTTTCCTTTATTTATGCACCGATCATGTTGTCTTATCTGTATATGACACGGTGTTTAAAGTATGGATTTTACATTGTATGGCTGATCTTTATCAGCTCCTGGATCTGCGACACCTGCGCATATCTTGTCGGAATGGCAATCGGCAAGCACAAGCTGGCACCGGTTTTAAGTCCTAAAAAATCCATCGAGGGAGCAGTTGGCGGTGTAGTAGGAAGTGCGATTGTAGGTCTTATATATGCCTTGATTTTGACGCATGTAGACCCCGATATCGAAAATATGCTTTGGGTATTTCCGGTTATCTGTGCGGTTGGAGCCATGATCAGTCAGGTCGGTGATCTGGCAGCATCTGCGATCAAGCGCAACTATGATATCAAGGATTACGGAAAGCTGATCCCCGGACACGGTGGTATCATGGACCGTTTTGACAGTGTTATTTTTACATCGCCGATGATCTATTATATGGCAGTTTTATTGTTGAAATAAGCACGAACGACTTTGGACCCTGATATCATAAAATACGAAAAATATAGGATACTAAAAAATAAGATACTAAGAAATAAGGAATAAGATATGAAAAATATTGTCGTTCTGGGTTCTACAGGATCCATAGGAACACAGACTTTGGAAATTGTGGATGTATATCCGGAAAAATTAAAGGTTGTAGCGATGGCTGCATCCAAAAATGTGGAAAAGATCGAACCGCAGATTCGTAAATATCATCCGAAGAAGGTTGTTATGTATGATGTTTCTGCCGCTGAGGATTTAAAAACGCGCATCCGTGATCTGAATGTGGAAGTGCTGGCGGGCATGGACGGACTGGTTGAAATCTCCACCATGGAAGAAGCAGATGTCGTATTGACAGCCGTTGTCGGTATGATCGGCATTACGCCGACGATTGCGGCTATCAAAGCAGGCAAGGATATTGCACTGGCTAACAAGGAGACTTTGGTTACAGCGGGACATATCATCATGCCCTTAGCTAAAAAAATGGGTGTTTCCATTTTGCCGGTTGACAGCGAACACAGTGCTATTTTCCAGTCGTTAAACGGAGAACCCAAAAACCGGTTAAAGAAGATCCTTCTGACAGCATCCGGTGGACCGTTCCGCGGAATGACAAGAGAACAGCTCGCCGATAAAACAGTAAAGGATGCCTTAAAGCATCCAAACTGGTTCATGGGACAGAAAATTACCATTGATTCGGCTACCATGGTCAATAAAGGACTGGAGGTTATGGAGGCCGGATGGCTGTTTGACGTGAATTTTGACCAGATTCAGGTTGTAGTACATCCCCAGAGTATCATACATTCTATGGTAGAGTATGTGGATGGTGCGGTGATCGCACAGCTCGGACTTCCTGATATGAAGCTGCCGATACAGTATGCTTTATTTTATCCGGACCGTCTGCCAATGGAGACACCCGGAATTGATTTCTTCAAGCTTGGTCAGGTTACCTTTGAAAAGCCGGATCCGGAAGTCTTTCAGGGACTTGCACTCGCATATGAAGCATTTCAGGCAGGAGGCAGTATGCCGACCGTATTCAATGCAGCCAACGAAAAGGCTGTCAGTCTGTTTTTAAGGGAAAAAATCGGTTTTCTGGATATTGCTGACCTGATCGGTGAGGTTATGTCGCGTCATACAGTGATTCCCAATCCGGATGTTGAGCAGATCCTTATGACAGAACAGTGGTGTTATGAACAGATAGCAGAAAGGTGTTGCTAAATTGGGTATTATTTTATTTATATTGATATTTTGTGTTGTCGTGGTCGCACATGAATTCGGACATTTTATCATTGCCAAGGTGAATGGGATTCATGTTGTAGAGTTTGCGGTAGGAATGGGGCCTACGCTCCTTAGCTTTGAGAAAAACGGCACCAAATATTCGCTGAAGCTTCTCCCGATTGGCGGGGCATGTATGTTTGAAGGCGAAGATGGCAGAGAGGAAGCCACAGACGGGCAAAATCAGGATGAGCAATCATCAGATTCTATAAATGAAAAAGGAAAATACGGAAAGTCATTTCCGGAAGCGCCGGTATTTGCCAGAATTGCAACAGTCATAGCCGGACCAATTTTCAACTTTATTCTGGCGTTTTTCCTGTCACTGTTTATTGTGGGCAGTATTGGAACGGATATGCCGGTGGTTGGAGATGTCGCGGAAGGTGGCGGCGCCGAGGCGGCAGGACTTATGTCCGGTGATGTGATCACAAAGATCAATCATCACAAGATCCATCTGTTCCGTGAAATTTCACTGGAGGCATTGTTAGCTGACGGAAGCTCCATGAATGTGACCTATGAGCGTGACGGAAAAGAGTACCAGACGGTTCTGACACCGGTCTACAGTCAGGATGCCGGCAGATATTATCTGGGAATTACCATGACCGGAGGATATACCAAGCTATCTCCACCAAAAGTCATTGTCTATAGTGGATATGAAGTCAAATACTGGATCGATACGACAATCAAAAGTCTCGGTATGCTGTTGACCGGTAAGGCCGGTGTAAAGGATTTATCCGGACCTGTGGGAATGGCAGATACGGTTGGCGATATCTATACGGAATCCAAATCGGATGGAGCTTTTTATGTATGGCTCAACATGCTCAATTTTGCGATCCTGTTGAGTGCTAATCTGGGAGTTCTCAATCTGATCCCGTTCCCGGCACTCGATGGCGGCAGGCTGTTTATATACCTGATCGAACTTATCCGTCGCAAACCGTTGCCTGTTGAAAAGGAAGGAATTATCAATTTTGTCGGTTTTGCGCTGCTGATGCTTTTAATGGTGGTTGTTTTATACAATGATATCGTAAGGATTGTTACCGGAGGGTAACAATCCTTTTTTAGTTCTATTATCAAATCTGTTTCATATATTTAAAGGACAAACATAGTTTGTACAAGGAGAGTATATGAAAAAATCAGACCAGATCAAAAATCTGTTTCCAACAAAATTTCATCCCTTGCTTTCATCCTTAAACCGTGTGATTCAGAAGCTTCAGGAAATCCGTATCCGGGTCTTTTGTCCATGTATTTTTGTTATTGGAAAAAAAGAATATTATCCGGATGTTGACGGCGTACTCTCGGAAGATATCAGACAGGCCTGTGTTTTTTCCAGGGAAGATGTAGATATGATCTTTAACCATATCTGTGATTATTCTCCCTATGCTTATGAAAGCCAGCTAAAGCAGGGCTTTATGACGGTGGCCGGTGGACACAGAGTGGGAGTTGGCGGACAGGTTGTATTGGAGGATGGACGGATCGCCATGATGAAGCAGGTCGCATTTTTACATATCAGGGTTGTACATGAGGTCTTAGGTGTGGGAGATGAGATTCTGCCATATCTGTTTGAGAAAAAGGAATTTTTAAATACCCTGATCGTTTCTTCGCCGGGAGCGGGAAAGACGACCATGTTAAGAGATCTTACCAGAAGTCTGTCGGATGGCAGTCCATATGCGGACGGAAAGCAGATCTGTGTGATCGATGAGCGTTCTGAGCTTGCCGGATGTTATATGGGAGTGCCGCAAAATCATATCGGGATCCGGACTGATGTGCTGGATGCCTGTCCAAAAGCAGATGGGATGATGATGGCGATCCGTTCCATGGGACCGGAAATACTGGTCGTGGATGAGCTCGGTCTGCAAAAAGATTATGAAGCACTTGATATGGCTTCGGTATGCGGGATCAGACTCCTTGCATCGGTACATGGCAACCGTCTTTCACAGATACTTGCCAAAGAAAACACATATCAGGATGTCATGAAAAGAATTTTTCAGAGGATCATACTGCTTAAATGGAGACGGAATAAGGACGGGGAAAAACAGCAGGTCTGGAATATTTATGATATGGAGCAAAGGCTTCTGGCTGAAAAGGGGGAGGAGAAAACGTGAAAATAATCGGTAGCGGACTTGTTCTTTTTTCCGGCGTTATGCTTGGTTTTTATAAAGCCTTTCGGTACATGGAAATACAGGAAAATCTGCAAATGATGATTTCGGTTATGGAGATGTTTATCGGACAGATCAGGACGGAGAGGGCGACGCTTAAGGAGGCGGTCTGCAGGATTTCTGTCAGGCAGTCGGGAGAAATCGGAAGAGTTTTACAAAGTACGGCAGGATCCATTCAAAAAAATGACGGAAAAGAATTATATTTGATCTGGCAGGAAGAGATGGAAACGCTTTCCCTTGCTTTGCCGGAGACGATCAGAAAGGAATGGATCCATATGCTTGACCAGACCGGCTTTTATGACAGGGAAATCCAGCTAAAGCAGTTAGCCGATGTAAACGCACATATGAAACAGGAATATGAACTGATGAATAAAAAGAAAAAAGAAACCTGCAGATTGTACCAGTCGATGGGCTTGTTGATCAGTCTGTTTGTCATCATATTACTATGGTAAAGGAGGATTCCATGAGTATTGGTATCTTGTTTAAAATTGCCGCGGTTGGAATACTGGTCACGCTGCTCAATCAGGTGTTAAAACACAGTGGAAAGGAAGAACATGCCTATATGGTCAGTCTGTGTGGCTTTATCCTGGTTCTTACGTGGGTGCTGCCGTATATAGTTGATCTGTTCCACACGATGGAGGATCTGTTTTCGTTTTAGGAGGATGGATACATATGATCAAAATCGGTCTTTTGGCGATCGTTTCCGTAGCCATTATTTTATTTATCAAACAGACGAGACCGGAATCGGCTTATGTGTTTTCCGTTTGTGCCAGCATGTTTCTGTTTTACATCTGTATGGATTCCTTTATCAATATAGCAGACATGATTAAAATTGTTTCCGGCCAGTTAGACGGTGCTAACGAGTATATACAGATGTTACTGCGGATCGTAGGTATCTCTTATATCAGTGAGTTTTGCGCCGGAATCTGCAAGGATGCCGGGTATGCAGCTATTGGGAAGGGTGTTGAGACAGCCGGAAAGTTCAGTGTGTTATTGATCGGAATGCCTGTATTTTTAAATCTGATCGACGTAATAAAGGAGTTTTATTGATGAATAATGCTTTGATCGACGGGATAGAACTGCAGAATATAGATACGTTTCTCAATCAGATACTGGGAGGACAGGTTGTTTCGGCTGATGATCTGATCGCGGAAATCATGCAGGGCAATCTGGATTCTTTGAAAACACTGTTTTTACAGTATGTCCGGGATGTGTGTATCGGAAATCTGACCCAGTGCAAGGAAATTTTTCTTGGAATTTTCCTGCTGGGTATATTTGCACTTCTTTTGCATGGATTGTCAGATTTGTTTACAAATGGGAAAATAGCGGTTTTTTCCAACTATTTTATATTTTTGTTTGTATCTTTGATCCTGATGAAATGTTTTTTGCGTTCCTATGAGCAGTGTCTGGCTTTTTTGGATGAGATGAAAAGCTTTTGCGGAATCTTAATGCCGGCCATGTGCATGGTGATGGGAATTTCCGGCGGACCTGTGACCGCTGCCGCATATTATGAGCTGCAGTTGTTTTTTTTATTTATCGTGGAAAATATCATGGCTGCGTTTGTGATGCCGATGGTTCAGCTAATCTGTGTATTGTATGTTCTGAATCAGTTACCTGAGGGTAACCGTTTTGGCGGCATTATCGCACTTTTGAGAAAGCTGGTCATTTTCCTGACGCGTTCCGCAATTTTTGCCGCTGTTTCCGGCAGTCTGCTGCAGGCCGGGATCATGCCTGCTGTTGACGGTGTGCAGAGTCGTGTGATCTTAAAGGCGGTTTCCTTTATACCGGGGCTTGGGGATTATGCGACGGCAATCACGGAAACGGTCTTAAGGGGAGCCATTCTTGTAAAAAACAGCATCGGTATTTTCGGGATCTTTATATTGTTTATCATGTGTTTTAAACCTGCGGTTACGACACTGATGCTTGGTTTTGTAGTGCGGCTGGCATCAGCGGTTTTACAGATATCGGGAGAAAAAAAGTTTACCTCCCATGTATGGAAGATGGCAGATTGTTTTTTTCTGCTTTCCAGAGTACAGCTGTTTGCAAGCGGCATGTTTTTTATTGCGATTGCGGTTGCCACATTAGGAATGAATACCCTGCATTGATAATAAATACCAAATGGAGTGTGAAGAAGGATGAGTGAATATATCAGGAATATCTGCATTTTTGTCTGTCTTTGTGATTTTATCTATCAGCTTTTTTTATCGGAGAAGTTTCAGGGACTGTATAAAAATATATCCGGGATCTTTATTATCCTGTTTTTGATATATCCATTGGGAAAACAGCTTGTGGATATCACGGATGTATCCGATCAGGGTCTGCTTTCGCAGTTTGAGGAAAATCTGAAAAAAAGTGATGAGATCTGGAGTATGGATACGGATCATATCAAGGATGAATCGCAGAGACTGATGGAGCAGTATATAGACGAAACGGTGTCGGGGTATGAAGAAGAGCTGGACGCTGCTTTAAGCGAACAGGAAGTGGCTGAGTAGAAAGAGATTGAAATAGAAAGAGACTGAAATAGAAAGATGCTGAACAGGAAGTGACGAAATAGACAATGACCGTATAGGAGAATTTGGCAAGTACGAGAAAGGATGTGGAAAAATGAATCCGAATGAAAAATGGAATATGAAGCAGTGGAAACAGCTAATAGAAAAAATAGGGAGGGACAGACTGGCAATCCTGTTGATCGGCGGATTGTTGATTTTGGTGATCGGCATGCCGGTTAAGGATGATAAAAAGGCTGACAGCTCCCAGAAATCAACACAGAGCCTGACAGGACTGACTGAAAAAGTGTCGGAGGAGCCGGCAACCGGCAGCACATATGATGCAGCGTTGTCGACAGATCAGACGATGCAGCTTTATGATACCTATGCAGCTTATCTGGAAAAAAAGCTTGGCAATGCACTGATTGCGATCAATGGAGCCGGCAGGGTGAAGGTTGTTGTGACGCTGGAGGATGTCGGAAGTTCTATTGTGGAAAAGGATATTTCTTATCAGAGGGATAATGATAATCAAAATGATGGAAGCACATCTTCATCGGCTGCGCGGTATGAGGATCAGGAGGAAACGGTTTATACCGTTGATTCACAGGGAAGGGACATTCCCTATGTTTCCAAACAGATCTTACCATCCGTGGAGGGCATTTTGATCGTGACGGATGGTGCAGACAAGGAAAATGTGAAAAAGCAAATGAAAGCTGCAGTGTTGTCATTATTTGATTTGGATGAGCATAAAATAGCAATAGTAAAAATGAAAAGTAAAACCGGGTAAAGGGGCGAAACTATGAAAAAAGAATTTTCAGTTAAAAATTTATGGAAGAGGAATCAGATTATGATAACGGCGTTGGCGCTTATGATCGCGATCGCAGGATATCTGAATTTTACCGGAAAACAGGTGGATGATGATGTTTTGTTTACAACATCAGCTCAATTTGAAGAGGCGGACGCAGAGACGGTGGAAGAAACTATGAACAACAGTCTTCTGGATGGTGCCAACGTTACTTTTGATGAAACATCTTTATATGATATTTCAGATGAGGATGATACATATTATACAGAGATTGACAGTCTGGATGAAGATCTGGATACAGTCGCGAGCACAGATGGCATGGATGATACAGAACTGTATGCACAGGATACTATGGGAATAGACGATGCCGGTCTGTATGCGCAGGCAGAGGATACAACAGATGCTGCAGTGGAGACCAATGCAGATTCAGAATCCGGTGCAGCAACAGCGGATATTCCCGGAGAAGCGGTATTTACCAATACGATGTCTGTCACATCGTTAGCAGAGGCTAACTTAATTAAGGAGCAGACCAGGGCACAGAATAAGGCTGTTTTACTGGATATCATCAACAATGAAAATGTATCCGAGGCAGCAAAGCAGGATGCCATCAACAGCATGATCGCGTTGACAGATATCGCACAAAAGGAATGTGATGCGATGGTAATGCTTCAGGCAAAGGGATTTTCAGAAAATGTGGTAAGCATCAATGGTGACTATGCGGATGTATGCATTGGCATGAATGAATTGAGTCAGGCACAGATTGCACAGATTGAAGATATTGTAAAGAGAAAAACCGGCATTCCGGCTGAGAATATCACGATTTCACCGGTTGGTGTAAATTAAATACATGCTTTATATAGATGGCCGGTTGTGGTATAATCTATTCATCTATGGGTAACAATAAGACATTCGTGAGAATAAAATGTACAAGGGAGATGATAACTGTGAAACGAATCATTTTAATTGTTTTAGATAGTTTTGGAATTGGTGCGGCCAAGGATGCAGAAGCATTTCATGATGCCGGCACATCGACCATTGCATCCTGTGCTACCAGTCCTTATTTTAAACTGCCCAATATGCAGAAGCTTGGCCTGTTCAATATAGACGGTGTCAGCGTGGGGCAGAAAGAGACTTCTCCTATAGCCGGATATGCGAGGATGCAGGAGGCATCCCAGGGAAAGGATACGACGATCGGCCATTGGGAAATTGCGGGCATTCAGTCTATGCGTCCGCTTCCGACATATCCCAACGGATTTCCCAAAGAGATCATTGATGAGTTTTCCAAGAGAACAGGACGTGGCGTACTGTGCAACAAGCCATATTCCGGGACAGAGGTTATCAAGGATTATGGTGATGAGCATGTCAAAACCGGAAAGCTGATCGTGTATACATCTGCGGACAGTGTTTTTCAGATTGCAGCCCATGAGGATGTGGTTCCGGTTGAGACATTGTATGAATACTGTCATATTGCAAGAGAGATCTTAAAGGGAGAGCATGGCGTCGGACGTGTCATTGCAAGACCCTTTATCGGCAAGGACGGCAACTATCAGAGAACGAGCAGAAGACATGATTATTCCCTGATGCCGCCAAGAGATACCATGCTCAATCTGATACAGGCTGCCGGAAAGGATGTTTTGGCTGTCGGCAAGATTCACGATATTTTTGCGGGAAGCGGCATTTCCGAGTTTGTGTATACGACCGGCAATGAAGATGGTATTGAAAAGACACTTCAGTATATGGACCGGGATTTCGATGGCCTGTTGTTTGTCAATCTGGTTGATTTTGATATGCTTTACGGACACCGGAGAGATATTGACGGATATGCAAAGGCACTGGCTTATTTTGATCAGAAGCTTCCTGAGATCATGGGCAAAATGCGTGATGATGACGTGCTGATGCTTACAGCAGATCATGGCTGTGATCCGGGCTATAAACTGTCAACCGATCATACCAGAGAATATACGCCGTATATTTTCTATGGTAAAGATATTCCTGCCGGCAATTACGGTACAAGGGATACATTTGCCGATATTGCAGCGACCGTTCTGCATTTACTGAATATAGAAAATAAGACAGACGGAAAAAGTCTGTTATAACAGTTGGAGGAAACATTTGTGAGTAACCTAGAGTATGAAATTAACAGAAGAAGAACATTTGCCATTATTTCGCATCCGGATGCCGGAAAAACGACCCTGACGGAAAAATTCCTGCTTTACGGCGGAGCTATCAATCTGGCAGGAAGCGTAAAGGGAAAGGCAACTGCCAGACATGCGGTATCTGACTGGATGGAGATTGAAAAGGAAAGAGGTATTTCCGTTACATCTTCTGTACTGCAGTTTGAGTATGATAATTACTGTATCAATATTCTGGATACTCCCGGACATCAGGATTTCTCAGAAGATACCTACCGTACCCTGATGGCTGCTGATTCGGCAGTCATGGTCATTGATGCATCCAAGGGTGTTGAGGCGCAGACCAGAAAATTATTCAAGGTATGCGTGATGCGTCATATTCCGATCTTTACCTTTATCAACAAAATGGACAGGGATGCTAATGATACCTTTGATCTTTTGGATGAAATTGAAAAGGAGCTGGGAATCGCCACATGTCCGATCAACTGGCCGATCGGTTCCGGTAAAGGCTTCAAGGGCGTATATGACAGAAAGAGTAAAAGTGTTGTGACCTATTCCGATACGCAGAAGGGAACCAAAGAAGGAGAAACACAGGTTATTTCCGTTGATGACAGGGAAGCCCTGCTTGGACATATCGGACAGGAGGCTGAGGACAAGCTTTTGGAAGAAATCGAGCTTTTGGACGGAGCCAGCGCAGAATACGATCTTGACCTGATCCAGAGTGGAGACCTGACACCGGTATTTTTCGGATCAGCACTGACCAACTTTGGTGTTGAGATCTTTTTACAGCATTTCTTACAGATGACAACCACACCGCTTCCAAGAAAAGCGGATATCGGTCTGATTGATCCGGTGAAAAATGATTTTTCAGCTTTTGTATTCAAGATCCAGGCCAATATGAACAAAGCGCACAGAGACCGTATTGCATTTATGCGTATTTGCTCCGGACGTTTTGACGCATCTCAGGAAGTAAAGCACGTACAGGGCAATAAGGTCATGCGCTTGTCCCAGCCACAGCAGCTGATGGCCAATGACCGTAAGATTTTGGATGAGGCATATGCCGGTGATATCATCGGTGTGTTTGATCCGGGTATTTTCTCTATTGGAGATACAATCTGCATGCCCAAGGATAAATTCCGCTACGAAGGTATTCCGACATTTGCACCGGAGCATTTTGCCAGAGTACGTCAGCTTGATACCATGAAGAGAAAACAGTTTGTCAAGGGTATCACGCAGATCGCACAGGAAGGTGCCATCCAGATTTTCCAGGAGTTCAATACCGGTATGGAAGAGATCATCGTCGGTGTAGTCGGTGTGCTGCAGTTTGATGTATTAAAATACCGTCTGGAAAACGAATACAATGTTGAGATCAAGCTGGAAAATCTTCCTTACGAATTTATCCGGTGGATCGTCAACAAGGACTTGGATCTGAATCAGATTTCCGGTACCTCAGATATGAAGAAGATCAAAGATCTAAAAGGAAATCCTCTGCTTTTGTTCTCGCATGAGTGGAGTATCGGCATGACCCTGGACCGCAACAAGGGACTGGAGCTTGCCGAATTTGGTAAAAATGATTAAACATGGAGCTTAAATGAAAAAAAGAAAAGCAATTCCGCTGTTGTGCCTGTGCCTTGCGTTTTTTCTACAGGCATGCAGTGTGGACGACTATTTCACGGATGATGAAACAGGACAATATGCATCTTTTTTAGACACAACAGATCAGGAAACTACAGACTCTGACATTATAGAAGAGTCTGACACACAGGAAACTCCGGCCGCTATTGATGAAAACGGTTATTGTTATTCGCAGCTGTCGCAGGATGAGCAGATCGTGTATGGACAAGTCCTGTCAGCTATCCTAAACAGGACAGAGGTCAGTGTGGCAACGCTTTCGTCTGATTTGCTTGACAAGGTATTCAACTGTGTTTTGTATGATCATCCCGAATTGTTTTATATTGACGGCTACCAGTATACGACCCGGACCAGGGATGATGAGGTTGTTGCCATTTCCTTTCATGCTAATTATATCTATGATGAGGATCTGACAGCGCAGTATAAAGAGCAGCTGGAGACGGCTATTTCTGAGCTGATTGCCAATGCACCGGTTTACGGATCGGATTATGACAAGGTCAAATATGTTTTTGATACCCTGATCACCAATACGGATTATGTGATGAACTGTAGGGACAATCAAAATGTGCTTTCGGTCTTTTTGTTTCATCAGTCTGTCTGCAACGGATATGCCAAGGCTACCCAGCTTCTTTTAAACAGGCTGGGAATGGAATCGGTTGTCGTAAACGGAAGTGCCGATGGAGAATCGCATGCATGGAATCTGGTCAGGGCAGATGGAGCCTGGTATTATCTGGACACGACCTGGGGAGATTCCGATTTTAAAGACAACCGGTATCAGGATGCCAATCCGATCAATTACGATTACTTTATGGTAGATTCCGCCACGCTGGATCAGACCCATGTCGCAGAAAAGCTGGTTGCCCTGCCCGAATGTGTTGCCAAGGAGTGCAATTATTATATTCACGAAAACCTGTATATCAACGGTCTGGATCCGGAACAGCTGCAGGATATTTTCGACAGAGGTTATGAAAGCGGAGCACAGACGGTACGCTTTAAATGTGCCAATGATGCTGTTTACAATGATATATTCCGGTATCTTGTGGATGAACAGCATGCATTTGATTATCTGGACGCAGAGGACAGTATTACCTATGTGGCCGATGATATCTCCAACACATTTTGTTTTTGGCTTTTCAATTAAGCGTTTTTTTGTTATAATCATGTTTAAAGTTGTAAATAGAATCAAAGTATATGAAATAGATATGGATGAAAGGAGTTTCTTATGGAAAAAGAGTTTGAAAGAGAAGCTTATACCTTAAAAAGTGATGGCAATGACGGAATTGTTTCAATCGCAGATGATGTGGTAGCTATGATCGCATCAATCGCAGCAACCGAAGTGGATGGAGTGGCATCCATGGTAGGCAATATTACCAATGAGCTGATGAGCCGCGTCGGTGTCAAAAAGCTTACAAAGGGAGTTAAGGTTTTAGTTGTAGACGGCAAGGTCAATGTTGATCTGGCTATTACGATCGATTATGGTTACAATATCCCGGAAACCTGCCAGAGCGTACAAAATAAAGTAAAGGCAGCAATCGAAAGCATGACAGGTCTTACCGTAGACATTGTCAATATCCGCATTGGCGGTATCAATATGAAAGACTGAATACCGAGGACATACGAATGACCAGAAGAAATTTAAGAATACAGATATTTAAGCTCCTGTTTCGAGTTGAATTCAACAGTCCGGAGGATATGCCGGAGCAGGTCAGACTTTTTTTTGATGCGGATGAATCAGCAGATCCGGAAGCACAGGAAGAAATCCAGACAAAATATGAAGCGATTGTAGACAAGATTGATGAATTGGATCAGATGATCAATGAAAAGGCAACCGGATGGACCACCAACCGTATGGGCAAGGTGGATTTAGCCATCTTAAGGCTTGCGCTTTTTGAAATCTTATATGATGATAAGGTTCCGACTTCCGTAGCGATCAATGAAGCTGTTGAGATTGCTAAAAAATTCGGACAGGATGAATCGCCATCCTTTATTAATGGCATTTTAGCTAAATTTGCAAATTAGAGGATGATCATGAAAAATGTTTATTCTGTTTCATGGGTAAATGCATATCTGAAGGATATGATTGTCAATGACATATTATTAAAGTCCTTATATGTAAAGGGTGAAGCGAGCAATGTGAAATACCATTCCTCGGGTCACCTTTATTTTACATTAAAGGATCGCAATTCCATTATTCAGTGTGCCATGTTTTCCGGCTACCAGAAAAAGGGCCTTCATTTCCGTTTAAAAGATGGGGATGAGGTAATTGTCGGATGCAGTGTGGATCTCTATGAAAAAGGCGGTTCCTACAAATTAAAGGTCATGGAAATTTATCAGGCAGGAGCCGGACGTATCAATGAGGCGTTTGAAAAATTAAAGGCTGAGCTTGAAGAAATGGGAATGTTTGATGAATGCTACAAGCAGAAGCTGCCGGATTATATCAACCGGATCGGTGTTGTGGCAGCTTATCCCGGAGAAGCCGTGCATGATATTGTAGAAAATGCCACCAGACGCAATCCTTTTATAGAAATTCTGGTATATCCGTCCTATGTACAGGGAGAGCAGGCGCCGCTTAGTATTGTACGCGGAATTGAGATGCTGAAAGGTCAGGATGTGGATGTCATTATTCTGGCAAGAGGCGGAGGCTCTACAGAGGATCTCTGGGCCTTCAATGAAAGGATGGTAGCAGATGCTATCTTTAACTGTACGATACCGATCGTATCTGCAATCGGACATGAGCAACAGGTATCCATATCCGATATGGTAGCTGATATGAGAGTGTCTACACCGACTGCGGCCGCGGTTGCCGTGACAAAGGATATCCGCGAGGTGTTTCTGCAGTTTGAGACCTATGAAGAGCGGTATTACCAGATCATCCAGAGAAAGCTTAGATTTTTGCAAAATCAGCTGGAGCAGAAACAGCGGCAGGTTCTTTCCCTGTCTCCCAAAAATAAATTAAAAGAGCAAAGACTTAAGCTTGCGCATAGTGAGGAGCTTATCATTCAGTATATGGACCGTCGTATCCGGCAGGCAAAGCAGAGAATAGATCACGATTCGCAGGTGCTTTCTTATGACTTTGACAGAAAATGGCAGTCTTATAAACAACAGTTTGCGCTTTTAAGCGGCAGGATGGATGCAGTTTCTCCGCTCAAAAAGCTTTCAAGCGGTTATGCATTTGTCAAAAACGAGGCAGGAGAAAAAATAACCGGCGTTTCAGACTTAGAGCCCGGAGAGAATATATTTTTACATTATCTGGATGGATGTGCAAAGGCCTCCGTTGTGGAGATCAAAAAGGATGACGGATATAACCGGATCAGAGAGGAATAAAAATGGCAGCAAAAAAGAAACTAAATGTAGATGAAATGTTTCAAAAAATAGAAGAACAGATTGAGCTGTTGGAGCGGGATGATATTCCTTTGGAGGAATCACTTTCAGCTTATGAGGAAGGTATGAAATATATCAAATCATGTCATGAGGCAATTACTGCTGTAGAAAAAAAGGTAATGCTGATACGTGAGAATGGAGAGACAGATGAACTTTAAAGAAGAGCTTACAAACAGGGTACAACAGATCGAAGATGTTATTTTTTCCATGCTTCCCAAGGAAGAAGGACCGCAAAAACAGGTGATCGAAGCGATGCGCTACAGTGTTATGGCGGGTGGAAAGCGCTTAAGACCGATGCTTATGTGGGAATCTTACCGTTCATTTGGAAAGGATGATGAAAAAGTATATCCCTTTATGGCAGCGCTTGAATATATACACAACTATTCGCTGGTGCATGATGATCTTCCGGCCATGGACAATGATGAGTATCGAAGAGGCCGCAAAACGACACATGTTGTATACGGTGAGGATGTGGCCATTCTTGCAGGGGATGCCTTATTAAACTATGCATATGAGACGATTGCAAAGGCAATGCAGGATACATCCGTAGATTCAGGTATGATAAAGGCCTTTGGTATTTTTGCGCGCAAGGCCGGTATCTTTGGAATGGTCGGCGGACAGAGCGTAGATGTTGTCAATGAAAACAACAATACCGATATGGGACTTTCCGACATCTTGTTTATCCACGAAAATAAGACGGCAGCCCTGATCGAGTGCGCCCTGATGTGCGGCGCCGCGTTAGCAGGTGCTAACGATGATCAGATTGCCATGATGGAAAAGGTCGGCTCCAATATCGGTCTGGCATTCCAGATTCAGGATGATATTCTGGATGCTACCGGTTCCTTTGAAGAGCTTGGCAAACCAATCGGCAGTGATGAAAAAAATCAAAAGGCTACCTATCTGTCTTTGGAGGGTATGGACAAGTCCAAAGAGGACGTAGAAAAATTGTCCGAAGAGGCCGTTGATATTTTGAAAAATGTGCCGAAGAGAAATGAATTTCTGGAAGAATTAGTCATGTCTTTAGTAACAAGACGCAGTTAGTTGGTGATAACTATGATTTTGGATAAAATACAAAAAGAAAATGATATCAAAAAAATTGATCCGAAGGATTATAAACAGTTAGCAGAAGAAATCCGTTCTTTCCTGATTGAAAAGATCAGTGAAAACGGTGGACATCTGGGATCTAACCTGGGTACGGTAGAGCTTACCATGGCACTTCATCTGGTACTGGATCTCCCCGAGGATAAGATCATCTGGGATGTAGGACATCAGTCCTATACACATAAGCTTCTGACCGGCAGGCGTGATGGCTTTGATACCCTGCGCAAATTTGGCGGTATGAGTGGCTTCCCAAAAAGAAAGGAAAGCCAGTGCGATGCATTTGATACGGGGCACAGCTCGACATCTATTTCTGCGGGACTTGGCCTTGTCAAGGCAAGGGATATCCAGCACAAGGATTACAAGGTCGTTTCTGTCATCGGCGACGGATCCCTGACAGGCGGTATGGCATATGAAGCATTAAACAATGCATCCCGCATGGGTTCCAATTTTATCATTGTACTCAATGATAACAATATGTCCATTGCAGAAAATATTGGCGGTATTTCCAATTATCTGAACGGTATCAGGACCAACCAGAAATATCTGGAATTAAAAGACAGCATTTACTATGGATTAAAGGATGGCTCTAAAAAGAGCCAGAAGGTTGTCCGGAGTATCCAGAATGTAAAAAACAGTATCAAGCAGCTGGTGATTCCCGGTATGTTTTTTGAAGATATGGGAATTACATATTTAGGACCGGTGGACGGACATGATATCCGTGCTCTCAAAAAGGTACTCAATGAGGCTGAAAGTGTAAAAAATGCGGTTCTGGTGCATGTGATCACCCAGAAAGGAAAGGGCTATGAGCCAGCCAGAAAGCATCCGTCCCGTTTTCATGGGGCAGAGCCTTTTGATATTGAGACCGGTATTCCCAAAAAACAAAAAGAGCTTGCTACCTATACCGATGTTTTTGCAACGGTAATCAACAAACTGGCTGAAAAGGATGACCGGATTGTGGCAATTACAGCGGCCATGCCGGATGGAACGGGACTGAAGCGTTTTTCCATTAAATATCCCAGCCGTTTCTTTGATGTCGGTATTGCAGAAGAGCATGCAGTCACATTTGCAGCGGGACTGGCAGCCGGTGGATTGAAGCCGATCGTAGCCATTTACTCGTCCTTTTTGCAGCGTGCCTATGATCAGATCATCCATGATGTCTGTATCCAGAATCTGCCGGTTGTATTTGCAATCGACAGGGCGGGGCTTGTCGGAAGTGACGGAGAGACACATCAGGGAATTTTTGATCTGTCTTATTTATCGAGTATTCCCAATATGCATATTATGGCGCCCAAAAATAAATGGGAGCTTTCCGATATGTTAAAGTTTGCTTTTGATTTTGACGGCCCGATCGCTGTGAGATATCCAAGAGGTGTGGCATGTGACAGCATGAAAGAACAGCGTGCCCCCATTGAATACGGAAAGGCAGAACTTTTAAAAACGGGTAAGGATATTGCGTTGTTTGCTGTCGGCAGCATGGTGCAGACTGCTTTTTTTGTGGATGAGCTGTTGCAAAAGGAAGGCATCGATGCGACAATCGTCAATGCCAGATTTGTAAAGCCGATTGATACAGATATGATAGATGCTCTGTTAAAGGATCACCGGATGATCGTTACCATGGAAGAAAATGTTCTGTGTGGCGGATTTGGCGAACATGTATTGTCCTATGTTCAGGAACAGGATGCAGGCGTTAAGGTTTTACCTGTTGCCCTACCGGATTCTTATGTAGAACATGGCAATGTTGATCTGTTAAAGAAAGAAGTCGGCATTGATGCAGAAACCATTGTTGATACAGTCAAAACAGCATGGGATCAACGCAAAAATGAAGGATAAAAAAACAGAAACAGTAATTATAAAAAAGTGAAGTAGAATACAGTAACAGAAAAAGCAAAATAGAAGAACAGCAAAAGAAAATATAAACAGTAAGAGAAAAATAGTAAAAAAATAGTAAAAGAAAAAAAGCAAAAAATAGTAAAAGAAAAAACAGTAAAAGAGAAGATATATGAAAGAAAGATTAGATGTGCTTTTGGTTAAGCGCAATCTGGCAGCATCCAGGGAAAAAGCAAAAGCGATCATTATGTCGGGAATTGTATATGTGGAAGGACAGAAAGAGGATAAGGCCGGCTCTGTCTTTGAAGATACCGTTTCTGTTGAGGTCAGGGGAAACACCCTGCCTTATGTGAGCAGAGGCGGATTGAAACTTGAAAAGGCATTTCAGGTTTTTCCGATACAGGTACAGGACTTTGTGTGTATTGATATCGGCGCTTCCACAGGCGGTTTTACAGATTGTATGCTGCAAAACGGCGCCAAAAAGGTATATGCGGTTGATGTCGGTCATGGACAGCTTGACTGGAAGCTTCGCAATGACGAAAGGGTCATCTGTATGGAAAAGACCAATTTCCGGTATGTGACCAAGGAGCAGATTCCGGAGGAGCTGGATTTTGCGGCAACCGATGTTTCCTTTATTTCACTGACAAAGATTCTTCCGCCTGCCAAGGCTTTGCTTAAAAAAGATGCTTATATGATCTGTCTGATCAAGCCGCAGTTTGAAGCAGGAAGAGAAAAGGTCGGCAAAAAAGGTGTTGTCACGGATCCAAAGGTGCATAAAGAAGTGATTGTCAATGTCGAAAGCTTTGCGGCATCCATTGGCTTTGAGATCATGGGCCTTGATTTTTCACCGATCAAAGGACCAGAAGGAAATATTGAATATCTGTTGTGGCTTAAAAATTCATCAGATACACCCACAAGAGCTAAACTGGAAGAAATAGATGCTGTTGTTTTGGCTTCCGAACAGGCACTTGCACATAAGTAGGTTTATAATATGAAAAAAGTATACATTATTACAAATAAAGCAAAGGATCCTTCTTTAGCCGTTACCAAAGATCTGGTTGCCCTGTTAAAAAAACAGGACATCGAAAGCGTCCTTTCTCCGGCACCGATGGAAAAGGATGTGGATTGCATCTTTGTACTCGGAGGAGACGGTACCCTGTTAAAGGCAGCGACGGATTTTGCAGATGTTGATGTTCCTTTTCTGGGCATCAATCTCGGCAATCTCGGTTTTATGACAGAGGTGGAGATCGGGCAGATGGAATCGGCAGTCCGGGCATTAAAGAATCATACATACAGCATTGAAGAACGTATGATGATCAATGGAAAGCTCTGCAGAAAAGATGGACAGCCTGTGGTATATCATGCGCTCAATGATATTGTACTTACCAGAAAGGGTTCATTGCATATTCTGGCTTTTGAAATCTATGTCAACGGACAGTTTCTCAATGGCTACAAGGCCGATGGCATGATCGTTTCCACGCCGACAGGCTCCACCGGATACAACATGTCAGCCGGAGGACCCATTATAGAGCCAAGGGCAAAGATGATCCTGCTGACACCGATCTGTCCGCATACGCTCAGTGCCCGCAGCATTGTCCTTTCTGCCGATGATGAGATCATGATCCGGATCACCAATGGCAGAAATGGTGAGATACAGGACATGGAAGTTGACTTTGACGGTACGATATCCGAAGATCTGACAACCGGTGATGAAGTCTGTATCACCAGATCGGAAAGAGTTACCAAATTTATACGGTTAAGCCATGTCAGCTTTCTGGAAATACTAAATAAAAAATTTAACGATTGAAATTGATTTTCTTATTGTTACATTGCGTTTAAAATGATAAAGGAACTCAAATGAAAAATAAACGGCAACAGGCGATAGCTGAACTCATCACACAACAACATATCACCAGGCAGGAAGATCTGGCAGCACTCTTAAATGAACGCGGCTTTGATGTCACGCAGGCCACGGTATCAAGAGATATCCGCCAGATGAACCTCAAAAAAGAGTCTGTTGACGGACAAAAGGCTTATTATGTTATGCCAAAGACCGCCAGTGATCTGTCAAAGACCTATGTCCGCGTCATAAAAGAAAGTGTTATTTCGGTTGATACGGCCATGAATTTACTGGTTTTAAAGACACAGCCCGGCATGGCGATGGCGGTTGCAGCCTGCGTGGATTCCTTTCAATATCAAGAGATTGTGGGAACGATTGCAGGAGATGATACGGTTATGGTAGCCATCCGTTCCGTGCAGGATGCGCTTGTTGTACAAAAAAGGATTCGTTTACTATTATCTGAAGCATGATCATAGGAGAGATAATGCAAGGATAAGGAGCAGATAAAGATGTTAGAAAGTATTCAAGTTAAAAATGTAGCCCTGATCGATATGGCTGAGGTGGAATTTGGAGAAGGACTGAATATTCTGACCGGCGAGACCGGTGCCGGAAAGTCTATCCTATTATCCTCTGTCCAGTTAGCACTGGGAGCAAAGGCAGATAAGGGACTGATCCGAACAGGGGCAGAGTTTGCCTCCGTGACATTGACATTTTTGCCGGATGATGGGCAAAAGGAACGGCTAAAGGCTCTGGATATTGATTGTGAAGATGATATTTTGGTATTACAGCGCCGGATCTATCCCAATAAAAGCGTCTGCAAAATAAACGGTGAGACCGTTATCCTAAAGACGATGCAGTCTGTTGCGCAACTTTTGATCGATATTCACGGACAAAGAGAGCATCAGGCTATTTTAAAGGCTGATGTACAGGAAGAAATGCTCGATTCTTATGCCATGGATGAAATTTCCGGAGATCTTCAAAGAATTCAGGAGATTTACAGAGATTATAAAAAGCTGAAGCTTCAATATGAAGAGCTTGCCAATCAGGATACAGATTATACAAGAGAGCTGGATTTTGCCAGATTTGAGCTTGATGAAATAGAAAAAGCGGAGCTTACGGAGGGAGAGGATGAGACGCTGCAGGAGCAGTACGATCGTCTTTCCAATGCTAAAAAGATTCAGGATTCCGTTGGCAGTGTACAGGAAATCCTCGGCGGTCAAAACAACAGTCTGTTAAATGAGATGTCAATGGCACTCCGGACGCTTTTGCCGGTCAAGGACTTTGATGAAGAGTTAGCAGATGCTTACACACAGCTTTCCGATGTGGAAATGGTATTACAGGATTGTATCCATTCCCTTGACCGATATCTGGATCATTTTGAAATGGATGCGTCAGATTTACAAAGGATTTCCGACAGACTGGATCTGATCAATCATTTAAAGGATAAATATGGCAGTCATATGGAAGATATTTTCCAATATGCACAGACGCTTTCCGATAAGATCAGCCGGATGGAAAATAGAGAGCAGACACTTGTTAGTCTGCAGAATCAGATGGGAGAGCTGCTTTCTTCCTATGATGAGCTTTCTGAAAGTCTTTATGAAAAGAGAAAGAGAGCCTGTATGGAGCTTTCCGAAAAGATGACGCAGGCTTTGGTTGATCTTAATTTTGAACAGTGCCGGTTTGAGATATCCTGTGAACATGATGCAACGCACCGCAAAAAGAATGGCTGCGATACGATTATTTTTATGATATCCCTCAATCCCGGCGAGCCGTTAAAGCCGTTATCCAATGTCGCAAGTGGTGGTGAGCTGTCGCGTATCATGCTTGCTGTCAAGACGATTTTTGCAGATAAAGACCAGACAGGCACACTGGTATTTGATGAGATCGATTCCGGTATCAGTGGCAAAACCGCATGGAAGGTTTCAGAAAAGCTGGCGGTTTTAAGAAAAGAGCATCAGGTGATCTGCATCACGCATTTACCGCAGATCGCAGCAATGGCGGATTGTCATTTCTGTATCCAGAAGTCTACAACCGACAACCGGACAAGCACTTCCGTACATAGGCTTACCGAAGAAGAAAGCATAGCTGAGATCGGACGGCTGCTCGGAACAGACGAGCTGACAGATGCTGTTTTACAAAATGCGACAGAAATGAAAAATATGGCAAAGCAGACAAAACAATACTAAAGTAAAAAATCGAAACATTGAAACACTAAAGAAGGAGAATAACACTCCTTCTTTTTTTGTTTTGTCTGATATGAGGTGGATTATGAAAAAATATAAAATTTGTTTATATACGGCTTTTATTTTGTCCATATGTCTGGGAATTATCACATTTGAAATGCTGTTTTACAGACAGATTCCGGATGTGATCTATGTAAAAAAGGGCGAAAAAGAGGAAATTAACTTTGCGCTTCCGGTTACGGGTGAGATCCGTGAAAAAGAGGATGTCGTGGAAACCTTTGGAAATGGGCAGAAAAAGCTTCCGGCTGCTGATACTTTGACAGAAGAGGCTTCCGGTCTGTATACATGGAATATCAAATTGTTTGGGGTTGTTCCGTTAAAGGAGATCCGGCTGGAGGTCGTAGAGGAGCAGTATGTCTATCCGGTCGGCTGTCCGGTTGGAATTTATGTCAAATCGGAAGGCGTGCTTGTAGCGGGACTTGGAAATGTAAAGACGACACCGACAACGGAGGCATGTCCGAGCAGTCATATTTTACAGCCCGGAGACTATATTTTAAAGATCAACGGCACAGATGTCGCTTTAAAGGGTGAAGTGATCCAGATGATCCGGGAATCCAATGGTGAGCCCACTCTTTTGACCATTCAGAGAAATGGCGAGATCAGTCAGGTACAGATCGTTCCTATCCAGAATTTGGAAGGAGAGTACCAGATCGGTGTATGGATCCGTGATTCGGCACAGGGTATTGGTACGCTTACCTATGTGACTGAGGACGGAGATTTTGGGGCGCTTGGTCATGGCATTAATGATATTGATACGGCAAAGCTTCTGGATATTGATTATGGCGGTTTGTATGAGACAGAGATTGTTGGCGTAAAAAAAGGAATGACCGGAGATCCCGGTGAAATTTCCGGTGTGATCCGATTTTTAGATTCGGCAAAGATCGGTTCGATTGAATCCAATACCGCAAACGGAATCTATGGAAAGGCACTGCCGGATGAAACTGTGGTGGATTTTTCCTGTGTGGATAAATATCCCATTGCCTTAAAGCAGGATATTCATACCGGTGATGCAGAAATAGCCATGATGTCCGGAAATGAATGGGATTTGTATGATGTCGAAATTGTCAGTATTGACTACAGTCAGAGTGATGGTAACAGAGGACTGATACTGAAAGTGACGGATCCTGAGCTGATCGAAAAAACAGGAGGAATTATTCAGGGAATGAGCGGAAGTCCCATTCTTCAGGACGGAAAGCTGATCGGTGCCGTGACACACGTATTTGTCAACGATCCTACAAAAGGCTATGGTATTTTTATTGAAAATATGCTGGCACAGAATTCATAAAAAACTGGCGAAAAATTTATTGCATATAGTTCATAAAAAATTAATTGGATAAGATTTCAAATTATGTTAAACTACAAAACAGAGCAGCTTATACTGATTTTTACATTTATGAACAGATAGTATTATAAAGTGGATTGATAAGGTGAAAATTTAATCTGTATAGGAAAATGTAAAGGGAAAATATAAAAGAAAACTATAATAAAGACATTATCAAAAAGAAAAGATAATAAAATATAAAAAGAAAGAAGCATATACAATATGAGATTCGAAACAAAAGATAATTTAAGATATTTTAATTTTGAAGAAGTCAGTATTATGGACGTAGAGCTGACAAAGGAGACGGTCACGCTTGTATTAAAAGGATTGATCGTAAAGGGGACAAATCCCAATAATGAAGAATGTGTGGATCGTTTTGTCGATATTGCCAATATGCGGTTTTTAAACGGTGCAGTTACCGGTATGGTCAAGGAGGGCTTCAAATACTATGATGCCAACGGAAAGCTTTTAAAGGAAAAACCGGATGAGACGGTTGTCCTTACGGATATTGACCGGATTTTAAAAAAGTGCAAGGACGTTCCGTTGTATGACGTGGTGGCAGTATCAGAGACACAGGACGAAAAGAAGTATCAGATTGGTATCGATCTTAATGAAGACGATACATATTGGATTGACATTACCTGCAGCGGTACAGTTATGGAATGGGAGCGCTTCATGAACCGGGTCACTTATTAAATATTTTGCGACTTGAAATTCTCAATAAAATATGCTATTATAATGCTTGTATTGCGTAAGGAGGTCAATCGATGAGCGCGTTAAGATTAACTTTGACTGTTATTTATATTTTAGATTGTATATTTTTATTAGTTGTTGTATTAATGCAAGAAGGCAAGTCACAGGGACTGGGAGCTATTGGCGGTGGCAATGACAGCTACTGGACCAAAAACAAGAGCCGGTCGAAGGAAGGTAAGTTAGTTATCAGCACCACGATTTCGGTTGTGTTATTTATTGTTTTCTCAGTTGTTTTAAATTTAAACCTGTTTTAGATGAGACAAAAGCACTCTTTGCAAAGGGTGCTTTTTTATGTAGGTAAATTACAATGAAAAGTTTTGAAGAAAGAAAAAACAATATTGAACAGTTTGTTCTGAGTGAATTTTATGTTCCGATGAAGGAAAAAGAGCTTGCGATCATGCTGCAGGTCTCATCCGAGGACAGACCGGAATTTAAAAGAGCACTTGAGGAGCTTTTATCGGAAAACAGACTGCAGATCACAAAGCGTGGAAGATATATAAAGCCCGAACAAAAGGTCTTGACCGGTACCTTTATATCCAACGCAAAGGGCTTTGGCTTTGTCGAAGTGGAGGGCTCCACAGAGGATTATTATATTCCCGAAAACAGGGTAAACGGGGCCTTTCATCAGGATACAGTCAGCATACGCTTACTGCCCGGACAGAGAGGAAAGCGACAGGAAGCAGAGGTTGTAAGCATTGTATGCAGATCGATTGAAACGGTTGTCGGAACCTATCAGAAAAGCAAAAATTTTGGATTTGTCATACCGGACAATACCAAGATGGCACAGGATATTTTTATTGCAAAAGAGCATACAAACGGTGCCGTGGACGGGCATAAGGTCGTTGTCAGACTGACAAGCTACGGCGGTCCTGATAAAAATCCGGAAGGTATTATTACAGAGATCCTCGGACATATCAATGATCCGGGTGTGGATATCTTATCGATAGTAAAGGGCTTTGACCTGCCTATGGAATTTACGGAAAAGCAGCTTAAGCAGGCTGAGCGGGCGTCCAGGGATGTATCAGAGGCTGACAGAGAAGGAAGGCTGGATCTAAGAGACGTCATGATGGTTACCATCGATGGTGAGGATGCCAAGGATCTGGATGATGCCGTGAGCCTTACCATGGATGAAAATGGATATCATCTGGGCGTGCATATCGCCGATGTTTCCAATTATGTGCAGGAAAATTCTGCACTGGATAAGGAAGCCTTAAAGAGAGGAACCAGTGTCTATCTGGTAGACCGGGTGATCCCGATGCTGCCACATACGCTGTCAAACGGCATCTGTTCCCTCAATGAAAAGGAAGACCGGTTAGCCCAGAGCTGCCTGATGGATATCAATGAAAAGGGCGAGGTTGTAGATTACCGGATTGCTGAGACCGTGATCAATGTCAACCGGCGCATGAGCTATTCTGTTGTTGCCAAGATCTTGGAGACACACGATGAGGCATGTTGTGCCGAATACAAAGAGCTTGTCGGTATGTTCGAGCAGATGGCAGAGCTTGCCGGGATTTTACGTGAGCGCAGGAAAAAACGCGGCTCCATTGATTTTGATTTTCAGGAAAGCAAGATCATACTGGATGCCAATGGTAAGCCAACCGATATCAAGCCCTATGAAAGAAATGTTGCAACCAGACTGATCGAAGACTTCATGCTGATCGCCAATGAGACGGTGGCTGCACATTTTTACTGGCTGGAAGCTCCGTTTGTATATCGTACACATGAGGCACCGGATCCGGAAAAGATCAAAAAGCTTGCACTTTTTATCTCCAATTTTGGTTATCGTTTAAAGACCTCGGCAGAAGAGGTTCATCCCAAAGAGCTTCAAAAGCTGTTGGCATCTATTGAGGGCACGGATGAGGAAGGGCTTATCAGCAGACTGACCTTGCGGAGCATGAAGCAGGCGAGATATTCTCCGGACTGTACCGGACATTTTGGACTGGCATGCCAGTATTACTGTCATTTTACATCACCGATCCGCCGGTATCCCGATTTACAGATCCACAGGATCATCAAAGACTACCTGCGTGGACGTCTGACAGAAGATAAGATGGAGCATTACCGCAGTATTTTGGACAATGTCTGCAAAAAATCCTCGGAGTTGGAACGTAGGGCCGATGAGGCAGAGCGCGAAACGGAAAAATGCAAAAAGGCCCAGTATATGGCAGACCGCATTGGAGAGCATTTTACCGGTGTCATTTCAGGTGTGACTGCATGGGGCATTTATGTCGAACTGCCAAATACGGTTGAAGGACTGATCCATATTTCCAAAATTCCCGGAGATTATTATATCTTTGATGAAAACCAGTATGAAATATATGGAGAAAAGACCAACCGGACCTTTAAGCTCGGACAGACGGTGCAGGTAACGGTTCATGACGTGGATTACGTTTCCAATACGATTGATTTTATGCTGGATGAAACGGAGGAAGCATAATGGCAAGAGAAACAATGAAACTGGTAGCCAACAATAAAAAGGCATACCATGATTTTTTTATCGATGATAAATACGAGGCCGGAATTGAGCTGCACGGTACAGAGGTAAAGTCCCTGCGTATGGGAAAGTGCAGCATCAAAGAGGGCTTTGTAAGAATTGAAAATGGAGAAGCATTTATTTATGGAATGAATATCAGCCCCTATGAAAAGGGAAATATATTCAATAAGGATCCTCTGCGTATTAAAAAGCTTCTGCTCCACAAAGAAGAGATCCGCAAGCTGGATGGGAAAATGAGTGAAAAAGGCTATACCATCGTGCCGTTGCAGGTTTATTTCAAGGATGGAAAGGCGAAGGTGGAGATTGGCCTTGCCAGAGGTAAAAAGCTCTACGACAAGAGAGAGGATATTGCCAAAAAAGACTTAAGAAGAGAGACGGAGAGGGAGTTTAAGATCCGCAATCTGTAAAGCTTTGCAACAGATTTCGTCACTTTCGTTGCAATATTTTGTTTACATGATAAAATAATTATAAACTTATTGCTTTTAGCAGACAAACCGGTTGACTTGTCATGCAAATTACGTTATATTTTAAAAACGCAAGGTTGTGTACAACTCACCATACGGGCCAGTAAAGGTTTCGACAGGGGTTTTGCAGCTGGAGAAGCTATCCGCATGCAATGCGTCAAATGGCAAAAATAAATATAAACGCTGAAGAAAATTTAGCATACGCTGCCTAATTGGCAGCTGTCCGACTTAGGGCACCTACACTTTAAGACCCGGGCATCGACTATGTAGGAAACGACTCAGTCAAAGCTTTGAGGCTGTGGGCGTATTATGAAGCTACCAAAATCAAAAGGGTGTTTGTTCCCGTTTGACGGAGGGAATGTCAAATAACAGACTATGATAGTAGAAGGACAGGGAATAGGCTTTTGGACACGGGTTCGACTCCCGTCTGGTCCACTTTAAATGATACAAATGAGGAGAATGCAGCGTGAAGGTTTTAGATTACATCAACAAAAAAAGTGCAGATCATACGATCTATATCATATCCAAAAACAGTCTTGCTGTAGTCAGTTCATCCGATTATGCCACGCAGCAGCGTAAATTGTATGCTGCCGCTGTCCAGCATGCAGAAAATCAGAGCAAAAGAAGCCGCAATAACCGCAGAGGGAAAAACAATTTTCCTAACACGATCTATTACGGAAAGGTACAGTATCTTTTAAAAAACAAGGGTATGATGTCATGGATTTCCGATATTGACATTTTGGAAGAGGTATCTTATCCGGTAGAGACGATCAAATCCAAAAAGGAATATGAGATTCCGGAGCTTGAGCTTATAGAGATCTGAAATAAAAAGAGGAAACGCAGGGATAAACCTTTGTTTCCTCTTTTTTATTTGTATAAACTGTTATTTACGGAAATGATCTATTTTCCGGGTCTTTTATCAAATTCCGGATTGAACTGATAGAAGTTGACAGGATCCAGACTTTCCTGTACCTTTCGTAAGGCCTCACCAAAACGCTGGAAGTGGACGATTTCTCTTTCACGCAAGAAGCGGATCGGGGCACAGACCTCAGGATCCTTTACCAGCCGCAGGATATTGTCGTAGGTTGTGCGGGCTTTCTGCTCGGCAGCAAGATCTTCTGTCAGATCTGTAATGATGTCGCCCTTTGACTGAAATTCACAGGCGTTAAACGGAATACCACCGGCAGCCTGCGGCCAGAGAGCCAGAGTGTGATCCACATAATAGGGAGCAAAGCCCTGTTTTTCAATATCTTCCATGCTCAGATCCTTGGTCAGCTGGTAGACAATGGCACCGATCATCTCAAAATGTGCCAGCTCCTCTGTACCGATATCGGTAAGCAGTCCGGCAATCTCTTTATAAGGGATGGTATAGCGCTGGGACAAATAGCGCATGGATGCTCCAAGCTCTCCGTCAGGTCCGCCATACTGCGTGATGATGATTTTGGCAATTTCCGCATTGGGGGTCGTGATATTGATGGGAAACTGCAGTCTTTTTTCATAATTCCACATTTAGTTTGCACCTCCTTCCCATGGTAATGGCATTTTCGCCCATATCCAGTCCGTATTTTTGGAATAGGTTGAATCATATAGCGTTAAGGGACCGTATAAAGAAGCATATTCTTCTTTCAGCTTGCGTAAAATGGCTATATATTGTTTGACATAGGAGACAGCATCTTCATCATCGGGATGGGTGTCAAGATATTCGGTCAACTCCACGATGGCAAAATCAACCATGGATATTTCTTTTAAAAGCTGCTGTCTGCGTCCTTTATTGGGAAATGAAACAGAATTGGCATACATCATTTCTGGCGCCTCCCTTCAAAGGGTTTGTTCAATTCAGGGAAAATGGTGCCGATGGAAAAGGCTTCGTCCAGATTTTCATAAATATGTTCCATTTTCTGCCAGGGAACATAGGCCATGCCTACCGGAAAATCCGTCTTATTTTGTAAAAAATCAGAATCTTTCATTTTCGTATTTCCTTTTTGTTTTATTGGTATTGTATGCAGAAAGAATTTGCAGGTTCTTGCCTAAAAGTCGGAAAATGTGATACAATTAACACAGTAATATATATTTGTCAGATATATTTCAAAATAATCTAACTTTGTTGTTTACAAATTTTTATTCCATGCTTATAATAAAAGTAGTATATAAATCCACAAAAAGCGATTTATTTTAGATTTTAAAATATTAGATATAGGGAGTGAAAACGTATGAAATGTTTAATCTGTGGCGGTGAATCAGCTGGTGAAGTTTGTAACCAGTGTATTCGACTTGAAAAAATTATATTTCAGAAAGAATGGTCTTTTAAAGCAGGTTTCATTGGCAAGGCCGAAGATTTGAGAGTTGCTGTATCTAATCTCCGAATCAGCGGAAGATTGCCTATGTCTGACAATCCGAAGGGATTAAATACAAGAGTGGACAATGTATCTCATTATCTGTTAAATGTTAAAGCTGTTGATGAGACTACATATTCCGGCAAAAAGGCAATGATGGTTACAATCGAAAATCCTGCAACCAAATTTGTGAGATATCTGTATCTTCCCAACTTAGATGATATGGCTGGATTTACAGCAGCAATTCAGGATGCTAAGGCAAAAGCAGAGACTTTGACAGACCGTATTCGTCAGCAGAAAGGTCTTGCACCGATCGGTGGTGGTTCAGCACCTGCTTCAGCACCGGCAGCTTCAGCACCTACACCTACAGTAGCACCTGCTCCGGCATCTATTCCTACACCGGTAGCACATGATGAGGATGTATCGACTGTTGCATTGTCAGGTATGGCAGAAGATCTGTCAGAATTTGAGACAAAGATCAAAAAGTTAAAAGTATTACGTGACAACGGTATTCTGAGTGAAGAAGAATACATCGAAGAAAAGAAAAAGCTGGTTAGTATTTTCTAATAAAAGAGGCTTTTGACAGTATTCACGGTTTGAAACAACAAAAGTTATAGCTGCCGGGCATAATCTGCCTGGCAGTTTTTCTGTTGTCTGTCTTGATTTTCTGATGTGTTTGTGTCAAAATATTAACAAATATAGGAGGTATCAGATGAGAGGGATAGATACTGAAGTTCGCAAATCACGAAAGAGAATATTTAAAGAGGTTGCAAAGCTTGCATATGATTCAGAAAATCTGATAGATGATATGGAAGCGCTTCCCTATAAAATTGTTGATAATATCGATCCGGACAGTGCAGATGATGTCTACAGAGACCGTGCGATTGCCAGAGAGCGTATTCGACTTGCCATGGGTATGTCGCTTCGTCCGGAAAATGCACCGGTTCATGTATCGGAGGGTGTAGAGGAAAGTAATATCGCTGAAAAATATTATGAGCCGCCGCTTATGCAGGTTATTCCGTCTGCGTGCAATAAGTGTCCGGAAAATGCTTATATTGTGACAGACCGTTGTATGGGATGTACCGCACATCCATGCCGTGAGGTATGTCCCCGTGGCGCGATTACCATGGTTCACGGCAAGTCACATATTGATCCGGAAAAATGTATCAAATGTGGTAAATGCAAAGCTGTATGTCCTTATGATGCCATTTCTCATCAGGTACGCCCCTGTGCGGCTGCCTGTGGTGTCAATGCCATCAAAAATGATACCTACGGACGTGCATGTATTGATAGTGAAATGTGTGTATCCTGTGGACAGTGTATGGTTAGCTGTCCGTTTGGTGCCATTGCTGACAAATCGCAGATTTTCCAGCTGATCCGTGCAATCCAGAGTGGTGCACAGATCATTGCACAGGTTGCACCGGCCTTTGTCGGACAATTCGGTCCCAATGTAACTCCTGGCAAATTGAAAAAGGCATTAAAGCTTTTAGGCTTTGCCGATATCTATGAAACAGCGATCGGTGCGGATATGGGTGCGATGGCTGAGGCACATCATTATGTAGAAAAAGTAGCGACCAAAGAGCTTCCGTTTTTATTGACAAGCTGTTGCCCGTCATGGTCAATGCTTGCCAAGAAGTTTTTTCCGGAGACCATTGGCAATATCTCCAATGAGCTGACACCGATGGTGGCAACTGCCAGAGTGATCAAAAAAGAGCATCCGGATGCCAAGATCGTATTTATCGGACCGTGTGCTTCCAAAAAGCTTGAAGCGTCCCGCCGGACAGTACGTTCCGATGTGGATTTTGTTATAACCTTTGAAGAACTGAGCGGAATGTTTGAAGCAAAAGGCATTGTGCCTTCCGAGATTGAGGATGATGAGATTGATCAGCGTGCTACCGGAGCCGGACGTGGATACGGTGTGGCAGGTGGTGTAGCAAGTGCAATCGAGGCCGTTATCCGGGAATATTATCCGGATGTCGAGGTCAATATTGAGCATGCGGAAAGTCTTGCCGAATGTAAAAAGATGCTGATGCTTGCCAAGGTAGGCAAAAAGAATGGCTGTCTGATCGAAGGTATGGCGTGTCCCGGTGGATGTGTTGCCGGAGCCGGTACCTGTATCGCCATTCCGCAGGCAACCAAGGCGGTTAATACCTTTAAGGCTGAATCTGCCAACAAGATTCCGTCTATGGATGATATGAAACAGGAGGAAATAGAATAATGACAAAAATCAGAACGCGTTTTGCGCCAAGCCCGACAGGAAGGATGCATGTAGGCAATTTACGCACGGCTCTGTATGCTTATCTGATTACCAAGCATGAGGGCGGAGATTTTATTTTACGTATTGAGGATACAGATCAGGAAAGAGAAGTTGAGGGTGCAGTTGATATTATCAAGCGTACTTTAGCTGCAACCGGACTGGTACATGATGAGGGACCGGACAAGGATAAAGGATATGGACCTTATGTACAGAGTGAGCGTCAGGCGCAGGGACTGTATTTAAAATATGCCAAAGAGCTGATCGAAAAAGGCAAAGCATATTATTGCTTCTGTGATAAAGAAAGACTGGAAGAGTGCCACAAGGTCATCCAGCTTGAAAACGGAGAGACCAAAGAGATCAATGTCTATGACAAGCATTGTCTGTCTTTATCCAAGGAAGAGGTAGAGGCCAATCTGGCAGCCGGCAAGCCCTATGTTATCAGACAAAATGTTCCGACCGAAGGTACAACTACCTTCCATGATGATATTTATGGTGATATTACTGTCAACAATGATGAGCTTGATGATATGATCCTGATCAAGTCAGACGGATTTCCGACTTACAACTTTGCCAACGTGGTAGATGATCATCTGATGGGCATTACACACGTTGTCAGAGGCAATGAGTATTTATCATCCTCACCCAAGTACAACCTCTTATATGAGGCTTTTGGATGGGACGTGCCTGTTTATGTACACTGTCCGCTGATCACCGATGAAGAGCATCACAAATTATCCAAACGATGCGGACATTCTTCTTATGAAGATCTGATCGAGCAGGGCTTTGTTTCTGAGGCCGTTGTCAATTTTGTCGCATTGCTTGGATGGAGTCCCACGGATAACAAAGAGATCATGTCTTTGGACGAGTTGATCAAAGCCTTTGACTATCACCACATGTCCAAATCTCCGGCTGTATTTGATTACGGCAAATTGAAATGGATGAACGGTGAATATATCAAGGCCATGGATTTTGATAAGTTTTATGAAAGAGCACTGCCTTATATCAAACAGGCGATTAAAAAAGATCTGGATCTGAAAAAGATTGCAGCCATGGTCAAGACCAGAATCGAAGTTTTCCCGGATATTCCCGCATTGATCGACTTCTTTGAGGAATTGCCCGAATATGATATTGCCATGTATACCCACAAAAAGATGAAGACCAACACAGAGACATCTTTACAGGTATTAGAAGAGATCCTTCCCACACTGGAAGCTTTGGATGATTATACCAATGACAGTATATATGCGACAATTTCTGCATTTACTGCAGACAAGGGATACAAAAACGGCTATGTATTATGGCCGATCCGTACTGCTGTTTCCGGCAAGCAGATGACACCTGCCGGTGCAACAGAGATTATGGAGATCATTGGGAAGGACGAATCGATCGCCCGTATCAAAAAGGGTATCGAACTGTTAAAGAATGCCCAATAAAGAGCAATTAAAAGCAATACAATCCAAGGCCGGGCCACTGCTTGTCTTAGCAGGACCCGGCTCTGGAAAAACATATGTCATCACACATCACATGATCTATCTCATATCTGAATGCCACATTCCGGCCAATCAAATTCTTGTGATCACCTTTACAAAAGCAGCTGCCCTTGAAATGCAAAAAAGAGCGGTAAGCGCCAATCCATCCTGTTCCTATGTGATTTTTGGTACCTTTCATTCTGTTTTTTATCATATTCTGAAATTGTCAAATCCCAATAAAACCTATCAGCTTGCCAGTGATAAGGAACGCTTCTTACTGATAAAAGATCTTATAAAAAATGAAAATTCCCATGATACATCCGTTGATCTGATACAGGAAGCCGAATGCTGTATGCAGGAGATCAGCCGGTTTAAAAATCTGTTTCCGGATTCTTTGTCGCAGCAAAATGAAAAAATGCCGGGGAAATACCGGAAAATCTACCATTTATACGAAGAATGGCTGCAGGAAAACGGAAAGCTGGATTTTGACGATATGATTAAGCTTTGTTACCAACAGCTAAAGTCGGATATGAAGCTGCGGTCATATTGGCAGAACCGGTTTTCCCATATCCTGATCGATGAATTTCAGGATATTAACCGCTTGCAGTATGAAACAATCTGTCTGCTTGGTGCAAATCATAATATCTATGCAGTGGGAGACGATGATCAGGCAATTTATTCCTTCCGGGGATCGGATCCGGCACTGATGAAACAGTTTATCCGGGATTTTGATGCAAAGACCGTCAGTCTGGTTGATAATTACAGAAGCAGCCGGGATATCGTGGCACTTTCATCGCAGTTTATAGTCCATAATAAAGACCGTTTTGAAAAACATCCACAGGCTGTCAGTGACCGGACGGACAGTCTGAAGGTAATACCTTGTCAATCGGCAAAGGAGGAATTTGAAACAATCCGGGATGCCGTCTTTAAATATCATGATCAGTATCCGGATAAGACGCAGGCTATTCTTTTACGCACCAACAGACAGGTATATGCCTATCAGAATATCGGGCAGGGACAAAGAGAAGATATTATGCTTGCACAGGATCTGCTTTCGTATCTTGCTTTTTTAAATGAAGGGTATAAAAGATCGGATTTTATTAAGATCATGAATAAGCCGGTGCGCTATATTCCATATGGGATTCTTTCGGAACCGGTGATTGATTTTGCCAGATTAAAAAAACGTGCTATGGGAAAAAGCTGGATATTGGAAAGACTGGCGGAGCTGGAAAGACAGATAGCATTTGCCAAAAGGCTGGATCTGGCTGGGCAGGCCAGATATATTTACAAGGCCATGGGATATGAAGCTTATTATAAGTCCAATGCAATAATACGTCCGGAAACCGGTACGGATCAGACTGCAAATCAGAATGCAGATCAGGCATTTGAATTATTTCTTGGGCGATTAAAAAATTGTAATGATCTTTCTGCCTTACAAAAGGAATATGAAGCAGACCGGAAATCTGATCAGAAAAACAGCCACGTAACGGTTATGACATATCATGCTTCCAAAGGTCTGGAATTTGACCGCGTGTATCTGCCAAATCTGGAATATGGAAAGGTTCCACATGGGAGAATGCTGACTTTACAGGAACTGGAAGAGGAACGGCGGATGTTTTATGTGGCCTTGACAAGAGCAAAAGAAAATCTGTGGCTTTTATATGACAACAGTCAGACAGTTTCTCCATTTTTGGAGGAATTAAAGGATATAGAGAAAAAGCGGTGATAAAAAACTTATCACCGCCATAACTGATCCATATTTCATTAAATGGAGTATCTATTAAAGCAATTCGTCAAATTCGCAATTATCCAGATACTCATCAAAGGCCTCTTCAACCTTTTCATATTCTGCATCATCTTCGATGTAGATTAATTCCGGCTCCTCGTTGGGATCGTCCGGATTTTCTTTATAACCGTAAAACCAGACCTCGCCGTCTTCGTTTTCGCCATTTTCATCTAAGGGCATCAGAGCGATATAGTCTTTTTCATCTACAGTCAGAATCGTGACAACGGCGCAGTCTACATCGCCATCATCAAGCTCCAGCGTAACGGTCATTTCTTCGCCCTGGATTTCTTCAAATTTATTTTCATCAGCCATATGTGTGTCCTCCTGTGTGCTAATTGTATCATACACTTTGCGGAAAGTATAGACAGTGGTTATGGACAAATTCTTTTTTATTTCAGGGATGTGTGGTATAATAAACTGAAATCTGGAGTAGTGTGACATAATTGTAACGGAGCTTGTCCGTTTTACAGGAGAATAAGAGTGGAATATAAATTACAAATTATAAAAGGGGAGCTGTATCCCCTTGGTGTACATAGAGTTGCTGCCGGGCTGTCCATTGTTAGTGAACCAATCGCAAAAGAGCATAGCGGGATTGTTCTGTACGTGGATGCAGACGGCTGCAAAAAGGAATATAAAATTGAGTTTAAATCAGAATATCTGGTAAATGGATTGTATTGCATCCTGCTGCCGGATTTTCCCTATTCTGATTTTGAATATCTATACTATGCAGATGGAAAAAAGATCACAGACCGCAATGCCGGACTGGTCGCTTCCTCACATAGATTTGGTGATGCAGTTTCCGGTCAGAAGACTGCCAGATGCTGTTATCATGAGGATGTATTTGACTGGGAAAATGACGTATCACCGGAAATACCTTTTCAGGATACCATTATCTACAAGATCCATATGAGAGGCTTTACAAAGCATGTCTCCAGCAATGTTTCTGCAAGAGGAACCTTTCAGGGACTACAGGAAAAAATACCCTATATCAAAGAGCTTGGTGTCACGACGGTTGAAACCATGCCGATCTTTGAATTTAATGATGTGATTTACAATCCTTTGTATACAAAGGTGGATGACAAGCTTGTGCCTTATCTGGAAGATAAAAAGAGTGCATGGAAATACAAGGTTAATTACTGGGGATATACAGACGGACATTATTTTGCGCCCAAGCGTGCTTATGCATCCGGCAACAGACCGGACCTTGAGTTAAAGGCGCTTGTGAAGGCTTTGCATGCTGAGCATTTAGAACTGATAGCTGATTTTTATTTTCCTCCGGAAATTCCGCAGTGGTTTATACTGGAGGTGTGCCGTTACTGGGTAAGAGAGTACCATCTGGACGGCTTTAAGCTGATGGGCTGCAATCTGCCCATACAGATTCTGATTACGGATCCGTATTTAAAGCATACCAAGCTGATTTTTGAATCACTCCAGGGCTGTGTGGTAGCCCGCAAGGACTGCTGTAAGCATGTGGCTATGATCTCCGGTGGATTTTTATATGATATCCGCAAATATTTAAAGGGCGATGAGGATATGATCCGCCCGGTTATGCAGCATTTAAGGGACAATCCGGCTGACTATGCCCTGATCAATGAGATTTCTTCTTATCAGGGATTTACGCTTGCCGATTCCGTTTCTTATGACCGCAAGCACAATGAATTAAACGGTGAAGACAATCATGATGGCAGTGATTACAACTATAGCTGGAACTGCGGTGCCGAGGGAAAGACCCGCAAAAAGAGCATTATCGCATTGCGTGAGAAGCAGAGTAAAAATGCACTGCTGATGCTTTTTAGTGCGCAGGCGACACCGGTACTGCTTGCCGGGGATGAATTTGGCAACAGTGCCAACGGCAACAATAATCCTTATTGTCAGGACAATGCAGTAAGCTGGCTTGAATGGAAAGAGACTGTCTATGGTAATGAGTTGCTGCAGTTTACGAAAAAGCTGATCGCATTCCGGAAAAAGCATCCGATCCTGCATATGGAAAAAGCATTGACACAGAGTGATTATATATCAGCGGGATATCCGGATGTATCCTATCATTGCGAGCAGGCATGGTATGCCGGAACCGAAAATTACAACCGTCATTTCGGTGTTTTATACTGTGGAAGCTTTGCCACGACACCGTCCGGTGACAGGGATGATTTTATCTATATTACATATAATACACATTGGATCGAGCATGAATTTGCATTGCCCAAGCTTCCTGACCAGTTGAAATTTATGCTGGTGTTGGCTACATGCGCAGATGACAAGATCAAGATACCGTGCGATAAACAGGGAGATCGTAAAGAGGCAGTTGTATTACCGCCGCGTTCCATGGCTGTATTTATCAGTGCAAAAGAAACGGAGCTTTAAAAATGAAAGCATGGAAACATTTCAAAACAATCTGCTATCACAAATATCTTGTCATGCAGGGATGCTTTAAGGTGGGTCTTTACTGGCAGGGAATCTGGCATGATATGTCCAAGTTTTCTCCGACGGAATTTTTAGTTGGAGCCAGATATTATCAGGGAGACCGAAGCCCCAACAATGCGGAGCGGGAGGCTATCGGGTATTCATCCTCATGGCTTCATCACAAGGGCAGGAACAAGCATCACTTTGAATACTGGATCGATTACAGTGCCCATGCGATCAAGGGCGGAATGGCACCGGCGCCGATGCCGGTACGGTATGTGGTTGAGATGATGATGGACCGGATCGCGGCATCCAAGGTGTATCTCAAGGATCAATATACCGATTCTGCTCCCTTGGAATATTTTCAAAAAGGGATTGACTGTGCCATGCATCCAAAGACCAAGAAACAGCTTTATATTTTACTAAAAATGCTTTCCACGGAAGGCGAGGAAAATACCTTCTGGTTTGTAAAGCATGTTGTGCTCAACAAATAATCCTTTAATCACATTTCCTTTATATCTGCATAGGTTACAAATATAAAGGAGAGTGAAAATATGAATAATATCTGGTTAATTTTATTCCTGCTGGCCGGCTTTGGCCAGTCTGATGGCTGCAATTCACAGTCAGGCTGCGGATGCAGTCGTGGCAGCAATGATTGCGGCAAAAAACAAAATGACTGCGGCGGTAAAAAAGAGTATTGCCCCAATCAGGTGCAGGCAGTGCCGTTCCAGAGGGATGGGGATGGAGAAAGCCGCTGCTGTGAAATGCCGGAAGATGAATAAATGGCTTAACAAGAATTTTGATACATGCTATACTTTTTATGGAGGCTTTTAGCCGACAGAATAGATAAAAATTAGAAACGGAGCGATGACTATGAGCAGTAGTGACAGATATGTAGCTTATGTTTCCACCTATACAATGAATGATAATCACGGAATTACCATTTATGATGTGGATGTTAAAAAAGGACGTTTTCAAAAAAAGTCACAGATTGAGATTACCAATTCATCCTATTTGACCATTTCACACAATCAGAAATTTTTATATTCCATCACGGACTTCGGTGTCGAATCTTTTAAAATCTTAAAGGACGGCAGTCTGAAGCTGATCAACCATGCTTCGATCAACGGTATGAGAGGCTGTTATTTATCCACCGATTATGAGGATAAATTCCTGTTTGTTGCCGGATATCATGATGGTAAAATTACTGTGCTCCGGTTAAATAAAGACGGTGGAGTAGGCGAGATCACGGATGAGATCTATCACAAGGGTCTTGGCAGTATTGCCGAGCGCAATTTCAGACCACATGTCAGCTGTGTCAAGATGACCAGGGACAACAAGTATCTGATGGCGGCAGATCTGGGGATGGATCATACCAATGTATACAGCTTAAACCATGATAACGGCAAGCTGAGACTGGTTGATGTCATCCGTAGTGAGCAGGAATCTGCACCGCGTCATATCAAGATGACAAAGGATGGACGTCACATCTATATTGTTCATGAGATCAAAAATTATATAGACGTATATTCTTATCATGAGGTTTCAGATGGAGATCCGGAATTTACCAAGATTGCGACCTATCCGACATTAAATGATTATCATGCCGGTGGTTCCGCAGCCAGCGCCCTGAATTTTTCGGAAGATGAAAAATATCTCTTAAGCTCCAATGCTGGAGATAACAGTGTGGTTCTCTTTAAGATCGATCACAAAAACGGTGAGCTGGAAAAGATATTCTGTCTGCCGATCAGTGGCGAGTATCCCAAGGATGCAGCACTGTTTCCTGACAACAAAAATCTGGTATCGCTCAATCATGAGTCCAACACCATGACCTTTTTCCATGTGGATATTCAAAAGGGTGTGATTGCCATGAATGGTAAAGAACTGGAGATTGATCGCCCTAACTGTATTATTTTCCATAAGCTTGAGCCGGAAGTGGCTGAGAAAAAGGAAGTTAAGGAAAGTAAAGAAGTTAAGGAAAATAAAGAGAGTAAATAATTTTAAGATCTCTGACTCTTTGACTGGGATATTGGAAATATAATGTTCGATAAAAATATGGTCAAAAGTTGATATTTAAAAGCTGAAATTTAAAAGCCAATATTCAGGGACAACGATACAAACAACTGTAAACATACAGATAATAAAGCACAGATAGTAAAACACAAATAATAAAAAGGAGCCATCCAGTTATGGAAAGCTCCTTTTTAAATTGATTTTTAGTTGGCTTTTGGTTGATTTATAATACATATTACAGTCTCAATCAGTCCTCTTTATGACCGGGCTGATATATTTTTTTAAGGTAATCCATTCTCGAAGAAAGATTGTCCATCATCAGATCCAGAACAGTAAGAGCTGTCATGGCTTCGACGACTACAACGGCTCTCGGTACAATGATGGGATCGTGTCTGCCTTTGATGTTGATATCGATTTCTTCCTGTTTGTTGTTGACCGTCTGCTGGGTGCGGAAGATGGAAGGGGTCGGCTTGAAGTGTGCACGCAGCACGATCGGATCACCGTCACTGATGCCGCCGAGGATACCTCCGGCATGGTTAGTCTTTTTGGTGACATTGTGATCGACGATCGTGAAGGAATCGTTGTTTTCGCTTCCTTTTCTCTGTGCGCAGGCAAATCCGTCACCGATTTCAAAGGCCTTGACGGCTCCGATGGACATGATAGCCTGAGCAAGACGGGCATCCAGTTTATCAAAAACAGGTTCACCGATACCGGCAGGAACATTTTTGACAAAACACTCTACAACGCCGCCGGCAGAATCAGTTTCCTTCATGCATTCCGATAAATAAGCACTTGCTTTACGGTCTGCTTCTTCATCAGGCATGGCTGTTTGTGTTTTTGTAATGAGTTCTTTTTGAAAATTATCATACTGGATGGATACGGGACCGATGGACTTTGTATAAGCACAGACCTCAATACCCAGTTCTTTTAAAATCTTGAGTGCAACGGCACCACCGGCAACACGTCCGATCGTTTCCCTTCCTGAGGAACGGCCACCGCCACGGTAGTCCCTGAAACCAAATTTCTGATCAAAGGTATAGTCGGCATGTCCCGGACGATAATAGGATGCAATCTCACTGTAATCACCGGAACGCTGGGAAGTGTTTTCGACAAGCATTGCAATCGGTGTACCGGTTGTTTTCCCTTCGAATATACCGGACATAATGGATACGCTGTCACTTTCTGCACGTTTGGTGGCAAATTGGGAACTGCCGGGTTTGCGTCTGTCCAAATAAATCTGGATATCCTCCTCAGATAAAGAAAGACCTGCGGGAACTCCGTCCACAACAACTCCGAGAGCTTCGCCATGTGATTCACCAAATGTCTGTATTGTAAAATGCTTTCCTAAAATAGAACCGGCCATATAGTTACCATCCTTGTTTTCATAATAAAATGGGATAACTCCCGAAATTATTATATATATTTTTTTTCTGTGCCGCAATAAAAGTTTTTGGACTGACAAAAAATATAAAGCATGTTATGATATAATGAACGCAAGAGAGCCAATGTGCTTGCACAGTTGGCGAACGGTGAATGCTGATCATGATAGAATATATAAATCGAATCGGATAAACGGGATTTTAAGTTGCGAGTAGAATTATGAAAAAGAAGTCAAAGGATAAAAAGCCCGCACAAAAAAAGTGGATTTTGCTGTTGGCAGCGGCCTTGTTTTTTATCTGCAACAGCAGTGTGATGTGGGCAAAGGTGCAGGAGCATTTTTTTGAAAACAGCATAAATGACACCCTGTCTGCAACGGTTATGAGCAGTCAGGCAGTGATAACGGATTCTGCGACGGCAAAGACGGATGAAAAAGCAGTTGAAAAGACGGATGAAGGGGCAGATGCTATAGGTGATGATGCATCAGATGAGAAGGCCTTCCGTTCGGATGACTGGAGACTGGTTTTAGTCAATAAACAGCATCCGATTCCGGATGATTATGAGCTGAAGCTTGGCTCGATCAAGACCTCACGCGGGAGCATGAAATGTGACAGAAGGATCATTGCAGATCTTGAAAAGATGATAGAGGATGCCAGGAAGGATGGAATCAATCTAGTAATCTGTTCACCGTACAGACCGTCCACAAGGCAGAAGTATTTATTCAATAAAAAGGTAAAGGTCTATGTAAAGAGCGGTAATTCTTATATGGATTCCTATTATCTGTCAGCACAGGCTGTCAATATTCCGGGTTCATCTGAGCATGAGATCGGGCTGGCGCTGGATATTGTATCGGATCGTTATTCCGGACTGAATGAAGGCTTTGCGGATACGGATGCAGGAAAGTGGCTTGCCAAACACTGCATGGAGTATGGATTTGTACTGCGGTATCCCAAGGGCAAGGAGAGCATCACGGGAATTGAGTATGAACCATGGCATTTTCGGTATGTGGGAAAAGAGGCTGCCGAGTATATGAGCAGTGAGAATATCTGTTTAGAGGAGTTTAAGGAGCAGATCCGGGAATGATACAGATAGTATTCTGAAAATTGATATTGGAAATAAATACAGAAGATGAATTGAAAATCAGAAACTTAAGCAAACAGTTAAGGAGAACAACAGAGCATGTATGAATTGATAAAGACAGAAGGGCGGGCCAAAAGAGGCCGTTTTCATACACCACACGGAGTGGTTGAAACTCCGGTTTTTATGAATGTCGGTACAGTTGCAGCCATTAAGGGTGCGGTATCAACCGAGGATCTTGAGCAGTTGAGAACACAGATCGAGTTATCCAATACTTACCATCTGCATGTACGTCCCGGTGATGAAGTAATCAAAAAGCTTGGTGGTTTACATAAGTTTATGAGCTGGAATAAACCAATCCTGACCGATTCGGGCGGATTTCAGGTTTTTTCACTGGCCAAGCTTCGCAGTATCAAGGAAGAAGGCGTCACATTCCAATCCCATATTGACGGACACAAGATCTTTATGGGACCGGAGGAAAGTATGAGAATCCAGTCCAATCTGGCTTCCACGATCGCGATGGCGTTTGATGAATGCGCACCGGCTTTAGCTGACAAAGATTATGTGGTAAAATCTGTGGAGCGTACCACCAGATGGCTGGAGCGCTGTAAAAATGAAATGAATCGTCTCAATCAGTTAGAGGATACGATCAACAAGGAGCAGATGCTTTTTGGTATCAATCAGGGCGCGATTTACGAGGATGTCCGTATTGACCATGCAAAGCGGATTGCCGAGCTTGATCTGCCGGGCTACGCGATCGGCGGACTGGCAGTCGGAGAGACCCATGAGCAGATGTATCACATTCTGGACGTGACGGTTGAGCATCTTCCGCAAAATAAGCCGACCTATCTGATGGGTGTCGGAACACCGGAAAATATTCTGGAATCCGTGGAGCGCGGTATTGACTTCTTTGACTGTGTATATCCGACCAGAAACGGCAGACATGCCAATGTTTATACTGCTTACGGCAAGTTAAATCTCTTAAATGCCAAGTATGAGCTGGATGAGAGACCGATTGAGGAAGGCTGTCAGTGTCCGGCCTGCCGCAGATACAGCAGAGCCTATATCAGACATTTATTAAAGGCCAAGGAAATGCTTGGAATGCGTTTCTGCGTTATGCACAATCTGTATTTTTACAATCATATGATGGAAGAAATCCGGGATGCGCTGGATGAAGGCAGATTTGCACAATACAAAAAAGAAAAGCTCGATTCCATGAAAAACGGACAGGCTTAATTCTTAAATCCTTATGAAATTTGCAAAAATACTTGAAGAAAAAGTCTGTTTTGTGTATGATGTTTTTTAGTGAAAAAATTAGGAGGTCCGGTTATGGGAATGTTATTAACAGCCAGTTCAGGAATGAGCACAACAAATACAGTTGTATATATAGTTGTCTGGATTGTAGCAATTGTAGCTATGTTTTGGTTGATGGGTGGTTCTCAGAGAAAAGAGCAGAAACGTATCAACGCCATGCTTGCAGATATGCAGATTGGTGACAGTGTCCTGACAACAAGCGGTTTTTATGGAATGATCATCGATATTACAGATGATACTGTTATCGTTGAATTCGGTAGCAACAAAAACTGCCGTATCCCGATGAGTAAAAGTGCGATTGCCCAGATTGAAAAAGCAGGCGCACCTGCTCCCGCAGAGGATAAAAAAGACAAAAAGAAAGATAAATAATTTTTGTCATGACACAGACTATGAAAAGGCCAACGGCAGCTGCTGTTGGTCTTTTTTATATCTGATAATAACTGCCATTTATACAAATTATTCCAACCGGTTATAGTAAGCGGTTTTGCTATGAAAAATGTTGATATTTGCAGCGGTTTCTATTATGATATTAGAGACGGCATATACGTTTTGTTCAGGTTTATTGTAAAAGACGGAATGCCTGATTTTTCAGAGAAAAGAGGATTGATTATGGAATTAAATATTGTATGCATTCCCGGTGACGGAATTGGACCGGAGATTGTAGCAGAGGCCAAAAAGGTACTGGATGCCGTTGGCAGAAAATATGGTCATGAAATGTTATATACAGATATTCTGATGGGAGGAGCTTCTATTGATGTGCATGGTGTTCCGCTTACCGATGAAGCCATTGCCACTGCCAAAGCAGCAGATGCGGTTTTGATGGGATCCATTGGCGGCAACACGACAACAAGTCCCTGGTATAAGCTTCCACCCAATTTAAGACCGGAAGCAGGGCTTTTAAAGATCCGCAAGGCACTTAATCTATTTGCCAATTTAAGACCGGCTGTACTGTATGATGAGCTTGCAAGCGCATGTCCGTTAAAAGAGGAGATTTCCGCTGCAGGATTTGATATGATGATCATGCGTGAGCTGACCGGCGGACTGTATTTTGGCGAAAGAAAGACCGAAGAGGTAGACGGTAAGTTAGTAGCTGTCGATACCCTTACATACTCCGAAGATGAAATACGCCGGATTGCGATCAAGGGCTTTGACATTGCGATGAAGAGACGCAAGAAAGTGACCAGCGTGGATAAGGCCAATGTCCTGGATTCATCCAGACTTTGGAGAAAGATCGTCAATGAAGTTGCAAAGGATTATCCGGAAGTGACCGTAGAGCATATGTTAGTTGACAACTGTGCAATGCAACTTGTCAAAGATCCGGCACAGTTTGATGTGATCCTGACGGAAAATATGTTCGGCGATATTTTATCAGACGAAGCAAGTATGGTAACAGGCTCTATCGGTATGTTAGCATCCGCTTCCTTAAACGACAGCAAGTTTGGTCTGTATGAGCCGAGCCACGGAAGTGCACCCGATATTGCAGGAAAGGATATTGCCAATCCGATCGCAACCATTCTTTCCGCATCCATGATGCTCAGATATTCTTTTGATCTGGATAAAGAGGCAGATGCCATCGATGCAGCGGTTAAACAGGTCTTAAAGGAAGGCTACCGCACAGTCGATATCATGCCGCAGGATGAAGCGCAGAAAGATAAGTTTACTCTTGTCGGATGCAGACAGATGGGTGATCTGCTCGCAGAGAGAGTATAAATAAAAATGATATTATTTTAGTAAAAGGCAGGTACATAGATATGAAGAGTGATAATGTAAAAAAAGGAATGGCGCAGGCGCCTCACAGAAGTTTGTTCAATGCTTTGGGATTTACCGAAGAAGAAATGCAAAAGCCCATGGTCGGTATTGTAAGTTCTTACAATGAAATTGTTCCCGGCCATATGAATCTGGATAAGATCGTCAATGCAGTTAAGCTTGGCGTTGCGGAAGCAGGCGGTGTGCCTGTTGTATTCCCGGCCATTGCCGTATGTGATGGAATTGCCATGGGACATATCGGTATGAAGTATTCACTGGTTACCAGAGATCTGATCGCCGATTCAACCGAATGTATGGCTTTGGCACATCAGTTTGATGCCCTTGTCATGGTTCCAAACTGTGATAAAAATGTTCCCGGTCTTTTGATGGCTGCAGCACGTATCAATGTGCCGACCGTATTTGTATCCGGCGGACCGATGTTAGCAGGTCATGTAAAAGGACAGAAGAGAAGTCTTTCTTCCATGTTTGAAGCTGTTGGCGCCAATGCAGCCGGCACAATGACCGAAGAAGAAGTACGTGAATTTGAAGAAAAGGTATGCCCGACCTGCGGTTCATGCTCCGGTATGTATACAGCCAACTCCATGAACTGTCTGACTGAGGCACTTGGTATGGGACTTGGCGGAAACGGCACCATCCCGGCAGTATATTCTGAGCGTATCAAGCTTGCTAAGCATGCCGGTATGGCTGTTATGGAAATGTACCGCAAAAATATCCGTCCGAGAGACATCATGACAAAGGATGCAATCATGAATGCACTGACCGTTGATATGGCACTTGGATGCTCTACCAACAGTATGCTGCATCTTCCTGCAATCGCTCATGAGATCGGTTTTGATTTTGATATCGCATTTGCCAATCCAATCAGTGAAAAGACACCCAACTTATGCCATCTGGCTCCTGCAGGCCCGACCTACATGGAGGACTTAAATGAGGCCGGCGGTGTATATGCGGTTATGAAAGAGCTTGCAGATATCGGATTATTAAATACAGACTGTATGACCGTAACCGGTAAAACAGTTGGTGAAAATATCAAAAATGCAGTCAACAAAAATCCTGAGGTTATCAGACCGGTTGACAATCCGTACAGTAAGACCGGTGGTCTGGCTGTATTAAAGGGCAACCTGGCTCCCGACGGAAGTGTTGTTAAGCGTTCTGCCGTAGCAGAGGAAATGCTGGTACACGAAGGTCCGGCCAGAGTATTTGACTGTGAAGAGGATGCGATCGCTGCTATCAAAGGCGGAAAGATCGTTGCAGGTGATGTTGTTGTCATCCGTTATGAAGGCCCTAAGGGAGGTCCGGGTATGAGAGAAATGCTCAACCCGACATCAGCTATCGCTGGTATGGGACTTGGTTCAAGCGTAGCTCTGATCACAGACGGACGTTTCTCTGGGGCATCCAGAGGTGCTTCCATCGGTCATGTTTCTCCGGAAGCAGCTGTCGGCGGACCGATCGCATTTGTTGAAGAGGGTGATATCATTTCCATCAACATTCCGGAAATGACCTTAAATGTCAAGGTTTCTGATGAAGAAATGGCAGAAAGAAAAGCAAAATGGCAGCCCAGAGAGCCCAAGGTTACCACAGGCTATCTGGCAAGATACAAAGAGCTTGTTACAAGCGGAAACCGCGGAGCTATTTTGGAAGTTAAGAAAAACTAAGTAAAATTCTGAAGTATTATGGATAAGGGAGAATAGATATGCAGTTGACAGGTTCAGAAATTGTAATCGAATGTTTAAAAGAGCAGGGCGTGGATACCGTGTTTGGTTATCCGGGCGGAACGATTTTAAATGTATATGATGCATTATATAAGCACAGTGATGAGATCAGACACGTACTGACATCCCATGAGCAGGGAGCTGCACATGCAGCAGACGGTTATGCAAGAGCTACCGGCAAGGTCGGTGTCTGTATGGCTACAAGCGGACCGGGAGCGACCAATCTGGTTACCGGTATCGCAACCGCTTACATGGATTCCATTCCGGTTGTTGCCATTACCGCCAATGTAACACTTCCGGCTCTTGGCAAGGATTCTTTCCAGGAAGTGGATATTGCAGGTGTCACGATGCCGATTACCAAGCACAGCTTCATTGTAAAAGATGTGACCAAGCTTGCAGAAACAATCCGCAAAGCCTTTTATATCGCTAAAAGCGGCAGACCGGGTCCGGTGCTTGTGGATATCACCAAGGATGTGACTGCCAATACAACCGAATATACAAGGAAAGAGCCTGTTAAAGAGGAAAAGAAGAGCAAATATACCATGGATCAGATCGATGAAGTGGCTAAGATGATCGATGAATCTCAAAAGCCGTTTATCTTTGTCGGTGGCGGCGCAATCCTTTCCGGTGCTTCCAAAGAAGTACGGGAACTTGCAAAGATCATTGATGCACCGGTCTGTGATTCGTTATTGGGCAAGGGTGCGTTTGACGGCAATGATGCACGTTATACCGGTATGCTTGGCATGCACGGCACCAAGGCTTCCAACCTCGGTGTGTCCGAATGTGACTGCCTGATTGCACTTGGTGTACGTTTTTCCGACCGTGTTATCGGCAATCCCAAACGTTTTGCGGAAAATGCCAAGATCATTCATGTCGATATTGATGCAGCAGAGATCAACAAAAATATTAAAACAGATGCTGCACTGATCGGAGATTTAAAAGAAATTCTTTCCAAATTAAATAAACATGTGTCCAAATCGGAGCACAAAGAGTGGATGGAGCATATACTGGATTTAAAGAAACAGTATCCTTTAAAATATGATGATACAGATCTGACCTGTCCGTACTTTATCGAAGCATTGGATAAGGCAACCAAGGGTCAGGCCATTATCACAACAGATGTCGGACAGCACCAGATGTGGGCTGCACAGTTTTATCATTATTCTGAGCCGCGTACATTTTTATCCTCCGGTGGTCTTGGAACCATGGGATACGGACTTGGTGCCTGCATAGGAGCCAAGCTTGGACGTCCCGACAAGACCGTTGTCAATATCGCAGGTGACGGCTGTTTCCGTATGAATATGCAGGAGTTAGCAACGGCTTCCAGATACAATATTCCGATTATCGAGGTTGTGATCAACAATCAGGTACTTGGTATGGTAAGACAGTGGCAGACCCTGTTTTACGGACACCGCTATTCACAGACGGTTTTAAATGATTCCGTTGATTACTGCAAGGTAGCTGAGGCTCTTGGCTGTGTGGCATTCAGGGTGGAAAAGAAGGAAGATGTGCTTCCTGCCATCACAAAGGCTATGGAGTGCAAACGTCCGGCACTGATCGAGGTTGTCATCCATGAAGATGATAAAGTATTCCCGATGGTATCACCCGGTACTCCGATCAGCGATGTATTTGATGCAGATGATCTGAAAAAACAACAGTAAAAAGAAAAGGTACATAAGATGAAAAAGGTTATTACAGTTTTTGCAATTATCATTTTTGTCCCTGTTATTTTATGCGCCGGTATCTATTTGTATATTGCATGGCAGTATCATGATACCTATATGAACGGTGTGATGATAAATGGAATCTATGCAGCAGGAATGACACCGGAAGAGGTCAATGATTTATTGGTTCAGAAAACAGAAGATGCAACCTTTTCCATCATAGATAAGTCCGGAAAGGAAACGGAGATCCCGATTATGGAAATGGATTACCGTCATTCCTATATGGACGATTTAGACAGGATTTTGGATAAGCAAAATCCGCTTATGTGGGGAATTAAGTTAGCAGATGCTAACGTTGAAAATGAGACGATAGAACCAAAGGGGACATGTGACGAGAAAAAACTGAGAGACTATCTTGACGGGCTTGACCTGATCAAAAATCAGGCAGATCCCGAAAAAGTCCGTGTTGAAATTGTCAGGTCCAAGGACGGGTATCAGCTGATCGATGAAACAAAGAATCTGTTAGACGTGGATCTGACCATCCAGACGATCGTGGATGCAGTACTAAATGGCGATACCTATGTCAATCTGGCTGTTTCAGACTGCTATATTCCGATGGAATATACCGCTGGGATGAAAAAAACACTCAGACTTTGGAAAAAGATCGATGCCCTGCAGAGTATAGAAATTGTCTGTCGTTTTTATGATGGTGATGAAACCGTGGATGCATCTGTGATCTCGTCCTGGCTCCTAAAGGATGATAAGGATGATTTTTCACTCGATGATGACGGCAATCTCATGATCGATGAGGAGGCTGTTGCGCAGACTGTGGAAAAATGGGCAAACAAGCATGACAGTGCCGGTGGTCCATGGCAGTTTAATCCGACCAGAGGCGGTACGGTTACCATTGAAAAAGGCAACTACGGCTATAAACTGGATCAGAAAAAGCAGAAGGAATATCTGCTTGGATTATTAAAAGATAAAAAAAGCGACAAGTCGGAGGCTATCTACAGTCAGAGAGGCTATGGCAAAGGCAGCAACGATATCGGTGATACCTATATCGAAGTAGATATGACCAACCAGACCATGTATTATTACGTCAACGGCAGGATCAAACTTCAGACGCCCGTTGTGACCGGCTGCACCGGAAAAGGAAACGGGACCCCGCAGAGGGTATGCTATGTATATTTTATGCAGAGAAACCGTGTCCTGATCGGAGAAGATTACCGGACACCGGTTTCCTACTGGATTGCCGTTTACAACAATATCGGGATCCATGATGCCAGCTGGCGGAGTAAATTTGGCGGTGAGATCTACAAGACAAGCGGGTCACACGGATGCATCAATACGCCCACTTCAGAGGTCAGCAGACTCTATGATATGGTTGAGGTTGGCACCCCGGTTATCCTGTTTTATTAAATTTTCATTGACGAAAAATTTATACAAGTCTAAAATGGTCTTTGGAGCATGTGTTTTAAATACATATTTCAAAGACCATAATATTATAACAGAGGAGGGACTTTCAGTGTCCAGAGTTTATAACTTTTCAGCAGGTCCGGCAGTTTTACCTGAGGAAGTATTAAAAGAAGCTGCAGATGAAATGTTAGATTATAAGGGAAGTGGCATGTCGGTAATGGAGATGAGCCATCGTTCCAAAGTGTATGATAACATCATCAAAGAAGCAGAAGCTGATTTAAGAGAATTAATGAACATCCCTGACAATTACAAGGTATTGTTCTTACAGGGTGGTGCTTCGCTGCAGTTTGCCATGATCCCCATGAATCTGATGAAAAATAAAAAGGCTGGTTATATTGTGACCGGTCAGTGGGCAAAGAAAGCTTATCAGGAAGCTAAGATCTATGGCGAGGCTGTAGAGCTGGCATCCAGCGCAGATAAGACATTCTCCTATATTCCGGATTGCAGTGATCTGGATATTCCGGATGACCTCGATTATGTATACATCTGTGAAAACAATACCATTTACGGTACAAAATACAAAAAATTACCCAACACCAAAGGCAAGACACTGGTTGCCGATGTATCATCATGCTTCCTTTCAGAGCCTGTTGATGTGAGCAAATATGGTGTGATCTACGGTGGCGTTCAGAAAAACGTCGGACCGGCAGGTGTTGTTATCGTTATTATCCGTGAAGATCTGATCACAGAGGATGTACTTTCCGGAACACCTACCATGATGAAATACAAGATCCATGCAGATGCAGAATCCTTATACAATACACCTCCCTGCTACGGTATCTATATCTGTGGCAAGGTATTCAAATGGTTAAAGAAGATGGGCGGCTTATCTGTCATGAAAGAAAAAAATGAAGAAAAAGCCAAGATCTTATATGATTTCTTAGATGAAAGCAAGATGTTCAAGGGAACTGTAGTCAAAGAGGACAGATCTCTTATGAATGTGCCTTTTGTTACAGGTGATGCAGATCTCGATGCCAAATTTGTCAAAGAGGCAACAGAGGCCGGATTTGTCAATTTAAAGGGACACAGAACCGTTGGCGGTATGAGAGCATCCATTTACAATGCAATGCCCAAGGAAGGCGTTGAAAAATTAGTTGCATTTATGAAAGAGTTTGAAGCAAAAAATTCATAAAGCATACGATGCCGATTAAAATAAAAATGTTCGGACCTGTACAGTAAACAGGTCCGGCATGTTGATTTAGAAAGAGGGATGAAAAAATGTATCAGTATTATTGTTTAAATCCAATTGCTCAGGTCGGACTTGATCATTTTGGTAGTGAATATACAAAAACAGACGATGTCAATCAGGCAGAAGGAATCCTTGTCAGAAGTGCAGATATGCATTCCATGGAGTTTTCCGACAATCTGTTAGCCGTTGTCAGAGCCGGTGCCGGTGTCAACAATATTCCTTTGGATGATCTGGCACAGAAAGGTGTTGTAGTATTCAACACACCCGGAGCCAATTCCAATGCGGTTAAAGAGCTTGTTCTCTGCGGTATGCTTTTAGCAGCCCGTGATGTGACCGGCGGTATCGAATGGGTCAAATCCCAGACTGACAATGCAGATGTTGCCAAGGCTGCTGAAAAAGAAAAGAAAAAATTTGCCGGAACAGAAATAAACGGCAAGAAGCTCGGTGTCATCGGACTGGGTGCGATCGGTGCTAAAATTGCCAATGCTGCCATCAACCTCGGAATGGAAGTTTACGGATACGATCCTTATCTGTCTGTAGATGCAGCATGGAGCTTATCACGTGCTGTTAAGCATGTTGTCAATGTAGAAGATATCTATAAAGAATGTGATTATATCACGGTACATGTACCTGCTTTGGATTCTACCAAGGGTATGATCAACAAAGAAGCCATCGACATGATGAAGGATGGCGTTGTGATCTTAAACTTTGCAAGAGACGTACTCTGCAAGGAAGAGGACGTATTGGCGGCCATTGAGGCAGGAAAGGTACGCAAATATGTGACAGACTTCCCCAATACCATTACAACCGGCAAGGCTGGCTGTATCGTAACACCTCATATCGGAGCTTCCACGGAGGAATCTGAAGACAACTGTGCAGTTATGGGTGTTAAGGAAATGATTGACTATCTGGAAAACGGCAATATCACACATTCCGTAAATTACCCGGCAATCGATATGGGTGTATGCACCAAGGCCGGACGTGTTGCTGTATTCCACAAAAATATTGCCAATACCATTACCAAGCTTGCTGCATGCTTTGGTGATGTCAACATCAATATTTCCGATATGATCAACAAATCACGCGGAGATTATGCTGTATCCATGTTTGATATCGAAACAGCCGCTACAGATGATGTGATCGCCAAGTTAAAAGCAGTTGAAGGCGTATTCCGAGTACGTGTTGTAAAATAATCGCAAAAAGACAGCTTGTCTGTGCATATATAATGAAATGAACCATAAGGGAAAGATGTCAGAATCTTTCCCTTAAGTTTTATCCGGCATAGATGACTAAAAATGATCTGCAGATGGGCGTTGTGGTTTCCATTCCGGTAATCATGTTATATAATGGGAAAAGAAAAAACGTGATAAAATTGTTATAACTTAACAGGGGAGATCTTAAATGGAAAAGCATGAAGTTTGGAAAGTATTGGGAATAGATGAGACAAAGGACACCGATGCGATCAAAAAGGTGTATCACGAAAAGTTAAAATCCGTCAACCCGGAGGACGATCAGGTCGGATTTATGCGCTTAAGAGAGGCATATGAAAATGCCTTAGCCTATGCGGAACAAAAAGACGACGCTGACGATGCCGATGCACAGGATGCTTTTGAGGCATTGAAGGATGGCTCAGAGGTAGACCGTTTTATTTACCGGATGAATCTGCTGTATGTGGATGTGGATTCAAGAAGGGATGAAGCAGAATGGCAGAGCCTGATGGATTCCTATGAAGATGATTTGGACGGCGAGCTGCAGGAGCGGGTGCTTGTTTATATCATGGACCATCACCTTTTTCCATGGAGCATCTGGAAAATCCTGGATGACAAATTTCATATCTATGCAGAGACCGAGCTTTTAAAAGAAAAATTTCCAGAAAACTTTTTAGGATATGTCAATTACTATATCAAGCATGATTCGTTTATCAATTATGATATTTTTGACGGTGATGTATCCGACCATGTCGATGAGTACATAAACCGTTATCTGGATCTGAAAAATCTGGTTGACAGGCTGGAAGATGCAATGACAGCTACGGATGATACAGCATCCCGGAACACAGATACCACAGCCCAGATATCAGAGATCCGGCATGAGTTTGAGCTGTTGGATGAATATGAGATCTATCACCCATATGTGGATGCAGAACGGCTGCATTTCTGGCTTATCAGTGATAAAAATGAAAAGCTTTCCGAAGCTGCCATGGAGATTGCGGACCGTCTTTCTTCGGATTATCCGGAGGACTGCTATACAGGCTATTATGCCGGACTGGCATTTTTAGAGCTTCAAAAGACGGAGATAGCGGAGCAGATCTTTGAGGAGCTGTTAAAGCAGGATGAGGATTCTTATCTGGCAAAGCTTGGAATGTTGAAAACAAGACAAAAGCAGGAAAAATATGCAGATGCCAAGGAGCTTTGTCTGGATATTCTGGATATGGGAGACCGTTCCCAAAAATTAAACGATCTTCTGGACAGCCTCAATGAAAGCCTGGTACCGCAGTATCAGGAGATGATTGCCAACAATCCGCAGGATACAGACACTCTGATTGAGCTTGGTTGGTGTTATTTCCAGCAGCAGAAATTTGATCAGGTTGAAAAAACACTGAAATCCGCACCGGAGGATCAGTTTAAAGAATATGATTTTGTCAATCTGATGGGACGAAATTATCTGGCAATGGAAAAATACGATCTGGCGCTGCCATATCTGATCCATTGGCGGGATATGATCGATGAAACTGTGGACGATCATACAAAGGATAGCAAAAAGAAGTTAAACCGGAAGGGCTTTTCCCATTTTGCGGTCGGTATGTGTCACTGGAACCTGGGGCAAAAGGAGCTTGGCGTACAGGAGATCAAGGACGGCGTAGCATTAGAAAATGCCGTTATGTACCAGATGTCATACAACGACCAGCTGACCCAGTATTATATAGAGGATAAAGAATATCAGAAAGCATACGATCTTTGCTGTGAGCTGATCCAAAAGGATGAAAACTATTATCCCGCTTATCTGCGCCGACAGGAAGCAGCCTTCTATATGCATAAGGGACAGAGCGTGATCGATGATTTTTATCAGTGTAAACGCATCTTTCCCGGATATGTCAAGCCATATGAATATGCGATGAAGGTCTTTTATTATGCCGGACAGTATTCAGATGCCCTGAATATCTATAAACAGGCACAGGAAGAAAAGCAGGAAACTGACGTTTTGCAGCTCTTTTATTATAAGTGCAGGCGCAATAATGTTTCGGACAAGGAAGAGCTGAGACCGCTGATCTGTGAGTTTTACCAGTTTAAAAAACAATATCTTGAAAAGTATGATAAACAGAAACAGGAATCCGATCAGCAAAATGCAAATTCAGAAGAGGAAGCAATAAAGGATAGTGAGCTTGATGAAACTTCAATAGAGCTGAATGAGCTGTTTTTAGAGGATGCTTTGTACAGACTTTCCCTGGGTGATCCCAGAACAGCATTGAAAAGCATCCGCGAGGGACTTGGCAGATGTCCGGATGATATCGGCCTTTTGGAGCTGATGGGAGACGTATTATGGGACAATGATAAAAAGGATGAGGCTTTGGTATGCTATCAGCGTCTGGTCGGTCTCAACGTATATAGTTACAATGTTTTCTTAAAGCTTGGAAAATATTTTTACAATAAAGAGGAAGACAAAGGAAGGTCTTTAGATCAGGCAATCGAATATTTCAGGCTGGCACATGATGTCAATCCAAAAGGGCAGGAAAATCTGTATTATCTGTCCAGAAGCTTCCGCTATAAGGTGACACATTTAAAAGAGGGAAGAGAAAAGGATGATGCCTATCAGTGTGCACTTCTCTATGCAAAGGAAATGTATGAGCTGGAAAAGGATGCCTTCAATACCATTGAGCTTGGATTGGTGTATGAATTTGGCAAGGATTATGAAAAGGCTTTACATTATTATCTCAAAGCATCCGGGCTGGAACCTGACAATGTATATGCACACAATAATGCCGGCAATATCTTTTTAAAGACAGGCAGACTGGATGAAGCCGAAAGAGAATTGAAGATTTCCGAAAAACTCGAAGATGATGAGGAGCCGACGAGGGTCTATATTTATCTTTCCGAATTATATGAAAAAAAGCAGAATTACGCCCTGAGTGCGCAGTATCTCAAAAAGCAGTTAGACCGCTATCCCAAGGATTACAATTTATGGATGAGACTGATCAACTGCTATGAAAAAGAAAAGCGTTATATGGACGCTGCCGAGGCATATCGGAAACTTTTGGAATTGGGCTTTATCAAAAAGTATGAGATGTGTTATCATAATGCTAAGTACTATTATTTGGACGGCAAAAAGCTTCAGGCAAAGAAGCTTTATCATGAAGCCATGTCGCTTACCAAAAATGAACCAAATGCCAGGGCTATCGTGGTGGCGTCCAAAAAAGAATGGTAAGAAAGCTACTTTGAGAAATAAGATATAGAAAGACAGTTTTAAAGTTATGATCGTAGGTATTGATTTAGGAACAACAAATTCACTGATTGCTTATTTTACAGACGAAGGCCCCAAGATTATCCCCAACAGGCTGGGCAGTCATCTGACACCGTCGGTGGTAAGCATGGATGAGGATGAACAGATTTATGTTGGGGAAACCGCCAAGGAACGTATGCTTTTATACCCGGACAGTGCAGCTTCCGTATTCAAAAGAGATATGGGAAGCTCCCGTAAGTTTCAGTTACTGCACAGGCAGTTCAGACCGGAAGAGCTGTCAGCCCTTGTGTTAAAGGCGTTAAAAGAGGATGCCGAAAGCTATCTGGGACAGGAAGTCACAGAGGCTGTTATCAGTGTACCGGCTTATTTCAATGATGACCGCAGAAAGGCAACAAAAAGAGCCGGAGAGCTTGCCGGATTTAAGGTGGAACGTATCATCAGCGAGCCGACCGCGGCAGCGATTGCATATGGTCTTTATCAAAATACGGACAGTGCCAAATATCTTGTGTTTGATCTGGGTGGAGGCACCTTTGATGTTTCCATTCTGGAGCTCAATGACAATATTATTGAGGTAAGAGCCGTTGCCGGAGACAATTATCTGGGTGGAGAGGATTTTACCAAGGTCATTGAGGATATGTTTTTTGACAAAAATATCCAGCTTGACCGGAGCAAGCTTTCCTACCGGACGCTGCGTCATATCCACAAACAGGCAGAGCTTTGCAAGATCGGATTTGTGGATGGCAATTCTTCCAAGATGGTCTGCAATGTGGATGGGGAAAGCATCGAGTTTGTCCTTTCCTTAGACGCATATGAAGCAGCTTGTGCCGATTTACTTGAAAAAATGAAAACACCGATCAAACGGACATTATCGGATGCCCATATCAAGGTTAAGGATATCGACAAGGTTGTGTTGATCGGTGGCGCGACCAAGTTATCCTTTATCCGCCGTTTTGTCGGCAAGATGTTCCGCAGCATGCCGGATACATCGATCAACCCGGATGAAGCGGTTGCTCTGGGTGCAGCTATCCAGGGAGCCATGAAGGAACGCAATGAGGTCATCCGTGAAGTGGTACTTACGGATGTCTGTCCGTTTACATTGGGAACCGAGGTTGTAGTTGAAAAAGAAGAAAATGTATACGAGGGCGGTCATTTCTGTCCGATCATTGAGCGCAATACGACCATTCCCGCCAGCCGTACCGAGCGCCTGTATACGGTAAAGGACAATCAGTCCAAGCTCAATATCAAGATTTTACAGGGAGAAAGCCGGTTTGCCGAAAATAACCTCTTACTTGGAAAGTTAGAGATCACGATTCCCAAGGCGCCTGCCGGGGAAGAGGCGGTAGATGTCACTTATACCTATGATATCAACTCTATTTTAGAGGTAGAGGTAACCGTTGTTTCAACAGGTGAAAAGACCAAACAGATTATCAAGGGCGGTCATAATGACATGTCGGATGAAGAGATCGCAGAGCGCATGAAAGAGATTGCATACTTAAAGATCCATCCGAGAGAAAAAGAAGAAAATAAACTGTTACTTTTAAAAGGGGAACGTTTATATGAAGAGTGCCTTGGCAATGACAGAAAGATGATCGAGCGTGAATTACAGAAATTTGACGATGCACTGGATACCAGAAAACAGGAAGTGATCGATGAAGCCAGAGAAAACTTCCGCATCTTTTTAAAAACATTTATGGAGGACGATTTATGATCAGAACAAAACTGGGGGATATTACAAAAATGCAGGGAATGGATGCCATTGTCAATGCAGCCAACAAGACCCTGCTCGGTGGTGGAGGTGTCGATGCAGCCATTCATGCGGCAGCCGGCCCTGAATTATTAAAGGAATGCAAATTACTCGATGGCTGCAAGACCGGTCAGGCCAAGATCTCCGGTGCCTACAATCTTCCCTGTCAGTATGTGATCCATACGGTAGGACCGATCTGGCACGGCGGCAACAATGATGAGAGAGCCTTGTTATTTGCCTGCTACCAAAATTCCTTAAAATTAGCCGTACAAAGCAATATCCGCAGGATCGCTTTTCCGTCCATCTCAACGGGAGCTTACCGTTTCCCGGTATATATGGCTGCGGAGATCGCAGTAAAGGCTGTACGCACATTTTTAAATGAGCATCAGAATGATATCGACGAGGTTGTATTTGTCTTATTCGATTCCCATACCAAGTTTGCCTATGATCAGGCCTTAAAGGAAGCCAACAAGGAAAGCCTTTCTGATCTGGTAAGCAAATATGATGTGGAAGAAGATATGGTAAAGATCGGTGCCGAAAAGGAAGATGACAGATATTTCTTTAACAATGCTTATCCGGCTCATTTTGTTTTAGACGGACTTTCTTATGAATCCGTTGCAGAGTATTTAAAGGCAGAAAGAGCAGACAATCTGTTTGACTACAATGAATATGAAAAGCTCTTGTTAAAAGCCAATATGGCAAAATACATACAAAATCCCGCTTTGAGAGGAAAGCTTTTAGCAACAGGAGATACGACCCTATGCGGCGGTGACAGCAAGGACAACGCATTGGGAAGATGCCTTGCAGAGATCCGTGAGAAGTTCCGCAACGAGTATATTGAGCCTGTGGTTTCTGTTGCCAAAAAAGAAGAACCCAAACAGGAAGAGGAAGTTGTAGAAGTACAGGAGCCAAAGGAGCCGGTAAGAGTGAGCATCCAGGACAGTGCCTTGTCTGCATATGCCAAAAAACAGCTGGCTGATAAGACCGAGTATGAATTTGTGGATGAATTAAAAGAGCTTTCTGAGGAAGCAGATGCCAAGCTTCGGGAAGCAATCGGTATTGATGCCTATGGTGAAGTAAAGGGATTTGTATCCGAATAAAATGTTGTAAGAGAAGTTTTTAAGAGATAGGAATTATGGCAAAGGGATCCAATCAAAAACTGAAATTATATTATCTTTTGAAGTTTCTGCAGGAAAAGACAGATGAAGAGCATGCCGTCACCATGCCGGAGATACTTGCCTATTTACAGGAACACGATATCTCTGCAGAAAGAAAGAGTATTTATGCAGATTTCCATGATCTGGAAAAGCTGGGATATGAGGTCGTAGGGGAAAAGGCAGGTGCTTCCTATGAGTACCGTCTGCTCACCAGAGAGTTTGAATTGACAGAGCTCAAGCTGTTGGTAGATCTGATCCAGACCTCCAAATTCCTGACTTTAAAAAAATCACAGGAGCTGATTTCCAAGCTGGAGAGCCAGTGCAGTGAGTATGATGCCAAAAAGCTGCAAAGACAGGTCTATGTACAGGACCGGGTCAAGGCAGACAACGAAAGCATCTATTATTCCGTGGATGCCATTCAGTCTGCGATAGCACAAAATCATATGATAAGCTTCCAGTATTTTCAGTGGAATACCGGCAAAAAGCGTGAACTTCGGCGTGGCGGTGAGCCTTATGAGGTATCGCCGTGGATGTTATCCTTCAACGATGAAAATTATTACCTGATCGCCCGGGATGAAAAGAGCCGTACGATCCGGCACTACCGGGTTGACAAGATGCTCAATATCACGATGCTTGACCGGGAAAGAGAAGGAAAGGAAGCCTTTGAGCAGGAAAATATCGCGACCTATTCCAATAAAAAATTTGGAATGTTTGGCGGTGAAGAAGAAAAAGTAAAGATTTTATTTCCAAACCATCTGGCAGGTGTTTTTATTGACCGGTTTGGAAAAGATATTATGATTGTTCCAAAAGGAAAAGATTATTCTACTGTTTCGGTATCCGTAACTGTCAGTCAACAGTTTTTCGGATGGATTTTCGGACTGGGGAAAGAGGTTTGTATCCTTTCTCCACCACATGTTGTAGCTCAGATGAAACAGGCTTTAACCGATGCTTTGGAGGGGTAAATCCAGAGCATCTTTTTATGTGAAAATGACAGACATGTCAATATATCTTATGAGGAGAATGAAAAAATGACAAAAGAGAAGTTGAAACCAAAGCTGTTTAGTGTCATGAAGACCTACACAAAGGAGCAGTTTGTAAAGGACGTGGTTGCCGGAATTATCGTGGCGATCATTGCGTTGCCGCTTTCGATCGCGCTTGCGCTCGCATCCGGCGTGGGACCGGAACAGGGTATTTATACCGCCATTGTTGCCGGCTTTCTGATCTCATTTTTTGGAGGAAGCCGTGTACAGATTGCCGGACCGACAGCTGCTTTTGCAACGATCGTAGCCGGAATTGTGGCTAGAAACGGTATGGATGGGCTGATTGTTGCCACCCTGATTGCCGGTATTCTGTTGATCGTCATGGGAATCTGCAGACTGGGTAGTCTGATCAAATTTATCCCATATACGATCACAACCGGTTTTACGGCCGGAATTGCCGTTACCATTGTAATCGGACAGTTAAAGGACTTTATGGGACTTACCTATGCGCCGGGAACAGTCACGATCGAGACGATGGAAAAGGTAAAGGCTGTAATCCGGTTTTTACCCACGATCAATCCAATGGCTGTACTTGTAGGCGCGGTCAGTCTGGCCATCCTGATTGTCTGGCCGTTTATCAGCAAAAAAATCCCCGGTTCACTGATTGCCGTTATCGTAGGAATCCTGATGGTGCGTTTCTTTAAGCTCAATGTCAATACGATCGGAGATTTGTACTCCATCAGTTCTTCACTGCCGACATTGCATATTCCGCGTATCACACTGGAAACAATCCGTGCAGAATTTTCGGACGGTCTTACCATTGCCATTCTGGCAGCGATCGAATCCCTGCTTTCCTGTGTAGTGGCAGACAGTATGATCAATTCCAGACATCGATCCAATATGGAGCTGGTGGCACAGGGAATCGGTAATATCGGTTCAGCGTTGTTTGGAGGTATTCCTGCAACGGGAGCCATCGCAAGAACCGCAGCCAATATCAAAAACGGCGGCCGGACACCAATCGCCGGAATGGTGCATTCCATCACACTGGTACTGGTGCTTGTCGTCCTGATGCCTTATGCGGCATTGATCCCGATGCCGACGATTGCAGCAATCCTCTTTATGGTTGCTTACAATATGTGCGGCTTTAAGACCTTTTTACATTTATGCAAGACCTCACCCAAAAGCGATATTTTTGTATTGGTCATGACTTTTTTACTTACCGTTATCTTTGATCTTGTTATGGCGATCGAAGCCGGCATGATCGCAGCCTGCGTGCTGTTTATGAAGCGTATGAGCGATGAATCAGAGGTACGTGGCTGGAAATACTTTGATGATGAAAATGATCCGGATGGAATTGAGCTTAGAAGTGTTCCGACGCAGATCAGAGTCTATGAGATCAGCGGACCGATGTTTTTCGGTGCGGCTGACAGAATGGCGGAGATCACATTAAAGGATTTTACCAAGGTACTGGTCATCCGTATGCGTGGTGTGCCGGCACTGGATGCAACGGCTATGCATTCCCTGGAAAATCTGCAGGAAAAATGCGAAAGACATGGCGTAGAGCTTGTATTTTCACATGTAAATGATCAGCCTTTCCATACGATGCAAAAGGATGGTTTTGTGGACAAGGTAGGCGTGGATCATTTCTGTGCACATATTGACGATGCCCTGGCATTTGCCAATAAACTGCTGGAACAGTCCGGTAAATAACAAAATTCGTTTATAAAAGAATATAAAAAGACCTTCAAAGTCCGGAAATGATACGGCATTGAAGGTCTTTTGGCTACTTTTTACCAGGTATCAGGAATGGAACAGGTCCACGCCGCCGCTTCCAAACTCACCATCCTGAATATCGAAAATATCAGTGGTGTTTTTGCCTGCCTTTGTTGCGGCAGCTTCCATGGATAAGTCCATGTAGCGTACCAGAACGTCCTCAACACTCTGGCCGCTTTGATCGGCAATTTCCTGAAAAACCGGCATCAGTCTGTCTAACTGGATGCTGGATTTGGTCTTTTTGGGATCAAGATCCTTGCAGTTTTTATCTGCATAAGTTGTAACAAGCTTTAAAAAATCTTTGTCTTCCTGTGTCATAGTCTGTCTCTCCTTTAGTATTATATATAGTAGCACTCATTGTAAGACCTGTCAAAATACTGTGCTGATTATACTTCACATTTGTTTGTGAGTTTGTTATAATTTTTAGAGAAAATACCTGTTGTGGTGTAAAGATACGGAGGAGTTTATGGCAGAAATAAGACCATTTCGGGCAATTCGTCCCAAGGCAGGATATGAGGCAAAGATCGCTTCCCTTCCTTATGACGTATATAGTCGCAAAGAAGCTAAAAAAGTAGTGGAAGGCCATCCGGACATGTTTCTAAATATTGACAGGCCGGAAACACAGTTTACAGATGATACGGATATGTATTCGGATAAAGTTTATCAAAAGGCTGATGAAATGCTGCGCGGCATGATCGCTGACGGCCGTTTCATCAAAGAAGAAAAGCCTTGTTATTATATTTACCGCCTGACGATGAACGGGCGTTCCCAGACAGGACTTGTAGGGTGCTGCCTGGTGGATGATTATGTAGATCAGACGATCCGCCGCCATGAAAATACAAGGGCTGACAAGGAGCTTGACCGTATCCGTCATGTCGATACGACCAATGCGCAGACAGGACCTATTTTTCTGGCATATCGTAAGGATGATGAGCTGAAAGAGATTGTGGGGCGAACGATGAAAAAAGCTCCGGTTTATGATTTTGTTTCCGATGACCAGGTAGGGCATACGGTCTGGATCATAGACGATGAAAAGGACATTGCTTCGATCATGCAACGGTTTGCTGCCATGAAGTCTATTTACATTGCAGACGGACATCATCGTTGTGCATCAGCGGTCAAGGTATCATTGAAGCGAAAGGAGCAGTATCCGCAGGATGACAGATCGGAAGCATACAATTATTTCCTGTCGGTTTTATTCCCGGATGATGAGCTAAAGATCCTGGATTACAACCGCGTGCTCAAAGAGTGGAATGGCTACACAAAGGAAAGTCTGCTTGCTGCTCTCAAAGAGGATTTTGAGATTTCAAGGGCAGAAACCACACCTTACGCACCGGAGCACAAGGGAATGTTTGGTATGTATATGGATCATACCTGGTACTGCCTGAAGGCGAAAGAGCGCCTGGTCAGTTCGGATGTTGTAAAAAGTCTGGATGTATCCATTCTTCAGGATTATGTGCTTTACAAATTGTTTTCCATAAAGGATCCTACGACTGACAACCGGATCGAGTTTGTCGGAGGTATCCGAGGGCTCAGGGAGCTTGAAAAGAGAGTGGACGAAGGAGCTGCCTGTGCTTTTTCCATGTATCCGACCTCTATTGGGGAGCTGTTTGCCGTGGCAGATGCACACCGGCTGATGCCGCCCAAATCCACATGGTTTGAACCAAAGCTTCGCAGTGGTCTGTTTATTCATGACATAACAAGAGGAGAAAAACAATATGACAAATAAATTATATAAGTTGATGGACTGGGCTGCCATTGAAGGAATTACATATTCAGAAGAGGATCAGCCGCAAAATATTCTCGGAGTGCATCCGGTTATCGGCGGCAATCTGGTACAGCTTTTCTATCCGCAGGCAGTAGAAGCTACCCTGCATACCAAAAATAAAGAATATACCATGGAAATGGCAGATGAGGAGGGCTTTTTTGCAGTCCTGGTGCCAAAGACCGTTTCTTTAAATAAATACAGCTTTTCTGTCCGCATGGAAGATGGTACAACCGATACCTTCTATGATCCTTATGCTTATGAGCCTGTCATTACCAAAAAGGATACCGAAAAATTTAATGCTGGCATTCATTATGAAATCTATCACCTGCTTGGTGCGCATCCCTATGTCATTGATGGGGTACATGGTGTGTTATTTGCAGTCTGGGCACCCAATGCGATGCGTGTCAGTGTCGTTGGCGATTTCAACCACTGGGATGGCAGAATGCATCAGATGCGCCGTCTGTGGGATTCCGGCATCTTTGAGCTTTTTATTCCCAAGGCCAATGTCGGGGACAATTACAAATTTGAAATCAAGGCAAAGGGCGGTCTGACCTTTCTAAAGGCAGATCCTTATGGTGTATACAGCCAGAAGCGCCCGGACACAGCATCCATCGTCTATGATCTGACCGGATTTTCATGGGAGGATGATGCATGGATCGAAAATCGTAAAAAAACAGATATGCACAAAAATCCCATGAGTATTTTAGAGATCCATCTTGGCTCCTTTGCAAAGCCTGATGATGGCAGGGATTTTTACAACTACAGAGAGCTTGCACCAAAGGTAGCCGAATATGCCAAACAGACCGGATATACACATGTAGAGCTGATGCCGGTTATGGAGCATCCGCTGGATGCATCCTGGGGATATCAGGTCATCGGCTATTATGCACCTACCTCCCGCTATGGAACACCGCAGGATTTCCAGTATTTTGTCAATTACCTTCACAAGGAAGGCCTTGGCGTGATCCTAGACTGGGTACCTGCACATTTTCCGCGTGATGTACACGGCCTCTGCGGCTTTGACGGCACCAGCCTGTATGAGCCTGCTGACAAGAGAAAAGCAGAGCATCCGCACTGGGGAACGCTGATCTTTGATTATGGCAGACCGGAGGTCAAAAATTATCTGATTGCCAATGCCCTGTACTGGCTCAAGGAATATCATGCAGACGGTATCCGTATGGATGCGGTTGCTTCCATGCTGTATCTGGATTATGGCAGAAATGACGGGGACTGGGTTCCCAATATGTACGGCGGCAAGGAAAATCTGGAAGCTGTTGAGTTTTTAAAGCATTTAAACAGCATTGTCAAAAAATCCGATCCTTCCGTTGTGATGATCGCAGAAGAGTCAACCGCATGGCCCAATGTGACCTCCCATGTCAAAAAGGACGGACTTGGCTTTGATTATAAGTGGAACATGGGCTGGATGAATGATTTTCTGGATTATATGAAATGTGATCCGCTGTTTCGTGCAGGCCGTCACGGTGAGCTGACCTTCAGTATGGTCTATGCATACAGTGAGCATTTTATCCTTTCACTTTCCCATGATGAGGTAGTCCACGGCAAGTCAGCAATGGTCGGCAAAATGCCCGGAGACATTCCGGAAAAATTTGCCAACTTAAGAGCTGCATACGGATACATGATGATGCATCCCGGCAAAAAGCTTCTCTTTATGGGACAGGATTTTGGTGAATTTGATGAGTGGAACGAAGAGCGCAGCATTGAGTGGGATTTATTAAAATATGATGACCACAAAAATATGCATCAGTATGTGACTGCACTCAATGAATTTTACAAATCACATCCGGCATTGTATACCATGGATGAATCTCCGGAAGGCTTTGAATGGATCAACAATATATCCGGCAATGAAAATACCCTTGTCTTTATCCGCAAGACCGGTGTTGAAAAAGAATCACTGGTTGTTGTATGCAATTTCTCCGGTGTGGACAGAAAGGGCTACAAGATCGGGGTTCCGTATCCCGGTAAATACAAAGAAATCTTCAATTCTGACCTGAAAAAATTTGGCGGAAACGGATTTAGCAATACAAAAGCACTTAGCAGTGATCTGGACGAATGTGATGAAAGGGAGGAATCCATCCGCATTACTTCACCCGCGTTCAGCGTTGTTGCTTTCTCTTATACACCGTTTACCGAAAAGGAAAAGGCTGCAATAGAGGAAAAACGTGCGATCGCAAGACAGAGAAGAGAAGAATCCAGAAAGCTTCAGGAGCTGATCGCGCAGGAAGATGAAATAAAAGAATCTGCAATCGCGGCAAGAGCTGTCGCACAGGAAGCAGAGCTTGTTGCCAAGGATGCCCTCAAAAAGTCCATGGATGCGGCACAAAGAGCACAGGATCTGGAAAAGCGGGCAAAGGATATCGAAAATAAACGTAAAAAATTTGAGGAGGAAATGATCTGATATGTTTTTTCCCTGTTTTGGTTCGATAGAAGGCCTTACCGCCACCAATATTGAAGAACTGACCCCGGAAGAAGTAGAAGAAAAGGTAAGTGTCCTGAAGGCATATCTTGAACAGATGCCGCAAAAGGCGCTCAATCTGGGTATCCGCATTGTTTTGGCCCTGGTGTTTTTATTTATCGGAATGTGGGTGATCAAGATGATCCGAAAGATCGTCAAGCATTCCATGATAAAGGCCAAGGTAGATACCGGTGTTATCCAGTTTACCGATTCCTTTGTAAAAGTGGGTCTGTATATTATTTTGTTATTTATGATTGCCAGTGGGCTTGGACTGGATGCGACAAGCGTGGTTGCCGTTATCGGTTCGGCCGGAGTGGCGATCGGTCTGGCACTGCAGGGCAGTCTTGCCAATTTTGCGGGAGGCATTCTGATCCTGCTTTTAAAGCCCTTCAAGGTTGGAGACTATATCAAAGAAGATTCCAACGGCAATGAAGGTAACGTCACAGAGATCCAGATGTTTTATACCAAGCTTCTGACCTTTGACGGCCGTACCATTATCCTGCCAAACGGTACTCTTGCCAATACCAGTTTGGTCAATTATACGACAGCACAGTTTCGCAGACTGGATGTCAATGTGGGAATTTCCTATCATGCCGATGTCCACAAGGCAAGGAAGGCTTTGTATGATTTTGTAAAGGGACATTCGCTTGTCATGCAGGATAAAGATGTGGTAGTCAGTGTAGAAGAACTGGCAGACAGTGCAGTCACTCTTTGTGTGAAGTGTTATGTCAGGACAGAGGATTACTGGAATCTGCGTGCAGAAATTCTGGAGGGCCTGAAGGATACGCTGGATCAGGCCGGTATCGAGATCCCGTTCCCACAGCTGGATGTCCACATGCAGGAGTAAGAAAAATAGTTGCATTCTCAAATATCTTTGTATATAATAAGTTTTGGTCTGAATATTATATATCTAGATTGCTTCCTTAGCACAGTTGGTAGTGCGTCTCACTCGTAATGAGAAGGTCGACGGTTCGAGTCCGTTAGGAAGCTTTATCTGAAACCCTTGGTTTTATAAGGTTTTTATGAAAACAGGAAGAAAATCAATTCATGATTTTTCTTCCTGTTTTTGTTTTTGGTGTTTATTTGGTGTTTGCTTTGTTTTGTTCAATATGTTGATTTTTTTAGAAAATTTTGATAAAATACTAGTAAAATTTTTTATATATCAATGGGGGAAATGATATGAAGAAATTAAACTCGATAACAGGAAAAGTAGTATCCCTGGTTTCTGTATCCATGATCGTTGTCGTCTGCATTGTGATGCTGATTGTCATTCCAAAGGCTAAGAGCAATTTATCCAAGCTGACAGAAGACTATATGGTCGATCTTGCAAAGATCACAGGTGATGAGATTGATACGATCAAAGCTGAGAGGGGAAGCGCTGTAGCTCTCAATGCAAGCACGCTTGGACGGATAGTCGGGGACATTGCGGTACGTGATATTTCATCCAGCTATACATACATTGTTTCCGGTGATGGCACGATGTTGTATCATCCGACACCTGAAAAGATTGGACAACCGGTGGAAAATGATGCTGTCAAACAGATAGTCAGTCAGATTGAGCAGGGGGAGATCCCGGAACCGGATCTTATTAAATATGACATTAAAGGTGTCAAAAAATTTGCGTCTTACTATGTAGACAGCTCTGCATCGTTTATTGTTGTTGTTACAGCGGACGAGCATGAGATCTTTGCGGGAATGAGAGAGATTACAATTATAGGAATTGTCGTTGCAGTATGTGTATTGATTTTCTATATTTTCATAACAGCATTATTTGCAATCAAAATTGTAAAGCCGATTACCGTATTAAATCAGGAAATTAAAAAATTGTCAGGTCTGGATTTTACCAAGAATCCGGATCTTGAAAAATACACCGCAAGAGGTGACGAGAGCGGTGAGATCAGTACTTCCGTCATCGAACTGGAGACCAAATTAGAAGAGTTTATGGCAGAGGTCAAAGATATGGCCGACCGTGTATATGCTGCATCCGACAACATGACACAGAGTGTTGTGGACAGTATTGAGACGATGTCACAGGTTGAGACTGCTACCAATGAGGTCGCAACAGGTGCCGGCAATCAGGCTGATGAGACCCAGAAGGCAACCGAGCATGTTATCACGATGGGCAATATGATCGTTGATACCACCAATGATGTGGATGAGCTGCGAAGCACTTCCAAAGAAATGAATTCAGCAGGTGATGATGCGGTTCAGATTTTGACACAGTTAAGTGCCATCAATGACAAGACAAGAGAATCTGTTGAGCTTGTATCCAAGCAGACAACGGTTACCAATGACTGCGTGACCGATATCAGGGCAGCTGTAGAAATGATCACAGAGATTGCCAGTGAGACCAATCTGTTATCACTCAATGCATCGATTGAAGCTGCGCGTGCCGGAGAGGCCGGAAGAGGATTTGCGGTTGTTGCTGCAGAGATCCAGAAGCTTGCAGAGCAGTCCAATACCTCAGCAAAGCAGATCGAAGAGATCATTACCAAGATCACACAGGAATCCGAAAAGTCTGTTGCAATCATGGGAGAGATCAAAGGCATTATCGAACAGCAGAATCAGGATGTTTTAGCTACGCAGGAATCCTTCAAAAAGGTTAAGACCGGAATTGCATCTTCCCTGCAGGGCATTCAGAGTATTACAGACAGGACAGAGCAGCTGGATGCAGCCAGAGTACAGGTTGTTGATATTGTTTCTGACTTATCTGCGATTGCAGAGGAAAATGCAGCCAGCACCGAAGAAACACTTGCCTGTGCAACAGAAGCCAATGCGATCATCCGCAAGATCGGTAAAGAAGCACAGAATGTCAATTCCATTGCGATTGACCTCAAAAAGAATATTGACACAATAAAAATATAGTATTAGTCTTGTATCATGTAAAAGATCGTATGATATAGGATGTTAATAAAGCATCTATCAGTCTGATAGATGCTTTATTCATGCTTTGACTCAGAGAAAAATGATATAGAAAGAGTTGAATCAGATATGAAGGAAATTAAGATATCAGATATAAATGCCATGTCTCCGGATTCTTATGTATTGATCGATATCCGGGATGAAGGAAGCCTTTTATATGGTGGAATACCGGGAGCTGTTGCGGTAAGCAGAGAAGAAATTTTCAAGGATTACCGGATGGCGCTTTCACAGTTTCCGTCAGATAAGGCATTGATCCTGTACTGCCAGAGAGGCGAAGTATCCCAGGAAGCAGCCGACTATTTGGAGCAGCAGGGGCTGAATGCCTACAGTCTGATTGGCGGATACAATGCATATCTGATCTCAACCATGCAGGATGAAACGGTTGACCTAAAAGAAAAGCAGAAAAAGGCAGAGGCCAGCATCCAGAAAAAATACCACAAGGAGCTGTTCTCCAAATTTGCAAAAGCATGTAAAAACTATGAGCTGATACAGGAGGGCGACCATATTGCTGTCTGTATATCCGGTGGCAAGGATTCCATGCTGATGGCCAAGCTGTTTCAGGAGATCCAGAGACACAGACAGGTATCGTTTGAGCTGACCTTTTTAGTGATGGATCCCGGATACAACAAGGCAAACAGGATGTTGATCGAAAGCAATGCCAGACAGCTGGGAATCCCGATCACCGTTTTTGAAAGCGATATTTTTGATGCAGTCGATACGGTTGAAAAGAGCCCCTGCTATCTGTGTGCAAGAATGCGGCGCGGATATCTGTACAGCAAGGCCAAAGAGCTTGGCTGCAATAAAATAGCCTTAGGACACCACTTTGATGATGTCATAGAAACGATCCTTATGGGAATGCTTCACGGTGGACAGATCCAGACCATGATGCCCAAGCTTCACAGTGTCAATTTTGAGGGCATGGAGCTGATCCGGCCGATGTATCTGATCCGGGAAGAGGACATCTGCAAATGGCGTGATTACAATGAACTGCATTTTTTACAGTGCGCCTGCCATTTTACAGAGACCTGCAGTACCTGTCATGAGGATGGCACGACCTCATCCAAGCGGCTGGAAACCAAAAAGCTGATCGCAGCTTTAAAAAAGGACAATCCCTTTATCGAAAACAATATTTTTAAATCTGTGGAAAATGTCAATCTGAATACCGTGATCGCTTATAAAAAAGACGGGGTGCGGCACCATTTTTTAGATGAATATGAAGAGGAAAGATAAAATCAGTATCCAAATCATAACCACCCGTCCAACGGGTGGTTTGCTCTAGCCCTATAAGGGCTTGTTACCGGCCAGCGCCTAAAGACGCTGGCTTTCACTTTGTTCAAGCCA
>ONHB01000016.1 GCA_900317505.1 uncultured Lachnospiraceae bacterium | reverse complement strand
ATCGGGTTCCTTCGTACTATACTGTTCATATCCGTTCTCTCCGCCAAATCCCACGATAATCTCTATCGGAATTTGCTCACCCTCTATTACGCTTATAAAGGTATCATCAGGAAATACATATTCTATATCATATTTTTCCTCGATGTCTTCGTCTTTAAGTTGTTTATTCTCAGCCCTTCCGCATGCCGTAATGGATAAAAACATCAGAACCATCATGCTGATTACAAATATATTCTTCATGTTACATATCCTCCTATACTATAGACGGAATTTATCAGAGAAGGTCACATTATTGCGTCTTATTATCAACTACATACTCCACCTTGATTCCTGTATCCGATAACCGTTCATTTACATGAGAAATGAATTTTATACACTGTTCACTCGGTTCAAACATAAAAAACACCCTGATTGTAAAACAATCAAATCTTTTTTGTGGATAAGTATCCTCATATTGCTTACTGTCAATATACCAAATATATGTATTCAGCTTATCCTGCAGTATTAGCAAATGATCCTTTTCAAATTCTCTGTCAAAATCTAAATGATCATATAACTGTAGCAACAGCTGATTATTCTCGTAAGCAACACTATCTATTACATCTTTCTCTGTAATTGCCATACTTTGATCTCTCAAACATTCAGTCGTAAATTATACCTGTTTATTGTTCAAGCGATAATTTCTTATTATATGCGGTCAAGAATCTTCCTGAATGATCATTTGTATGTTCGAACAATAACCATTGCTCTTGTTCTTCATCATAGTGCGGATAAGCATTTGCAATATAACATTCTATCCTCACCCCGTTATTCATCTCAATAAACAAATCATTGAATTTGTTTATTCTAATAGACGTAACTATTCCGCCGATTATCTGATCTTGATACTTATCCTTGTTATACCACTCATCATTATTCTTGGGGTCAGTCTGATCCCAGGAATTGTAATCAAGAGTTGTTATTATTATGTCATCATTCAAAAAAACTCTCGTTAATCCCATTCCGTGTAAAACAAAATCACCGCTGAATCCAAAGTCAAGGATCTCACATGCGCAGTGAATGCTTTCAAGCCGTTTCCCAACCCATAGATTTATAAACTCTTTTATCCTATTATTCATATATTTTATACCTAACCTACGTATGCAAAATTCCTGATCAAACGCACCAGGCATCTAACGCTCTTATTATAAGATCCAGCGTTTCTTCTCTTGCTCTCTGACATTCATTCGGATATTTTTTCTCCCTTGGTAGCATATTATTATTCACGGGGAAATATCCCAGATTGTGACTGCCGATTTCCGAATTAATATGTCGATAATTATGCCTGAAATTCTCCCTCTTTAGCCTCTTACACAAAAGTTCGGCATCTCTTTTGGCAGGAACGGATTCATCATGGGTAGATGTCAGCAATAATATATCACCGCCTATTCTCTCAACAGGAATTTCGTTTTTCTCTGTTCCCCTTTTATCCCATTCATCAAAGAAATACAGAAGCCTGATATTCTTCTCCTTCACACACCGTTTTAGGAAATCAGAAAAAAGCTTTCCCCTCTCTACATATGGGAAATCCTCGCCCTTAAACGAAACCATTGCCTTACATGGATCTTCACTTGGGCTTCCCGTTCCCTGCATAATATGTCCGAATGCAGATGCTACTATGACAAGACTGATATCCGGTACTACACTTGCTGCGAGAAGAGCCATCCCTCCACCTTTGGAATTACCGTAAATACCGATACGCTTATATCCATGCTTTTTCATTTCATCCGTAGCAGCTTGAAACTGCTCAAGAGGTATCGCTCTGATAGTCTTCTTTTGCCCCTCACCACCATAATAAGACATGGCAAGTGTGGAATATCCTTTTTCCGAAAACAGCTGCGCATACTTTTCCGGCAAATCAAGTCCTTTTAAGCCTTGTATAACTATAAGCAATCTATCATCATCATTCTCTGCATCATAAAGTATTGCTTCAAATCCATGCTTAATGTATTTATAAGTTTCCTTCTTCAATTACAATGTACCTCCACCAAGTAACAATTTGCTTATTTCACAAAACTGATTATATTCTATACCAAACACATCATTAATCACTTAAATGTCGCACCTTACTTCCATTTTCCCATAAATACGGGCTGATTCCTGTCCTCTTCAAACTCTTCTGAAGACTTATGAATCAGCCTGGTCCCAAACAGGATTGTCAATATGATTTATAACAGCAGGATCTATTCTGGCAATCGAATATACCTTGCACAACTCGACATGCTCTACATTATTGATATAATCATCATCTTCATCTCCTGCAAGAAACTGCCATCCGCTGTCTTCATCATCCTGAAGTTCTTCTCTCAACATAAAACCGACTTTCCAGCCATCTCTTGTTATCTTTTTCGATACAACGCAGAGTTTACCCATGATCTCCTTACGTCGTATGGACGGTTCATAATACTTCCTGTTGTCAAGAAATTCCGCCTCTGTGCTCTCATCCGGCAGGATATCACTCTCGATCCTGTCCAAGGCAGCATCCCATATCTTCTTATCATCGGCATTACATCTTAAACATACAGCAAGTTTAAGCAGATCAGATTTATCGATTTCAAGAAATGTCTGTACTTCTTTAGCCAGGTGCTCACCTTTTCATCATAAAGATATATGACCATCCCGCCATCTGTATAAACCGTAGCTTTTGCTGCACCAAGGTTCTTCTCATCATTATAAAAAAACATAAAAGTCGGCAGGTGATCATTTACAAACCAGTCGTATTCCGTACCGTTTTTACCGTTCATATAGTAAACTTTTCCACCTTCTTCAAGAGCATCCGATGAAATCTCCGGCATATTCTCTCTCATGCCATTCAGGATTTTTATCTGAATATCAGTAAGTACTCTATGCATTCTATAACCTCTCTAAAACTCTCCATTTAAGGTCCTTTTCTTCATAAATTTCCTAAATGTCTTAGCGGTATATGTATCCGAGCGATTCTTTTCAAAACAAAAGTCTGATACTACATTTAAACCGCTGTACAGTTCAGCTCCCTCTGTTCCTTTTATTGAGAATCCAACTCCCCACATAATCTTCGGAAGGATATGCTTGATGTAAATGATGTCATAACTTTTCTCTTTGCAGGCAGATATCAGCCTGTTTACATCGCCTGTGAGTTTATCCGTGTCATATGTATACATCGGTTTCCTCTTATCCCACAGATAATCATTCTGCATATCGATTACAAGTAATGCTTTTCCCTGATCCATTCTGATATCCATGTTCCTTCCTATATTTTTGTTGTCACCTTGATCGCACCCAGACAATGAATCCTTACCACACGATTATCATCTGTTTCTGATATTTCCTTCAACCGCTCCAAATATGGGCTGACAAACTCAGGTCTACGTTTACCGAGAACACGAAATATCTCCGGTGCCTCCATCCTGACCTTGTCATCCTCATCGTGCAGAAGTTTCTCAAACACCGGCATATGATTCTCATAAATACCCGGAGTGTTCGTGGCTATATTTTCCGATGCCCAGATAAAACTCAGACGCACCTTTGGTTCCTCATCATCAGCAAACCGAAACAGTTCCTTCCAGAATGGTTCGATTGCCGGATAATTGCTCCTGCCGATTCTTCCAAGAGCATTGACCGCACGTTCCCTCAAAAGCGGTTCTGTACTGTCACAAAATGAGGTAATCGCCGGTATCTTATCCTCCACTTCCTGCGGATATTCAAGTCCCATCTCGCCAAGTAACCAGAGAACCTTTGCCTGGATCTTTACGGATTCATGTGTAAGGAGCGATGAAACATAAGGAATGCTCTCTTTCCACCTATTCTTGTCTTTTGTCAATGATCCAAGGTCTTTATATAATTCCGATTCACTCAATCCACAATCTCCTTAAATTCCTATTCTGTTGAATATCACTTTCCGATAAGTTTCAGGAATTTCTTATCATTCATCTGCTCATTTGTAATATATTCCCCATCATAAAACAACGCATAATTCGTAATCGGAGTGGGAGCCTTCTGTGCTTCAACCCTGCTCTCTATATGAATCGCCCGGAACGGAATATCATTCTCTTTAGCCGTCTGCTCCAAGACAGGCACATACTTCGCATTGAACGGACACTGGCTTGTATAGTACAAAACATATCCCTTCTCATCTATATGCGGATGTTTGGCGCATTCTTTGAATCGTGGTGTACTCGCTTTCTCATCAAACGTCAGATACCAAAGCTGAATACCATTGTCAGCTTCATCACCCACAACAAATCCCTTGTACTTAAGAAACTTAGGATCAGCCAAAAACGGCTTCTTCTTTGCAGCGCATAAAATACAAAGCCCTTTTTTCCCCTTTTCCTTACTATCCTCGATGCAGGCAGTAAGTAAATCAGTAGAATATCCATGACCTTTGAAAGAACCAGACACCCACAGGCAGTCAATATACATATACCCGTTAGCCTCAATCGGTATCCATGCGTTTTCCGCTGGGATGTATTCGATAAAGCACTTTCCGCGTTCCACGCTCTTCAGGAAAACAAGTCCTTCATCAAACCTCTCCGAAAGCCATGCTTTTTTAGAAGAAACCTGAACATCCGTATTATTAGATATTGCACAGCAAATATGCTCTTTTTCGATATTATCTTTTGTTACCCGGATATATTCCATGACCTCTCCTTTCAATAATATGCCAAGGAACACTTAAGCTCCTTGGCATAGATAGTATTTACTCAATAGGGAAACAAGCTTCCGTTACATACTCATCAGGATTCTGTGTCTGTGCAGGACTCACATGATAGATATTAAACATAGGTCCATTCATTTTATATCCGTTAGCTTTGATCCATGACGCCACAGTTGCATATGCCTCACCCATCTGATCGTAGCTGCCTTTAATAATACAACTTGCAACTTTTACTGCAGGAAGATTTTTAAACTTTACATGTTCCGTATCGTTATAAGAACCATTCACAGTCATCCACGCAATGATCTCGACATTTTCCTCCTTGTACTCGGGATCAGGAAACTCAGCCGCCGCAAGACACGGGTCTGCCGGCACAAGATTCTTGCATTCGCTCATCATTGTATTCCAGAGCATTCCTTCATCTTCATAGTGAGGAACCACCATCTGAACCGTGGCCACATATCTCTCCGGTATTGTTTTTACTGTTACATCAAAACTCATATTTTGCTCCTTCCTCAGCCTCTTTCTGGCTGTTTCCAGAAGCATCAGTTTGTACTCCGTTTCCCTGGAAAGCTTTGATAGTTCCTTCTGCCTCTCTGACAGAAAGGCATCTATCTTTTCTTTATCATCATAGCTGTCAAGGATCTTGATAATATCTGCAAGGGCAAAGCCCATATCCTTGAGTGATGTGATCCTTCCGATGACAAAAAGCTGTTCCTCGCGATAATAGCGGTACCCGGTAAAATCATCGATTTCAGCCGGTTTCAAAAGTCCGATATCATCATAGTGACGTAACATCCTGATGCTTACTCTGGATAGTTTTGAAAATTCGCCTATTTTAAGCATTTGTTCCTACCTCCATGGATGTTTTCTCTTGAGCTCACTACAACGATAATCCCTCACATAATGTGAGAGTCAATATACTTTTTTAATATTTTCATAAAATGTAAAATTGGAAGATAATCGTCCCACTATATCGGATATTCGCTTCACTTACCTTCATCATTTCTTTAACAAATGATTCCCTCTTCTGGGATCTTCCGGCTTCTTTGCATTCTCCGGTATAGCCCAGGAACGCCCGAAACGTTCTACCCCTGGGATGCGTCCTTCCGTCACATACTGATTCACACGCCGTTCTGACACACCCCACTTATAAGAAGTTTCTCTTATTGACAGATAGCCTTTCATTTTTTCCTCATTTCAAAATAGACCTATACAGAATAGATTGTATACGAATATCAGTAGATTTTCAACAAAAAAAGACCGTTGCCTGCATCTTATGCTCTTATGTTCCGACTTTATTCCAGCAGACACAATGCCGACAACGATCTTTTCACACACTAAATATGCGTAGTCAATCCGAAAACATCGTCTCTATATAATCATCCAGCTTTTGTGTATTGATCAGCACTTTGGTCCCGATCTTCCTTTTAGCTCCGGCATCTTTCGCCAGTTTATCAAAGCCATGTACCCCCATTCCATATAATGCTGCTCCCTCCTTGACCGTCACGTATTTCCTCTGTGCCGCTCCGATAACCATTTCAAGCTTTTCAATTGTATCTATCTGCGCTCTCTCGTATGCCATATTGCCCCTCCTTAACTGTACATGTCTTCGATGTACTCATTGAGTTTCTGTACATTTACGATTGCCCTGCCACCTATCTTTCTGACAGCTTTTGCTTCCTGTGCCATTTTTATAAAGGTATTTCTCCCAACAGAATATAAGGTGGCACCCTCCTCATAGCTGATATACGGTTTCTGAGAACATTTGATCATCAGCTCCAATGATTCTATTGAAAAATTCTCTTTTCTCGGTATGCTCATTTTGATTCCTCCTATGCAAATACAAATCCTTTTAGTTTATCCCTTAACACCTCGACTCCGAATGTTATCAAGGCCACAATAAATGAAATAATAAACGTGACAGCGAGCATGATCGCCATAACTCCTATTTTGTTCCACTGAGCTGTACAAACAGCTATAACGAAGCAGATCCCCAACACAAGATAGAACAGGGACAACGCAATACCATATGCTTTCATACCCAAATTCATAAGATGTATCAGCAAGCTCAGAAGCAATATCAGCGGAAGACATATTATCTTTACGATAAATCGTAACAGTTTCATACGCCCCTCTTTTCTCTTCTCCATTTTTCGAGAAGTTCATAAATCACACGCTCTCGTTCTTCCTGTGACATATCAAGAGGAAAATACTTATCCAGCTTGTCACCCGGAAGACTGAGTTTTTTCGATACCTTTTTCGATGATGCCGGTCGCATTGAGTTGAAGAATTTATAAACGTCATCCTTTGTAAGGCTCTCCACATCCTCATTCCTTCGAAGAGCTCCAACCTCTGACGTCTGAAGCATTCCGTTTTCCCAGATATATGAATAGATCCATTTCTGCACCTTCTCCGGAAAATAAGAAAGTTCCACAGCTGTATATAAAGCCAGCTTTTTTGAATCTGTCATTTCAAGGAACTCCGGAATCACCTCAGTAAGTCGCATGATCCTCTGCACCTGATTTCTGCTTTCTCCAACATCTTTTGCTAATTGTTCATCGGCTCGAAAATTTGTCCCTATTAGGGACGAATTTTTTGCTGGTCGACCCGCTTGTCTCCGCATTGCCTCATAACGCATTTTATAGGCAAAGGCTTTTTCGCTCGGGAGAATCTCTTCTCTCTGGAAGTTCGAATCGACCATCATTATCGTTGCTTCATCATCAGAAACATCCCGGATAATTGCGGGAATCTTTGTGACGCCGGCTTTCTCTGCAGCGTGAAGTCTTCGGTGCCCGGAGATCATTTCATAAATCCCTTCTTCTGCAGGTCTGACGATCACAGGTGTAAGTACCCCATTAGCAGTGATGCTCTCGACCAGCTCCTCCATTTTTTCATCATCTACTACTTTATAAGGATGATTTCTGAACGGACGGATCTGATCAACCGGTAACTCACTCGTTCCCGAGGAATCAGGAACACAAAGCAGCTCATCCAGACTTGTCAGTTTAATCTTCTGTCCAACACGATTTCCCATCATACTGCCTCCTTTCCGATAACCTCTCTGATCAGGTCTCTGTACGCTGAGGCAGCCTTGCCCCTTGGATCATATACATACAGACTGCTTCCTTCTGCAGACACTTCTGATGCCCTTACAGAAAGAGGGATTTCAGACCTGAATACATTGATCCTTCCCGAATACACTTCATGGATCTGCTGTGCGATATCTTTTGCATAATTTGTTCTTTTATCAACCATCGTGATCAGGATTCCTTCAATGGCAAGATTCGGATTAAGCTGCTTCTGTACCTTTCCGATCGTTCTGAGGAGCTGCTGCAGACCTTTTACCGGCAGATAGGCTGCCTGTACAGGAATCAGCACAGAATCCGCACAGGCAAGAGCATTAACCGTAAGCATTCCGAGGCTTGGCATACAGTCGATAATGATATAATCATATAGTGATCTTGCCCTGCTCACATATTCCTTGAGAACCGTCTCCCTGCTGATGACTCCGGTAAGTGATACCTCAAGTCCCGAAAGTTCTATATTGCCGGGAAGAAGATCCACTCCCTCATCGTGATGCAGAATACCCTCTGTCATATCAAAAGGTTCATCGTTGATTATTTTGAGCATGATGGAAGACAGCGTGTTCTCCAGCTTATCGGGTTCATCAAACCCCAGGCTGATAGAAAGTGAACCCTGAGGATCAGCATCTATCAGAAGCACTTTATATCCTTCTCTTGCAAGGCCGGTCCCGATATTTACACAGGAAGCTGTTTTGGCTGTTCCTCCTTTTTGATTTGATATTGAAATGACTTTGCACATTATCTTTTTCCTTTCTTTGATTCTTTTCCTTTGTTCTCAATGTAGTCTTCGAATATAGCCACTTTTATCAAAACGGTTCCGCCAATCTTATATATCGCACCGGATTCCTTCGCCATCTTCCTGGCTGTTGTTAATCCGATAGAATATAGTTTTGTCGCCTCATCCAGACGGATATACTTTTTCGCTCCGCATTCAACAAGCTCCTGCAGATGCTCTACTTCCTGACGCATCATCTCATCGGTTTCCTCCTTTCCGATCGTTTCCCGTTCCTCAACCACAGCGTGTTCTTCAAGATACTTATCCAGGATATTCAGATCTACAATGGAGGTTTTTCTAATGGGATAATTTGCACCTGCCATCTTAGCTGTTCGCACAAAGAGCGAATAAGCCATGTTATATATCTGAGCGCCTTCATAGTAAGTAACAAACCTGCATTTCCGTTCTGACTTGATATATTTATCAAGATCCGGTGCCCTGCTTCGATTATTCTTTTTTGCCATATTCACACATTCCTTTCAGTGACATACTTCATAGCCCCGTAGCATGAAGAATATCCATAAACGCAAAAAAGCACTTGGGTTCGGCCTGTCAAGCCTACTAGCAAGTGCTTTATCTTACGTCCCTGATTCTCAGGATTATTTACTTTTCATCTGTTTGCCACGATTTTGCCACACTGATTTGGGCTTTTTCGCGACTTTTTTACATCACTGAAACAGAGTTTATAGTTGTACCCGATTGCTATGCGGATACATTTATATCAATTTGAATCCGTTTATCAAGGCCCACCGGGTTCGATGTCGATATGTTTAAGTGTTCCGCATTGTAGTATAACTATAAATCGCTAAAAATCGATTTTTGTGCGTATATGTTAGATACTCTTCAGCGTCGGGAACAGCAATACATCCCTGATTGCCTGACTGTCTGTCAAAAGCATAACCAGTCTGTCAATACCGTAACCGATACCGCCTGTCGGAGGCATACCGATCTCCAGTGCATTCAGGAAATCCTCGTCTGTATGCTCTGCCTCGTCATCGCCTGCTGCCGCATTGGCATCCTGCTGTGCGAAACGCTCTCTCTGATCGATCGGATCATTCAGCTCAGAATATGCATTACACATTTCCCATGTATTGATAAACAATTCAAAACGCTCTACCTTTTCCGGATCGGAAGGTTTCTTTTTGGTAAGCGGTGAAATAGCAAGCGGATGATCCATGATAAATGTAGGCTGGATCAGGTTTTCTTCACAGAATTCCTCAAAGAACAGATTGATGATATCGCCCTTTGTATGGCGCTCTTCATACTCAATTCCTTTTTCTTTTGCCAGTGCTTTTGCTTCTTCATCGGAAGAAACTGTATCAAAATCGATACCTGTATATTTTTTAATGGCATCATTCATGGTCAGACGTTCAAACGGCTTTCCAAGATCGATCTCAATTCCATTGTAAGAAATCTTGGTTGAACCGCAGACTTTTTCGGCCAGATAACGGAACATGCTCTCGGTCAGTTCCATCATGCCTTCATAATCGGTATATGCCTGATATAATTCCATCAGGGTAAATTCGGGATTGTGTCTGGTATCCACACCTTCATTACGGAATACACGGCCGATCTCATACACTCTCTCCAGTCCACCGACGATCAGTCTCTTTAAGTAAAGCTCCAATGAAATACGAAGCTTAACATCTTCATCCAGTGCATTGTAATGTGTTTCAAAAGGTCTGGCAGCCGCACCACCGGCATTGGCTACAAGCATCGGTGTCTCAACTTCCATGAAATCTCTGTCTGCAAGGAAATTACGGATCTCTTTGATGATCTTGGAACGTTTGATAAAGACTTCCTTGCTCTCCTGATTCATGATCAGATCCACATATCTCTGACGATAACGCATATCGGTATCGGTCAGGCCATGGAACTTCTCCGGTAAGATCTGCAAGCTCTTGGACAACAGAGTGATCTCTTCTGCATGAATGGAAATCTCTCCTGTCTTGGTACGGAATACATATCCCTTGATACCAAAAATGTCACCGATATCTGATTTTTTAAAATCAGCATATGAATCTTCACCGATTGCATCCTTTGCCACATAGACCTGAATACGTCCGTCTCTGTCCTGGATATTGCAAAATGATGCTTTACCCATGACACGTTTAAACAACATACGTCCAGCAATGGAAACATGAATCGGCTGGGCATCCATGATGGCTCTGCGTTCATTGTAATCATTGTTGATAACGTCTCTTGCTTCCTCTTCAGACAAGCCTGTAGTATCGGGGGCCTTGCGGTCTCCCAAAATCTTGGCTTCATGCTCTTCATAAAGAGCTTTTGCATCGGTTGTATGATGTGTCTGATCGTACTTTGTGATGACAAAAGGATCTTTTCCTGCTTCCTGCAGGGCTGCTAATTTTTCACGGCGCACTTTTAAGAGCTGGTTTACGTCCTGCTCTTTAGCCTGTCCGCCCTTTGCGTTGTTTTGTTCTGCCATTTTTCCTACTCCTAAAAACTATGCTCTCTGGATTTCCAATACTTTATACTGTAATTCACCCATGGGAGCTTCTACGGTTACAACATCGCCAACTTTGGCACCCAGCAAAGATCTGCCAAGAGGTGATTCATTGGAAATCTTTCCTTTCAGGCTGTTAGCCTCTGTAGAACCTACGATTTTGTATGTCAATTCTGAATCATCTTCCAGGTCGAGGATCTTGATCTGACAGCCTACACTGATCTTGTCCAAGTCAACCTCTTCCTCTACGACAACTTCTGCATTTTTTAATATTTTCTCTAATTCTTCGATACGAGCTTCAATATCACGCTGCTCATCCTTGGCTGCATCATATTCTGCATTTTCTGACAAGTCACCCTGTTCTCTGGCTTCCTTGATCTTCTGAGCAACTTCCTGACGTTTTACCACTTTCAATTCGTGTAATTCATCTTCGTATTTTCTCAATCCTTCATAAGTTAAAATATTCTTTTTTGCTTCCATGGAATGACCCTTCTTTCTTGTAAATAGGCATATTGCCCTAATAAGCTAAATTATTATACTTTATATTGAAAAGCTCTGTCAAGGAAATCACTGCAATCTGATATATGGATATGCTGATTTTTCAAAAAAAGAAGTTTCTTCTTTCTCCTTAAGCCGGAAAGCATCAGATAATGGCAGTTTTTCCGGAAAATGATTTTATCCGGCAGAACATCCCCGGAGCAGTCAATCACATAATCGCAAAATGCCAGTTCTTTATAATTTCCGGTCCGCGTGATCACAAGTCCCTGCTCTTCCCACGCATCCCGGTACAGCTCCACAAAGCTCTCCGGTCTGTCGCTGACGATCATCAGGGCATTGATCCGGTCAAGCTTTTTCCTGAGAAGTCCGATCCAGATTTTATAATTGATAAGGTTTCCGTCAATTAACCCAATCACCGTATTTTTTTCATACCGGATACTATCCAAAAAACGGGAAATGCAAAGGGCATAAACCGATTCCGGTCTTTCGTTTTTATCGCATGCAAAATACAGCTGTGGTCTGCTCCCAAGTTTCTTAGTGAGCCGTTCCACAAACTGTTTCCGCTTAAAGTCCAGTATTTTTGCAGCAATCCAACTTGTCCCTGCTACTCTTTTATTTTGGCCGCCCGGCTTTTTATTCCGCCCATCTTTTTCTCTTTTATTCTGCCATTGCGGTTCGGCATCTGTTCGCGTATCCACTGCACAATCCAACACATAAATGCAAACAAACTCCTCTTCCCCCTTATCATAACATTCGCGCCTGTCCTCTTTATACGAAAAAAGACACGCTCTCTTTATTTGTGAAAAAAAAGAATCCCCTGACACAGATTCGGCAACAAAACATAGATACCATTTCATGCTTTCATCTTATGCGGGAATTCCTTTTTTATTCATAAATATTCTTTTTATTCATAATGCTGCAGCAGATTTACCACACTGTCCACAAGCTCATCCATGCTCTCCATCTGATTGATCGCATTGCGGAATTTGGAAGAACCCGGAAGCCCGGTTGTATACCATGCGATGTGTTTTCTCATCTCTCGGACTGCGATATATTCTCCTTTATATTCCTCCATCAGACGCGCGTGCTGCAAAATCGTGTCACAGATTTCTTTGGCACTCACCGGCTCCGGTTCCACTCCGTTTTCCAGATATTCTTCGATACGGTGAAAAATCCACGGATTGCCCTGCGCTGCCCTTCCGACCATGATGCCGTCGCAGCCGGTCTCATCCATCATGGCTTTCGCGCTTTTCCCATCCACAATATCACCGTTACCGATGACCGGAATAGAAACAGCTTCTTTGACCTGCCTGATAATATCCCAGTCTGCTTTCCCACTGTAATACTGCTCTCTCGTCCTGCCATGCACCGCAACCGCTGCAACACCGCTGGTCTCGGCAATTTTTGCCATTTCAACGGCATTGACATGGGCATCGTCAAAGCCCTTCCGGATTTTGACGGTAACCGGCTTTTTCGTGCCCTTCACAACCGCTTTCATGACAGCCTCCGCTTTTTTAGGATCCTTCATAAGCGCAGATCCTTCGCCATTGTTTACGACCTTTGGAACCGGACAGCCCATGTTGATATCCAGAATGGAAAAAGGCCGTTCCTCGATCTGTCCAGCAATCTCTCCCATAAGCTCCGGCTCACTTCCAAACAGCTGCAGTGACACCGGCATCTCCTGTGGGTGGATTTTCAAAAGCTCCTCTGTATTTTTATTTTTATAATGTATTGCCTTGGCGCTGACCATCTCCATGCAGATCAATCCGACACCCTTTTGTCTGCACAGCAAACGAAATGGCAGGTCTGTTACGCCTGCCATGGGTGCCAGTATCACCGGGCTGTCAATGGTCACATTGCCGATGGTTAATTTTTTCATATCACATTCCTTTTCACAATGTTCAGGTCAGACGGATCATTCCTCTCCGGCAGTCTCAATATCCTGTTTTAAAATAAAGACTTTATAAAACATACTGAGCGATTCAAACATTTCCTGACGGTTTCTTTTGATCTCTGCCACCATCAGACCGGCCGAGATATCATCATATAAAAGATCATCCTCCTCAGCCTCTGTTTCGATCGTGATATCGCCATCCTCTTCAAAAACGATTTTGAAGATCCCGCCAACCTCCTGTGCAAACAGGACACTGATCACATGCAGCTCCTCTTTCATGGACTGCGGTATCTTATCAAAATTTTTATTGAAAAAATATTTCATTTTATATTTATTGGCGGCACACAAAACCATTCTGCCGTCTTTTAATTTGCCATCTTCTTTTTGTTCTGACATTATAAGTCTCTCTTTCTTTTTTACAGTCTTTTGCGCACTGACTCATTCATACAGATTATACATATCCGTAAACGCCGCGCACGCTGACTTCTCCGGCATATACCTTTTCGATCGTCTTGTCCTCTTTTTCGACGATGAGCTGTCCCAGATTGTCAATTCCTCTGGCAATTCCCTGAAATTCATGCTGCGGATCCAGTACGCGTACTTCTGTATTGCAGTTTACCAAAATCTGATTGTAATCATCCAAAAGCAGGGACAGATCCTTGGTCTTTAAAAACTTTTCGTAATAGTCTTCAAAGTATTCCATCGTCTTTGCTATGATCGGAGCACGCAGGACGGTCTCCTGTTTTTCAATACAAAGTGAGGTTGCCGTCGCACGGATATCCTCCGGAAATTCCTTGATATTGACATTGATGCCCGTTCCGATCACGACATACTGGATATATCCGGTCTCAGCACTCATCTCGGTGAGAATACCGCAGATCTTTCTGCCATGGATCACGACATCGTTGGGCCATTTGATCTCAACCTGCAGGCCACAGACCTCCTGTACTGCCTTTGCAACCGCCAGTGCCTGGATCAGGGTCACCATAGGTGCAATATCCGGCTGGTAATCGGGCCTCAATCCCAGTGACATATAGATATTGGTATCCGGCGGTGACTGCCAGCTGCGGCCTCTTCTGCCACGTCCCTGGGTCTGCTGTCCGCCTACGACCAGCACGCCTTCCTTTGCTCCGTCCTCTAACAGCTTTTTTACATCAAGGTTGGTGGATACGGTAAGCTCCTTGTAATAAACTTCTTTTCCGATCCATTTGGTGTGCATACGGCTCTCAATCTCATTTTGCGTCAGCACATCCTTCTGGCCTGCCAGATGATATCCCTTGTTGGGAACGGCCTCTATATCATATCCGCTTTCTTTTAATTGCTTGATGGCTTTCCAGACAGCCGTACGTGACACACCAAAACGATCACACAGCTCCTGACCGGAAATATAGCCATCCTGTTCTCTGAGAAGTGTCAGTATTTCAGATTTCATTCTCCCAGTTTTACCCCCAGTGTTGCAGCCATAACAGCTTTGATGGTATGCATACGGTTTTCTGCCTCATCAAATACAACTGACTGTGATGATTCAAATACTTCGTCTGTTACTTCCATTTCTGTTACTCCGAAACGCTCGGCAATCTGTGCGCCGATCTCGGTCTTTACATCATGGAAAGCAGGCAGGCAGTGCATAAATACGGCTGTATCCTTGGCATTTTTCATAATATCGGCTGTCACACGGTAAGGTGACAGATCTTTGATACGTTTTTCCCATACCTCGTCCGGTTCGCCCATGGATACCCATACGTCTGTATAAACGACATCTGCATTTTTGGTTCCTTCCATGGCATCCTCGGTCAGGGTAATGGTAGCGCCGGTCTCTTTTGCGATCGCTTCACAGGTTGCAACAAGCTCTGCATTGGGGAAATATTCCTTGGGGGCACATGCCACAAAATGCATACCCATCTTGGCACAGGTAACCATCCATGAATTGCCCATGTTATAGCGGGCATCACCCATATAAGCCACGGTCTTACCTTTCAGCTCGCCCAGATGCTCTCTGATCGTCAACAGATCTGCCAGCATCTGTGTCGGATGAAATTCATTGGTCAGTCCGTTCCACACCGGCACACCGGCATATTTTGCAAGCTCCTCTACAATGCTCTGTCCAAATCCGCGGTATTCAATTCCTTCATACATGCGGCCAAGCACTCTTGCGGTATCGGCGATACTCTCTTTTTTGCCGATCTGTGAACCCTTGGGATCCAGATAAGTGGTTCCCATTCCAAGATCATGTGCAGCCACTTCAAAAGAACAGCGGGTACGAGTACTTGTCTTTTCAAAAATAAGAGCAACATTTTTGCCTCTCAGACAATCCATCGGAATGCCTTTTTTCTTTTTATCCTTTAATTCTGCGGCGAGATCCAGAAGATGGGTGATCTCCTCCGGTGTATAGTCCAACAGCTTTAAAAAATTGCGTCCTTTCAAATCTACCATAATCAATTATGCCTCCTGTATGTCATATTCCTACTATTTTCGCATTCTGATAACAAATGATAATAAAGCCATGCTTCCACGTTCACCGAAACATTTCTATGCTTATCTTAATGGATTTATCTGTAAAATGCAAGAAAAGGGGCTCATATAAGCCCCTTTTGCCAATTTGTATATTAATTCAGTTAAATTCTGCCAGTCCCTATATCCACTCTTATCTGACAGGCAACAATTTGTATCAGCTAACTTCTTGCTATTTTTTACTTATCTGCGGTAAGCACTTCCTTGATGCTGGTAGCAAGACCTGCAACGCCCTGAATATCGGACGGGATAATGATCTTGGTTGCCTTGCCGTCTGCTGCCTTGCCAAATGCTTCCAGGCTCTTGAGCTGTAAAACAGCCTCGTCGGCACCAGCTTCTTTGAGCATCCGGATACCATCTGCAGTAGCCTGCTGTACTTTCATAATGGCTTCTGCCTGACCTTCTGCTTCACGGATCATCTTTTCTTTCTGTGCCTCTGCACGAAGGATAGCTGCTTCTTTTTCAGCCTGTGCTTCCAAAATAGCAGATTCTTTCTGACCTTCTGCTACGAGGACAGTTGACTTCTTTTCACCTTCCGCACGAAGAATAGCTTCACGACGTTCACGCTCTGCCTTCATCTGTTTCTCCATGGCATCCTGAATGCCTGCCGGAGGAATGATATTTTTTAACTCAACCCGGTTGATCTTGATACCCCAGGGATCGGTTGCAACGTCCAGTGTGGTACTCATCTTGGAGTTAATGACCTCTCTGGAATTTAAGGTCTGGTCGAGCTCCATATCACCGATGATATTACGAAGTGTAGTAGCTGTTAAGTTTTCGATCGCCATGATCGGATTTTCCACACCATATGCATAAAGCTTGGGATCTGTGATCTGGAAAAATACGATTGTATCAATTCGCATCGTTACGTTATCCTTGGTGATAACCGGCTGCGGTGCAAAGTCCACAACCTGCTCTTTTAATAAAACTTTTTTGGCAATCTTGTCAAAGAAAGGCATTTTGAAATGCATACCAACACTCCATGTGCCCTGATAAGCTCCCAAGCGCTCTACAACATATGCATGAGCCTGCGGAACAACCTTGATACATGATACAAAAAGCCAGATAACGATTACCAGTAAAATAATAATTCCTGTAATAAGTCCACCCATTATTTTTCCTCTTTTCTTTCTTCTACGATTAATTTAACTCCGCTTACTGCCCGAATGATCACAACGGTTCCAACCGGAAGCTTCAGACCATCCTGCATTGTGCGGGCACTCCATTCTTTTCCACCTGTGGTAACACGGCCAACTCCCTGCAGATTGTCAATCTCGCTGACAACGATTGCCTGTGAACCGATCATCCCTTCTACATTTGTACGGATACGCTCTTTGTTGAAATACTTGACAGCAACCGGTCTTGTAAAAAACAACAGGATCAGGGATACCACCAGTCCGACAACCAGCTGGAGCACAAAGGGTACATGAAACAATGCCAACACAAATGCCACCAAAGCTCCACCGGCAAACCATATCGAGGTAAGACCCATGGTAATGATCTCAATACCTATCATCACAACCAGTACGATCAGCCAGAAAAAAATGGCCGACATGCCAAACACTGTAATCATAGTAATTCTCCTTTCTTTCACAATGATAGTTTCATTTTACAACATTCTGCGATAAGTTTCAATGAAAAGCCGTTAAAGATAACAATAAAAAACAGCCCGCCCGGACATCATGTATGTTTCCATCCGTGTCCCGGACAGGCTGTCAGTCATTCATTCGGTTTTAATAAAATACGTGTGAACCAATCACAATACCGGCTGCCTTGCCAACTCTTCCAAAATGAGTGGCTCCGCCAATATTGGTTTCTCCGTTGATTGCTGCCTGAGCCGCCTGTACGCAGGATGCCTTGGCACCTCTGGCTGCAATGGAAGCTACGATTCCGTTGGTTGCCGGAGGGAACTGTCCCGGCTGTGTGATAACTCCGGAAACGGTATTGGGATATCCGCCGCTTCTGACACGATTCATAACAACCGCACCAACTGCAAGCTGTCCTTCGTAGGACTGTGTGCCTGCCTCAGCCTGAATAAGAGCTGCAAGCAAGGCTGTCTCTGAAATACTTGAAGGTACGGCTCCGCGGTTTTTACTGAGTTTCTTTAATTCCTCAGCACGCTCTTCATCCGCGATCTCCTGTGATGTCTTTCCTTTTTCGGTTGTAAATTCAACAGAAGCGTATTCTGCTGAAATATAACCAACGGTATCATCATCTACCTTGACACCAACCCAGCCATCAAGCTCTTCTGTTACAACAAAGGTATCACCCTTTTTAGCCAACTTATAAACACCGGCATTTTCATCTGCTTCCTTGCGAACACGCAAAGCATCTGTTGAAATAGTTGCCTTTAAGGTACCGGTCTCAGCAATCTTATCCTCTGCTTCCTGTCCAAAATACAGATAGTCATTGCTAACCCATCCGATCAGGTTGCCGCTTGAGATCTTGGTCCATCCGTCTGCCTGTTCAAGCATTGTGCCGCTGCAGTTTTTGAATAACTTTCCAACCTTGGCTGCATCTTCGTTGGGCTCTTCACGGACATTGACACTGTCTGTTACTTTGGCAAATATCGTATTGCTGCTTACTGTCTCTTCGACTTCTTCCTCTTCCTCAACAACCTCAACCTCGATTTCCTCAGGCTGATTGAGTGCAACTACCGACTCCTTATCAAAAGCTCCGGCAGCAAGTCGTACACTGACTTCACTCCAAAATTTTGCATCATCCGTTTCATTTGCTGATTCGTTCTGCAGAGCGGGAAGCTCTGTTGCGCTGACATTCTGAAACGGTATTAACATCAATATGATTGCAAGGAAAAGAGTATAACGTAAAATCCTGCTACTTTTTGTTTCCATGTAATCCTCCACTACATAAAGTTTATTACAAATGTTTCATTTTTATGTATAAATGTTACAAAAGTGTTAAAACGAATTTTGGTTATAGTAGCAGATTTCTTCATATTTGTCAAATTTTACATATTTCGGGATTTTTCCACGCATGCTTTCTGGGCCTCGATCACGCTGCTTCTAAGGCCTTTTTGCTCTAAAATACGGACCGCTTCTATGGTCGTTCCACCGGGTGAACATACCATATCCTTAAGCTGTGCCGGGTGCATTCCTGTCTCAAGCACCATCTTGGCACTTCCGAGTACGGACTGGGCTGCAAATTCATAGGCAAGCTTTCTTGGCATACCGTCTGCTACGGCTGCATCTGCCATTGCCTCTATAAACATAAAAACATATGCCGGTGAGCTACCGCTAACTCCTACCACGGTGTCCATCAGGTTTTCTGCCACTTCATCGGCTCTTCCAAAGCTGTTTAAAATCTTCATGACGGCTTCTTTTTCATCCGCTGTGACTGCTTCTGCAAAGCACACGCCAGTACAGCCTTCCATGACCAGTGCCGGTGTATTGGGCATACATCTTACCAGCTTCATTTCCTGTACATCCCTCTGAAAAAGACCACAAAGCCACTCAATGCTCTTTCCGGGTGCAATACTGATCACAACCGTTTCCTTACGCACATGATCCCTGATCTGTTCTATCACAGAAGGATACATCTGCGGCTTTACTGCAAGCACCAGATAATCCGCGTATTCTGCCACTTCCCGGTTGTCCATGGCGCCGGTGATCTGATAAGCATCCACGGCCTTTTTCACTGTTTCCTGTGTCCTTGCAGATCCCATAATATCCTTTGCTTCCACAAGCTTGTTTTTGACCATTCCACCGATCATGGCTGTCGCCATATTTCCCAGTCCGATAAATCCAATTTTCATATCAATTCCTCCTCTGTCTTGCTGCTTCATAAGTGAGTAAAGTTGCTGCAATCGCCGCATTAAGTGATTCGACACGTCCAAGCATCGGGATCTTGATGTAAGCATCTGCTAACTCTGCCAGTGCAACCGTCAGCCCATTGCCTTCATTGCCGATCATAAAAGCCACCGGTCCTTTATAATCTACCCGGTCATAGTCATCCTTACCCTTCAGGTGGGCTGCATATACCCGGACACCCTCTTTTTGCAGGTTCTGCACGCACAATGCCAGATCTTTTTCATAAAAAAACGGCACGCGGTAGATACTTCCCATGGTAGCACGTATTGTCTTGGGATTGTAGATATCCACGGTTTTGTCACTCATGATCACGCCACTGATTCCGGCCCCTTCGCCGGCCCTTAGCATGGTCCCTAAATTGCCCGGATCCTGAATATCTTCCAAAATCAGATACAAGCCATCCTGTTTATGCTTCTGCAAATTGTCCTTTAGAGAATATACCAGATTTTCGACTACACACAGGATGCCCTGAGGTGTCTGTGTATCACTCATTTTCTTAAAAACATCGGTGCTGACAACTTCAACCGAACTCCTCAAAGAATACGGTTGGTCCTGATCCTGAATTTCCTCTATCTTGTGGAGTAAATCCGGACTAACCTCTTTATTTTGTATGTCTTTGTAAAGAGTTTCTTCTATATATAATTCACGAATCCGTTCTGTCGGAGTCTCTAAAAACATTTTTACGCCTTCTACCACAAACAGTCCCTGTTTTCTCCGTTCTCTTGTCCGTGATAACAAAGCGATGGTATTTTTAATCTTTTTATTGGATGATGATGTGATCATAGCCTTCCTCAACTAAAATAATATAGATACAAAAAGCCATTCTGCCGGATCTGTCACCAACAAACCTGCAACAGACCAACAGATATGGCTTTTATTTAGCACTCTTATTTAACGATATAATGCTGTGCTTACTGCATACTGATATTCATCAATGCTCTTCTGCATAGCCAGTGCTTCATCAATATCAAAATCAACGAAATCTCCATGTGCATGTGCAACAACACGGTTGGTCTTGCCGGCACACAGGATATCTGCAGCATAAGCGCCCATAATGGATGCATAATAACGGTCTTTACAGCTCGGACTTCCGCCTCGCTGCATGTAACCGATGATGGTTGCCCTTGTCTCAATACCGGTAGCTGCTTCAATACGTCTTGCCATGGAAGTAGAATGTCCGATTCCTTCGGCATTGACAATAATGTGATGGGTCTTTCCAAGCTTTCTGTTGCGGATAATATTGTTGATGATCGCCTGCTCATTGTAATCGTATTTTTCCGGAAGCAGGATGTCATCGGCACCACTTGCAACACCGCACCACAATGCAATGTAGCCGGCATTACGTCCCATAACCTCTACAATACTGCAGCGCTCATGGGAAGAAGATGTATCCCTGATCTTGTCAATGGCTTCCATTGCGGTATTGATCGCTGTATCAAATCCGATGGTATAATCTGTACATGAAATATCAAGGTCGATGGTTCCGGGAATACCGATCGTATTGATGCCATGCTTGGACAATGCCTGTGCTCCACGATAGGAACCGTCACCTCCGATGACAACAATGCCGTCAATGCCGTATTTGCGACACACCTCAGCGCCCTTTGCCTGTCCTTCCTCTGTCTTGAATTCCATACATCTGGCAGTTCCCAAAATTGTACCGCCCTTCTGGATGGTGTCGGATACATCAGGACTGTTCAGATCAATGATCTCTTCATTTAACAGCCCCTGATATCCTTTCTTTATACCTTTAACTTTAACTCCGTTACCTATTGCTTTTCTGGTTACCGCACGAATTGCGGCATTCATTCCGGGAGCATCCCCGCCACTTGTTAAGACACCGATTGTTTTAATTTCTTTTGCCATTCTGTCTCCTCCGTTTCGCTTAACACGTTGTCTTATTTTAACCCTTTTTTAGTCCTAATTCAATGTAATAATAAATCCTGTACGCACTTTTTACACATATTTTGCATAAAAACATCTACACAAGACGGATATTATCTTCCCCAAATGCAGCCTTCAAACGGTCCATAAGAGTATCATCAGCCTTTACATTGCAGTTTTTGGGAAGCTGATACATCTTTCTCTCCTGTTCACAGTAAATGATGACGGTATCATTTCCCTCAGATTCCCTGATGATATCCTCCAGTTTCGTCTTGTCCTTTTCATAAGCATCCAGCGAAGCAAGCTTGATCCAGAGCTTTTTGAGCGCTTCATCAAATGTGATCACGCTCTCCAGAATCAGCTTTCCGTCTTTTTCATCCTCGACATTGGTCCTGCCTGTCACAAATACCTTGGCTTCCTCCACAAGCTTTGATCCATATATTTCATATTGTCTCGGAAATACGATGACTTCCACGCTTCCCGCCAGATCTTCAATGGTCAGAAAAGCCATGATCTTATTGTTTTTTGTGTATTTGACAGTCTTGGCTGCGATCAGTCCGCCGATCGTGGCCTTAATGCCGTCTGCAATCTGGTTTTGCTCCTGTCCTTCCTCAATTTCATCATTATACGCAAACTCTGCCGTTGTGGCAGAGATTCGCTTTTTCCAGAAGTTTTTATACTCGTCCAGAGGATGTCCGCTGACATAAAAACCGGTAACTTCTTTTTCAAAATTGAGTAAAACTTCCTTTTTAAATTCCGGGATATCCGGCATACGGATATCAAACTCCTGCTTCTGTTCCTCGTCTGCAAAATCAAATAAAGAGAGCTGTCCTGCCAGATTATTTTTCTGGTTTCTCTGAATATTATCCATGATCGGACCATATATATTCATCTTCTGGGCACGATTTCCGGGCAGTGTATCAAATGCACCTGCCTTTATAAAGTTTTCAACCAGACGTTTATTGATATCCTGGTCGATCAGGCGGGAAATAAAATCCTGCAGTGTCTTGTAGGGACCGTTGGCCTCACGTTCTTTTACGATCGCATCCACTACCTGATTGCCGACACCTTTGATCGCCGTCAATGCGTAAATAATGGCTCCGTCCTTTACCGAAAAGCCGACAAGACCTTCATTGACATCGGGCGGCAAAATCTCAATGCCCATATTTTTACAGGTCATAATATAAGCAGATATCTTTTTAGCCTCATCAATGACAGATGTCAGAAGTGCTGCCATATATTCTACCGGATAATGATATTTGAGCCATGCCGTCTGATAGGCAACAACCGCATAGCAGGCTGCATGGGATTTGTTAAATGCGTATTTTGCAAAATCCATCATTTCGTCAAAGATATGCTCTGCAACTTCGACACTGATGCCCTTTGCCACACATCCCGGAACGCCTTCCTCTTTGTTGCCGTATACGAAGTTTTTACGCTCCTGCTCCATGACGGATGATTTTTTCTTGCTCATCGCACGGCGCACCAGATCGCTTCGTCCAAGCGTATAACCACCCAGATCTCTTACGATCTGCATAACCTGCTCCTGATATACAATACAGCCGTAGGTCGGCTCCAAAATCGGCTTCAGCTCCGGGCAGGTATAGGTAACCTCATCCCGGTTGTTTTTGCCGTGGATATATTTGGGGATAAAATCCATCGGGCCGGGACGGTAAAGTGAAATTCCCGCGATGACATCTTCCATGTTTTGCGGCTTCAATTCTTTCATGAAGCTCTTCATCCCATTACTTTCAAGCTGGAATACACCATCTGTCCTTCCGGTCCAAAGTGATTCATATACTTCCTTTTCATTGTAATCGATCCGGTCGATATCCACCTCTGTTCCGGTGCTCATTCCGATCAGCTTGCAGGCATCCTCAATGATCGTCAGGTTGCGCAGTCCCAAAAAGTCCATTTTTAACAGTCCAAGCTGCTCTACCGTATCCTTTTCAAACTGGGTCACGATCGCACCTTCTGTACCTCTCGACAAAGGTACAAAATCATCGGCCGGCCGCTGACAGATCACGACACCGGATGCATGCGTGGACGCATTTCTCGGAAGGCCTTCCAGTCTTTTACACATATCTATAAGCTCATGCACCTGCGCGTCACTTTCGTACAATGCCTTAAATTCCGGATTGAGCTCCAGTGACTTTTCAAGTGTGATATTCAATTCCTTGGGAATCATTTTGGCAATGGAATCCGCATAAGAATACGGCAGGTCCATGACACGTGCCACATCCCTTATGACGCCCTTGGCAGCCATCGTACCAAAGGTAATGATCTGCACAACCTTGTCGGCACCATATTTTTCACTGACATAATCAATGACCTTCTGGCGTCCTTCCGGGCAGAAATCCACATCAATATCTGGCATGGTCACACGTTCCGGATTGAGGAAACGCTCAAAGATCAGATTGTACCGGATCGGATCCACCTGCGAAATCTTTAAGCAGTAGGCAACCATACTTCCCGCTGCCGATCCACGTCCCGGTCCTACCATGATCTTGTGGCTTCTGGCATAATTGATAAAATCCCATACGATCAGGAAATAATCAACATAGCCCATTGTCCGGATCGTATCGAGCTCAAACTGCAGTCTCTTGGAAAGCGAACCGTCCTCATCCGATTCATAGCGTTCTGCCAGTCCGTCATAGCACAATTTATTGAGATAGGTCCATGAATCATAGCCCTCCGGAACATCAAATTTGGGCAGCTTTGTCACACCAAATTCAATCTCCACATGACATCTGTCGGCGATCTTCTGTGTATTGTCAAGCGCTTCGGAGGCATAGGGAAACAACGCCCGCATCTCTTCCTCACTCTTGATATAATACTGTCCGCCTTCATAACGCATACGGTCCTCATCTGCCAGCTTTTTGCCGGTCTGAAGGCACAAAAGAATATCATGTGGCTTTACGTCCTCTGCATAGGTATAGTGGACATCATTGGTTGCAACAAGCGGAATGTCAAGCTCCCTGCTCATGGAAAGCAGAGCCGCATTGACCGTCTGCTGTTCAGCAAGCCCATGATCCTGCAGTTCCAGAAAGAAATTGTTTTTTCCAAAAATCGATTCATAACGCAGGGCTGATTTTTTAGCCTCGTCGATCAGTCCGCGCATAATATTACGCTGCACCTCACCGGCCAGACAGGCAGATAAGGCAATGATTCCTTCGTGATAACGCTCTAATATTTCCAGATCCACACGCGGTTTGTAATAAAAGCCTTCTGTATGACCTTTACTGACAATTTTCATCAGATTGGCATAGCCGGTATTGTTTTCGGCAAGCAGTACCAGATGGTAATACCGGTCCTCGCCGGCACCGGCTTCTTTGTCAAAACGCGAACCGGGAGCCACATATACTTCGCATCCGAGAATCGGATTGATACCGGCTTCCTTGGCGGCACGATAAAAATTGATCACTCCGTACATAACGCCATGATCCGTGATCGCGCAGCTGTCCATGCCCAGCTCTTTTACTCTTTTGACACATTCCTTTACCTTATTAGAGCCGTCCAGCAAAGAATATTCTGTATGCACATGCAGATGAGTAAATGCCACGTGTGTTTCCTCCGTAAATAAAATGATGTATAACCCTGATATCAGATTGCTACGTGCTTCGCACTCCCGCAATCCGCAAAACATTCGTAATCCGCTCATTTTTCTTTGAAAAATGGCTACTTACTCATGTTTTGGCGGGTCAAAAATTAAAAAACTCTTGCAAGCAAGCTTGCATCGTTTTTTTACTTCTTGACCCTGATATCACATTATACCATGTTATAACAATAAAAGCATAAAAAAAGAATGTCAGCCGCAAATACAAAACTGTATCCGGGCCGGCATTCTTTTATTTATGTGATTATAAATATTTCTTTAACAGATCAACCTTGTCTGTTTTCTCCCACGGCAGATCCAGATCATGGCGTCCGAAGTGTCCGTAAGCTGCTGTCTGTTTGTAAATCGGGCGGCGAAGATCAAGCATCTTGATAATGCCGGCCGGTCTTAAGTCAAAGTTGTCACGGATCACGTCTACCAAAGCTTCATCGGAAATCTTTCCGGTACCGAATGTATCAACCATAACAGATGTCGGCTGTGCTACACCGATAGCATAGGATAACTGGATCTCACATTTTTCTGCCAGCCCTGCAGCTACGATGTTTTTGGCAACATATCTTGCAGCGTATGCAGCTGAACGGTCAACCTTTGTACAGTCTTTTCCGGAGAAAGCTCCGCCGCCGTGACGGGCATATCCACCGTAAGTGTCTACGATGATCTTACGTCCGGTAAGGCCTGCATCACCGTGAGGACCACCGATTACGAAACGTCCGGTCGGATTGATAAAGAACTTGGTCTCGTCATCGATCATTTCCTTGGGAAGGATCGGATCAAATACATATTTTTTGATATCTTCATGAATCTGTTCCTGTGACACATTTTCATCATGCTGTGTGGAAAGAACAACTGCTTCAAGACGGAAGGGCTTGCCGTTTTCATCATATTCAACAGAAACCTGTGATTTTCCATCGGGTCTTAAATAAGTAAGTGTGCCGTCTTTACGCACCTTGGTAAGCTGCTTTGCCAGCTTGTGTGCCAGACTGATCGGATAAGGCATAAGCTCCGGTGTTTCATTGGATGCATAACCAAACATCATACCCTGGTCACCCGCACCGATTGCTTCGATCTCGTCGTCAGACATCTTGTTTTCTTTGGCTTCCAATGCCTTGTCAACGCCCATGGCGATATCGGTTGACTGCTGGTCTAAAGCTACCATAACAGCCATGCTCTTGTAATCAAAGCCCATGTCAGAGCTTGTATATCCGATCTCTTTAACGGTATCACGTACAATTGCCGGAACATCAAGTGTAGCTTTGGTTGTGATCTCACCTGTTACCAGGGCAAATCCTGTACAACATGCTGTTTCGCATGCAACCCTGCTCATCGGATCCTGTTCCATGCAGGCATCTAAGATTGCATCGGAAATGGCATCACATACTTTGTCAGGATGGCCTTCAGTTACTGATTCGGATGTAAATAATCGTTTCTCCATCTTTTTCCTCCTATTTGTTAAAAAAACGCATAAAAAAACCGCTTTACAAAAAGCGGACCACATTAGACATAAAGATCCTCTTATTGTTCGAATATCTCGCTCAGGTTGGCACCTTCCTCTGTCTGTAGGGGTTGCCGTGGCTTCACTGATCCTCTGTATCTCCACCACTCTGAATAAGAGCCTTACCAATATTGAATTTTCATATCTAAAATATCTAAACACACTATATTCGAAAATAAAGAATACGTCAAGTCTTATTTTGTATGTTTCTTCGTTAATTGACATACTCTTTCAAAAAAAGGTATAATATCATATCAAAGAACTACGTGAAACTGTGTAAATGTGTGAAAGAAGGATACCGTGAGAAAATTACCCAGATCCGGGCTTACACCCGGTATGATCGTCGGAGAGGATATCTTCAGCTATTCCAACCAGCTCATTGTCCCGAAAGGCTCTGTGCTTACGGATAAGATCATCACTCGGCTTGAATTTTATTCAATTCCATATATAAAAATAGAAGATGAAAGCCCCGACGCAGCTGTATCCGATACAACTGCCGACATTGCAGCCGCAGCATCTGATACTTCCATGAACAATACGGCTTACTCGGCCCAGATCAAATCCAGCCCCGAATTTATCCAGTACAAGGCGGATTTTGATAAAACGATCGGAGATTTCAAGGACAATATCAACGATATTGTCCAAAAAGGTACCAAGATCGATACCAACGAACTGCTTGCGCAGGCCACACACCTGATCGGTAATACCTCCAATACCTCCGATTTTTTCAACATGATTCACAATATGAGACAATATGATGACCTGACCTTTGCACATTGCATGAATGTTGCGCTGATCAGCAATATTCTTGCGACCTGGCTCCATCTGCCACAGGACAAGGTCGAAACAGCAACCCTTTGTGGCCTTTTACACGATATCGGCAAGCTTGCCATTCCCGACCTGATCATCAAAAAGCCCGGAAAGCTTACCGATGCCGAATACAAGACCGTCAAAACACATACGATCGAGGGCTACAACATCTTAAAAAATCAGGATATCAGCGAACATGTCAAAAATGCTGCCTTAATGCATCATGAAAGATGTGACAGTTCCGGCTATCCGTTCGGACTTACCGGCGACAAGATCGATCCTTTTGCCAAGATCGTAGCCATAGCAGATGTATATGACGCCATGACAGCAGCAAGGGTATACCGCGGTCCGCTGTGTCCTTTTCAGGTCATCGATATTTTTGAAAAAGAAGGTCTCCAAAAATACGAAGCCTCTTTTATACTGAAATTTCTGCAAAACGTTGTAAATACCTATATCAACAACCGGGTACTTTTATCCGACGGAACAGAAGGCGACATTATTTATATCAATCAGGCATCACTGTCCAGACCGATGATAAAAAGTGGCAGCCGGTTTATCGATCTGTCTGTACATCCGGAATTGTTTATTGAAAGGATCTTATAAAGGCAAAATAAAAAAGACTATCGATGTAGTCTTTTTTATTTTGTCTTATTTCAATTTGTATACCTATCTGCCAGAATGCAGATAAGATTGAATATCTACGAAACTCTCAGTTTAAACTTCTGGATATCTTTTTCATCGGAAACCTTTTCAATCAGTCCGCCAAGGCTTCTTAACTTTTTATCAAAGTCCTCATATCCACGCTCAATGTAGAAAATATCATCTACAACCGTAAATCCATCGGCTGCCAGTCCTGCAATAACCAATGCAGCGCCTGCTCTTAAATCAGGAGCACTGATATGTGCACCGGTATATTTGGGAACTCCGGTAATAATAGCGGAATTGCCTTCTACCTTAATGGATGCGCCCATTCTTGCCAGCTCATCAACATATTTAAAACGGTTTTCAAAAATACTCTCTGTTACAATACTGTTGCCGTTGGACAGTCCCAGTGTCATGGTGATCTGCGGCTGCATATCCGTCGGGAAACCGGGGTAAGGCAATGTCTTTACCTGTGTATAGGATAATGGTTTGGAAGAAACCACTCTGACTGCATCGTCACTTTCTTCGATTTCACAGCCGATCTCCTGCAACTTGGCACTGATAGACTCCAAATGCTTGGGAATCACATTTTTGACTGTGATATCTCCCTTTGTTGCTGCTGCAGCAACCATAAAAGTACCGGCTTCGATCTGATCCGGGATGACAGAATACTCTGTCTTGTGCAGCTTTTCCACACCCTTGATACGGATCACATCGGTACCTGCACCCTTGATATGTGCTCCCATACTATTGAGGAAGTTGGCAAGGTCAACGACGTGCGGCTCTTTGGCTGCATTTTCAATAATGGTCTGTCCTTCTGCAAGTGTAGCGGCCATCATGATATTGATCGTCGCACCTACAGAAACAACATCCAGATAAATATGATTGCCAACAAGCTTGTCAGCCTGTGCAACAATCAGTCCGTGTGCAATTTTTACTTCAGCACCCAACGCCTTGAAGCCCTTGATGTGCTGATCGATCGGTCTGCTTCCGATATTGCATCCACCGGGAAGTGCGACCTCTGCTCTTTTATATTTTCCAAGTAAAGCACCTAACAGATAATAAGATGCTCTGATTTTTTTGATAAAGTCATCTTCAATTACAACATCATGAATCGTGGAACCGTTAACTTTGATGCTGTGGCGGTCAATCTTCTGGATCGTAGCTCCTACGCTCTCCATCGCCTGCATCAATACATTGGTGTCTCTAACATCGGGTAAATTCTCTATAATAACTGTTTCATCTGTCATAATGGAAGCAGCCAAAATTGCTAATGCTGCATTTTTTGCGCCGCCGATTTCGACTTCGCCTACCAGGGGATTGCCCCCCTTGATTGCATATTGCTCCATAATGCACCTCAGTCTTTTCTTTCTAAATATCACGGTATATTATATACCACCTGCACGGATATTGTAAACGCTGAAATTAAATTTGTACAATTTGATCGTTTTGATAACAATTAATTCATATAATTCAGCGGATTGACCTGACTTCCGTTGATCAGGATCTCAAAATGCACATGCGGTCCGGTGCTGACACCGGTATTGCCGCTCAATGCGATCTTTTGTCCCTGTTTTACATGCTGTCCTACAGAAACAAGCACCTTGCTCAGATGACCGTAACGTGTCTGGCGTCCATCCTCGTGATTGATATATACGACATATCCATATCCACTACCCCATCCGGCTCTTGTAACGGTTCCGGATGAAGATGCCATAACAGCCGTTCCGATCGGTGTCGCCCAGTCAATTCCCTTGTGATAAGAGGATGCCCCACGCTTGGGAGCGCTTCTTCTTCCAAATCCACTGGAAAGTCGTCCTCCGGAGATTGGCTTTATATAGGTAGGCGGTGTCTTGGTACCGATTTCCACTACCTTTGCCACCGGTGCTATTGTCACCTGCTCCTTTAAGATCTGGGTGTCCTTTACATTGTTGTTGTGGTACGTGACGATCGCCGCAACATTTCTATGACCGGCCGACGGCTGGGTCAGGACTTTGGATTCGGTCGTGTACCAGTCATCATTGTATACATATTCGATGGGCGCATCATAATCTTCCTCGTAATAGATCTCTTCCTCGCGTCCAACCGAAAGAACCGGCTCCGGTATGGTGATAATCAGCTCATCCCCTGCACGGATCATGGAATTTTCATCTTCCAGATTTTCATTCATTTCAATAATGCGGTCAAGTGGAATATCAACCTTGATCGCGATTTCCGACAGCGTATCTCCCGGCTGTACTTCGTAGATTGCATTTTTTTCCTGATCCTGTGTCAGAATCGCGGTTGCAGTCTCAACATCGGAGATCTCACTGTCCGGCAGATATGTCTCGATCACTTCGATTTCATTGTCGTAATACAGATCCACCATTCCGTAATCAAAATCCTCAAACGAGGTCTTGATGCTCTCTTCCGACGCCATATCCATTTCATAAAATGACTTGTCCACTCCGGCAAGCGGCATCTGCGTCGCTTCGTTGTGGCGGTCAACAGAATTGGTGATCTTGGTGGTCAGTACGTTGAGCTCACGCGTCGGATCGGTAACCAGTTCAACCTGGAACTCTTCCTTATCATCATATTTGTTGAGGGCAGCCTGCAATACCTTTTTGACATCCTCTACGTTTCGGATATTGATCGTAAATTGATTGATCTTGATCATATAAGACAGGCTTCTGTCAGCCATGCGTGAATCGCTCAGAACCTGATACATATTGTCTACGACAGTCTTTTTGGAATCCACTTTGCCAAACCAGAGCTCTTTTCCCTGTGTTGACAACTCGGCACCCACAAACACCAGATCCTTGTTTTCGCGGATCAGCTTTGTGCGGGCTTCTCTCAGATACTTCTGTGCATTTTGCGGGCTGTCAACCAGACCGACTTCTGTGCCGTTCAGAGAAAGAACATACATATTATCCCCGGTATGTTCGATTTTATGAAAGCTTGGAAAAAACAATAATGCAAGAAAAAGAATTAAATATGCTGTTTTGATTTTAACGACTCTGATCTCGCGATAGAATCTGGTAACTTGTTTCATTCCTTTTTGGTACTCTTCTCCCCGGATTTCTTTGCCCCGGTGCTTCTTTTTTTGTGATTTTTTCTGACACTGTAACCAAAGGTCCCGAGAACCTGATCCAGTGAATAATATTCTCCATGTGAATATACGATCGGCTTGGCTTTGGAAAGATGGAAGGTATTTTTTTCATCCATATAAGCATCGTCAACGGAAACCGACTCAACCTTTGCAATAAACATGACATGGCTGCCAAGCTCAAGCTCCTGTGTGACACGACATTCGATACGCACCGGGCTTTCCTTGATCAAGGGTGCCTTTACCTTGTCTGCCGCAAGCTTTGTCAGATGCATCTCTGCAAATTTGTCCACGTCACGTCCGCTTCTGACACCGCAAAAATCCGTTGCCCTCGCAAGGCTTTCGGTTGTCAGGTTGATCACAAATTCTCCGGTATCCTTGATCATCTGATAGGAATACCGGGAAGGTCTTACCGATATAAAAACCATTGGCGGATCGGAACACACCGTCCCTGTCCATGCCACTGTAAATACATTGTCATTGCCCTTGCCATCCGTAACAGACACCAGCACGGCCGGAAGCGGATAGAGCATATTTCCGGGCTTAAACGTCACATTTCCCATAATTGTACCTTTGTCTCCCTATGCTGTCAGCCTCAGAATATTCCGATCACAGAAAGGACCTGCAGTGTAACAGCCGCAAGGGATGCTAACATAGTGATCACAACCATGGCCTTGACGCCGCTGTTTTTCTTGACCGTTCCCTCAATCTGATCCATACGTGTATTGATCTCGCGGGCTTTTTTACCTGCTTCATCTATAAAAGAGGCCTGCACATTGCGGTATACACGTACATTTTCCTTGTGCACATGCTCTTCCAGCTTTTTGTTGCCCTCAGAGATCATATTGCTCGTAGAAATCAGTGCCTGCTGCAAATTGCTGATACTGTCTAAAATCGGTGTCAGTGCCTCTGCATCGATTCCCTTATTGAGACTTTCCTGTATATTCTGCTCCAGGGCATGGATGCCATTGTCGATCCCGCCCAGCTGATACTGCATGGTATTGATGCCGCTGCCGATCACGGACACCTCGCTGTGAATGGTACCAACCGTGAGATTCATACCGTTTACGGTCTCCTGCATATCGGCAACCAGACGCTCCAGCTCAGCCTCATTGTCCAGAATGCCTATCTTGGCTGTTGTCAGGTCTTTTTGCAGCTCCTCAAGCTTTTTTAAAAGCTCCCCATCTGCATTGCCATAGCCTTCAAACTGCTCAATCCCGCACTGGATCAGCTGCTGCACCTGCTCTGTCACTTCAACATTTTTAAGATTTAAGCGCCTCATCTCGCGCATCATATTTTCATATTCTGCAGTCCGTTCCTGCAGACGTTTCATATCTCTTGCTTCAGCCTGTGCATTTGCTTTGATCATTTCTCCTGCATTGAATCTTTTTGCAAGCTTGTCCATAAAATTATCCACAAAAACTTCCTCCAGTCACTTCATTTCAACATCAAAGTATTTTATTTATTTTATCATGTATCAAAATCTTTGACAACCATTCCCTTTGTGTTGCACCTTCTCATTTTTTGTAAGTTTTGCACAATTTTATTTGTCATTTTTTTATTTACTTGTTATAATTCACTATTTTTTCATGCCTTGTTCATACTTTGTTCATATTTATGTTATATGATAACAATATAAATCGAACAGGTTAATGTAATCTTACATTACAGACATAGATAAATTTTTTCATAATAGCCCAGGTCTCCGCGAGGAGCCTGGGCACTCCTCATTTTATGGGGCTTTTATTTGGGCAAAAAAAGACTCTTTGATGCATTTTATATCATGCACCAAAGGGTCCTTTATCATGGTCTTTTATTCATTATGTAATTTTACTTTACCGGCTTTATACCGTTTTTACTTTTAGCCTAGGCTAACCGCGATTCTTCCGCTTCCTGTTCCGCCAGCTCCTGTACCTCTTCATTGAGCGAAAGCATTTTTGCATCCAGGTCGGCCACGATCTCTGCACATTCCACCAGTGACTCCCGGATATGATTCGGTACGTTTCCTTCAAATTTGTAATGGATCTTGTGCTCTAAGCTCGCCCAGAAATCCATGGCAACCGTCCTGATCTGGATCTCTACCTTGGTATCCACGATGCGGTCGGATAAGAATATCGGCACACTGATGATCAGGTGGTAGCTCTTATATCCGCTTGGCTTGGGATTCAGGATATAATCCTTGACAGATATAACCTTGATATCACTTTGATTGATGATCATCTCTGCGATCCGGTAAATATCTGAAGTAAAAGAACAGATCACACGGATCCCGGCTATATCATTGACGTATTTGACCATATTTTCAATGGTCGATTCATAACCATGCTTTTTTAATTTTTTGACAATACTCTGCGGCGTTTTAATACGGGATTTGATATGCTCGATCGGATTGTACTGATGTACGTGCTGAAACTCATCGTTTAATATCTCAAGCTTGGTCCCGATCTCCTTGAGTGCTGAATTGTAAATCAATACAACCTCTTCCCAGCTCTTAACATCATTGCTGCTGTCGGGCTTAAAATCCATAGAATTCATCCTCTCTTTACACTTATATACAATGTCGTTATCCTGCATTTATTTGTATTATTATACCATATCCCACAGCCCTGTGGGCAGATTACACAAAAATTTCATAATAATTTCATTTTTATATGCAATTACCATAAATTAACAGCGAAATTTATTCGGAAATATTTACCCTTGTAAGTCTTGTCTGTTATAATACCTGATACCGGATGGCAAAATTGCATAACAATCCGTTTTCAAAATAATCTGACAACCAAAAATCAAAAAATACATCACACTGTGAGGACATCAATATGTTTCGACTTTGGGGAAAAATATGGAAAGATAATCATCTGCTACAGGATATGGTATTCGAAGATGGCAGCGATGATACCAGAACACACAAAGTTTCCCGTGGTCTGGAAAAAATATGTTACGATTTTGATCTGTCCAAGCCTATCTGGCTTGATAAAACGATCAATGAATTTAAACGGCACGACAAGGCCCGTTTTTATCAGGATAACTTTATAGAAGAAATCCCCTTCGACTACCTGGAGATTCAGGTCATCGAAGAGGACTGACTGTTGTTTTATAAGACAACACCGTTTTTCTGTAAAAGCTCTCTGGCCGTATCCACACTATCGACACCGGTCTTATTTTTGATAGGGGCAAATTCATGCTCCCTGACAACCTCAAACGAGAGGCAGCTGTCAAGGTCATGGATCATGTCGAGTACCAGCTGTTCAAATTTGTAACCGTTGGGCTCCTCAGGCTTTACCGGATTGCCCTGTTCATCGATACACGCTATTTTCTTTTCTACCACATGAAGTGCCAGCTTTTGTGACATGATGCGCTCAAGAGCCTTCACGGAAAACAGGTAATTGAGGATCACTCCAAAATTGTACGCATATTCTCCGTTGGCATCTTTTTTATTCCGCATCTCATCCGTCAGTTCATAATATTCCACGATGGAAGGTCTGCCATCCTCCAGACATACAACTCCGAGCTTTTCATCCGGATTGGCCTTTCTGACAACCTTTTCTCCGACTTCCACCTGTTTTTCAATGACCGCACCGATAAACAACGGATCTGCGATCTTCTGCAATACATTGTCAACAGCAAACACATTCAGCCATTCAATTCCACGCCTGCTTACTTCATCCAGAAGTCCGTTTCTTGCCATGGACACAAACCAGCCGCCGTTGCCATTGGGCGATGTTGACAGTCTGGACTTCGTCTCCAGATAGATCTTTCCTTCATAATCACTTGCCGGTGCCATTTCCTGTTTAAAAAACCACACCTCATCCTCGTTGTAGCCAAAATACCGATGCTCTTTGAAAAAATCCACTGTTGCATCATGGTTTTTTTCACTCGTCATAACAAAAAGCGGGATCCATGCATCCACTCTTTTTACAATATCCATGAGGTTGTTGATCAGACATTCAAATATATACAGATCTCTCGTCAGGCCAATATTGTATACACCCTTTGGTGCATCACTGCCAAGTCTTGTACCCATACCTCCCGCAAGCAGTACCGCACCGACCTTTCCCTGTCTGAGCGCTTCCTCTCCGATATGCTCGAAAGCTTCTCTGTGCGGCTCAATCTCGTTCAGCGTCATCGACTGCAAAGGCGTGATCACACCTTTTTTCTTTACATCCTCTAAATGCTTAAGACTATCTAACACCGAGAAATCTGTTTTCTCTATCTGCGTCAGAAGCTGCTCTTTTTCCGCCTCATTCAATTCATCATAAAATTTCAGCAAATGCTCCTGATGATACTTTTCACATTTCTGAACTGCATTCTGGTAATCCATATCTTTACCTCCTGTCGTTTTATGGTCAAAAACTGTTATTCTTATCAGTATACTATATTTTCGCTAATTGCGAAACATAATATATTTATATATAATGATACATATAAAAATAAACACCAAGGACACTTTCCCTATATGAATAATTACCAATTCGACGTAAGCATCGTCATCCCCGTATACAATATGGAAAAATACCTGCCCCGCTGCATGGAAAGCGTACTCGCGCAGACCCTCCGGAATATCGAGATCATTCTGGTTGATGATGGAAGCCGCGACAGCTCTGCTGCCATGTGCGATTCCTATGCCGATAAATATCCGGACAAGGTTGTTGTCATCCACAAAGAAAACGGTGGTCTTACCTCGGCATGGAAGGCCGGAAGCCGGATTGCCAGAGGCCGTTACACCGGATACGTGGACAGCGATGATTTTATCAATCCGGACATGTATGAAAAGATGTTTTACCGCATTACCGGAGAGGATGCAGACATTGCCTGCTGCGGTCTCCATCACATCTACGAAAACAACAGCCACAAGGAATGGGACGACCAGATGGATTTCCCGCTGGATGTCTTTTCGCCCGCACAGCTGATGACAGAAATGTTTCCGATCCTGATCAATGACGGAAGTTTTCTGGGACGCCACCTGCATCCCAACCGTGTCACCAAGCTGGTACGCACCGATTTAGTCTGCAAAAATCTGGATCTGTGCGATGACAAAGTCTCCATCGGCGAGGACTTCCAGTTTTCTCTGTGCATGTTTCTCGATGCCACAAAAATCGTGATCTTAAAGGACTTTTATCCTTATAATTATTATATGAATGACACATCCATGACCATGCGGTACGATGAAAACTATATGTCAAAGATCAAGATCATGAAAGAAAACCTGCTACGCATCAGCAAGACCAAGCATTCTTTTGATTTCAATGACCAGATCTGGGACGATTTTCTCTGTCTCACCATCCTGCATGTAAAGGGTGGCATATACAAAAAGAAACAGGCGCCCTACCGCGAGCACCGCGCCGATATGAAAGGTGTCTGCACCGACCCGGATGTTGTCTATGCATTACATCATTGTCATATGAAGCATCTTGGCATTGCCGAGAAATTATTCATGTTTTTCATGAAGCATCACATGTACTTTCTGATCTATTGTGCAGTCAGAGTTTACTTCCGTTAATACATTTACGGATAAGATAATACCAACGATAAAGGAAAACCTATGAATACCAAAGATACCCGACACAATCCATCATCCTATTTAAAAGCAGCAGGAAAAGCCTGTCTTTCTCCCTGCGGTATTTTTATCATTACATGTATGATCGTCGGCGTGCTGTATCTTTTGTTAAAGGATTCTGCCTTTTCCGGTTACCCTGTGCTAACAGACCTTATCATTGACAATATTGTACTAGGCGGTTCCAACAAAACAGGTGAATGGAATTTATTCTGGTTGCTGACCTGGATTGGTTGCTTTATCTGTCTGTTTTTGTTTATTCTGTCCTGCCATGTTTTCAAGTCTGATACTCATCAACCCGGCCAAAAAACTTTTTCAAAAATACCTTGGACCAAGCTTGCCGTATTTCTTCCAGCGGTCATCCAGACTGTTTTGTATGCGCATCATGTGCGTTATCTCTGGCTTTTTTCTTTTGTCTTTTTTATTATTCTGCTCATATACAAAGAAAATACACCTCGTTATATCAGTGTCTATTTATTTTTGTATTTTGACCTACAGTTGATCGCCATGATCTGCAGTTTCCTTTCATTGCCTGTCTCTTTCAATGATCTGTTGTTGTTTTTCATACCTACAGTTTTGTTAGCTGTGGCTATCCTGATCCGAAGAAGAATATCCCTGTCCGACATTTTCATGCGCAGAATATTTTTCGCACTACAGCTTCCGCTGCCATTATTATGTCTGCTGTATTTGAAAAACACCTATCAGTATCAGGGTGAAACGATAAAATTGCAGTTACCCATTGCTTACAGACTGTCCATCCTTTTACTGATCGTTATATTATATATCTCTGTATTTTTTACCTATTTTAAAAAGAAACATCTACAGACATTTTCCGTTATGTTTTCTTCTGTGGCATCTGTTTTTTTATACGGTTCCTACATCTCTGCGGCGCAGATCGTGCCAACCGATATGCACCACTATGGTGAGCAGATGCTTCCCTATATGCAGCTTGTTGATTTTTCCATGAAGGCTTATACAGACTATTCTCCGGTTTCCGGATTATTTCCGATGATCCCCGGATTTTTCAACGCGGTTCTTTTCCACGGAAAAGCCACCACCTTTTATGCAGCATTTACACTGACCATGATCCTGTTTGCCATTCTCACAGTTTACCTGATTGGCAGACATGTCGGTGTTTTTTATGCTCTGGTATTTGCCTTCCTCTTTCATATGCCGGTCTACTGCCGTACATGGATCATCCTGCCGGCGCTTCTTTTTCTCACACTTCCGGCGGTTACAAAAAACAAGAGAAGATTTTTATATGCCTATGTATTTTGCGGTTTCCTATCCGGTCTCTACTATCCGCTTTTTGGTCTTGCCATCATATGTGCAGGTCTTCCCTATGCCTGTGCCTGCCTCTATCTTTATTTAAAAGAAAAGACCTTACGGACGGAATGTAAAAAACCGTCTTTTTATATCGAAACACTGATTCTGCTTGTTCCCATCGCAGTTAGCATACCCTTACTAATCCGCATGGCCAGACATGTGCTTGCCTATTCCCACCAGACAATCCTGGCCGATGGACTTTCTCTTTCTGCCATCGATGTACCGGAATGGTTTATGCCCTATCTGGATATGCAGGGGATTATGTCCGTTATACGAAACGCCCTTTATTATGCCGTCCGTTTTGTTGCTCCGATGGCCTTTGTATGGCTTGCACTTCTACTGCTCTGTATTTATATCTACAAAAATTACAGTCAGAAGCAGAGAAATATCCGAGCCTTTGCTTCACCGGCTTTTCTGCTTACTTCGGCAGCCTTTATCCTGCTGCCGGTCTGCTATACCTACACATTAGTCATCATGGATGAGGGCTGGGTATGTCGTCTGTTTTCCCGCAGCGGTCACATTTACCTCTGGGTATTCGGTGCCCTGCTTCCTATCCTCTGCATCCGTTATGGCAGCCTGTTTTTTCATTCTGACAAAAGTAAAAATCTATTTGTCATGCTTTGCTTATGTATTGGTCTTGTACCGTTTTCGACAATGCGGGACTATCAATTCCCCGTACCCGATGGCACAACCAATGCAGATGCTTCTGTAATTGGTGAGTATACAGCCAATTTTAAGCCCTTTGCTTTGTCCGATGGCATGACACTTATTTCAGACGATAACAGACAGGCCTTCAACCGGCTTGGCAATGGCTTTATCGATCCAAACACACTATCCTCACTTTATGACTATCAAAACCGGCTGGCAATTTTAAAGTTTATCGATCCTGACATGCGGATCATGGGACTTAACAGCCTGCAGCTTTATTACTTTTTACTGGATGAAAAGGCTCCCTATTCCGGCAAAGTTTCTCTGGCTAAAAGCTATGAAGCTTCCAAAGATGTGTGTTCCTCTGTCAATTCACATACCGTCATCGGAAGTGATATCAAGCCATTAAACAATTATTATCTGTATCGTTACCTGCTGGATCAGGGCTACCGCTATGATGCCCTTACGCAGTTTTATCTTCCCAGAGAGCTTTTTGTAGCACTCTATGGAGAAGGAGCCTATGAAAAAGCGGATTTATCAGAGACTCCATTTTCGTCCTCGGTCTATCTGGCAAAAGCACCTGCAGTACTGGCAGCTAACCTGTCCAATTTAACCACTACTCTGGAATCTTCGGATAAGCCGGATGACTTTTTGGAAGTCACTCTGGATCCTTCACTGATAGAACAGCAGCTTGGAATTGCACCAACGTCCGACACCATCTTTTGTGTTGGATTAAGTAAAGATACAGACAATGCCTCTGCATATGGAAATTTGTATATTGATTATGAACAGGAACACTGGCTCATACCTCTTGGTATAAATGAGGCTTATTGTGAATACCCTAATGACGAGCTATATTTATCTGTATATACACCGAAGAGCACAGGACCGGGCAATTTGTCCGTTCCGCTGAAAGATGTCTGTCCGGAATATCATTTTTATCAATTATCCAAAAACAGGAGGCTTCCATGAAAACAAATAATAAAACAACCCTGACACAATTAAGCAGTCTTATCGAGGCAGCCCATTCACCGTTTCACTGCTGCGCCTATCTGGCAGGCCGGCTTGAGAAAGAGGGATTTTCCCGGCTGTTTTTAGACAAGCCCTTTGAAATTAAAAAAGGCGGAAAATATATGATTCAGGCTTATGATGGCACACTGATCGCCTTTACGATCGGCCAGAACATATCGGATAAAGCATTGCCAAAGCTTCGCATGATCACTGCACATACAGACTGGCCCAGTTTTTTGATAAAGCCCAATCCGGACCTTATCACAGACGGTTATCTCCGGCTCAACACAGAGCCCTATGGCGGTGCTGTCTATCATACATGGATTGACCGGCCGCTCGGTATTGCCGGCAAGGTATGTACAAGGTCTGAGGATCCGTTTGCACCCTCATGCAGACTTTTTGACAGCGGCAGACCGGTCGTTATCATCCCCGGACTTGCCATTCACATGGATAAGGATATCAATACCGGCTTAAAGCTCAATCCACAGACCCAGCTGTTACCGCTTTTTTCCCTGACAGGAAATAATGAAAATCAGGATTTTCTCTCTTATCTTTCATCCATGCTGGACTGCGACAAGGAAGATATCCTCGACTATGAACTCTTTTTATACAACAACGATCATCCGGAAACAGTCGGCTTAAACGATGAATTTGTATCTGCTCCACGTATCGACAACTGCTCCGGAGTTTTGGCAGCGCTTGATGCGATCTGCGCTGCCGGTACGGACAATGATGAAATCTGCATCTCTGCCTTTTATCACAATGAAGAGATCGGCAACGTAACCAAGCAGGGAGCAGCCTCAGCAGTTACTGAACAGATTTTGGAGCGTATCTTCTCCGGTCTTTCCCTGACCAGGGAAGATCTGTACTGCGCTCTGTCAGCAGGTCTTTGTCTGTCATTGGACGTTGCCCATGCACTGCACCCGGCTTATACAGACAAAAACGATCTGACCAACCGCCTTGGACTGGGAAGCGGTGTCTGCTTAAAGCTTTCCGCCAGACAATCCTACGCCACTGATTCAACCTATGTCAGCATGATACAGGCTCTCTGCGACACACACCGGATCCCATACGGAAAGTTTGTCAACCGTTCCGACCAGCGTGGCGGTTCCACACTTGGCACGGTGGTGAGTACTTCCCTTTCCATGCCCTGTGTGGATGCCGGTGTCTGGCTTTTGTCCATGCATTCAGCGAGAGAGCTGATTGCAATAAATGACCAGACCGCACTCTGCGAGCTTGGCAGGAAGCTTTTTCTGGCTTAAACACTGCTCAACGAAACAAAATCTATAAATCACTGTTAATTGATTTTACTACAAAAAGCGTTTCAGATCGCACATAAAGTCCTCTTCCGTCGTGATAAGACTTTTGGCGATTGAAATGCTTTCTTTGGAAGCCGCCTTATATTTATTGATATATTCTGATACGGACTGGATCCCCATATTGCAGCCGTCCATCAGAATCTTGGCTGCCTGATGATTGTCTTCTCTCACCATCATCTTGAGCTGCGTCGTGGTTTTAGCCATGATCGCAGCCATGGCATCCGGCATTTTGCCTGTTTCCCCGCATGCATGAAGCATCGTTGTCGCTTCTTTCTGCAGAGCCTGATGCTTCTGCTTGTAGCATTCTGTCACATGTGCCATATCAGGTCCCATATGAAAGCCTTCCATCCGGTCAATACTGTCTATCGCCATCTTACAGCCCGAATCTACCTCTTTTAATAATTTGATCGTATCATCCTGCATAAAAAAACACCTCCACATATCTATGCTGTCATTTCTGACAGTTAGTATACGAAAAAGGTGTTTTTTTATACATGTTAAAAAGCATATCTGCTATGGAATCGATAATATTCGTGCTTGTCCAGATACATGGCTGATTCAGCTGACTTCACAACCTCCTCCAGAGTACTTGGACGATTGATCCATGCATATCCGATGGCTGCTGTCTGATCACATTCCAGCTGCACGATATCACGAAACGCACGGAACTTGGCACCGGCCTCTTTTTTGGTAATTCCCTGTATGATAACCAGAAACTCATCTCCGCTGATGCGGTAGCAGCGGTCTGTATCGAAGTACTTTCCAAACACATCGGTAAACCGTCTAATATAATCATCTCCCGCTTCATCTCCCTGTGTATCGTTGATCAGCTTCAGGCCATTCATATCGGCATATATGACTGCAACCGTCTTTTTACGCGGCAGTCCGACATAATTTTTGCACGCCTCCTGATAACTTGCACGGTTTAAAAAGCCTGTCAGAATATCCCTGCTCTGATAATATTCAATCTCTTTTTTGCGCTTCTGCTCTAAAGAATAAATATCATGCACATCCTGGATATATAAAATCACAATCTGATTTTCCGGTGTATACTCGACACTCGGAATTAATTCCATGGATACCCAGCGGAATTTACCGTCCTCTTCTTTTCTACGGTATATCAGCTCTGTGCTTTCCTTGCTGTGTCTGAAATGCATGCGGATACGGTGAATGGACGTAAATTCATTGAAATTGTTTACATCATCCTTGTATACATATCCGGCTTCTGCAAATTTGCGGAACCACTCGGACATCTTGACAGACATTCCATGATCAGTCCGGTCTATCTCATAGTCAACCTTGATTTCCTGATGCGAATCATCTGAGAGATTGATCCTTATGATCTTGCGGTATACGCTTGAAAGCATCCTCATCGAATCTTCCAGCCGGCGCGAATCATTGTCTGCGAGCTTCCATATATACAACACATTGGGATTTTGTTCGGAATAAGAAGACGGAATGATCAGTTCAAATGTGACCCAGATATAATGATTCCACATCTTGCGCCGGAAGGTGTGTACCTGATGATACTGCCCATACCGGATGGATCTGCGGATATAAACCGGATTAAAATGAAAATAAAAATCTGAAATATCCGCCGGGTAGATCAGTCCCGAATTGCTTATGGCTTTGACATAAGCCTCAATACTGCCCGATTTCGGAATGTTTAGATGCATTTCGTCATGCGGGCGCTTGATAATATTGTACTCCCCTGTCTGTGCATTTACCTGAATTGCTTTAAATACAGTTTCAAAGCAAGTGGCGTATACCCAATTTAAGTCGTTCATAGATTCCCCCTAAAAACTTTATTAATAATCTACTTTTATCATACAAAGACCTTTGGCCGGTGCAGTAAATCCTGCCTGCTTCCGGTCCTTTGCTTCAATCAGTCCGGCAATGCTGTCCGCTGTCCTTTTTCCAAAGCCAACCTCCAATAATGTGCCGGTCAGAATACGCACCATATGCTGTAAAAATCCACTTCCGTGAAATGTCAGTGTCAGAAGATCGCCCCTTTTTACGATCTCAATCCTGTCAACATTGCGCACCGTTGATTTTTTCATGCGCGGATTGCTGCAAAAGCTTGCAAAATCATGTGTGCCAACCAGGATCTGTGCAGCCTGCTTCATGGCTTCCACATCCGGCTTTTCTTCCAGCGTATATACATATTTACGGTTGAAAACCGGCTTGGTATCCCCTATATAACATGTATAACAGTATGTTTTGCCAATCGCATTGTAGCGGCTGTGAAAGCGGTCAGATGCGATTTTTACTTCTTTAACACATATATCATCCGGCAGATACTGATTGAGGTAATCACGGATCTCTCCGACCTCCAGTTGCGTATCCATCCGGGCATTGCAGACCATATTTTGTGCATGGACACCGGCATCCGTACGTCCGCAGCCAATCACCTCGACTGCCTGTCCTGTCATAAGAGAAAGCACATTTTCCATCTTTCCCTGTATTGTCATATCTGTTGTCGGCTGATGCTCCCATCCATAAAACCGGGTCCCATCATAAGACAAAATCATTTTATAATTTTGTTCCACTTGCGCTCTCTTTCTTTTTTGTACCATTCAACATGTCTAACATTGCTTTACGGTGCGGGTTTTCTTTTTTCATATAGCTTTCCCGATATGCATCGGCTCTCTTTTGTGCCTCTTCCATGGAAATCTTTTTATCTGCGTTTTTGTAGAAACGATTCTCCAGAGTGTCGGGATAAATCTCTTCCAGATTTTCCAGACAAATTGCACAGAGCATACAGGGATATTCAAAACGCTTGGAAAAACAGCAGCCCCCATCCAGGTTGATGGAATTGGGGCGGTAGGCAATCATGCCCGGACGGTCCGGATATTCATCCTGTGCAATATACTCGCGGTCAACCGTACAGGTATGTCCATGAATGATGATCTCATCCGGATTGTGATTGACATAGTCACAGCGTTTTTCCAGATTGATATAGAACTGCCTGCCTTCATTTTCCTCATCATAATCATACCACGAATGGACGAGACGGTATGTAACCTCTTTTCCCGCCTGTGACTTGATCGTCAGTTTTTTGGAAGTCGGCATCTTTTCAAAAAGCTGCATGATCGGTTCGATTTTGTCTTTTTCCCGGATGCCCTTTTTCTCAAGTACCTCGGAAAAGTCATAGTACGTCTTGGGGATCGGTTCCCTTGGAATATAAAATCCCTGCTCTTTATACCAGGGCAGATACTCTGTCACATACCAGGTCAGCGCCAGCTGCTCATGATTGCCCCGGATGCACTGATATCTGCCATTTTGCGAGATATGCCGCTGTGCCCAGTACAGGACCTCCCATACCTTTGGTCCCCGGTCGATCAGATCCCCTAAAAGGATAAACTGCGCCGATCTGTCTCTCTTTTCTATTATTGTTAAAAGTGTTGCCAGCTCATCGTAGCAACCATGCACGTCTCCAATCACATAGTGCATTTTTTCCACCTCATGCCGGTTTATTGTAAGAATAATAAAAAATTACCGTCAATATTATACCATAATCAGGTTGCTCTTGTCTCATGACATGTAAAATAAATCAACTGATAATTTTTTGCCACTTCCAAAAGAAGACGTTTGCCGCCGGAAAGCTTTTCTTCATCCAGTGCCACTAACGGATCATCCAGGATCAGCACCGGTTTTTCATCCGGATACATGGCGTCCGCAAAGGCCAGCCGCAGACACAGTCCGACCAGATCCTGATAACCGGCACTCAGATATCCGGTCTCTCTCTGTTTTCCACACTCCATAATCGTAACGGCGGCATTGGCATCCATATAATACTGCCTGTCATCTTCACCTGCCACCAGTCCGTAATAATGCAGAAAGCTGTTTTTTAACGGAGCTACATATTTCTGCGTCATGTTCTCCTTGGCCTGTCTTAAAAATTCCTGTGTCCTTGTAAGCTGTTTGTAAAGCCGTGTCTTTTCCTCAATCTGACAATTCAGATCCTCCCACTGCTTTTCCAGCTCCTCATGCATATCATAACGGTCCCTGAGCTCATCCTGTCTGTTCTGGTACTCCCGGACTGTCTGATGTAAGCTTTCAAGCCGGTCTGAATTATCCCGGAATTCCCGGTTCAGATTTTCCAGACTTTCCTGTATGCGGGGCGTCTCTCCATTTCCATCTTCCTCCGGATGTACCATGGGATTTTGTTCTTCAAAAGTTTCTTTTTTCAGCCTGCATGCTTCGTAATTTTTCTTAGCAGCATCCATACCTGACCTTGCCGTAAAAAACTGCTCTTTTAAAACATTCAGTTCATTTTCACACGCAGAGTTGTCTGCATTTCTTCCATATAAAGCTAAAAAAGCGGTCAGTTCGTTTTGCAGATTCTCATATAAATCCATCTGCCCTGTATAAGAAAGGGCCTGTTTTTCCCTTGCAAGCAGACTTTCATATTCCATAGCCTCTGCTAACAGCTGTTGCAATCTGTCCGAAACAGCCTGTTCTTCCAGCGGCTCTGTCAGCAAGATTCCCTTTTTCGTAAAGTATGTCTTAATCTTTGTATCCACAGCCTTTATCTGCGACTCATCCGATTGGATATCCTGCTCCATCTGCTTTAATTCATCTGACATTTCTACCGGCAGGCTGCTTTCTTTTCTTTTGTAAAGTCCAATACTTCCCAGCAAAACACCTACTACAATTAGCGCAATTCCCAGAGGAAGCATTACACGGCACAATAAAATACCGGCGATCAGAGACAGCACCCCTGCTGCCATACAGATCATCATGCTGTTTGCAGCATGCTTTTTATTTCGCTCTGTCTCTGCCTCCTGCGTTGCCCGGAATGTTGCAAATGTACTTTTCCGCATGGAGAGGGTACTCTTTTCAACCATTCTCCGGTTCCATTCTCCAAGCATTGCCGTAATCCGGACTTTCGGGTCCTCATCCTCGCCAAAACGCTCTTTTAAATCCTCAAGCCGGTTCTGCTCGTCGCTTTTCAGTTTATTTTTTTCGACATCATCGAGGATATCTTTTGCTTTTTTCTGTTTTAAAAATGCCGCTTCCAGTTCAGCTTCTTTCGGATAATTTTCCTGCAGCCTCTGCTTTTCTGTCTCGAACAGCAATTCCTTTTCCTTCATCTCTTTGCAAAGATGACTGTACATGTCCTGTTTGGACTGTAGATCCTTCTGACGGCTTAGCTGCTCCTGTTTTTGAAAAATCTCAGACTGCCGTTCCTTTAATTTATCAATCTCCTGCTGCTTTTCTTCGATCAGCTCCTGCTGCTTTTCAATCGCTTCATCCATTCCGTCAAGTGCGCGGAGCTTTGTCTGCAGATCCGAAGCCTCTGCCTTGAGCTTGTATACAATTCCCGTCTTTCTACGCGGTGACAAAGCATTGATATAATCGGTAAGCTTCTTGTCCGCTTCTTCAAACCGGTTCAAATCGTTGGTATCATCAGTCAGATTGCCGATTTTGGCATTGATGTCATCGGTTGCAGATGTCACCAGATCATTTTGACCGATAAATACTGTCCTGATAAACGACTCCTGATTGACCGCAAACAATTCCTCCCCGATCTGCTCTGTATAATCATTGCTGATCAGATTCGTTGTAAGATCCCGCAATTCAAATTCATCATTTGGCTGCTTATCATGAAAAATACGCGTCATCCGGTATTTTTTGTTTCCAACTGAAAAATCCAGACTGCCACCATAGGTTCCACCCTGCCATGGTTCAAAGCGCTTGCGCTCATTTTCCATACCTTTTCTCTTGGTTTCACCTAAAAATCCATAAAACATGACACGGATAAATGCAGCCAGTGTGCTTTTACCAAATCCGTTTGCCTCAAAAACCGTATTGCAGCCGTCACAAAAAACCATAGAAAAATCGTGCAACTTTCCAAAGTTTTCCACATGACAGTTTAGCAGTTTCATAAAAGCACCTCCTCATTTCCAAGGATCTGCAATCCAAGCCGGATAATAGAGGCTTTTTCTTCCTCCGAAATATCTTCCGCCGAAAGGACCGTCCGTACATATTCGCCCTTCAATGACTCATCATTGCAATAATCAGCCGGCTGTACTTTGAGGGTTGTCTCATCATATATTTTGACAAAATAAAAATCACCTGAAAAATACTGCACCAGATAATTGATATTTTTTTCACTTGAAACATCCAGTGCCCCATTTAAAACAATCTTAACAAGATCCGAGCTCTGACAGGAAGCCTCTGCTAACTGTTCTTTGATACACTCTGCCATTTCCACAGAATGGCTGCATCCGGTCACATCCACATCCACGGTATAGAGCCGTCTTTTTGCAAAGGGCACAAAGGTATCTGATACCGTACGCTTTTTTTCATCAATATCGAGAACTACAAAGCCGTGTTGTCCACATTCATCAAATCCACGGCCCTCCAGACATCCGGGATAGCAGTATATGCCTCTTCCATCCAGTTTTCCACGTTTATAGGCATGCACATGTCCAAGTGCAAGATAATCAATCCCCTTGTTTTGCAGCTCTCTCAAGCGGATAATTTCTGCTTTATCCTTTGCACCTGTCTCATATTCCTGTCCATGCAATGTCACAAGATTGATATTTTCGGCATCCAGCACCAGTGTATTGTATACATTCTCGGAATTACCTTTGGCTAACTCGATTCCGGAAAGGACAACCGGATGCTCCGTTCCATCATCAGACAGGATATACGATGTCCACTCTGTTGAGAAAAGCATCAGGTTGTCCGGAATACTTTCCATAGACGACAAAAAATTATCCCTGTCATGATTGCCTCTTAAATAATAAAACCGGATATCCGGATGCCCGGTAATCTCTGATGTTACCAGCTTCCTTGCCCCGGCCGATATATTGCCGGTATCAAATAAATCTCCGGCGATCAATATGTGAAAAATATCATTTTGGACAGCATAAGAGACCATGTCCTGAAACGTATGCAAAAGCTCTGCTTTCCGTTCCCTGGCACGCTCTTTATCCAGTATGGATGTCATTTTTGAATCCAGATGCAAGTCTGCACAATGTAATAACTTCATAATCTACCTTTGGTGCTTTTTATTGTTGCTTTTGTTTTATTATTGCTTTGTTTTTATTACTTTATTGTTTCTTTGTATTATTATCGTTTTACTCTAATCTTCCTCTTTCCAGAAGTCTACAGGCTCATAATCCAAAAGCTTGGCAAGAAATCCCTGCTCTGTCAGCTTCTGCTGTATCGTGTCCAGAATCTGATCATTTTTTGCCAGAACCGTATGATAATGATAACCGGAAGTCAGGTTACTCAAAAGGTTGGATTTCCCACTCTTAATCTCCATCATATAGGCATCAATATCGGCTCTTGACGAAATATTAAGCTCTGCCCTTACCACGCCGTATACCTTGTGATATACAAACACATCCTTGACATATCCACCCTGATCCACATATAACTGAAGTTCCTTTTCTTCTTCCTCCGGTCTGTTGAATATCTTGAAAATGCGCTTGCATTTGTTCTGGTCACTCAGGCAATACCCCTTATTGGTTGAGTAAATATCATAATCCTTTGCACGAAGCAGAGCGATATCCTGTACGATTACCTGTCTGCTAACACCCAGTATTTTAGCAAGCTCCGATCCGGAAATCGGACTTTCACTGCTTTTCAGTGTATTAATGATTTTTTCTCTGCGTTCCTCACCACTCATACACAAACCTCCGAATTAAACTGCATGCAGATTTTTCAAAGAAATATCCAAAATCGGAGCGGAATGTGTCAGCGCACCACTGGAAATGATATCTACCCCCAGGTCTGTGAGTCTGGCGATATTTTCTTTGGTAACATTTCCGGATACTTCTACTTCTGCCTTTCCATCTATAATTGCCATAGCCTCTTTCAAGGTCTCATGATCCATATTGTCCAACATAATGATATCGGCGCCTGCAGCGACTGCTTCCTTTACCATATCAAGCGTCTCTACCTCTACTTCAATTTTTCTGACAAAAGGTGCATAGGCTCTTGCTGCCTCTATTGCCTTTGTCACACTTCCTGCAGCTCCGATATGATTGTCCTTCAACAACACACCGTCAGTCAGATTGTAACGATGGTTGGACGCACCTCCAACCCGGACTGCATATTTTTCAAAAATACGATTGTTGGGAGTTGTCTTTCTGGTATCAACAAGCTTTGTTTTGGTTCCCTTCAATAATGCATTGACCTCTGATGTATATGTAGCAATACCGCTCATTCTCTGCAAATAATTTAAAGCAGTTCTCTCGCCGCATAACAGCACACGGATATCGCCGTATACCTTTGCCATCAGCTGTCCTTTTTTGACAGTATCGCCATCTTCTACATAAAGCTCAATTTTGGTATTTTCATCAAGCAGCTCAAATACTCTTGAAAAAATCTGTAAGCCGCAGATAACTCCATCCTGCTTGCAGATCAGATCTACCTCACCCTGCTTTGCTGTCGGCATCACACTGTTGGTGGATACATCTTCACTTGTAATATCTTCTTTTAACGCACCTAAAATCAACGGATCTACGTTGAGTTTCATTGTTACCTGATCAAACATGATTTATCTCCTTTTTTATAATTGGAATTGTCTTTTACTATTATTTAATTACATGATATAAGACTTTTGAACTTAGGACCCGCCAAACATGAGAAAGTAGCGATTTACGCAGTAAATCAGCGGTTTTCGAATGTTTGAGAATTGCGGGAGCTGCTTTGCAGTTCATCCGCTTCACGCATGGCAGCCAGAACAATCTCTTTGTATGCCTCTGCTAACTTCTGTTCATCCTCATATGCTTCAGTAGAAACATCATCCAGCTTTTCATATGTAATATTAGCAACCGCTAACTCATTAATCTGCTTTGCAGCTCTCTTTGCAAATACAAGGCTTTCCAGAAGGGAATTGCTGGCCAGACGGTTTTTGCCATGCACACCGTTGCAGGCCGTTTCACCGACTGCATACAATCGGTCCATACTGGTCTTGCTTTCGTGGTCTACCCAGATACCGCCCATATAATAGTGCTGTGCCGGGACAACCGGAATACATTCCTTAGTTACATCATACCCCGAATCCAGACATTTTTGTACAATATTCGGAAAATGCGCTTTCAATTCCTCTTCAGGAATAGTACGCAAATCCTCCCAGACGTGTCTGGTTCCGTCTTTTTCCATCTGTTTCCGGATTTCTGCCGTCAAAAGATCTCTCGGAAGCAGTTCGTTGACAAAACGATTGCCATTTTTATCATACAGCTTTGCACCCTCGCCCCGGACTGATTCAGATATTAAAAAGCTACGGTCCTGATCGTTTTCCGAATACAGGGTAGTCGGATGAATCTGGATATAATTGATATCCTTCATACGAAGCTTGTGATTAAGTGCGATTGCAAGTGCATCGCCAGTGAGCTGACGGAAGTTGGTCGAATGTCTGTAAAGTCCACCGACACCTCCGGTTGCCAGAACCAGAATTTTTGTAGCAATCACTTCTGTCTGTCCATCCTTTTTAATCACGGCACCGACGCATTTGTGATCTTTCTCGATAAAATCAACCAGCATCGTATGCTCGATGATCTCAATATTTTTTCTTTTACGCGCCTCTGCCAGGAGCTTACTGGTAATTTCCTTTCCGGTAATATCTTCATGATACAAAATACGCTTGTCCGAATGGGCACCCTCTTTTGTAAAGCTGAAGCTGCCATCCGGCTTCCTTTCAAAATCAACACCGATCTCTACCAGATCCTTTACCACGTCCTGGGATGAACGGATCATAATATCAACCGAGGTTTTATCATTTTCATAATGGCCGGCTTTCATGGTATCTTCAAAATAACTGTCATAATCATCGTCATTTTTAAGCATGCACATGCCGCCCTGTGCGAGGAAAGAATCGCTTTCCTCAATCGTTGCTTTTGTAATAATCGTTATATTGGTATCGCCGGAAAGATTGAGCGCACAATAAAGACCTGCACATCCGCTTCCCGCAATTAATACATCTGTCTGTTTTCTCATTGTGCCAACTCCAACATTTTTTCTAACGGCTTTAATGCCGCATTTACAATATTTTCATCTAAAAAGACTTCATTTGTCTCGTTTTCCAGAACATCAATAATTTTTTCAAGGCTCACCTTTTTCATATTGACGCATTCTTGAACCGCTCTTGCACGGTACAGTTTTTTATCTGGAGCCAACTCATGAATTTTGTAAAATACACCATCAACGGTACCAATGATAAATTCGTCAGCATCTGTATTGACCACATAATCAATGATAGCAGAGGTGCTTCCCACAAAATCGGCCAGTGTTGTCACATCCTTGGTGCATTCCGGATGAACTGCCACCTTAGCCTGCGGGTGCTCTTTCTTTGCATTGAGAATATCGTCCTTGGATATGATGGTATGTCTTGGACAATGTCCCTGATTTAAAATGATATTTTTTTCCGGAACCTGATCCTGTACAAAGGTCCCCAGATTGCGGTCAGGGATGAAAAAGATATTTTTATTGGGAAGATTTTTGACAATCTTAACTGCGTTGGCACTGGTCACGCATACATCCGCAAGTGCTTTCAGCTCTACGGTTGAATTGATGTAGCATACAACGGCAACATCATCATACTTTTCCTTGACAGCCTTGATTTCCTCAGCGGTTGCCATATGTGCCATCGGACAGTCTGCCGTCGCATCCGGCATAAATACGCGCTTTTCTTTATTGAGGAGCTTTGCACTTTCCCCCATAAATTCCACACCGGCAAATACAATCCGGTCCGCATCTACTTTTGTTGCGACCTTGCTTAAGTAATACGAATCACCTATGTAATCAGCTACCTGCTGCACATCCTCATCCACATAGTAATGAGCTAAAATAACAGCATTTTTTTCTTTTTTCAACTGCTCAATCTTTTTTTTCATTGTGCTCTCCGTTCCTATATCCTTGGTATTGGTTTTTATGTAAAAATTACTTCTTTTTTACATTAGGGACAGTATAGCACCATAATTTACACCTGACAAGACAGTTGCAAAGAATATGTGTAATATAACTCTGAATCCCACGACATCACCACTGCCTGCTTTCAATATGATGATGAGGAAACAGCTATTTACGTAGTAAATCAGCGGATTTCGAATATTTGAGAATTGCGGGAGCCTCTTTGTGATGGAGCAAAATACCTTTTGACCCTGACATCATATGATTTCAGCATAAATATCTGTGTTACACTCTGTTAGTATTCACTTTCAATTTGCTGTACCTGTTCATAAATGTATTTATTTTCCGGTACAAGAATGCCCAGCTCTTTTCCCATCCGGATCACTGTTCCGGCAAACATTTCAACCTCGGAGTGCTTTTTGTTGATCCGGTCCTGTCCCATGGACGGTGTTCCGTCGGGATCGAGGGTCTTTTCTATTTCAATACATTTATTGATATCTGCCTCTGTCAGCTTAATGCCCTTTGCATTAGCAATCGCTAACACTTCACGCATGGCAGCGATCAGGGTCCGGTTAGCATCGGTTCCTTCCGTAATTGCGCCGGAATAAGTCGTATTATAGACCATACAGGTCTGATTGATACCAACATTGAGCATGTATTTAAACCACATACGCCACAGGATATCCTCTTCCTCCACATAAGGCATCTCAATCCTGTCAAAATATGCTTTGACGCTCTCTAAAATTTCCGGATCTCCTCCTGCAGCTGTACCGATATGTAAAGCTCCCATCTGTGTAAAACGAAGAGAACTGCCAAAGCGCATCGCATCCATTCCCTGTGCTACGGTATAAAGAATACGGTTCATGCCATATCTTTTTCCGATAATTTCTTCGCTGGAAATTCCGTTCATCACGGACATGATGATCGTATGTTCATCGATGGATGTTTGCATTACGTCAAGGGCAGCCTTTAATCCTGTATATTTCACTGCAACGATCAGAAGATCGGCTGGCTTTGCATCCTTGTCACTTATCATCTGAAACTTTACACTTTTATCATTGATAAAAAATTCCTCACTGCCATGCTTTTTAAGCCTTTCCTCATCCATGACAAATGATACGGAATCATTTCCCGCATGCCTTGAAATATGATCTGCATACAAGAGCCCCAAAGCTCCCATACCGACGATTAATACTTTTTTTATTTCCATAATAATAACCTCTTTCGTATTATTGATTTTTGATACCAGAAGCAAAAAAATTAAAACTTTTTGATTTCAATAATATTTTATCATAGAAAAATTTGAAATCAATCTGCTATCTATATATGCTTTTCTGATTATCTATATACGTTTTTCTAATTATCTATATTCACTTTTCTGATGTAGATTTGCCGCCAGCTGCGCAAACTATATAATGTTCTTATACTTCTACGTACATTCTGCAACATTTATATAGTTCTTTTATATCTTCAGTCTTTCAGACTTTCATGCATCTTGCGCTCTCATCACATGCCCTCTAAAGCATTATCCTACAAGACTCATAAGTCTTGCGACAAACAATCCTCCTCCGGTACCAACAACGTACCCTAGAAGTGCCATGATAATTCCCACCGGCACCAGATAATTGCTGTAAGCTCCGGCAAGTACAGGTGCGGTTGCCGTTCCACCAATATTTGCCAGAGATGCCACACAACAGGTAAACAGATCCATCCGGCAAAGCTTTGCTATAGCGACCATGATAATAATATGGATTACCAAAATCACCAAACCACACAACAGCCACACAGGTGCATTTCCGATTGCAGAAAGATCCGCCCTGGATGCAATCATTGCGATCACAATATACAGCATAACATTTGACACTTCTTCTGTACCCTTCAGTTTACCAAGCGGAGTCATGGCAAATAAAACACCAAGCAGTGTCACAACTAGAACCGTCCACGTCGTCTGATCAAGAAATGGAATATACCCGTTTATAAACGCTCCTGCATGCTCACTCAGTGCAGAAACCAGAAATCCACACCCCAGCAGGATCAAAAGATTTTGCCATGTAAACTTTTTTTCATTTTCTGCTGCTGCCTGTCTGAGACTATGTCCAACCGAATCGATCAGCCTTGTATCAGCCTTTGTCCACCGGTTGAAATGATCTGCCCTTCCAATCGCCCACAATAAAAACATGATATAGATCGTCCCGCAAATAGAATCCATTACCAGCGCATACGCCATACTCCCTTCATCCACATGCAGCGCAGCCTGAATGGCAAGCATATTTCCGCCGCCTCCCATCCAGCTTCCGCACAAAGCTCCCAGAGATTTCCATGCCTCATTTCCCAGAATCGGCTGAAACAAAGCATAAGAAATGACAAAGCCCAATCCGATCGACAACGTTGCCGCCAGAAATCCGAGCAACATTCTTGGTCCAAGCTTTATAATAATCTTCATGTCACAACGGAGCAGCATAATAAAAAGCATGGCATATAATAAGGGATTTTTTAACTGGACATATACATTTTTTGTAGAATCCAGGTCCCAGAAATGAACCGTACATAAGAACATCATTCCCAGATAAATCAATACAACCGGCGGTGCAAACCGGAAGATCCTTTTTGCAACTTTACCTCTGAAAATCTGTGGAAGACTGACCAGAATTGCTGTTAGAAAAACTAATGTAGAAAAGTATAAAAATCCGTCCTGAATCACGTGAATGTTACCTCCGGCTTACTAATATTGTTTTTCAGTGTACTAAATTTTTTAAAATAATTTGCGTTTTAGCCTGTTATGCTTTTACGTCCCAGGTTTTACATGCTAGGTTTTCAGTGTATTGAACTTTTTAGTACATTTAACTTCTTGCATCAAAAGAAATATTTTATCTACTTAAACAGATTATTATCCGATGTGCGGTTTCATTTTTAATTAATGGCTAGATTAATAATTTAGCCACCGATTTTGTCAACTATATTTATTTTTATCTATTAGGTTGTTTTTATGTATTTTATTGAATAAATATTGCTGAATTTATTTTTGGGATTTTATCTTACTGAATATATATCGCTGAATTTATATCTTTATATTTACATCACAGAATCTATTCCACAACATAAAGACTTAATTTTCATTTCAACAACCTTCATATTTAAAGGCCCAAAAGCTGTTTCATAAGTAACTATAAATCTCTGCCCCAATAAATATCCATTTTGCTCATATTTATTCATTTTCCTAATAGCCTTTTCTAAATACTCAGGATCATCCAGCATACCAAAATGTTCCCAGTATATTTCCTCTCTCGTCTGCAAATTTAAAATAGTAAAATCCGGATAGATTGTTCCAAGTCCTTCCAGATAAAGTGGTTTCTCGTATCGATATGGGATCTTATATCTATCCAGCATATTTGCAATCAAAACCTCGGATTTAGACCTCATCTGTTCCCCTTTAGCGGAATAATATTCCGGCATTTCCTCCCGAAATCCATTTTCCGGAAAAGATGCATTTAGCCATTCCTGTAAATATTCATCAATAGGTTGTTCAATAGGAATAATTAATTGTTGCCGCGATTGGGCTAGTTTTGTAAAAATAGAATTTATAGAATTGTTCTGATAGAATTTCTGAAGTGTATCAATAATAGATTTTTCTTTTATCGCCATTTGCAGTATTTTTTCATCATATCTTTTTTGTGCCAACCGCTCTGCTAATTTCAGATTATCCTTATGAATATATTGAAATTCATTTGTTCGCTCCCTTTCCCCCTGTTTCTTTTCTCCTTCCCGCTCCGTTCGTTTCTTTCCCTCTCCTTGTTCTATTCCCTTGCAATAATACTGCCACTGTTTATTATGTTTGATTATCTTTAATACTCCATCCGGGGCTCCTTTCAAAGCATGCTTCTTCTCACTGATCAGATTAGCAAGATATTTCTGTCTTTCCTAAAGTTCTTTTCTTAAATACATATTTTCCATGTCTTTGCCTTTCCTTGTATTTTTAAATTTATATTGATTTATATCTCAGCATGTTATTTATAGTTTTACTCAAACTTCGCACTTGAATAAGTGCCTATGCACCTTGAAAATTCAATAATAACTGGCATAAAAATAGCATGAAACTATCTGATTTGGTATAATTGAG
>ONHB01000039.1 GCA_900317505.1 uncultured Lachnospiraceae bacterium | reverse complement strand
TGTTTCCGGTAAAACATATCTTTATGATGTAAAATATCATATCTGTTTATCTTTTAGAAAATCCATGCTTGTAACTAAATAAGGGCAGGGATTTGTAAAAGAACAGGCAGAATAAGATATATTCTATGTGAAGTTTGTTCCCAGACAGTTCCTGCCAATGCAAATGCAATGAAAGGAGCCGCCTATGAACAATGCTGGCACAAACATGTATGGAAAACTGACAATCCGGAACAAATTTATGTTCGGAAAGGTAACCCAAAATCCGGTGATCGCGCAAAAGATGGCAGATCTTTTGACACCGGTAGAAATTGGAGCAGTCACAGAAGCAGAACGTGAAAAATTTCTGCAACACCGGAGCTCATCCAAGTATGTGAAACTGGATATGTATCTGGAGGATGAAAATGGACGCGTTGTAGACACGGAAATGCAGAATAAGTCCAATAACAAAATGGTGCAGGAGGAACTGCCTCTTCGCATCCGGTACTACCAGGGCATGATAGACCAGGAAATCTTGTCCACTGGAACGGATTATATATTCTTAAAAGAAACGTACATCATTTTCATATGCACCTATGATTCGTTTGGAAAAGGAAAATATGTATATCACTTCCATATGACATGTGATGAGGATGATAGCATACAGCTTCATGATAAGATGAACTGGATTTTTTATAATACCACAGCCGATCTGTCGGAAGTACCGGAAGGGATTAAAAAATTCCTAAACTATGTTGAAAATGAACATGCAGAGGACGAGTTTACCAGACTGCTTGATAAAGAAGTTAAGAATGCAAGACTGAACGAAGAATGGAGGTCGGAGTATTTGAAAACGTATGTAAATGATATGGATATGCGGCGCGAAGGATATATAGAAGGCGAAAAACTTGGTTTAGAACGTGGTAAAGCGGAAGGTGAAAAGCTTGGCGAAGAGCGTGGCAGAGCTGAGGGCGAGCGGGAAAGAGACCGCACTTTGATCAACCAATGGCTTCAAAAAGGTAAAGTGATAACCGAGATTGCAGATGATTTAGGAAAATCAGAAGAATATGTTAAGAGTCTGATATGACCTAGAAAAGGGAACCATATATGTGTATAAGAATGAATAAAGTGAGCGTTTTTCTTTTTGTCCTTGTGTTTTCTTTGAGTTTTATATTGACTGGATGTGGAAAAACAGATCTATCAGACGAAACCTCTGAACAGGAATCGGAAACAACTTGCCTGGTACAGAATACAGAAGCCGAAGTAAAGAATAATCTGGATAATTGGATTGGTCAGTATGCTTTTGATGAGGCGTATAGCGAAGAAGGATACGCGCCCATGTTTATGGATTATGATATTAATATATATAAAGAGAACGATCAATATTATGCGGATGTGGTAGTAAATGGGCAAATGACGGGAATTAATCTGAAAGCAAGATTATACGGAAGTGATGAGTGGATTAGTCTGGTGATAGAAAAATACAATCCAGAGCATGTAACAGGATTGAGTAAAATGGAGAATACTGTATTGCTTAGTCTGGAAAGACAGGGAGAAGACCTCTATACCTATTGGGGAGTATTGTGCCCACTAGCAGAAGACCTGCCAGTTTCCGGTATATATTTTGAAAAAGTAACAGAAGAGGAAACTGTTCAGATAGGGAGTCCCAAAGAAACGAATGGACTGGAAGATTGGGTCGGTAGCTATGCTTTTTCTGAGGAACTTGGTAAAAGTACAGAAGAATTGAGAGATTATGATATTACGATTTATGAAGAAGATGGACAATATTATGCAGATTTGAAAATTTCCGGAGGGGGCATAGGGATAGATGTAAAAGCAAAGCCGTTTGGAAATGATGAATGGATCAGTCTGGTGTTAATAGGATATAATCTGGGACATAAATCGGGATTAGAGACAATGGAAAATGGAGTATTGCTCAGTCTGAGGAAGCAAGGAGAAGATATTTACACTTATTGGGGTGGACGGGATGTGACAGAATTGCTAAGTGATAGCAGCTATGGTTATTTTGCATATTATGATTCTGTCCGGTTTTTTGAAAAGATTGGGGAAGAAAAAGAATGATTAAACCCCTCTTTGTAAAAATGTCAATAAAATAAGAATTGTAAATGCTTTGCGATAATGGTATAGTTATCGCAAAGCATATTTTCTTTTCCGGATGTTTCCGGTAAAACATATCTTTATGATGTAAAATATCATATCTGTTTATCTTTTAGAAAATCCATGCTTGTAACTAAATAAGGGCAGGGATTTGTAAAGGAACATGCAGAGGATGAATTTACCAAATTGATTGATAAAGAAGTGAAAAATGCAAGACTGAACGAAGAATGGAGGTCGGAGTATTTGAAAACGTATGTGAATGATATGGATATGCGGCGCGAAGGATATATAGAAGGCGAAAAGCAAGGCGAAAGAGAAAGAGACCGCACCTTGATCAACCAATGGCTCCAAAAAGGTAAAGCGATAACCGAGATAGCAGATGATTTAGGAAAATCAGAAGAATATGTTAAGAGTCTGATATGACTCAGAAAAGGAGAACCTCATGCGTTTAGATAAATATTTAAAGGTATCCCGTCTCATCAAAAGAAGAACTGTTGCCAATGAGGCATGTGATGCGGGAAGAGTGATGATTAATGACAAGGTTGCCAAGGCGGGCAATGAGGTAAAGGTTGGAGATAAGATCACGATCAATTTTGGAAATAAGGATGTGAGTGTCCGCGTTCTGACAGTGGCGGATACGGTCAAAAAAGAAGAAGCAAAAGAGATGTTTGAATATTTGTAAGTTTGTACAGGCCTGAAAATTTAAACATCACGTCATAATCAGGGCGGGACCGGAATATATATGGAGTAAGGGAATTTGAAGATAAACAGGAGAACGATATTTCCCATTACCTATAACCGGGAGGCTTTGATTATGGAAGAAATGAATAAACAGAGAGCACATAAACTGATGTTGAACAACCGCAATGTCTGTATGGTCAGCGGGGTCAGTGATGTGCTTTCTTTTGATCTTGCAGAAATATTACTGGAAACAGATCAGGGAATGTTGATGATAAAAGGCAGCAATCTGCATGTAAACCGCCTGTCTTTGGAAAAGGGCGAGGTTGATGTGGAAGGACAGATCGACAGTCTGACTTATTCGGAATTATCCGGTATGGGGCAGAAAGGGGAATCCTTTTTCGGAAAGCTGTTTAAATGATGAGTGAACAGATTATAGAAGAAAGCCACTTTTTAGCATACTGCTTTATGTCCGGTGTAGTAATAACCATCATCTATGACCTGTTCCGGATCCTCCGGCGTATTATAAAACACACCAATTTTTTTATTGCGATAGAAGATCTTTTTTTCTGGATCGGAGCCGGAATTTTTTTATTTTTCATGCTCTATAAAACAAATAATGGAATGATAAGATGGTTTTCCGTAGCAGGAGCCGGCCTCGGAATGCTCGTATATAAATATACGATAGGGGAACATCTTGTGGAGATTATGTCAACAATTTTGAATCGGGTACTAGATATGGTATTCCGGGCTTTTTCCTTTGTGCTTAGACCGGTAAAAGCATTGACAAAACAGATGTTTGGCAAGGTGAAAAGGGTCTGTAAAAAAATGAAAAGACAGGCAAAAAAGAAGTTGACGGGCAACATAAAAAAGATTAAGATAACATTATGTAAACGCAAAAAACAAACTGGTAAGAGGGGTCGCTATGAAACGAAGAACTCGGAGAAGAGTCGCATTTCGAGGTAGGCGCCAGAATCGATTCGGCATGTTTTTGGTTTCCGCAGTTGTCGTTATGTTGTTGTTGGTTATCTCCGTAAACAGCTACACACTAAAGCAGAAGCAGCAGGAATATATGTCGACCGAGGCAGAGCTGGATGCCAAGATTGCTGACGAAGAAAGCCGTACCACAGAGCTGGCTGAATTTAAAAAGTATACACAGACACAAGCCTACATTGAAGAGGTTGCCAAGGATAAGCTGGGACTGGTCAAGGAAGGCGAGATCGTATTCAAAATGAAATAAGACACTGATTTGCAAATTGTGCGACGGTGTCTTTTTTTATTGCCGCTGACCGGAAATGACATTTTTTTCAGCTCTCGTCCACTATAATAATGGCAAAAAGGGAAAAGAGTGGTGGACGATGAAGCGGAGTCTTTTACAACATGAAAAACACAATATTTTACCGGAATACGGAAAGAAGCGGCTGATCCTGTATGCGGATACTTTGCAGGAAATAGCCGGAAGTTTTGAGGAAGAGACTGCTCCGGATGGGGAAGAGGAAGGCGTACGGCTGTACCTTTTGCAAAAAAAGCAAGAGCAAAACTGTCTTTTTGCAGACCAGCTTTCTCAGACGGCAGATGCTTTAAAGACACTGGCCAATGAGACCTATGCGACCTCCAGTCTGCTTTCCCGTCTGAAACGGAAGATTGAAAAAGGCCTTGTAGATAACAGCCTGATCGTTGAAGAATTGTACGTGGTGGAAGTGGAAGAGCATCTGGAAATCGGCATGCAGATAAGGGCAAAAGAGGATGAGATGTTTTATACGGAGGAACTGATGGAATACCTGTCGGAGCTATGCCACCGCAGGCTCAAATCCCAGGAGACCAATCCGACCTATGTGCATGATGAGACCAGGTTTCTGGTTTTTGAAGAGGAAGTCAACTATTATATTCTTGATGGCATTGCGAGGGCAAAAAAAGAAAATGAGGACGATTCCGGTGACAGTTATCTGATCCGTGAGTATGCAAGAGGGATACAGTTGATCGCTTTATCCGATGGAATGGGATCGGGGAGTCTGGCGGCTTCTGACAGTGAAAGGCTTCTGGATCTTTTGGACAAGTTTATGGAGACCGGCTTTCATGTCGATAAAGCAGGTGCTTTGTTAAATTCCCTGATCTGCATGAATACACAGGAGGAACACACGGTCAGTCTGGACACCTGCGAGGTCGATCTGTATCAGGGAACCTGCCGATTCCTGAAATATGGAGCGGCGCCTTCCTTTATAAAAAGAGGACAGCATATATTCTGTGTGACAGGGGAATCCCTGCCGCTGGGTATTTTTTCCAAGGATGATCCGGACGATAGGGCGTATGGTCTGGAGGACGGTGATTATCTGATCATGATGACGGACGGTGTACTGGATGCCTTTTTATCCGATTACGCGCCGGATGGCAACATGGAGGCTGTCAGGGAATTTCTGGCGGGACTGTCCTTTGAAAATCCGAGACAGATGGCGATCATGATCATCAATGCAGCCATTGCCAAGGCCGGTGGAAGGATACACGATGATATGACGGTTGTTGTCTTTGGTATCTTTGCCAATACCTGAATTTGCTGTATAATGTCGATATGATTACAAAAGTAAAAAATTACATCGGACAATTTCATATGCTGGATTCGACAGATCACGTTGTGGTCGGGCTGTCCGGCGGTGCCGATTCTGTTTGTCTCTTGGTTTTGTTAAACCGGCTAAAAGAGGAATACGGATACGATCTTTCTGCTGTGCATATTCATCATGGACTGCGGAAGGAAGCGGACGTGGAAGCTGATTATGTCAAAAAGCTGTGTCAGGAGCTGCAGGTTCCCTGCCGGGTGGAAAAAATAGATGTGTCCGCTTATCAGAAGGAGCATCATACCGGGATTGAGGAATCTGCCCGGATTTTACGCTATGAAGTATTTGAGCGTGAGATTAAAAACGGTGCAAAGATCGCGCTTGCGCACCACAAAAATGATCAGGCGGAAACGGTTTTGTTTCACCTGTTTCGGGGAAGCAATTTAAACGGCCTGTGCGGAATGAGCCCTGTGCGCGGTTGTTATATCCGGCCGCTGCTATGTGTGACGAGAGATGAAATAGAGGCTTATTTACAGACGGACCATATTGCATATGTCACAGATGAGAGCAATTATGATACGGCCTTTAAAAGAAACTGCATCCGGCACAATATTCTGACGACGGCAGAGAATGAGATCTGCAAAGGAGCCGTCAGCCATATCTGCACCACGGCAGAAAGTGTCAGTCAGGCGCTGGATTACCTGCAGGATCAGGTGGATGCGGTTTATCAAAAGCTTGTGACAGAAGAGGCAGACGGATGTAAGATACGCCTTGATGACTTTTGCAGGCAGCATCCTTATATCCAGACAGAGCTTGTCTACCGCATGATTTTTTTCTGCAGCGGCAAAAAGAAGGATATTTCCAAAAAACATGTAGATAATATTCTTGGACTTGTCCGGGGACAGAGCGGTAAAAAGATCCGTCTGATCTATAAAACAGAGGCATATACGGATCAACACAGTCTGTATGTGCACAGGATTTTGGAGCCGGATCCGGAAAATGTGCAGGAAAAAATGCTTCCATCTGTCAAAATGAGGATTTTTGATTACAAAAAAGATGGGAATGTGCCGGTCAAAAACTATACGAAGTGGTTTGATTATGATAAAATAAAAGAAGCGCCTGTTTTACGGTATCGGAAAAGCGGGGATTATTTTTACTGTACACAGACTGCAAGAAAGAAACTGCAGGACTATATGGTAGATACCAAAATACCGCTTACGCAAAGGGATGAGGTCCCTTTGGTTGCAGACGGAAACCATATTATGTGGATCGTCGGATACCGGATCAGTGAATATTATAAAGTTACGGATACAACCAGACAAATTCTGGAAATTACGATAGAAGAGGAGAAAAGTGATGAATAACAAAATCAAGGTTCTGTTAAGCGAGGAAGAGGTAGATGCCCGTATTGCGGAGTTGGGAGCCCAGATCAGCAAAGAATATGAGGGAGAAGAAATCTTTATGATCTGTACCCTTAAGGGAGCCTGTTTTTTTGCCTGTGAGCTTGCAAAGAGGATCACAGTACCGGTAGCGCTGGATTTTATGTCTGTTTCAAGCTATGGCAACGGTTCTGTATCCAGTGGAAAGATCATCATGAAAAAGGATTTAGAGGAATCCATTGTTGGTAAAAATGTAATTGTAGTAGAAGATATTGTGGACACCGGCAGGACATTAAGCTATCTGATGGACAATTTAAAGCAGAGAGGTCCCAAGTCATTAAAGCTCTGTGCCATGTTAGACAAGCCGGACCGCAGAGTTGTGGATATCAAGGCAGATTATACCGGATTTGAGATTCCGGACCTGTTCGTTATCGGTTATGGACTGGACTATGCACAGAGATATCGGAATCTTCCCTATATCGGTGTGCTGGAAGTAGAGGAGTAAATCGTTGGAAACAAGAAAAAGAGGAATCAGGGTCATACTGGTTGCCATATTGGTTTTACTGGGTATCAGTGTGTTACTCGAAATGGGGAAGAGCTCGCCCCGTGATTATACAAGGGCTCAGTTTAAGCAGGATATCAAGGACGATCTCATCAGCGAGGTTGAGATCATTCCCAATGAACAGACACCGAGCGGCCGTCTGGAGATCGCATTCCGGGATGGCAGCAGCAAGGTTTTGTATGTGGCAGATGTTGAAGAAATGGAAGATCTGCTGGAGGCCAATGATATTCTTGTCATGAGAGACAATATTCCGCAGGATACCTGGTTTAAATCCATTGCCATGCCCATCCTGATCGCAGTTGTATGTCTGGTGCTGTTTATGATGCTTCTCAATGCATCGGCAGGAGCCGGTGGCGGCGGTGGCAGTAAAATGATGAATTTTGGCAAGAGCCGGGCGCGTGTGACCATGGGGGACAACAATTCCGTTACCCTAAAGGATGTTGCCGGCCTCAAAGAAGAAAAAGAAGAGCTTGAGGAGATCATCAGCTTTTTGAGAAATCCCGCACAGTATACAAAGGTCGGGGCGCGTATTCCCAAGGGTGTATTGCTGGAGGGACCTCCCGGAACCGGTAAGACCCTGCTGGCCAAGGCGATCGCGGGCGAAGCCAATGTACCGTTCTTTTCCATATCCGGTTCGGACTTTGTGGAAATGTTTGTCGGCGTCGGTGCATCCCGTGTAAGAGATCTGTTTGAGGATGCCAAAAAGAACCATCCCTGTATCGTATTTATTGATGAGATTGATGCCGTTGCCAGAAAACGTGGTACCGGTATGGGTGGCGGACATGATGAAAGAGAACAGACGCTCAACCAGCTGTTGGTAGAAATGGATGGTTTTGAAGAAAACACCGGTATTATCGTCCTTGCGGCAACCAACCGTGTGGATATTCTGGATCCGGCTATTTTACGTCCCGGACGTTTTGACCGTAAAATTGTGATCGGACCTCCGGATGTGGGCGGAAGAGAAGAGATCCTCAATGTCCATGCCAAAAACAAGCCGTTTCTGGATGATGTCAATCTCAAGCACATTGCCCAGAAAACAGCCGGATTTACCGGAGCTGATCTGGAAAACCTGTTAAACGAATCTGCGATCAATGCAGCAAAGGATAACCGTGCTTATATCAGCGCGGAAGACATCAACCGGGCATTTATCAAAACCGGAATCGGTACGGAAAAACGCAGTCGTATTATTTCCGATGAAGAAAAGAAGATCACCGCATATCACGAATCCGGACATGCGATCTTATTCCATGTTCTTCCGGATGTAGGACCGGTTTATATGGTTTCCATCATTCCGACCGGACAGGGGGCAGCAGGATATACCATGCCACTGCCGGAAAAAGATGAAATGTTCCTTACAAAAGGCAAGATGTTGCATGAGATCATGGTAGCACTTGGCGGAAGAATTGCCGAAGAGATCATCTTTGATGACATTACAACCGGCGCTTCCAGTGATATTAAACAGGCAACCGAAATTGCACGCCGCATGGTAACACGCTACGGTATGTCTGATCACATCGGAACGATCAACTACGATGATGAAGGAGACGATGTCTTTATCGGCCGTGATCTGGCACATACCAAAGCTTACAGTGAGCAGACAGCCGGCAGGATTGATGAAGAAGTCAAGGCCATCGTGGATGACTGCTATCAAAAGGCAAAAGAGGTTATTCTGGCACATGAGGACGTTCTTCACAGATGTTCCGCCTTATTATTGGAAAAAGAACGTATCTCCATGGATGAGTTTACGGCACTGTTTGATGAGCCGTCTGCAGAATAATTCGGACAAGTTTTGTGCAATATGTACAAAAAAATATTAATTGCTTTGTAATGTTTGTGAAACGTGAGTGTAGACTATTTTCAGATATTTGTTAGAATATACTTGTAACCCCCCAATACATTACATAGTTTTTTGCTATACCCCAAAAGAAATACCTTCTCGAAAAAGACAGCTGTGCGACCGCTGTCTTTTTTCCTGTCTAAAAATAATATTGAAGAGAAAAAGGTATTGTGTCCGGATGCCACCGGGCAAATATTTTGTAGCATAGAAGGGGTAATTGTGGTAATATATACAGTATATGGGGTATTTATGGAGGGTACGATACAATGTATAACAGCGATTTTTCTAAAATCCAAAGTACACAGGCTTATATGGCAGGCATGAGGCCTGTTCTTAATAAAAGGGCTCTTTTTTCCGACATGTCTTCAGAATTTGTCTGCCCGCCGGATCCCAATCCTTATTCTATTGTGACAATTAAATTCCGAGCTGCAAAAAATAATATTGATAAGGTATACTTTGTCTGCAAAAACGAAAAGCATCTGATGATGAAGTACAAGTCAGATGAACTGTTTGACTGGTATGAGTATGATCTGGAGCTGGACGACGAAAAGGTAGCCTATTACTTTGAAGTGACAGCCGGCAAGATTACCTGCGTGTATGATTTCCGCGGCGTTGCCAAAAATGTAGAGGACTATTACAAGTTTGTCATCGTTCCGGGCAACCGCGTCCCCAGATGGGCAAAGGGTGCTGTCATGTACCAGATCTATGTTGACCGTTTCTACAACGGTGATCCGACCAATGATGTTCTGACAGACGAGTACAATTATATCGGAGAGCACGTCAACCGTGTTGAGGACTGGGGCAAATACCCGGCAGTCATGGGTGTACGTGAATTTTACGGTGGAGATTTGCAGGGTGTGCTGGACAAGATGGACTACCTGCAGGATCTTGGAATTGATGTGATATATTTCAATCCTTTATTTGTATCTCCGTCCAATCACAAATACGATATTCAGGACTATGACTATATCGACCCGCACTTTGGCAAAATTGTCAATGATCAGGGCAATTTATTGGAGCCCTGGCAAAATGAAAATAAAGATGCATCCAGATATATCAACCGTATTGCCAACAAGGAAAATCTGGAGGCTTCCAATGCCTTGTTTGCGACCGTTGTTGAAGAGGCACATAGACGTGGCATGAAGGTTATCCTGGACGGTGTTTTCAATCACTGCGGATCCTTCAACAAATGGCTGGACCGGGAGCGCATTTACGAAAACTTTGAAGGTTATGAAAAGGGCGCCTATATATCTGCGGACAGTCCGTATCGCGATTATTTCCATTTTTATGATGAAAACCGCTGGCCCTACAATCCGACCTATGACGGATGGTGGGGACACGATACTCTGCCAAAGCTCAATTATGAGGGCTCTGACAATTTATACAATTATATCCTGCATATAGGCAAAAAATGGGTATCACCGCCGTACAATGCAGACGGATGGCGTCTGGATGTAGCGGCTGATCTGGGACATTCGCCGGAGTTCAATCACAAGTTCTGGAAGGATTTCCACAAGGCAGTCAGAGAAGCCAATCCGGAAGCGATCGTTTTGGCAGAGCACTATGGCAGTCCCAAAGAATGGATTGAAAATGGTGAATGGGATACTGTCATGAACTACGATGCTTTTATGGAGCCGATCACCTGGTTTTTGACTGGTATGCAGAAGCACAGCGATGACTATCGTGAGGATCTGTATGGTAATGCTGACAGCTTCTGGGGAGCCATGCATTATCACGGAGCCGCTTTCTGTGGCGATTCTTTCCATATTGCGATGAACGAGCTCTCCAACCACGATCATTCCCGCTTCCTTACAAGGACCAACAAGCGTGTCGGACGTGTCAATACCATGGGACCGGAGGCAGCCAATGAAGGTGTGGACAAAGCAGTCATGAGAGAGGCCGTTGTCATGCAGATGACCTGGGCCGGAGCGCCTACCATCTACTATGGTGATGAGGCCGGTGTGTGCGGCTTTACCGATCCGGATAACCGCCGTACCTATCCATGGGGGCATGAGGATCATGATCTGATCGAGTTCCACAAAGTTATGATCCGTATTCATAAAGAAAGTACTGCCTTCAAATACGGCAGTCTGAAATATCTGATCGGTGATTACAACCTGATCGGTTATGTGAGATTTTTCGAAGATGACCATTATATCACCCTGATCAACAACAACGACTACGAGGTAGACCGTGAATACTCCGTCTGGGAATCCGGAATACCGAGAGAATGTGAAATGGAACGCATTGTGCAGACAGATTCCGAAGGCTTTACAACCGATATCGTGAAGTGCCCGGTTGAGGGTGGTAAGCTGCATATCGTGCTTCCGAAAAAGTCGGCTGTTGTGCTGCGTTACAGGTTAGTTTGATAATTGAAAATATAAAAAAGGATAAAACCTTACAATCAGTATTAATAAACTGATTGTGAGGTTTTTTTATGTTGTCAGATTATTTGTACCATAAAATGGTAAGACATTTTTATAAACTTTTACGATATTTTTACAACGGCGTGGTAATGGTTTTTACATGGAAGGGGGTATTATGTTTTTGTTGTGTAAATATTCTGAGGTGAAAGTTATATGGAAATACGATTAGAGAATATAGAAAAGTCATACGGAAATAAAAAGGTAATACAGAATATCAGCCTGAATATAAAAAGCGGCAGCTTTACCACACTTCTCGGACCGTCCGGTTGTGGTAAGACTACACTTTTGCGGATGATATCGGGACTTGAGACTCCTGACAAGGGAGAAATATGGCTTGGTAGTAACTGTGTTTTTTCTGAAAAAAAGAAGATCAATGTTCCACCGGAAAAACGTGCGCTTGGTTTTGTGTTTCAGGATTTTGCCCTATGGCCGCATATGAGTGTATTTGAGAATGTGGCATTTGGTCTTCGGGCTGCCAGAAAGACAGATCATTTAAGAGAAAAGGTAATGGAAGCGCTCAAGGCTGTCCGGCTTGAAGATTATGCGGACAGATATCCCAATCAGTTATCGGGAGGGCAGCAGCAGAGAGTTGCTTTTGCAAGAGCCATTGTCATACAGCCGGAATGCATACTGTTTGATGAACCTTTGTCAGCGCTGGATGCATTACTTCGCGAAGAAATGCGGACGGAGCTTGCCGGTCTTATTGACAGACTAAAAATAACCGCGGTATTTGTGACGCATGATCAGATAGAGGCTATGAGCATGAGTAGTATGATAGCCGTTATGTCCAAAGGAATTGTTGAGCAGTATGACACCCCGGAAAATATATATCAGGCTCCCACAACGGAGTTTGTAGGGCATTTTGTCGGATCGGCAAACTGGATTGATGAGCACCATATGTTTAGACCGGAAAAAGCCAGTCTGGATGAGAGACAGGGAGATATGAAGGTCATGGTCAAGGTTCTTGCCAATCAGTTTCTTGGGGACGCATATCAGGTGCATTTAAAACATGATGACAGACGGTGGAAGGTCTTGTCCGACAGAAGTATGTCAGTGGGAATGCAGATTCCTATTTACATAAAAAAGAATGATATTATCACAGTATGTGAAAAGAAAGGAACAAAATGAGAAAGAGAATTTTATCTTTAATCCTGGCCGGGGTTATGTGCGCTTCCCTGGTTGGTTGTGGAAGTGGTAGTGGTTCGTCAGAAACAGATGTAACCGCAGAAAATGCAGCAGCAGAAGAGACAGAGGCTTCAACAGAGCAGGAAGCTTCAGCAGAGACAGAGACTTCAACGGAAACAGAATCCGGGTCAGACAATGTGGAATTATCCGGTAAGGTAACGGTGTATATGCCTTCTCCATCCGGACTTGCAGATGATCTTGCAGCGGATTTCCAGGCAAAAACGGGAGTAGAAGTTGAGGTATTTCAGGGAACGACCGGAGAGATTCTGGCACGTCTTGAAGCAGAGGAGGCCAATCCGGTTGCGGATGTAGTTATTCTTGCTTCATGGTCAGACGGACTTTCTATGAAGGATCAGGATAAACTGATGTCATATAAGCCGGAAAATTCTGACAAGATCGTAGATGGATGGATCGACAGTGATTCAACCCTGATCGGATACAGTGCATCAGCAGTTGGTGTAATTTATAATACAACCATAATTCCGGAGCTTTCTGCAGACTGGTCAGAGCTTTCTGATGAAAAATACAAGGATCTGCTGGCTATTCCCGATCCTGAGAAATCAGGAGCCTGCAAAGATTTTGTAGCAGGATATGTAAATGCAAACGGATGGGATGATTTCGAAGCAATGGCTGCAAATGGAATGACTGTTCCGGGTGCAAATAAAGCAGCTCTTGAAGCAGTTACAACAGGTGAAGTTGGTATACTTGTTGCCGGCGTAGATTATAATGCATATTCCTCTATAGATAAGGGAGAACCGTTAGCTATATACTATCCCGAGGGAGGAACAGTTGTAAATCCCCGTCCTGCTATGATCATGAAAACAGCTCCCAATGTTGACAATGCCAAGGCATTTATGGATTATCTGTTATCAGATGATGCACAGAAGATGGTTGCCGATGCATATTTGCTTCCGGGCCGTAGTGATATTACATGTGATAAAAGAACCAACTATTCCGATATTCCACAGATTGAATGCGACTGGGATGCTATGATGAAAATCTCTGATGAATCAGCAGCAAAGATCAATGAGATATGCGCTAAATAAATTGGTGGAAAAATAACAGGGCCGGATTGTGGATAATACCGGCAAAAGATATAAAATGCGAGCAGGAAAACAGGTGCCGGCTCGCATTTTATATATGCAATATGTTATTCCAAATAGAATTAGGAAGGATTAAACAGTACATTGATATGAATAACAGGGAAAAAAACATAAGCGTACCAGCACTTATGGTGATATTGATATTTCTTATAGTATGTCCGCTTGTTATGATATTTGCAAAAGCGGTTGTGACAGACGGGCATCTGGATATATCTATGGCAGTACAGACACTAAAAAATAGCAGTAATTTAAAAATGATAGGTAATTCACTGCTTCTTTCAATACTTGTTGTTCTTGTGTCAACGATTATTGCATTTCCTCTGGCGTATCTTTTTTCAAGAACAAAGTTTGCCAAATACAGGTTTTTCGATATAGTATTTATGATACCTTTTATGACACCTCCATATATCGCATCTATGGGCTGGATCTTATTTATGCAGAAGAGAGGATTGCTGCAGCAGCTTATTCCGGGAGCAGCAGGTTGTGAAAACTGGTTTTTTACCATTGCAGGCCTTGTGACAGTCATGAGCCTTCATGTATTCCCGTTTATGCTGACAATATTGAAAAATGCCATGCTTAATATACCATCAAGTCTCGAGGAAGCCGGAGCGGTATTTGGAGCAGGCTTTTGGTACAGGATAAGAAAAATATTTCTGCCCCTTTTATCGGGCAATTATGCCATAGGTGCCCTTTTAGTATTTGTTAAGACAATATCAGAATATGGGACGCCCTCAACACTTGGAAAAAGAATAGGATTTGATACGTTTACCACGGAAATTCACAGATATGCGACTGTTGCGCCGGTAGCATTTGGCAAGGCAGCAACCCTGTCATCAGTTCTTATCGGTATATGTTTATGTATGTGGCTGCTTCAGAATTATATTACGACAAGAAGAACCTATAATCTGGTAAATGGCAGAGGGAACAGATTTAGTGAGGTCAAAATGCCGGCGGTCATAAATGTGGCAGCCTGGATATATATAGTGGTCGTTCTTTTGATTGCAATAGGAATACCTTATTTTTCTGTGATATCAACCTCTCTTATAAAACTCCGGGGATTTGGATTCGCAAAAGGCAATTTTACATTTGACCATTATGTAGAGCTTTTTACAGAAAACACCAAGGGCGTAAACGCGCTGCTTAATAGTTTCTTTCTTGCGGTAGCTGCCGCAACAATATGTTCCCTGCTTGGAACATTGATCGTTCTGGCAGTCAGGAAGTCATCGGGCAGATTAAAAAAGCATTGGAGGGAATCGGACTTCTGCCGGAGATGCTTCCGGGAATTGTCATGGTCATAGGAATAATGCTTTTCTGGAATCAGATATATAATATCCTGCCGCTTTATAATACAATGGGGATATTGGTGCTGGCATATGTGGTATTGTTCCTTCCATATACCATACAATATGTTACGTCATCGTTTACCCAGATCAGCGGCAGTCTTATGGCAGCAGGGCAGGTATTTGGCGGAGATCCGGTGTATATATTTTTGCGTATCACATTACCGCTGATCAAAAAAGGGATTGCAGCCGGCTGGATGATGACCTTTATTATATCATTTCGCGAACTGGTGACGGCCAGTCTCATAGCTCCCCCCAATACCCTGGTTGTATCCACTTTTATAGTAAGAGAGTTTGAACAGGGCAGTGTATCAGTGGGTATGGCTATGGCAGTAATATGTGTGCTTTTTACGACCACAGCATTGCTGATTCTGAATCGTGCAATAGATAAAAACAAAGCATAGGAGATCTTTATGGGAACTTATGTTATATCAGACATCCATGGGTGCTATGATGAATTCATGGAAATGCTGGAGAAAATACAATTTCATGATGACGACAATCTTATCTGTGCCGGAGATTATATAGATAAAGGGCCGAAGAATGCAGAAATGCTTTACTGGATATTGAATGCACCATTTAATGCAATATTAATACGGGGAAATCATGATGAGGATTTTGTTCAGAATATAGATGCTATGCGGATTATCGGTACTAAAATGGGGATTGATCCTGATGATACCGGAGACACCATGATTTTATACCAGTCCATCCGGAAGCTTTCGATGAAGAATGTAGAGATTGTGATTGACCGTTGTGGCACAATATATGAACTGATAAGTTCGGGATATGCATTGTCACAACTATGTAGGTGGGCAGAACGGATTAAAAAAATGCCATTCTTTTATAAGACAAGAGCAAATGGCAGGGAGTGCGTGGTTGTCCATGCAGGATATGTGGATAATCTGGATATTCCGGAACTGAGGACGAAGTATGCTTCAAAGAAAGAATTCTATATGAATTCCAGGGTTGAGGAATACAGATATGGAGGTATCAGGCATGGAATGGTTGTTGCAGGACATACACCAACAATCAAAGAGGGAGAATTTGCATATAATGATGGGCGTATATTCCGTATGTATGACAAGGAAAAGGATTGTGTGTTTTATGATATAGACTGTGGCTGTTGCATGCGTAATGAAAATAAAAATGCCAGGCTTGCCTGTTTACGACTGGAGGATGAGAAAGAATATTATATATGAATCTGGAAAGATAGTTCGAGAAAGTTTCGGAAAATTTTAAATGTGTAAAAAAACATTGAAAAAACTTGCAATACATCATAAACTGTGATATAAATTTATATTGTTGGGGCTTAAAAAGCCTTGCATGGATGGATTCCCGAGTGGCCAAAGGGGACAGACTGTAAATCTGCTGCAACTTGCTTCGGTGGTTCGAATCCACCTCCATCCATTTCATGCTGGTGTGGCGGAACTGGCAGACGCGCAGGACTTAAAATCCTGTGGTGGCGACATCGTACCGGTTCGATTCCGGTCACCAGCATCTAAAAAAGTGCTTCGGACTCTTTTATAGAGGGGTTCGGGGCATTTTTATTTTGTATTTTTTTTGGCACCGGACAGATCATTATAAAAAAATCTTTAAAACATAAAATAAACCTGAATTATTCACGGAACAGTATCTGAACTGATAACTGTACCATGAATCTGAAAATTGATTCATGCAGCCATAACATCACTCAATTAACCTGTTAAAA
>ONHB01000015.1 GCA_900317505.1 uncultured Lachnospiraceae bacterium | reverse complement strand
TAGCGCCGGATCATAGAGTAAAATGCTGGCATATGTGGTCACTACTATTATGGCAAATATATGACCAAGCGAACAGATACCCTTATATTAGGCGCTTACATTTCATCAAATGTTACCCTTTTCATATTGTTTTCAAAAACTTTAGTAGCAAATTAGTTGCAATTATTCAATATTGCATCTACGAAATCCATAGCAGATATAATCTACTTTTACTACTAAAAACAAGTAATCAAATGTGGCTTGTGGTTGCTTCACTGTGCCTGCTACCACACCCACTATGAAAGGAGCTTTTCTATGAGCAATCAACACAAACATCCAACTATAAGTTTTAGAATCAGCGATACTGAACGCAAACAAATTGAAGCCCGTATCCTTGCCAGCGGTATGATGAAGAAGTGCTATTAATTCTTTTAATAATTCCTTTGTTCTAGTATCCTTTAGTCCAATATTATCGGCTATTTCAGCCGTTTTATGCCATTCACCATCATTTAATAATTTTATGATTTTGTCATATTGTTCTATCTTTTTCTTTGATAATATTTTCGTCGCTTTCTCATAGCTATCTGACAATGAAACCTCATCATCCACTTCCAAAAACGCTGGATGAATTGGAATTCTTATTCTCATAGCTCGTCTATCTTCATCCGTAAAGAACTCCGCTCTTGGTGAGCCATTCTTCTCAAGTTCTTCCTGTATTGTTGGAATGCCAGAAGAATGCCCCTCTGATAAATCCAGTTCTTTTAAAAACTCTCCGAGTCGTCTATTTCTATAAAACCTAGAAACAAATCTCTTTCCTTCAGCTATTGTCTTTTCTGAAATAGATCTGTCTATTCCTGGAAAATTCATTATATTTATGCAATCCGGCTCTATCTCTATAGTTACTGGTTCAAATGACATATAATCTCTGTGATAAAACGCATTTACCACAGCCTCCTCTATTGCCTGATATGGATAATTGAATATCCTTAATGCCTCCATCTGATTTGGTACTTTAATTACCTTTTCTCGAATAATCAAATTACGAAATCTTTCCATTGTTGCCTGAATCATCTGAGGCACCGAACCTGTAATATTAGGGAAATCTTCACTAATACTTGGATTTTCAATGCTTCCTTTAGGAAAAGAGGTCATCTGTACATAAGTATATCCAAAGAATTTTTCGGGATGCTCACAAAACATCATAATTGCCACATTCTGAATATATCTGAGTTCTGGTGGACCAACCAATAACTGCATATCATTAAGTATTTCCTCAACACCACGTTCCCTTACCTGTTTAGCAAGCTTACTACCGGTTTTTCTCAAATGATCTTCTAACAGCACCGGTGAAATATCCTCAAATGTTGCCTTATGGTTTGCTCTACAATCACCAGACGGATTTCTCTCATCTGCTGCCACGAATAATCCGGATTGGCATAAATGCTGACATCCAGACCTTCTTCCAGTCCATCCGTAATCTCCCGGATCGCTGATCCGCGGTACACGGTCTTAAGGTATGGATCTATGTGACAGCCAAGCTTCATGGCACGCCGGATTTCCTGAAGCTGCTCCGGCACATATCCGCTCTTAATATAGGGCATGATATTCTGCTTGTCCAAAAGCGCCCGGTGAAGTTCTCTTAGCATCTCTGCTCCGACTGCTGCATATTTTTCCAGATGGATACCATCCTTGAGAGCCTTTCTAAGCTCCCTCATCACTTCATATGAATATTTGGAATTGGCATAAATGGATGCATCGATTCCTTCTTTTAGTCCCATCCGGATCTCTTCCATCTGGAACCAGTCATAGCTTTCATCATTGTAAAGGGAAACATCCAGACCTTCTTCCAGACCAAAACGGATCTGCCGCATCTGTACGGCAAAATATTCCTTTTTGGCATAAGCAGATACCTGTACGCCATGCTCCAGACCAAGCCGCAGTTCCTCCATCTGGTCATCATCAAATCCCAGCTTCCGGAGTTCTGCCAGTTTATTGGCGATTGTCTTGTAATATGTGTTTTGCATCTTAGTCATGTCCGTTTCTCCTATGTCATATCTCATCCTGCCAAAACATACTAATCCAATATTTCATTTTATAGAGTCAACAAATCTATTCTTTTTGCTATGAAATTCTTATTTACGACAAATATAATCCTATATCATGCAAAAAAGTCCGGGAAGCTACAGCTCCGGACTTTTAACCTTTATATTATTTTTTATAATATCTTGCCAGCACCTGAATCACCTTTTTAGCATCCAGAGGCTTTGCAATATGGGCATTTATACCAGCCTCCCTGACCTTTTGTACATCTTCTGCAAAAGCATTGGCAGTCATGGCAACGATCGGTACCGACATGGCATCGGCCCTGTCAAGACTGCGGATCCTGCGGGTAGCTTCCAGTCCATCCATCTGCGGCATCATAACATCCATTAAAATGATATCATAGGTGCCTGCCGGCTTACTTTCAAACATCTGTACAGCCTGCAGACCGTTTTGGGCATAGTCCGCCTCTGCACCGGCATCCTTTAACAGGTATCCAGCGATTTCCATATTGAGCTCATTATCTTCGACTAAAAGAATACGCATGCCGGTGATATCGGCTTCTGCCTCATCACAGTTGGCCTGATATACCTCTTCTGCATTGGCAATATCAAACGGAAGTGTCACAACAAAGGTGCTTCCTTCTTTTTCCTTGCTTGAGATGGAAATCGTACCATTCATCTTTTCAACGAGACTCTTTACGATCGGCATACCCAGACCGGTTCCGTGATAAACACTCTGTTCATCGTTGTGCTCCTGTGAAAACGGTTCAAAAATATGCTCTATATAAGACTCTGCCATTCCAATTCCGGTATCGGAGATCGTGCATTTGTAGATCACCTTTCCATCCTCGGCTCTGTCAAGCTCTGCATTGCAGCTTACACTTCCGCCCGGTTTGTTGTATTTGATGGCATTGTCAATAATATTGAGAAAATCTGTCTGACATGCAGGGGACTTCCATACACATAAGGCTCAACCAGCTTTTCCTGACAATTTCCATGAATCAGCTGAATGCCTGCCTCTGTTGCACGCATTTCGGCAATTGTCAGTACCTCTGCTGCCAGCTCTAAAATATTGAAAGGCTCATGTGCCAGGGATACATTCTGGTCATCGAGCTTACTGATCTCCAAAACATCATTGAGCAGCGAGCACAGATGATTGGCTGCTACCTTTGCTTTTTCATTGTTTGCCTCGATCAACTCCTGATCGTCATAATGTCTCTGGTTTAATTCGATCAGACCTATGATACCGTTTAACGGTGTACGGATATCATGTGACATACGGGATAAAAAGACGGACTTGGCTGCATTGGCACACTTTGCCTCTGCTAAAGCAAGCTCCAGCTTCTTTTTGCGCTCAAGCTCCTGTCTTTTCTCCTGATCGATATTCTGAATACCAATCAGAACATGTGTAATTACATCATTATTCATGTTCCTTTCCGGTACAATAACAATCCTGCACCAGCCGTTCTTAGTTCCTTCGTATTCAATGCTTTCAACCTGTTTATCTTGTAATCTGGTTGCAAATTTTTGTATATTGAGAAATCGTTTTACCGGCTCCCGGTATGATTCACAGACAAATTTTCTGACAAATATATCCCGGATCACCAATGCATCCCCCTTCGCATCCTGGAAAACATCTTTTGCAAAATCCGGCTCACATAACGGCTGTACACGATTTTTGAAAATATCTATCTCCCATGCGGCAAAATATATGCTGCTGAACGCATTAACACGCGCATTTTGTGCTTCCAGAGAAACCTTCTGACGCTCCAGTTTCAGAATATGCTGGGTAACATCCTGATGATATCCTTGAATCCGGATACCATCTTTATATGAAGGATCCAGTGTGCCACCACACCGGATATAAATAATTCCTCTCTTTGGGTGCATCCACGGATAGGTATTTTCGGACTTTCCCTTTTGTATCATCTCGTCAACACTTGCATTGACGGATTCCATAGCTGTCGGAAGGACACCTGCAAGCCAGATATCATACTGTTCTTCCGGTGACGTATCCGGATCCAGTCCCATAAAATCCATGGCAACTTCATTGTAATAAAGCCGAGGCTTTTCGTTGTCTGACATCTCAATTGTCCAGATTCCCATACCGGCTGAGCCAAATATATCCCGCAGATCTCTTTCATATCCCATTTTGCCGATCTGCAACAGTGAATTCTTTTTTTGCATGTGTAATCTCCGATTCTGAAAAGTATATGTAGAAGTGATCAGATATGATTTTCGACATAATCTGTTAATATTATACAGTCAGATGGAATAAATAGCTATCTATTTTTTCTTTTATATACCACTTTGTGTGCCAAACTTTACAGGCTCTGCACCATTTTTGTGTTCACCGATCATCTTTTCCATCCAGATCATATCAAACCATTCATCAAACTTATAACCACTGTCATGGAAGATACCGACATCCGTAAATCCCAAAGCATGATGAAACCGGATGCTGTCATCGGTAAGATACGGGGAAGGATGCACCGGACTTGCAATGCAGGCGTTCATATTGAGAATGCCCATTTTTTTCAGCTCTTTTTCCAGCTCCTGGTACAGGGCTTTTCCAATCCCCATCTTTTTATGCTGTTCATCGACATATACCGTTGTCTCTACCGACCAGTCATAGGCCTTTCTCTCCTTAAAGGTATTGGCATAGGCGTAACCTACGATCTTTCCCTCCATGACCGCTTTCAGATAGGGATATTTTTCAGAAATATCATGGATGCGTGTACAAAACTCTTCTACAGATGGAACTTCATATTCAAAGGATATCGCCGTTTTTTCCACGTAGGGGGCATATATTTCAAGGAGCCTTCCGGCATCCTTTTTCGTCACTTTCTCAATCGTCATATTATGCCTTCTTTCTCATTTACATTTTATTTCTTCCATACTATAATGGTTAGCGAAAAAAAACAATAACCATCAATAGAGGACTTCATTATGGAAAAGAAATTTTTTAAAGGGCTATGCTGTTTAAAAAATAAACAGATGTCCGAATCGCTTTTGACCGCATCCATGTTGTCCATATCGGGCGGGCTTCAGGATGTATATACCTATATTTCAAGAGGTCACGTTTTTGCCAATGCACAGACCGGCAATATCGTACTGCTGAGCCAGAATCTGTTCGACCACCAGTGGGGGCAGGCCATCCACTATCTGGTTCCGGTCCTGTTTTTTTCGTTTGGCATCGTCATCACGACCTATATCCGTCAGTTTTTCCAGAAATACAAGCGTTTCCACTGGCGACAGATTGTATTGTTGATAGAGATTGTTTTATTGTTTGTTGTCGGTTTTATGCCGGATGATATGAATTTGATCGCCAATGCACTGGTGTCCTTTTCCTGCGCCATGCAGGTACAGGCTTTCAGAAAGGTCAACAGCTATGCATTTGCCAGCACCATGTGCATCGGCAACCTAAGAAGTGGTATGGAGGCATTGTGTGCCTATCAGCAGACACACAATAAAAAGGTGTTGTTTAAGTCATTCCATTACTTTATCATCATCTTCCTGTTTGCTTTAGGTGCCGGACTTGGAAGCGTATGCATCAAGCATTTTGGTTCCCGCACCATATGGTTCTCCTGCCTGCTTTTACTGGTTTCATTTACCATCATGTTTATCCAGGAGAAGGAAGAAGAGCTTTCACATCAAAGCTCTTTGTAATGCTTGATCAAGGACTGGTTTCCGAGGTCGCCAAAGCCCTCCGCTTCCAGTTCACTGCAGTTTTTCAGTGTCTGCTTCAATACTTCCAGATTGAGATCCACGTCATCGGCTTCTTTTACTGCAAGCCGCATATCTTTGTTGAAATGCTTTAAAAAAAATCCCGGCGCATAATCCCTGTGAATCATTTTCGGACCAAGCTGCTCAAGCTGTGTGCTGCGGGCAGCTCCGGTTTTTAAAGCATTAAATACTTTTTCAAGATCCAGCCCCTGCACTTTGGCATAGGAAAAAGCTTCGCATATTCCGGAAAGTGTGCCTGATAAAATAATCTGGTTAGTCAGCTTTGCATGCTGACCGTTTCCTGCTTTTCCTAAATAATTGATATTGGTTCCCATGGCTGAAAATACTGATCTGCAGGCTTCAAAATCCTCTTCCAGACCTCCGACCAAAATGGACAGGGTACCTGCTCTTGCTCCGAAATCTCCTCCCGTCACAGGTGCATCCAGCACATGAAAGCCTTTTTTTCTTCCTTCTTCATGCAGTTTTTTTGCCAAGCTCGGACTACTTGTCGTCATATCTATAAGATAAGTTCCGGCCTTTGCCGAATCAAATATATTTCCCGGTGCAAGATAAACCTCTTCCACATCCTTTGGATAGCCAACGATCGTAATAACGGCATCCACATCGGATACGCATTCCCCGATGGTTTCATGAAAGATTGCACCTTCTTTGATCACATCTTCTACCTTTTTCCGTTTTCTTGCATAAATATGCAGTTCAAAGCCCTTTTTCATAAGATTACGCACCATGGATTTTCCCATAATACCAACTCCGATAAAACCAATCTTTGTCATATTTAAAAACTCCTTTTTAATAAATTGTAAACATATTCATCTTTTATTTATGTAAACTAATAGTTAATAACCCATATCGTCATCAACTAATATAATTTCAACCTCTTCCACGTCATTCATTCTACGCAGATAAAGTACCATTGCATTGCAAATCCGTTCAGGGCTCATACAGTCAAAGCATTGCTTTCCCCCCGTTACTGCACAAGGCGTTTTTAATGAATATTTCAGAGCGTTCTGAGGAGCTGCAATATTTCTGGCTCTATGAATCGCCTCTTCCAGTGTGGGAACAATTTTATTTGTACCTATAACAAAGTATACTTTTTTATGACCAAATAAAGATCCTGCAATCCGATTTCCTGTTCCATCAATATTTACCATTTCTCCGGTCGCAGAAAGTGCATTTACAGAAGTCAAAAAGATATCTGTTGTAAGACTTAGCTTTGCAATTTTCAAAAAATCATCATTGTCCACCCCTTGCAACGGATCATACACCGTGTTGTGGCTGCTTAATGCGTCGTATAATCCCATCTGAGCCATGGTCTGCGAATCCCCGAATCCAACTGTACAATGGTCTATATTGTGATTCAAATAATCCAATGCCTCTTCTGCCTTTATAAAAAAGGAAACCTGATAGTGTTTTTTTCTTAAAGCATCCATAACAGCATCATAATTATTCATTGAAATTCTCCCTGGTTGTATAAATAATCTTTATATATAATCTACTCATCTGAATAAAACAGACAGAACCAGGCTCCGGCGCCTTTGCCGTATCCTGGTTCCACTCTGAAAATCAGCCAGAAGACTGTTTTTTTACTGCATATAGAAAGGATCTGTTTCTACTTCTTTTACAACCTCTTCAAAGACCTCTAACTGCTCTAAGAGCTGTTCCCTGGTGATGATAAGGGGCGGGCAGATCAATACCATATTTTCATGTCCGAAGGTAACAAAGCCTTTGGCCTTTAAGGAACCGATGATCTTCGGCAGCTTGCCGTACGGATCCTGACCGTAAGGTACGATCGGCTCCTTTGTCTTTTTATCTTTGACAAATTCCACACAGGACATCAGTCCGATATGTCTGACAGTTCCGACACATTTATATTTTTCTACATAGCCATCCAGCTTTTCTGCCAGTACAGCACCAACCTCATTGACATTGTCAAGGATATTGGCCTTATCGTAGTAATTTAAGCAGGCAATACCGGCTGCACAGGCTAACGGATGTCCGCAGTAGGTCAGACCGCAGGAAAGCATATGGTCATCAAAATAGGCTGCAATCTCCTTGCTGACACAGGCGCCGCCCAGCTGTACATAACCACAGGTAACACCCTTTGCAAAGGTAACGATATCCGGTTTGACATCAAAGTTCATAAAGGCAAACATCTTACCTGTACGGCACCATCCCATCATGACTTCATCACAGATCATGACAATGCCAAACTCGTCACAGATTTTGCGCACGCCCTGCAGATAGCCCTTGGGAGGAATGATAACACCGTTGGTACCGGTAACCGTCTCACAGATAATGGCAGCGACCTGATCTCTGCCTTCATAGATTACCTGCTCTCTCAGCTTTGCAATATAAAAATCGGTTGCCTCTTCTTCTGATTTAAATTCAATGGCCTCTCTGTAAATATAAGGATCAAAGAATTTTACAAATCCGGGAACACCGGGCTCCAATGGAAATCTACGCGGTTCACCGGTCAGATTACCGGCTCCGAAGGTCGAGCCATGATAGCTTCTGTAGCGGCTCATGACTTTATAACGGCCGGTATACATTCTTGCCATTTTGATGGCATTTTCATTGGCATCCGCACCACCGTTTGTAAAAAATACCTTGCCCATATTGTCAGGCATGCGTTCCACGATCATCTTGGCAAGTGTGGCTCTGGATTCCACACCAAGGCTCGGGCTCATCCAGCAGTATTTATCAAGCTGCTCTTTGATCGCTTCTTTGATATCCTCGTTGGTGTAGCCCAGATTGACATTTACCTGGCAGGATGACATGTCGGCATACCGCTTTCCGTCATAGTCCCAGTAATAAATCCCATCCGCCCGCTCAATCGGTGTCGGATTCAGATCTCTTTGCTTTGCCCAAGACTGAAGATAATACTTTTTTTGTGTTTCCGTGATTTCTTTACCTGTCATTCCCATAATCAACATCTCCTTTTTATATTAAGCTCCTAAGTAAGCTTTTTTCACCTCATCATTGCGAAGCAGCTCCTTCGCATCTCCGGAAAGCTTGATCTTTCCGGTCTCTAAAACATATGCCCTGTCCGCAACCTTTAATGCCATCTTGGCATTCTGTTCCACCAACAGGATGGTAATTCCCTGTGCATTGACTTCTTTGATGATGTCAAATACCTCCTGTACCAGCAATGGAGACAGTCCCATGGACGGTTCATCCATTAAGATGATCTTGGGATTTGCCATCAACGCCCTGCCAACCGCCAGCATCTGCTGCTCGCCACCGGAAAAGGTTCCGGCAAGCTGGTTTTGTCTTTCTTTTAAACGGGGAAATTTTTGGAATACATCTTCCATACGTTCCTCGATCAGCGCCTTTTGTTTACGGCCGTACATATAAGCTCCCATTTCCAGATTTTCACGGACCGTCATATCGATAAAAATATGCCGTCCTTCCGGAACATGCGCAACGCCGTGTGTGATGATCTTACTGGCTTCTTCCTTTAGCAGGTCCACGCCATCAAAGGTAACGGTTCCGCTTGTCGCCTTTTTCAGGCCGGTAATGGTATGAAGCGTAGTCGTCTTTCCGGCACCGTTGGCTCCGATCAGAGTCACGATCTCACCATCGTTGACGGTCAGGCTCACATCTTCCAGTGCATGAATAACACCATAGTGTACATTTAGATTTTCTACCTTAAGCATTACGCCTCACTCCCTTCATCATCATCCTCTTTTCCAAGGTAAGCCTCAATAACTTCCTTGTTGGAGGCAATTTCATCCGGTGTACCGGTTGCTAAAATCTCACCAAAGTTCAATACATAAATCCTTTCACAAATACTCATGACAAGGCTCATATCATGCTCGATCAAAAGGATCGGGATCTGGAACTTTTCCCTGAGCATCTTGATGGATTCCTTTAATTCCGCAGTTTCAACCGGGTTCATGCCGGCGGCCGGTTCATCTAAAAGCAGAAGCTTCATATCCGTAGCCAGTGCTCTGGCAATCTCCAGAAGTCTCTGTTTACCATAGGGAAGATTTTCTGCATGCTGGTCGGCAAATTCCTCAAGCTTAAACAATTTTAAAAGCTCCATTGCTTTTTTCGTTGTTTCCTCTTCTTCCTTCCAGAAATAAGGGGTTCTGAAAATAGACTGAAACAGATTTGCCTTCATATCCTTGTTGAAGGCCACCCGGACATTGTCAAGAACCGTCATCTTTTTAAATAAACGGATATTCTGAAAGGTTCTTGCAATTCCGGCCTCCACAACCTGATGTGTCTTCAATCCGTTCATGCGTTTTCCGCCAAGGAAATAACTGCCGGAGGTCGGCTGATAAATTCCGGTGATCAGATTGAAGATGGTTGTTTTACCGGCTCCGTTCGGTCCGATCAGACCAACCAGTTCACCGGGATAGATCTGCATATTGACATCATTAACGGCTTTCAATCCACCAAACTGGATACCAAGGCTTTTTGTTTCAAGTACCGGTGTTTTTTCTTCTGTCATATGCCTCACCCCTCTTTCTTATCTTTTTTTCTGCCCGATATCTTTTCAAGCAGGCCATATAAAGAAAATTCCTTACCACCGAAAAGTCCGGTCGGTTTGAAAATCATGACAACAACCAAAATCACTGCATAGATCAGCATACGATAACTTGCAAAGGAAGGAACCACATAGGATATCAGCTGTGGAAGTGCCGATAAGATAGGCGCTGCCACGATGGAGCCTGTAAGTGATCCGCTGCCGCCCAGAATAACGATTGCCAGAAACTCCGAAGATTTGGAGAAGTTAAAGTAGGTAGGAACCAGTGTTGTAATGTAGTGTGCGTAGATGGCTCCTGCCACTCCTGCAAAAAATGCGGATATGGTAAAGGTCAGAACCTTGGTTCTTGTTACGTTGATGCCGGATGCTGTTGCTGCAATTCTGTCCTCACGGATAGAGATCAGTGCGCGTCCGTATCTGGAACGGATATAGCAGTACATGACAACAATGCAGAGCACCATGGTTATATATACATAGTGATAATCCGATACTTTCTGAATACCTGCAAAACTCTTACCAAAGGTAGCAGTTCCTGTAACTGCCGGAATACCGAAGTTACTCAGAACAACTCTCACAATTTCAGCAACGGCTACCGTAACGATACACAGATAATCACCACTTAATCGCAGTGCCGGTATTCCGACCAGAACACCAATAATTCCTGCGGCAATACCTCCGACCAGAATGGCTATGATATATAAAACCACTCCCGGAAGCTCTGCCTGATTTGCGATCAGGGTTGTTACGATGGCTGATGCATAGGCACCGATTGACATAAAGCCTGCGTGTCCAAGTGAAAACTCACCCATGTAGCCGGTCAGCAGATTCAGTGAACAGACAATAATGGTATAAAACATGCCGACAACGAGAAGTCCGTTGAAGTACGCTGATTTTTTTCCTAAAAGGCCGGTATCAAACAAAAGGCAGAGCAGTAAAAATCCCAATACAACCGCTATAAAGCTGACAATATAACTTTTTTTGATTTTTTTAGGCATATCACACACTTCCTTTCCTTTATACTTTTTCACTGACCTTCTTACCCATCAGTCCGGTAGGCTTGATCAAAAGTACCAGAATGAGAAGTAAGTATGTAACTGCTTCATATGTACCGGGAAGCATGTATACCTTGACAAGGATTTCAATGATACCTAAAAGCAGTCCGCCGATCATGGCTCCCGGAACACTTCCGATACCGCCTAAAACGGCTGCTACGAAAGCTTTTAAGCCAAGGGTAATTCCCAATTCATTTTTGATGCTGACATAGGAGGTTGTATACATCATGGACGCAACCGCTGCCAATCCGGAACCAATCGCAAATGTGATGGTAATGATCCGGTTGACATTGATTCCGACAAGTGTTGATGCAATCTTATCTTCGGGAACAGCCCGCATTGCCTTGCCAAGCTTCGTATATTTTATAAATAATGTAAGTAAAACCATCACCACAATACCAATGACAAGCGTCAGTACTGTAGTTCCCGGAATTGTAATCGATCCTAATTTCACCTCGGATAAACTAAACATGGGCGGTACGTTTCTGGGAGCAGATCCGAATAATACCAGTGCTCCGTTTTCCAAAACAAGGCTCATGCCGAGTGCTGTAATCAATGCTGTTGTGGATCCCTGTCCTCTTACAGGTTTGTATGCGATCTGTTCTGTCATGACACCTACGAATACACAAACGATAATGGCAACAAACACTGCGAACCATGCAGGCAATCCCAGCTTTAACATAATAGGAATCAGGTAGAATAAGGTAAATCCACCAACCATAATAAAATCACCATGTGCAAAGTTAATCATTCTGATAATGCCATATACCATGGTATATCCGAGAGCCGTTAATGCATATATCGATCCCAGGTTTAAGCCATTTGCAAGACTTTGTATTAATTTCGCCATATGCTCTCATCTCCTCTTTTTTGATATTTCCGGGAGTATCAGATACTCCCGGAAGTACTGAAAATCTCATTTTTTATCCGATTTAATCGGATGGTCTGTCGTTCTATTTCTTTTTAAAAGCTACCATAATAGGAGAGTTTACCATCTTTGAAGGTTTCAATTGTGAAAGGTTTTACAGCATCACCGTTTTCATCATAGGAAATGGTACCACCCATACTCTCATAGCTGATGTTTAACAATGTATCCTTCAATACGGAAGGATCGTAAGAACCGGCCTCTGTCATAGCCTGTGCAAGCATTTTAACAGTGTCATAGTACAGAGATGATACGGCATTCAGTCCATCGGTTCCACCGTATTCTTCGGTATAAGCTGCTACATAGCTCTGGATATTTTCTGCATCGGATGAAAGGTCAACATGTGTCAGATAGAAGGTATTGTCAAATTTGGATTCATAGCCTGTCACATCTGTACCATCCCATGCATCACCACCGAGGATCGGTCCGCTAAAGCCTGCATCTCTTGCCTGTGAAACAAAGTTGGGAACGGTATCATAGTTGTTGGGGTAGATCAATACTTCTGCCCCCTGCTCGATTGCTTTCGAAATCTGTGCTGTATAGTCAGTATCGGTTGTTACACAGCCGTAATGTGCATATGTCACATCACTCATACCGTCAAGAGCTCCCTCCATTGCTTCTGCAAGACCTGCACAGTAATCGGAGTCTTCAGCAGCAATGACTGCAATGTTTTTAGCTCCAAACTCTTCGGTTGCCAGCTTTGCAAGTGTCGGTCCCTGATTGGCATCGGAGAAGCATTCTCTAAAGATGTAATCACCTGTTTTACAAATAGTTGCATTTGTGGAATAAGGAGTAACGACTAAAATTCCGGCCTGCTGTGCTGCATCTACAAAGGATAAGGTACAGCTGGATGAGCAGGAACCAATGATGGCGCTGACATCATAGGATGCACAGTTGTTGTAAGCACTGACCGCTTCTGTTGCATCGGACTTGTCATCCGCAAATACAGCCGAGGTCAGCTGATAGGCCTTTCCATCAATCACGATACCACCGGCCTCATTGATCTCTTTGATCGCCAGGTTGTAGCCGTTGATGGCACCCTCGCCCCAGCTTGCCTGGGATCCGGTAAGAGGTGCTATACCGGCAATGGAAATGGTTCCGTCAAAATCACCGGAAGCTTCGGTAGTGCTTGAAGTACTTGCTGTTGATGCTCCGCTTGAACCGCATCCTGATAACAGTCCAACGGAAAGTGCGAGTGTTGAGGCGATAACCGCCGCTTTACCAAGTTTTCTTTTCATAATCTTTTCCTCCTGCTTTTCATTTTTTTATAAATAAGGCCCTTACAGACCAAATTTAACTTTTACATAGTGCTCGATGACATCCACACACCGGTCTCTTCCGACCCTTGCACTGTTTAAGGTCATGTCATAATTCACCGGATTGGTCCAATAGTTTCCTTTGGTATAATGCTTGTAATAATCAGCCCGGTATTTATCGGTCTTTTCAATCAGCCTGTGTGCCTCAGCTTCTGTCACACCCATCTTTTTGGTGATGGAAGCAACACAGTCGGCTCTCGGTGCTTCGATATAAAAGCTTGCCACATTGACAAAGTCCTTTAATACATAATCCGCACACTTTCCAATGACGATGAAGGATTCCTCTCCGGCGAGCTTACGGATCAGCTCGCTCTGGATGTTGAACAGGTTGTTGTTGGATGTAAAACGCTTATCCGACGGCTCTACCACATAATTAAACGGAAGCCCTTTCAGCTTATCCTTTACTTCCAGCTTTTCATCGGCTAAATTAAACAATGCTTCATTGATACCACTCTGCTCGGATGCCATTCTTAAAAGCTGCTGCTCATAGCACGGTATTCCAAGCCTTTCACCAAGCTTTACACCGATTTCCTTTCCACCACTGCCAAATCCTCTCGCGATGGTAATCACATATTTTTTCATACGCTTTCCCTCCCTTTTCTGGTTTATGATAAAACAACAAAAGGAGCCGATCTTAAAATCAGCTCCTTTGCCTTTTATGTACGATATTTATTTCTGTTGCCCGAAAGCTTCTTTAATCCCAGAGTTTTTTATAAATGGTAAGGATATCTTCCTTTATCACTTCTTTTCTGGTATTGGAAGGACTTCCGGAGGCAAGTGCGTCCCCTGCCATCTTATCCATATGCTTGAAAAACTCGTCTTTATCAATTCCATATGCTTCCAATGTTGGGATTTCCAATGTTTTGCAAAGATCCTTGAGATATACAAAAAACGTATCTGCACATTCTTCATTGCTTCCGGCAATGCCCAGTGCCCTTCCGATATCGGCAAACCGTTCGATGCAGCCGTCCTTTGCAAAGCTCAGACATTCATCGATCAGCATCGCATTGGATATACCGTGGGGGACATGGAACAAAGCACCGATCGGTCTGCTCATGCCATGCACGATCGTCACAGAAGCATTGTTGATGCACACACCGGCTTCATAAGCCGCAAATGCCATCTCTTCTCTTGCCTTCAGATCTGTGCCGTCCTCATAGGCTCTTGGCAGATATTCAAAGATCCGCTTAATAGCTGATAATGCAAATATATCGGTATAAGGTGTTGCCTTTTTGGATGTATAGGCTTCAACCGCATGTGTCAAAGCATCCATACCGGTTGCTGCCGTGATCGATTTAGGAGCCGTAACACTTAAAGCCGGATCAATGATCGCAAGCTTTGGAATGATGGCTTCATCCGTGATCAGCTTTTTGGTATCTGTCGCTGTCTCGGTAACCACATAAAATTTGGTAGCTTCCGAACCGGAGCCGGCTGTTGTCGGGATCAGTGCTATCGGCACATATCCGGATGCCGCTGAAACAGCTTTTGCCGAATCAAGCGGGCTGCCACCTCCGATTCCGATTACCATATCACACTTATTTTCATCAAAAGCTTTTTTAGCCTCTGCAACCATACGGTCATCCGGTTCACCCTTGATATCTGTAAATACGGTATATTGGATGTCTGCTGCCTCCAATACATCCGTCAGTTTTTTTACAATTCCGCTTTTTTCCACTATTTTTCCGGAAATGATCAAAGCATTGCTTCCAAGTGACTTTAAACTGTCCTTTGCCTGCTCGATAGCTCCGGCTCCTATAAAGGTTTTATTTGGCATTAGTACCTGATACGACATATGATCTGCCTCCATTTCTTATATATTCTCTTATATAAAAAATAATAACACCGAATCGAAAAGAGGCCAAACCCTTCCGGATCTGACCTCTTTGTCTTTCGATGTTGTCATTCTAGCATCGCCATAAGACATAGGCAATAGATATTTAACCATGTATTTTTGTGCATCTGCACTCATCAATTTTGTAAAAATGCTTCCAAAAGGCAGGCAATATACAGCTTGGCCCGCCCTTCCCAGGACGAAAGATCAATGTCCATAATGTCCTCTGCCTTCTTTACATAGTTGTTGACCGTGTTCCGGTGGACAAAAAAAGTATCGCTGACCTTTCCCTGATGTCCGTCACAGGCAATATAAGTCTTGATAAAACGATAGATTTCCGTCCCGTTTTCTTTATCATACTCCAACAGTTTTCCAAGAGTTTCCTGATAATACTCATTGATCGTTTCAGGCGATGAAATACTGACAAGCAGCTTATACAGTCCCATATCCCTGTATTTTAAGATATGCTCCTGCTTCTTTTGTGCAATATCACAGGCGCAAAATGCATGCTTGAAATTTTCACTCTGACATTCCAATCCTTTTACATTATCGCTCAGTCCAATATAAGTAAAAGAAAGCATCTTTCTCTCAGACAGCTTTTTAAACAGTCTGTCCACATAGTCATCAACAGCTTCCTGCGTATAGTCAAACAAAATGACAATACGCCGCTCCTGATATTCAAATGTCAGATACTGTTTTTTCTGTTCGCAGGCGAGACGCTTTACCATCGCTGCAAGCTTTTCTGCTTCCGTCACAAAAGCATGCGTTCCCTTTTCGATATCCAACTGGATACAGATACACTGTACAACGCAGTTACTCAGATACCCGAAACGTTCCATCTGCCGGATTCCCTCTTCTTTATTACCAATCTGAAAAATCAGATTTTTGAATACCGTGATGATGTTGTCTTCCCGGACATCGTCATCGATGATCCTCTGACAATAATCCTTGGTCACATCTACAAGAGGCACGATCCACGGAATGGAAAAAAGCGGAAATTTGTGCTCATTGCAAAAATTGATCACGGACGCCGGAATCTGATGTACAAACATGCCGGTATTGATCACAAGCGCGCTGGCATTCTTTTCACAAACTGTTTGTACAAACTTAAGAAGTGCCTGCTCATCCTGTTCCAAAATACCGGCAGTCAGTATCAGCTCCTGCCCGTGAAGGAAGTTGGCCCCGTCAACGGTTTCAATCATGTGAACCCAGTCAACGGTATTGCCAAACCCATCTTCTCCGGCAAGATAGTTCATCTTATATTTGGTTGATTCTTTGTATAACATTCCCACAGTTACAGCCATAAATCATCCTCATTCTGTTGCTTCACAGATCTCCTGATACAACGCATCTCTTAAGCGGAATAACGTTGCCTGATCCTTTCCACCAAACGGTTTGCCATCCAGTTCATCCACATACATGCAGACATTGGAAGAAGATGTAACGATCAGCTCATCCGCTTTCCACAGATCATCCAGATAGTACGGTGTCTCGCTTACCGCAATACCCAGCTTTTTGCACATTTTGATAAGATGTGCTCTTGCGATACCGGGAAGGATCTTATCATCGGTCGGTGCTGTGTATAAGATGCCATCTTTTAAGATGTGGCAGTTGCAGTGAGCACACTCTGTGATACGTCCGTCATGACGGTATAAAATTGTTTCATCCACACCGGCATTGTGTGCTTTTTCAGCATATAATACAGAAGGAAGCAGATTCAAGGTCTTGCAGTTGCAGTATAAAAATCTCTTATCTTCCTGCGTAATACACTTGATCGGTTTCTGACAGTCATTGAGCTTGTCGGGTTTGATCATGATCCAGAGGTTTCCGGGGCCTTTTTCATAGACATGATTTCTGATGCCGGTACCTCTTGAGCATGCCCAGTATACGAAGTTATCGCCGGTATCCATTTTGTTGACCATTTCCTGTAAAAGATCTTTTAATTCTTCTTTTGTAACAGGAATTTCAATATCCATCAGAGCTGCGGAATTGAAAAATCTTTCAATATGCTCGTCAATGGCAAACAGATGATAATGTCTGGCAGGGCCTGCATCGTATACGCCATCACCAAAGAAACATACCCTGTCGTTGAAGGGAATTGTCATTTTGTCCAGTTCGTCAAATTTTCCGTTGTAATAACCAAGTGTCTTCATAGTAATCTCTCCTCTTCTATCGTTTTATTTACAATACATGCACGGTGTGGCCGTTTATGTATTAGTAGCTTATTTTGCTGTTTGTTTTTGTTGCTTTTTTGCTGTTTTATGACTGGGTTTCAGCCATGTGCAGGGCTGTGATGATCTCACATTCAATGGTCATGTCTTTTCCATCTACACTGACGATGTTTTCATGTGAAATACCATCCACGCTCCCTTTTTTAACTGTGTAAGCTATATAATCCTCAATCCATGAAAATTCCGGTAAAAGCTTTTTATCGGTAATACTTCCAAGTGCTGCTACAATTCCGTAGGCTCCCCAGTTGGATACCGATGCAATAACGAGTACATCCGTGCTGACCACACAGGGATTTAAAGAAAGCTTCCTGCGAATAGGACCTGCGATCTTTCCCATACCGATCTCATTTCCGCCGTCACCGACACCAATGGAAGGAATACGGTTGCCATATGATACAAACAGTTCATCAATCGGGGCTGTGTGGGGCGATATATCAACACCTCTCATATTGGCATACAGGCCTTCGTCATTTTTACCGCAGCGTTCAACGGAGATCATGCCTACCGGCTGGTATTTTGCCACCAGCTCATCGAGTTCTTTCTTGTCAGCATCCATTGAAACATATTCCACGCCTATTGGCTGCTCCTCAAAAAATCCCTCGCAATAGGAATCAGTCAGCATAATGGGGGAAAATCCCAGCTTTTTCAATGCCAGTGCAAGTGTCAGCGTTCCAACCGGTCCGTCGGTTTCTGCATATCCGGCCACATAAAAACCGGTGGTTAAGAATACATTTCCTCTCTCCCATGACAGAATTTCTTTTGCTGCCTTATGACAGCAGTCGGTTGAAACATAAGGTCTGATATCCTTCATGCCGCGCTCTGAATAACGCAGGACGATATCTTCAATCGTGTTCATTTCTACCGCCTCCTCTAATATAAAAAATAATTACTATAGCTCTGTTGTTTCTATGGTATCCGGCTATTACAACCGGCTTAAAACACGATGTTAAAAGTGTACAACTTCAACACCTTCGGCTTCGAGATGCTCTCTCAGCTCCTTTGCAAAAAGAACTGCTTTTTTGCCGTCTCCGTGCAGACATACGGAATCGGCACAGACCTCAATCTCTTTTCCGTCGATTGCTACAACGGTTCCTTTCTTTACCATCTGCAGCACACGGCTGATCGCTATATTTTCATCTGTGATCACTGCACCCTCCAGACCTCTTTTTACCAAAGTTCCGTCACTGTTGTAGGCACGGTCTGCAAAGACTTCATTGGCAGCCTTTAAACCGGTTTCCTTTGCGGCACTGATCAAAAAGCTGTTAGCAAGTCCTAACAATGTAAGACCGGGGTCAACTTCATAAATTCCTTCTGCGATAGCATGTGCTAACTTTTCATCCTTGGCTGCCATATTGTACATGGCTCCATGTGGTTTGACATGTGCAAGCTTGCATCCGTTGGCTGTACAGAAAGCCTGCAACGCGCCAACCTGATACTGTATCATGGCTTTGACTTCCTCTGGCTTAACATCCATATTGCGTCGTCCAAATCCCACCAGATCGGGATAACCCGGATGTGCTCCGATGGATACGCCGCTCTTTTTTGCAAGCTTTACGGTTTTTGACATTACCAATGGATCCGATGCGTGGAAGCCGCAGGCTACATTGGCAGATGAGATATAGGGAATGACCTCTTCATCCATGCCACAGGTATAGCTACCAAAACTTTCACCAAGATCTGCATTCAAATCAACTTTCATCGTTACTTCCCTCTTTCTTTGCTTTTTTATACTTATTTCTCAAATATATAGATATTAAATTGCCAGGTTATATTTTGTGATTTTCATGAGTTCATAAAATCCTGCTTCTAAAATTTTAATTTTATATAGCCGAATTTTCAAAATTATGTAAACTAATATTTTAAATTAACATTTTTAACATCTGTCACAAACATATGTCCCGGCGAATGTGTGATACAAAAATCCGGCTTGGAATCCATGATCACGGACTGTGGTGTCACACCGCAGGGCCAGAATACCGGAACCTCTCCTTCTTTGATCGTTACCATATCACCAAAATCGGGATGATTGATATCCCGGATACCGATCGCCTCCGGATTGCCGATGTGAACCGGTGCTCCATGTACCTTGGGCATGGCTCCGGTAACAAGTACAGCCTTGGGAACGAGTTCATAAGGGATCGGTCTCATGCTGACAACCATATTTCCATGGAATACTCCGGCACTCTTACAGGGAATATTTGTCTTGTACATCGGGACGTTGCAGTTTTCCTCGATCTGACGGACCGGAACATCAGCGCTTAAAAGCTCACCTTCAAAAGAAAAGCTACAACCGATCAGAAAGCTTACAAGATCATCTCTCCAGAAAGATGAAACATCTGTATATTCCCCGGTCAGGACACCTTTTTCATAAATCCGGTACTGCGGGATATCCGTTGCTATATCTGCATGATCTGCAATTTCTGTCAGCAGCCTGTCTCCTGCATTGGTCACTTCCAGTAACGGACAGGACTTGGGATTTTTAAATGCAAACAGTAAAAAATCAAAAGCCAGATCCTTGGGAAGCACTACTAAGTTAGCCTGTGCATACCCATCACACATACCACTTGTCTGTCCGGTGATCACACCGGAGCGGATCAATGCACGCACATCCTTCGGTGCCATATCCTTGTAATCCACTGCCTGTTTTCCATCTTCGTATTTGTCTGTCATATTGCTCACCTTCCAAGCTTTTATTTTTTAGTCCATTCTTTCTGCATTTCAAGATGAACCTGCATCCACTTATGCACCTTTCATTCCTGTATCAGTTCATTTATGAACGAAACCATGATTTCTTTTTCTGAACTGCCTCAACCGGCACCGCCTCAAATGCAACGTGATCTCCCGGCCTTGCCTGTGCCAGTTTACATAAGTCCTCGGTCACCACTGTAGCGATCTTGGCATATCCACCGGTTGTCTGATGATCTGCCATCAATATGATTGGCAGACCTTCCGATGTGATCTGGATGGATCCGAATGTAATACCATCCGAAACAATATCCATGGAAGATACGCCTTCAATGGCTTCTCCCAAAAAACGGATGCCCATCCGGTCACTCTGCGGTGATACCTGATAACCGGTATGTAAAAAGGTATCCAGTCCTTTTTTTGTAAAGTAATCATCCTGCGGTCCCAAGACAACCCGGACACTGATCTGCGACGGATAATCCTTTGCGGGTACAGACTGCTTCATGAGCTTTTCCCATTTCTTTCTGCCCTCTTTCGGATCGGCAATGGGAAGGATGTCAGCAGCGGCTAACTTTCTGCCTTGATAACCGCCGATCTCACATTTCATATTGGTGGAACGGCTGCCCATTACCACGGGAACATCAATTCCTCCCGCAAAGGCGATATAGGCCCGGACACCTGATTTTGCCATTCCAAAGGCTACGGTCTGCCCATCCTTTACCAGATAGGCTTTTCCTCTTTCCAAAGGCGCACCGTCAAGTGTTGCCGGCATGTCAGCTCCGTAAAAGGCAATCAGCCCTTCTCCGCTTACCTGAAAGGTCGGTCCCATCAAAGTTGCTTCCAAAACAGCCTCGCCTTCGTGGTTGCCTACCAGCTTATTGACTGTGCGGTATGCATCCATATCCATCACTCCGGAAGAAGTAATTCCGTATTCCATATATCCAAATCTGCCGGCGTCCTGTACACTTGTTAAAGGTCCCGGATTGATTATCTGAATTTTCATAACACTCACTCCTCGCTGTCCGTTTTATGCCATTTTCTTTTGATATTCAGGATGATAGGTTCCGTTTTCCACGTCTTTTTTTATCAGCTCATATTCCTTTTGGTCAATCGGAACAAATCTCAGTCTTTCGCCCGCCTTGCAAAGAATAGGCTCTTCTCGAAGCGGATTGTAAAATTCCAGGGGTGTGCTGCCGATCAGTCTCCAGCCACCCGGTGAAGCGATCGGATAAACACCGGTCTGCGAACCTCCGATACCTACGCTTCCTTTTGGAATAGCAGTTCGCGGGCTGTCCAGCCTCTTGGCATGTATCCTTTCATCCAGACCTCCCAGATATACAAATCCGGGTAAAAAGCCCAGCATGTATATCTTGTAATCCGGTGTACTGTGTAACCGGATGATCTCTTCCTCTGATAAACCAAGCATGCTGCTCATATCTGCAAGATCCGGTCCAAACTCATTGCCGTAGCAGCACGGCACCAGTAGGGTCTCATCCATTTCCGTGCCTGCCATTTTTCCATCAAGCTTTATATGTTCAATTTTCTTTTTTAACTTTGCAAAGCTGATCACGCCGGGATCGTAACAGACCATGAGGCTTCGGAAGGTCGGAAGCACTTCCCTGACTCCGTGAATAGGTGATCTCTTCATTGCCCCGGCAAGAAGATGTACCTGTTCATTCAATTCATCACTGATTTCCCGTCCAAATTCCACTACCAGTGCCGCATCACCGGCCGGCAATATTTTTTTCTCCATATCCATTCCTCCTCGCAACAAGCATGATAAACAAAAAAGGAGCAGTAACAACTGCTCCTTTGTAGTCATAATGTAATCATCATTAAAAATATGTATCCGAGACTTTATCTACTATGTACCGGAATTGTATGAGGTATAAACAAAAAGAGACAAAGGGTATCGACCTCTTTGTCTCTTGCAACTGTTATATCACACTTGTTAGAATGCAACAAGTATTTTTTAAAAATTTATGCATTTGCACAAAAATAAATACATTTTTATTTTTCCTGCAGGCTTTTTTCAATCATCATGGCGGTATGCGTAGTCGCAAGTCCTCCCTTTGCGGTCTCTTTCAGGCAGACCGGCAGATCATTTCCGACCCTGCGCATGGAATCGATGACTTCATCTGCAGGAATCACACTTTCAATTCCCGCTAAAGCAAGCTGGGAAGCACTGATCGCATTCATGCAGCCGGATACGTTTCTTTTGATACAGGGCACCTCGACAAGGCCGCATACAGGATCACAGACAAGGCCGAGCATGCTTTTTAAACAGATGGCAACGGCATCCGCTATCATCTCATTGCTTCCGCCGAGCAAAAAGACCAGTCCTCCGGCCGCCATCGCCGCAGCGGTTCCAATCTCTGCCTGACAGCCTCCCGACGCTCCGGCAATCGATGCGTTTTCTGCTATGACCATGCCAATTCCGGCACTGACAAAAAGAGCCTTTATCATCGTTTCCTCATCTGTATCAAAACAGGTCTGATAGGCTATAAATACGGCCGGGATCACACCACAGGAGCCGGCTGTCGGCGCAGCCACAATCCTTTTCATACACGCGTTGGATTCACCCATTTTCAATGCTTTTTCCATCACAAGTCCCATATACTCGGAACAGATCTTTGTATGCTTCTTATTGTACTGATGCATTTTTTCACCGTCGCCGCCGACCATGCCGCTGGCGGACCGGAGCTTTGCATCATAGCTTTCATCCGCTTCCCTCATGCTCTCATACATCTGCCGCATGGTTTCAAAGCTTTCCTCTTCTGAAACTTGTCTTTCCTTTGCATCCTCCATGCATATGATCTGCCACATAGGCAGTTTTAATTCTTTACAAGCTGTAAGCAGTTCACTCATCAAATGATAGCGCAATCTCTTCACTCTCCTTCATCCAACAGGCTCAAATAAGTTACCTTTACAACACCCTCTACCCGCGAAAGCCACTGCAGTCCTTCTTTGGGTATCTCCTGATCGCACTCGACAACCATGACTGCTTCTCCGCCCCGGCTTGCCCGGTAAAGATGCATGGCTGCAATATTGACCATTTTGTGTGACAGCATGGATGTGACCTCGGCAACGTGTCCGGGCTGATCCTGATTGTGTACAACAAGGGTCGGATAGTCTCCCGAAAAATTGGTGCTGATACCATCGATCTGTGCAATATTGATACGGGATCCTCCTAACGATTCTCCTACGACCTCAAGTTGCCTATTGCTAACTCCAGTCAGAAAAAGCTGTGCGGTATTTGGATGGGCATCCTTTAATTCCGCCTCTCCAAATGTAATCTGTAGTCCGGCTTCTTTTGCAAGCTCTAAACTGTGCGGGATACGGATGTCGTCCGGCTGCATACCAAGCAGCCCGGCTACGATCGCCTTTTGTGTACCATGTCCCTTTCCGGTATCCAGAAAGGAACCATAAAGGTTGATCACCACACTCTTTAGCTCCTCTCCCAGCAGCTTTCTGGCGATCAGACCAATCCGTACAGCTCCGGCCGTATGGGAACTGGACGGTCCTACCATGACCGGACCGATAATATCAAAAACATTCATTTTTTCACTCCTCGTTGATGCAGACAGTCAGCCACAAAAAAGGCGCTCTGTGCTCATCACACAAAACGCCTTTGTTTCTTTATGACTGCTATTTTATTTTAGCCTTTTGATTCTGTCAACTGTTTTTGACAAATTCTTTTATTCAACACCCTTTAATACCTCTACCATATCCAGATGTTTGATCCTCTTTTGGAAGAAGAAGGATACCAGCATGGAAACAATCAGTACAAACAGGGCTGATTCCAGATAAACCTGAGGAGTGATCTGGATGGTATAGTCAAACTGCTCGCCATTACTGTTCATCATGGCCTCCAGGGTTGCCTTTCCGAAAGGTGCTCCGATAATAAGACCAATGACGGTAAGCCAGATATTCTGGATCGTCAGGATATTTCTGATCTGGGAGGTCTGAAGTCCCATAACCTTTAATGTAGCAAATTCCTTGATACGTTCGTTGAAGGAAAGATTGCCGCTGTTATACAAAACAAGAATGATCATCAATACTGAAAATCCTACCATGAAGTATAAGAGCAGATCAACGACCTCCATGCTCGTATCAAAGGCCTGTTTCAACTCCGTCTTTGTCACAACACTGGTAACATATTCGCGGTTTTTATAGGAAGTAACATCCTTGTTGGTTGCCAAAATTCCCGGTGTAAAATCAGCTCCGGTCTTTTCAAAATCTTCTCTTAGGAAAGTAATTCCCTGTGTATCCGGTGAACGGTTGATCACGCCGACCTTTGCCTCATACCAGGTATTTTCCGTATAAATATGCCAGTAGATCGTATCTCCGACACCAACAGAAAGCTCCTTTGCAACCTTGTGCGATAAGGCAACGGTTCCTTTGGGAATGGTTAAGATATTCTGCTTTTCATCCGTGATGTTGTAATAGCCCTTTCCTTCTACAACGGTCAGGGTCTGTTTGGTCTTGTCCTTGGCTGTGGCATTTTTCTTTGTGGAAATTTCCACCTGACCGACCATGACAAGCTCGCCGTCAACCTCATTCTTCAGCTTGTCGGCCTCATCGATTTTGATATCGCCGGACAATACCAGCTCATTGTCAAATTTCTGTATTTTTTCAAAAGTCCATTCGTACATGGTATCTACTAAAAGACCACAGGAAAGACCGTATACCATCATAAGCATTCCGACGGCTGTACCGACAATTCCCATAAGGGTACGAAGCTTGGCTCTGGAAACATCACGCAGATTGTACTGTGTATAAAATCCCAGACGGTTCCAGAAAGGAAGTTTTTCAAAAATACATTTTTTACCACTCTTTGGCGGTGCCGGTCTCAAAGCCTCTGCAGGCTTGATATGAATGATCTTTCTGCAGGTCAGGAAAGAAGACAGAACGCAGCATCCAACTACCAATATGGCAACGATCACGCTCTTTTCATTGAAGCCTTCGACCCATCCCGGTACAATGTACCACTTGCTGAACATGGATACCATCATATAGCCAAGACCCTTTAATCCGACCCAGATTCCGCAAAGGGCACCGAGCAGGGATAAAATAAAGCTGTAGCTGATATAATGGAATATGATCCTGCCGGTTGACATGCCGAGTGCGTTCAAGGTTCCGATCTGGGTACGCTGCTTATCCACCATACGTCCCATGGTTGTACTGATGATCAGAATAGCAATAATGACAAACACACCTGCAAAAACGCTGGCAAAGGAATCGTGCTGTTTCAGCTCTGCATCCAATCTGCTCAGTCCCTGAATGCTTGCTTCATCAACCATGACCGCATAATTGTTGTCAAGCGCATCGGCAATCTCATCTTCATAGGAAAGTGCGTCCTGATTGTCCACACAGACAAGCATTTCTGTATAAGGCATCAGCTTTAACAGCTTTTCATCACTCATGGAATCTACCTTGTCAAGCAGCATATCCGTAGTAATATCATCTACAGTCATGCCAACGGATTCCAGTTTTTCCACGACATCATTTAATGCATCAGAATGCTCGATAACCTGTTTTACCGTGATTTTTCCTGTCTCGATCAGGTGCTTTACATATTCACGTACCGGAAAGCCTTCATAGGGCATATAAGCAAAGGTGATGTTTTCCAAAAATATATCGGGATCCTTCTCTGCCTGACGAAATTCATACTCAGGTGTCTCGCCAAGTCCGCGGATTGTCTTCGTAAAGGTGACACCATTATATGAAACCTTAAAGGAATCTCCTACCTTTAAATCTCTGCTGTCCGCAAAAGCCTTGGATATCCAGATTCCTTCTGTATCATCCGGATCAAAAGCTTCTCCATCCAGAATCTCTATCTTATTGATGCGGCTTTCGTCCATCAGATAAAGATCCACCTGCGCATCATCACAATCCAGTGCAGATGCGGTAACACTCATACGAAGCTGTGCATCTTTTACAAAGGAAAGCTTGCGGACAGCCTCTAAATTGTCACTCGTAAAGCCCTCTCCATAGATCCAGCCGTCTGCCACATTGGTTTCTTTGTGGAAAACCTTCATGGCATCACGCGCACCGATGACATTGGCTTCAAAGCCGACATAACACATCAGCGCGATCAAAGACAGCAGAAAAATAGAAAAGAACTGTCCAAAATTTGATTTTATCTCTCGAAGCATTTTTCGTGTAAGCATACTACCATTCCACCTCTCTAACAGAAAGCGGATTTTCATTGAGCTTTACTTCACGGATCTTTCCGTTTTTCATACGGATAACATTATCCGCACACTGCGCAATTTCCGCATTGTGTGTAACCAGGATAACGGTACAGCCTTTTTCCCTGCACATCTTCTGTAATAATTCCAGTACAATGACACCGGTTTCCGAATCCAAAGCTCCTGTCGGCTCATCGCCTAAAATGATCTTGGGATTTTTGGCAAGTGCTCTTGCGATCGCAACTCTCTGCTGCTCACCACCGGACATCTGGGACGGGAATTTGTCCCTGCAGTGTGTCAATCCGACCATATCCAGAAGCTTGGCCGGATCTGCCGCATCCTTTACAATATTTTTTGTCAGTGCAATATTTTCATAAGCTGTAAGACTGGGAATCAGATTGTAAAACTGGAATACAAAACCGATCGTATTGGCCCGGTATTTTCCAAGCTGCCTGTCATTCATTCCGGTGATCTCTTTATCATCGACAATGACCTTTCCCTCTGTCGGCTGATCCATTCCGCCCAGAATATTAAGCACGGTCGATTTACCGGCACCGGATTGTCCCAGTATAACCACAAACTCACCCTCATCGATCGTAAAATCAATGTGATTGACCGCATACTGAAGGGCTTCACCACTTCCGTATGTCTTTACAACATCTTTAAACTCAACAACTGTTTTTCCCATAATTTCTCCTTCTGATCTTATGTTTCATTTCACAAATGACTGAACATATGTCACATATAACGCCTTTTTATCATAATGATTACATAATGATAATTTTGGCACGACTGGATTCTATCATTGCGGTTTGTTAGCGTCAACTAACGAAAATTAGTTATTGCAATTATTGATAATTTTTATGCAATAAAGCATTGTAGTCTGACCTTTCATACTCTTTGATACTGATATCACAAAAATACAATATTGACATGCCCTTCAATATATCCTACATTTTAGGTAGGATATTGATATCATAAATATAAAACATGAACGGAGTACCACCATGCAGGATAAAATAACAATATATAAACGTTTAGAGGAAAATCTTTCAGATATGGTAACAGAGGAACAGGCCAAGCTTGGCTACCGCAAAGAAACGATCCGCCTGTATTACCCATTGGAATCGCTCAATCATCTCTTTGCATGTGAAGCTTCGGCTATCGATATGGAAAAAAAGCTTGCAGATTTTCCGAATTGTACGACACCGGGCTTTGAGATTGCGGAAATCTCCCATAAAGGTGACCGCTTCTGCTTTCAGTTAGCACCTGCTGCCTCAGAATATGTCTATCAGAACCGTGAAAAAAATGTATTCATCTATGATCTGGTAAAGCTTTTGCAGCAGAGTGGAACAACACTACAAAATATTATTGATTTTTTCAGAAAATGGGATGAGACATGCATTGTTGAAGAAATCAAAAATGAGGACTTTGATGTCCTCATCCGTTTTATGGAGCGTAAAGATCCATATTATTATTGCTTTAAAGATGAAGGCTGTCACATCATCTATCACCGTTTTATGCCGGAGGATTATAACGCTTTGTTTGCATAGCACTATCTGCCAAAGCAGATATTATCCAATACGTCGTCCACAGTGCGGACAGATATCTATATTGTGCAATTTGATATACAGCAACTGATTACAATAGGGACATCTTACCTTCTTAATCAGCCATATAAGTGCACCTATCACAATCAATAAGGAAACAATTATTAACACCCAGTTTTTACCATTTACCGGATCCTGTGCCGTCGGATAATGAAATCCCCGATAAAACAGCACAAATCCGATCATCATTACTATATAACCGATTATACGGTTTATCCTAGGATTTTTCATACTTACTCCTGTCTCTGCCTGTTTCGGTCAATATCCAATAAATTCCCCTGGCAATCCTGTCTTCTACATGGTCAAAATGGCCACCCTCCTGCCATTCAAATGTGATCTTACCAGCATAAAGATCTTTCATCAGATGTTCATATTGCAGTGCCATCATTTCTCCGCTTTTTTTCATGAGCGGGTGCTTGGTATGCGGCTCTTTCTTTCCGAGACTCAGATACACATCCGATTTTTTTTGCAAAGATGTCTGCTCCATATATTCACTCCATCCCGGATACCATAAAGAACCGGAACAACAGACAGCACCGTCAAACCGGTCACACTCATACAGGGTCCACAAGGAAAAAAGACCGGCAAGCGAATATCCGGCAATGTAAATTTCCCGATGATTTGGAAGCTTTTCATCTATGAGCGGAAGCACATTTTCTCCAATCTTTTCAAGAAGCTGTTTTCCGCCTCCTGTAAAGCTCCTGCCTTTCATTTGCGGATCTGTCGCCCACGGTGTCAGGCAGTCATCCCAGTTAGCAACAGGTAACTCGCAGAAATCAAACGGGATGTCTGTCATCTGTTTTACCTTTGCATAGACAGCATCACCCTGAAATTCAAAATTTTCATTGGTGATATATAAAACAACCGGTGCATGATCTTCATTTGTCAAAAACTGTAATTCATCGGTCATGATTTCTTCCGCTCTCCCTTTCATTCCCCGAAAATACCATTTAAACCAAATTTGTTTTTCTGTCTTAATATTGTAACATTAGCAGCAGCTAATCCACAACACAGATATATTAATTTTTGGACGAGCTGTCATCAATCATAATATATCCATCACAGGTCCGGTTTAAAAATTCATAGTCATGTGTCACAACCAATATAACATAGTTTTCCTTTGCCAGTCCCTTCATGAGCTCTTCTACCTGACACATATGCCTGAAATCCAGTCCGCTTGTCGGCTCATCAAAAATAAGCAGCTTTTTTCCGCCCATGACCGCCTGACATATGGCAAGCCTCTGTCTCTGTCCTCCAGACAGGGTCATCGGATGACTGTCCTCATATTCTTCCAGATCAAATTTTGCTAAAAGAGCCCGGATTTCCTCATCTGTTGCATCCTCTTTTGCCAGCAGACATTCATTTTTGACACTGTCTGAAAAAAGCTGGTGGTTTACCTCCTGCATAACCATGCCAAAAAGCTTGGTCCTGGATTTTTGGGACAGTCTCTTTCCTTTGTATACAATCTGTCCCCCGCTTTCTGAAAGAAGTCCGCACAGGCAATTACAAAAAGTGGATTTTCCGGCTCCATTTTTTCCTACAATCCCTATGATATCGCCCTCATTTGCAGAAAGGCTGATATTCTGAAAGATCACCTGTTTTTTTCTCCGACAGGAAAGCTCTCTTACCATAAGATCCGCCGTCTCGGACGAAGGCTCAAGCTTTGGAATCTGAATCTGCTCCTGACAAATACTGCGAAGTCCCATACGCTCATGGTCATCATTTGACAGTGCTCTAAATTCCGAAGGTGTAAATTCCCGCTCTATCCGCCCCTCTTTAACATAGATGATCCTGTCTACAAAAGGCTGAAGATATGCCAGCCTGTGCTCGGCTACAACCACAGTGTGTCCTTTTTTCCGGATAACCTCAAGTCTCTCACAAAGCTTATGGATAGCTTCCATATCCAGATTGGCTGATGGCTCATCCAGCACGTAAACCTGTGGCTCCATTGCATACACGGATGCAAACGCAAGCAGCTGCTTTTCACCGCCGGACATCGAAAACACATTGCGGTCCGCAAGCTTCTCCATGTTCAGTTCCGTAATGGTACTCTTTATCCTCTTTTTTATATATTCCGGTTCGATGCCCCTGTTTTCCATACCGAATGCCATTTCAGCATTGGAATTGGTGTGAAAAAACTGGGTTTTCGGATTTTGAAAGACCGAACCGACAAGCTCCGCAATCTCATACATGGGTGTCTTTGACATTTCCTTATCCGCTACTGTAACGCATCCTTCTAAAGTGACATCTTTTATAAAATGCGGGATCAGTCCATTGATCAGTCTTGTCATGGTGGTTTTGCCACAACCGCTGTCACCACAGATCAGTACAAATTCCCCATCCTGAATTTCCAGATTGATATCGGATAATATTTTCTTTCCCTGTATGGTTACACTTACATTTTCAAATTTTATCATGATCATTATCTATAGCTGTCAGATTTTCCAGCTACAATCTTTCTCCTGTCAGCATCATTATTACGGTCAGGACCGTCACCAGAATCATTACCAGCCAGTCCGTTACAGACATATGCAGTGTAATAATGCTGGTCTTTTTACCGGGATTATCAATTCCTCTTGCTACGGCCGCTGTCGCTATTTCATCAGAGGTATTGACCGCAGACATCATAAGCGGCACAACGGTACATTCCAGTCTGCTGGATACCGGGATATTCTGCAGCTTCATTGCAGCCCTTATATGAAGAAACTCCTCTTTGATAGCCGGAAAATACCGCAGAGTCGTGGACATTGCTATGGTAAAGCCCTGCGGAAGATGAAGCGCGTGCATCGCTGCGATCATCTTCTGCATGGATGATGTACGGACAATTAAAAGTCCGGCTAAAATACACGGAAGCATACGCAGTGTATAATTGATAAAAACCGGGAATACCATATTTACCCATCCCGGACACCATGGAAACACATAGCGAAGCAGAATCCGAAACACAACGAGCATAACGGCGCCCTTAGCTGCAGCCCTATATTGCCCATACATCAACAGAAGCAGGAGAAATATGCCCGAAAGCATACTCCCCTGCTCTGTATTTTTTTCACAGAACATTCCTATATTTGCAATGAAAAGCAGCCATAATCCGGCTCTTGGATCAAGATGGTTTATCAACGCTTTCTTATCCATTATACAACTCCTGCTTTCTTAAAATGCTTGCGGAATAATCCCTTCGCAATCAGCGCGCCGATCAGTCCGCCTATGATCGGAGAGATACATAATACGATCAGCATAGGTGTGGAAATCAGTCCTGATAATGTCTTCACATATTCCGCGGTCATACCGTTTTGCTGGATCTGCGCTAAGAAGCTGTCTCTGTATACCCAGATTGCCAACGGAGAGCCGAGCATTCCATAACAGAAGAGGATAAATGATATCGTCATATGTACAAAATTGCTGTCATACTTTGTAATGGCCCTGTACACCTCGGACAAAACACATGCAACGGCAAATGTGATCAGTAAAAGCACGGTAAACTGTCCTGTCACATAATAAAGTAATGCGGTAATGGCGCCCATGATAAGCACGGCTCCGGGCTTTCTTACCTTGGCTTCCATCAGCATAAACGGTATTCCTGTCACAATTCCAGCCACTCCGGGCAGTAACAGCCATAAAACCGGCACAATTCCTGTGATCATGGCAGCCAGATTCAGCACAAAATATATCGCGGAAAAGATTCCTATCGTAATAAAATCCCTGCCTGTCAATTTCTTTGATTCTTCCATTTCGTATCTCCTCCTATCCGATCTTCCAGCCTTCTGACTGGCTTCTGATATTTACAAAATCCTGGTATTTTCCGGGCACTTCCACAAGCTCCTTGTGAGTTCCTCTCTGAACGATCTGTCCATCATCCACAACAAGTATCTGATCTGCCTGTTCGATCGTAGCCAGACGGTGTGCGATCGTTACGATCGTCTTGCCTTTTGTAAGCTCGGACAATGCAGCCTGTATCAGGTGTTCATTTTCGGGATCCACGCTGGCTGTCGCTTCATCTAAAATAATAATCGGGGCATCTTTTAAGATGGCTCTTGCAATGGAGATACGCTGTTTTTCTCCACCTGACAGACTGCCGCCGCCTTCGCCGACTACAGTATCATAGCCATCCGGCAGTGCCATGATAAAGTCGTGGCAGCGTGCCTTTTTAGCAGCTTCGATCATTTCTTTCTCTGTTGCATCCGGCTTACCAAAGCAGATATTTTTTCTTATCGTATCATGAAACAGGTATACATTCTGAAATACCATGGAAATGTTGGATAACAGGCTGTCACATGTAAACTCCCTGACATCATGTCCGCCAACGCTGACACTTCCGCCATCCACGTCATAAAATCTCGCGATCAGATTGCAGATCGTAGACTTACCGCTTCCGGAAGGACCTACGACCGCGGTTACTGTATTTTCCGGGATTTTCAGACTGACATTGTGAAGTACCTGTCTTCTGCCCTGTCCTTCGCCATAAGAAAAATCAACATCTTTAAATTCGATATCATAATGATCGATCGATATCTGTTTGCCATCTGCATCGATAAAGGATTTGCCTTTCAGTTCATCCAGATGATCCAGTGCATCATCAATGACTGCAAGTACATGCGCACAGTCTGAGATTGGCTCTACCGAACTGAAAATATGGAATGATAATAATACCACAATGACCATATATGTAAAATCAAGCTGTCCGGAAACACCCAGATAAAATGCTGCGATCACGATACATACGCTTGCTATTTTTAAAGCGATCAGATGCAGTGCATTATAGGGAATGTATCCCCATTCAATCTTTAAGTTGATGTCACGGCTGTCTCTGCAGGCTTTTTTCATGGCATCCATGGAGGAACCTGCTTTTCCAAAAGATTTGACAACCGCAAGACCTCTGGCATATTCCAATGTAGCTCCGGTCAGATCTCTGTTAGCAGCTGCTAACACCGGTGCGTTTCTTGTACTGTATTTGGAGATAATCAGTAAAAATATCAGAGATGCCGCTACTCCCGCAATCGCGATCAGTCCGACTCTCCAGTTGATATAGATCAGCCATAAAAGAATACAGATAAAGTTCAGATAGCCACCTACAAAATTATCGATCATACGGATCCCCATGCCTTCCAGTGTATGAAGACCGGTTGTAATGGAATTGAGGATCGTACCGGTATTCATATTTTGGAAATATCCAAGGGATACACGTTTTAAGGCATCTCCGACTGCAAGTCTGTCTCTTGCGATCAGCTCATAGCTGATTGATTCCTGAAATCTGGCACGCAGATAATCAAACAAAAATCTAAGAAAAATAAACAGTAATAAAATTCCTACACTTTTACCTATCCATGCTCTGTCAGGTGTTATTCCGTCTCCTGCATACTCAACGAGCTTTCCTATCATATATGCCGCCCAGATCACCGGCATTGCAGCAAACCAGCCTGAAAAAAACGAAAATACAAAACCGATATATAAGTTCTTTCTGAAGCTGCCACACCAGTCAATAATCCTTTTTACTGTGCCAAACATGAATCTACACCTTCTTTCTGTACTCCGACTGCCCAGTGTTTTGCACCCACATGAGCCTGCCACATTCTTTCATAAAGCGGACAGCTTGCAAGCAGCTCTTCCTGCGTTCCTTCCGCTTCTATATTTCCATTCTTTAACACCACGATCCTGTCTGCTGACGTAATCGTAGACAGTCTGTGTGCAATTACAAGAAGGGTCTTGCCCTTTGTCAGCTCTTCAATACTCTTTTGCAGCTTGTTTTCATTTTCCGGATCCGTGAAAGCGGTTGCCTCATCCAGAATGACGATCGGAGCATTTTTTAACATGATCCTTGCAATGGCAATTCTCTGCTTCTCTCCGCCGGATAAGCGTTTACCGGCTTCACCTGCCGGTGTATCATAGCCCTGCGGCAGTTTTTCTATAAATTCCTCACAGCATGCCTTTCTAGCAGCCTCTTTGACCTCTTCATCACTTGCTGCCGGGTTGCCGAGACGAATGTTTTCCATGATAGAGCACCGGAATAAGAAATTATCCTGTGTAACAAAGCTGACCATTTCAGAAAGCTGCTCCAACGGCATTTCTTTGATATTGACGCCGCCAATGGTAATGCTTCCGTCGGTTACATCCCAGAAACGGGAAAGCAGCTTTGCAACGGTTGATTTACCGCCGCCACTCGGACCAACCAGTGCGGTAAAGCTTCCTTCCGGCATCTTCAGGTCAATTCCATGAAGGATTTCGTCCTTGTCCTCTCCTGTATAGGAAAAATGAACATTTTTCATCTGGATATCATGGTTTGTAATCTTTGCGCGTTCAGAAGGCTCAGGCAGCTCCTGCATGGTGAGGAAGTCCTGAATGCTTTCTATGTTATATTGCATTTCGCGGATATTTTCTGAAAATACCTCTATCTTTGCAAATGATGTCACCATGGACATGGACAACATAACTGCCAACACAAGCTCGGATATTGTCATATGTCCGTTCATGGTCAGATACAGACCCACCGGCAATGTTCCAAGGAGGGTGGACGGAAACAGCGCAAAAGTCATTTTCATGGTGATCCATGTGGATGACAGCCATTTGACAACAAATTTTTTGTAATCCAGGATTGCCTTTGCATATTTTTCATATGAAGTTCCGGCCCTGCCAAATGCCTTGATAACTTCAATACCTTCTATATATTCAACGATCGTGCTGTTCATCTGGGCATTGGATTCGTCGTACTGGGTAAAGCTTTTTCCACTGATCACCATAGTAAGTGCCATAAATACCAGAGACACCGGAACGGTCACAAGCGATGCCAGCGCGATCCTCCAGTCTATGGTAAGCAGTGCCAGAAAGCTGATGACAGGAAGTAAAATATGTCCGCTTCCTTCCGGGATCATGTGGGCGATCGGCGGCTCCATATTTTCAATCTTTTCTACCATAATGCTCTTGATCTCACCGATACTATGTCCTTCAACCTCACCCAGGGGTGCTTTTAAAAAGCGGTCGGTAAGACGCAGTCTCAAGCCCTCCAGAATGTGATATGCGGCTATGTGCGAGATCCATGTCGAAGCCGAAAAGCTTATGACCTTAATTACATAAAATAATAATGCGAGCAGACACCATTTGACGATGTCCTGTACCGGAACCTGATCCATATTTCTTATGTACAGATCAATTCCCCGGTAAATGCAGTAATACGGCATAAGTCCGCTGACAATGCTTATGATGGATAAGACGATGGATGTGCCAAGTCTTCGTCCGCTTCCATCGGTATAGCTGAGCAATACCTTCAGCCAGCTATCCTTTTTTTTCGCTGCTTTACTGTTTTCCATTACCTGATTCCTTCTTTCCTGATTCTATATTCTGCCGGAGACACGCTCATCACGCTTCGGAAGGCTGCCGAAAACTTTCCCGGATTTTCATATCCGACACTGATCGCGATCTCCTGTATTTCCCTGTTTTTATCCTGCAAAAGCATATTGGCCGCCAGATTGATCCGATATCTTTTCTGATAGGAATAAATCGAATCCCCATATACATCCTTGAAGCAGTTCTTCATCGTGGTAGGCGAAATCTCATACATGGCTGCCAGTTCTTCTATCGTAAACCGCTTCTGCAGATCACCCGTAATCTGTGCATGGATTGCTTTGATCTTTTCCATCTGGGTCTTGTAATAATAGGGCCTGACCTCTTTGCTGCTCTCCACCGTTATCATCTTTAAATAAAGAAGTAATTCCACGACCTTTATCTGATAATATTCCTTTGCTTCTGTCAGCTCCGGCCGTCCCATATTTTTCTGATAAAAACTGGAGAGGATCTGGCTAAGTCCTTCATCACCACGGATCACATAGGGCTTATCCTGTGTACAATACCGGCTCCTGAGCTCATCTACCGATACGGAAAATCCACGGAACATCTCATCAAGAGCCTGCTGAACCTCTTCAACTTCCATAAAAACACTCACCCCATGGTAGTGTTTTAACGGATAATAGGTTTTTCCTTTATGATTTTCCCGGTTATCCAGCCGCAATTCATTTTCCTGCATGACACTGAATACTCCGGGCTGCACTTCCATTTCGATGCGCCCTTCCCGGCAGTGATCGATACAGAAAACCTTTTTATCATTTTTCAGTTCAAATTCCGAGGCACATTTTTCCATGTGCATATCCGAAAAACAGATCATAACTCCCGGCATGACGCTGTATATGGTCATGACGCCCTCTCCCGTGGCGTCATTCAGCATGAGGGCAGAGCAATTCTCGCTTTTTATCATTGTCTTTACATTGCTTCCGAGACTTGCAATATCATTTACATTTAAATCCATAGTCAATCCTTTCCGCCTATGCTAATTTATGTTAGATTTATCTAACTATGTGATATCATATCATGTGATTTCGTCTTTATCCATCCCCAAATAGACATCGGTAATCCATTTGGACATAAAAAAGAGCCATTCCATAAGAGAACGGCTCCTTTTACTACTGATTGGTTTCTGATTTATGTCTATTTTATATTTTTATATTTTCTGATTACTACGATCAACATTCCCACCGAAGCTGTAAACAGCAAGAGCCATAAAAGTACCGGGGTATCATCTCCCGTTGCCGGTAATGCTCCGTTACCAGAAGATGTCGTTTCCCCTGTTGCACTGGCCGATCCCGTGTTATCAGGCTGTGGCTCTATCTTTGTTTCATCGTTCTTTGTTTCATCATTCTTTGGCACATCACCTGCTTTCGTGATCAGAAGCTCTGCCTCCACATCACCGGAAGCATAGGTCATAACCACTGTATGCTTTCCGGCTGACAACGTATTGAGATAATCCGCAGTAAACGTAATGATCGTGGAACCGGAAGCTGCTGTATATTCCTGTCCCTGTGTCAAAGGTTTTCCATCTACCAAAAGACCATGGAATGCACTTAATACACCGGTGCAACGGATAGTGGCTGCATCATTTGAACCAAGCTGATAGCTGCCATTTGTTGCAGAGCAGGACACCTTGATCTGAATCGTATCTGTAATGGTAAGATCCTCTGTTACCTTATAAGTAGCGATTGCTGTAACAATGGTTCCCGGAAGCAATTTTTCCTGTGTCTCCCAAGTCCAGCCAGAAACGGACAAGCCTACATCGGTCAGCTGTTCCAAGGTGTCAGGAACAATGATTGTAGTGGCCGGAATCTCAATGGATATGGTTTCATCACATACCTGACATTGATAGGTAACGGACCCATTCTTTTGGGCATCCGGCTGTATATAAGCAACCGGTTCCTTGTAAAGAGTATGACCGGTAGCAGGAATGATCCAGCTACCAGTTGGAGTCTCTGTCGTTCCGTTTTCATCTGAGAAATATCTGCCACACAATGCACATGTCCAGTATGCGGTATTTCCATTTTCCGTACAGATTGCATCTTTTTTGGTTATTGCCATCAGAATATGTGCAGGCCTTGTAATGCTGACCTGTACAGTCTCATTTTTATAATTTCCCTTATTATACAGATTAAAGATAGCTGTCGCCGTCACAGTTTCTCCGGCATTCAGAGTTTTTCCGGCATCCTCACTGCTCCAGATCCAGCACTCCGGTAGCGTAACCTCTCCTACGGTCGTTGCATTATGATCTGCGATCATACTATTTGCCGGCATGAGAGGTGCATTCTCGGCCTGATTTACTTTTACCACCGTCTTACAGGTAGCTGTTTCATAATTTATCAGATCCGTGGGATAAAAAACAATGATAAATTCTGTTCTTTCACTATCATATAAATAAGTTGGTCTCTTATTTTCGTCCTGCCATTGAAATCTTCCTTCTATATCAGCTCTTCCTCCGGATAATATACTGTCGGAAAGGGGCTGTCCATAGGTGATCTCCGAAGCTTTCGGCACTTCTATAATAACCGGAACAGCCTTTGTAATGGTCACAGAAACGGTTGCTGTCACGCTATTAAAGTTTGCACTGTCTGCCGGGGTAAATACTGCCGTATAGCCATCATTTCGTACTGTCGGAGTAAGATCACCATCCTGCCAGCTCCAGATTCCTTCCACCGTTTTTTCCACACCGTCTACAGCTGCTTTCACACTTCCTCCCGTCAGGGTAAAGTTATTATCCAATGATGCAGAAGGGCTGTATGTGGCAGATGTTGTTACCGGGACAGCGGAAACTGTCAGATCTGCTTTTTTTACGGTCAGCGTAATGACACTCGTCTGCGGTGCATCACCTGCGCTGGTACCGTTTTCATAAATCTCTCCAAGCGGATTGTAAGAGACAGTCATTGTATAGGTTCCTGCCGCAAGCGTATTCAGATAGTCAGCCTTAAATATCAGTCTGTCATCCGCTACGGTATAACTGCCTGCTGCAAGACTGGCTCCATCTTTTATGATATCGGCTACTGTATTTCCATTCAGGGTAAGACCTGCATCCAGATCTTTTGTAGAGGTTTTGGTAAAGCTTGTACTTGAAGCAGCTGCCACATCCTCATATACCACAACGCCCTCGGAATTGATGATCGTCCGATTGCCGGCATTGTCCGTGATCCGGGCATAAACAGTGAATTTTTCGCTTGGTGCTACAGTAAAGCTACTGCCATCGATCCATGTTCCATTTGCATCATAGCTATCTGTTCCAGCTGTCTTTTGATATTCGATGGTACCCACACCACTGGTCTTGTCTGCTCCCGTGATGCTCACACTGACTGTTTCCTTGAAGAAATATCCAAAGGTGATGGTATTTAATAAGCTTCTAAAGCTGTTATCTTTTATCTTGATCTCTCCGGTCGGATTAACCGAATCAATCCTTATTTCCACCATCTTTGCATCCGTAATGCCGCCATTTTTATCTTTCAGGTAATATCTGACAGTCGACGTTCCCTCCACATTTATCGTTAAGGTATCCTGCCAGGTGTTTTTATCATTTGAAATGGTATAACCAGCCGGAGCTGTCAGGGTAACTGCTCCTGTATACCAGCCATTATCTCCCTTTGTTCCGGAAAGTGTGGCATCGTCTGCTGTCACATAACTGATAGACCATTCCTTCGAAATGTCGGTTGCTCCATCAAGAATATAGTTGTCATTGCCGAGCGAAATGACCTTTGCCGTGTAGTTGCCAACTTCTGTTGCCGTATTTTTGATCGTGCCATTATTCTCATATAAAAGTGCAAAGCTATCGTTTCCAACTGCATTGCTTACCGTAGCGGTCACACTCTGCTTGCTGCCATTATAAGTAAAGGCAGTATTGTCGCTCCATTCCAATATGACAGACTTTTGCCTGATCGTAGCGCTGGTAGTAGTCTGCTGTCCGCTCTCCGCCAGCATATAATTTTCCATATCTGTACCACTAAGAGTCAGACCGGTAATTGTAACCGTCTTATTCTCTCCTGCATCCGCATCGGAAAATGTTCCTTCGGCGCTCACAGTCAGGTTATCACCGGCTAACACACCATCAAGCTTCATCTGGTCAAAATTCAGTTTAGCTTTGGATGTGCCATCGTAGATTTTCTCCCGCGCTGTGATACCGGATACCGTCACACTTCTCTTTGTAATGGTAAATTCTTTGGAAACTGCTCCCTCATACTTGCCATTTCCTGTAATATATACGGTCGCGGTACCGATATTTTTGTTATTGATATAGGTAACCTTATAATCATTATCTTCCGTCAATGTTTTTCCGTTTAACTCCACATTGACGGTCGGAGTCTGTTCCTTTCCATTATAAGAAAGGTTCTCCTCAGAAAGTGTAACCTTCGCCTCACTGATAGACAGTCCGGGCACTGTTATCTCATTGGATGTTACATTACCGCCACATTTTTCTGCTGTGACGACACAGTAAATCTGACTGTGAATGTCATCCTCCGTAAGCTTGTAAGTATCGGTTGTATCAGTGGTAGCAGCTTTTGTCTGAATGACAGTATCCTCATTTTCACCTACGCGATACCATGTATAGGTATAATTTCCGATTGCACTGCTGTTTACCCATTTACCGGTATCAACTGCAAATGTGGCAGTTATTGTGTCTCCGACAGAAACAGTATCTGCTGTAGCAATCAGGCTTCCCTGCAGGCTGGCCGGTACAATCTCTACATCATCTGTCTTACTTATATCTCCGGTTGTCAGCTTTCCAGCATTGTCACCGGACATATATTGATAAGCATAACCGGGGGATAAAAGCTGGCCTGCGGTTGCATAGCCATTGGTGCTTTGTAATATACCATTGCAAAAACGTCCTCCAGATAGTCCAATCCTGCTGGCACTTAACTCATCCTGTGACAGATCCAATATTTCCATGGAATACTTAGTGCTTTTAAACATCCCTCCCTGCACAGATAAATCAGCCTTATCGCCCCAGCACAATGGGGCCGGTGCCGAAGTAACAGTACCTGTATATTCAAAGATTCCACTAAGGATTGTAAGGCTTGCGCCTTCTGAGCCATGTATCAGACCATCAATCGTAAAACCTGTAATTTTGCCTCCACCGGCACTATCCTTGATTGTTATTTTTCCTTTTATTTCAAGGGTATAATACTGATATTCTGATGTTGTTTTAAGGGTCTTCCCATTTAAATCAAGTGTAAAATCTCCATTTAAAACCACACCGCCGGATGTTTTTGCATCCTTTATAAGCTTCACGGTACAACCTGTCTCATTTGCTGCTGCCTCGACTGCAGCATCAAAGGTCGTGTATTTTTCACTTGTTCCATCTGTCTTTATCACTTCTGCTACCGCCGACGTTGTAAGAGTCAGGTGGACGATGTTGGATGACTTATCATTAAGAAAAGTTATCGGGCTCACCATAAAGTAATACTCGTAGGTTTTGTTTTCCTCTAAATTGTCAATCGTGATATCCACCGAACCATTGCTGATATCTGCATTTTTTCTATCGGATGCTTTTATATTTTTAAATTCTTCTACGGTAGTAATCGGAACATCACTAGATGTATAATGAAGACAAAGACTTTTATCTTTCTTATTTGTCTCCGCGTGAATAATCGCAGAATCGCCATACACCTCTGCCGTGACTGCAAGCAGAATATCCGTTGTTGTAAACATGGTAATGGTATTATCACTGTCTGCAGAAACAGTCTGATCGGACACAGTCATAGCATTCCCATCATTTAAACCGACAGCTGTCACAGAAATCTCAGTACTGTCACTGTTTTGGGGAAGATAACAGAGCATTATACCATAGCCATACCGGTTATAACTGATAGCCAAAGGAGCATAAAACTCCCCATTATCTGCTGAAAGCTCTTTTCCGTCCTGCTTTACAGTAATAGAAGAAATGTCCAAATCCTCACTGATTGCTGCACCATAAAACTCCAGCGTCACCGGATAAAGCGGTGTACCAATCTCCATATCGATCTTTGATGAGCTGTTATCAATAGTTACTGTCTTTGTATAGGTCCGGCCATCTATCGTAAAGATAAAGGTCTGTTCCCCTGCCAGACTGCTCGTGGTAATAAAGCTGGCACTTCCCTCTGCCTTACCATTTTGCAAAAGTGAAACACGGGCATTATCCGTTATTATCTTGTTATCATCGCTATATGTGATTTTTGCAGTCGTGTCCTTCGTTAATCTGCCATCATGGATTGTGAAATGAAGCGTATACTTTCCGGAACTGGTGGTATCACTGCTTCCTAATGTAATCTCACCGTTCAGCGTAAAATTAACATCTTCTGAAATCTCAATCGTACCCGGATCGGCAGGAGTATCTCTATATACAATTTTTCCATAGCCGATATTCCCGTTGGCGGTTACAGTACCACCGGTTATCCTGATGGTATTAAAAGGAAGTACATAAGCCTGATCCAATGATGTATCCTTGCCTGCACCAATCGCAGCAGCATGATCGCCTGCATTGGCCGTAACAATACCACCACTTATGGTAATGGAATCTACATTACCATTGAAGCCTCCACCGATTCCGGCACCACCCGAATCGCCCGTAGCAGTGACTGTACCTCCGGTGATTGTAATATTTCCTCCACTTGCACCTATCGTTCCACCAATACCGGCTGCCTGATAACCACCGGTAGCATTGATCGTACCTCCCTCGATGATGATATTACCAACATATATCTGATTAATATCAGTGGCGATTCTGGCCATACCACCGATTCCGGCACCACCAAAGTTGCCATATTGTTTACTTCCATAACCGCCATTAGCGGTAAGTGTGCCTGTACTATCTGAGGTAATCCGCAGAGTCGCTTTATGCTGTCCCATAACCTCAATGCCTGCTCCGCCCCAACCGGTAGCCGTCAGAGTATTATTTCCCTTTACAGTAAGATTCAGCGTAGCATCATAGCCGACACTGATGCAGGAGCTGATGTCCTCAGACTTCGTGATATTCAAGTCCTCAATTGTCAGATTAACAGTCACACCATCGCTGATGAAAATACCATTTGTGGTGGTTCCTGTCAGAGTCTTTCCGTCAAAATCACTGACATTTTCCGAATCAATGACAATATAGTCAGAATAGCCAAAACCAAAGGAGATGCTACGGGTTTCCAAATCGGAAACATCCAGCATTTCACCACTTGACAGGGTCATGATTCCGGCAGTGGCATCACCTACCATTACTTCAATTTCAGGCAGTGCAATTCCTTCTGCCAGCGTATAGGTATTGCCGTCTTTATCCTTTTTGGGAATATCGGCTGTATAGACAAAATATGCACCGCCGCAATCCTCCAGCTCTTCTTCACTGCTGGTAAAAACGTCAAAATCGCTCTGATCCTTATCCAGTTTCCATGTAATATCATTTATAGTAATATTTTTTGTTTCTGTTTTTATTTTGGTATTATCAGATACGGTATTTTCTGTGAATCCATTTTCAGATACCTGCTCATAAGTGGTATACTCTGCCGTCACTTCCAGACTGTCCGGGAATATGACATCGCTTTCCAAGGCTTTATAAGACAGCACCTGATATTTCACGTCTTTATCCAGATCCTCAATGGCTGTAATTGCATAATCATGCATTACCGGATGAATCATACTTGTTTCTAGTATTATATTTATAGCACAAAGTTTCTTTCCTGCGTCCTTACTGGATGCACCACAATGATATACCTGCTCTGTAGACAAACCATAATCAAGAACGATCAACCTGTCATGACAATCTGCATTGGGCTTAATCCGCAACGAAGGATATTCTTGCATAAAGTCATTTACCACCGCTGTTGTCAAAAAACCTCTTTTTCCATGACCGTTTTCTGTAAATAAAACGACTTCTACACCAACTTGCTTCTGTGATAAAAGTTGTAAAGTCTTTGTATTCACATAATCATCTATTACATAAATGCTCTTTTCTGCCTGCTGATATATATCTATGTATGCAGCATCCGCTTCAAATTTCTGCCCTTTATAGATTACAAAATTTTTGAAATCCTTCTCTGAAACAAAGTTTTCATTCAGTAAATCTATACTTCTCTGAATACCATCAAATTTTTCTTCTGCTTTATTCTTCCAATCTACAACACCGGCAACCTGTGCTGATATCTCCGATACTTTTGCAGTAACAAGCCGCATCTCCGACTGTGTAACAAACTGTTGATTCTGTTTTATATAATGACGCATCTCACGAAATGCACGCATAATGAATATACTTTGTTGTTCCGCAAGTTTTCCTCTTAGAACAGTGGCGAGCATATAGATTCCTTGCTCCGTGAATGCGTAAGGCATTTTCTTTATATTAGTGCCCCTTTTATCTCCATTTTCATTCAAAGTCACAAATTGTGACTTTGAAAACTCCGTTGGCACTTCTTCTTTTTTTAGTTGAAACATAAAATCTTCTGGAAATCTATCAATATTTCTTTTTACCTGCTGATTTAGTGCCTTCACTTCATAGCCATAGAGTCCAGCCAAATCATAATCCAGCATCACTTGCTGGCCTCTTATGACATAAACTCGATTACTAATATTATCTATCGTCATTAATTCTGTACTTTCTGCCATGGCATTTCTCCTACAAATTGCGCAATAACATGTAACATCCAGTTTTCTTTTCCAATACTTTCACTCTCTTCTATTGTGGCAAAATCAAGGTTGGATTTTTCAACAGTGTGGCAATAACCGGAGCATATTTAGATATTCCATAATCTTCAACAATACTGGTTATTCTAGCACCTGCATCCTTGGATGAAGCACCACATAAGAAAACTCTTTCATCAGCAGTTCCATAATCCAACACTATAAATCGATCATGGAATATACCTCCAGTCTTTTTCATTGATATTTTTACGGATGGATATTCTTTGCAAAAATCCGTAAATTCTATATTGTGAAGTTTATTATTTCCAACATTATCGCTGAATAAAATAATATCTACTCCGGTTGGAGAATTCTTAAGGTGTACCAGCGTTCTTAATCCAATATAATTATCAACGACATATATTGACGATTTTGCCTGCTTATAAATGGACGCATATACCTCATCTGCACTACTGAATTTTGCATTAAACATGAGCCACTTGTCATCATCATCTGAAACAAAGCCGTTCATCATATCAGCCAACTCAGATTTTGTTACAACATCCTTCAAGCCTTCTGCAACATCTGAAATCTGCTTTTCAAGAGATATCATATCTGAGTTGATTTTGTTAATTTCTATTCTGTTGTTAGCGGTCTCCATGCTTAACTGAAGTACTTCCCGCTGACCTATTAAATCACGATTTTCTAATATGTAATCTTTCATTTTCTTAAAGGTTCTTATTAATGCCTTGCTCTGCTTAACAGCCAACGGTCCTTTCAAGACAGTCATCAGCATATATAATCCTTGCTCTGTAAATACATGAGGATTATAACGACTTTTTGAACTTATATTTGCGGTACAATTTTTGTACCGCAAATCTTCTAATTCCTCATCTGTTAATTCAAACATAAAATCTTCATCAAATTTCTCAATATTATTTTTTACCTGCCTATTAAATCCTTTCGTGTCATAGCCATATATCTCTGCTAAATCAGCATCAAGCAATACCCTTTTACCCCTAATTTTATACAGTTTTTCTTTTAGATATTCTTCTGTTACTTCTATTACTGTAACATCAATTTCTTTCCTTTTATCTTCTGCCACAGAACTCCTCCATCCATTTTGCGGTCAAAAAAATTGACCGCAATTCTCATATAACATTTTGCTGCCGCCAGTAAAATGCTCTATTCCTCTTTTTCCTTCATTTTGTCATAATACGTTTTATACCTATAAATCGTCCTCTCACTGACATTGTTTCGCTTTGCAATTTCTACCATCGTCATACCACTCTCATATCCACTGACAAAATCATTATAAATCGCCATCCACTTGGCATTATGTTTCTGCCGACCACTCAATTTCCGATTTTTGTAATACTCCAATTCCTCTTGAAGTTCTTCGTTCTCTTTTTCCAATTCCTCAATTCTTTTTAATGCCTCTTCAAATGTTACAACTTTCTTCATCTCTCTATCTCTCCAATCATGTCATTTTCATTTTGTCTATATTATAAAAACTCGCATTTCTTTTGTCAATCTGATTATGTCATGTCGTGTCAATTTTTATAATGATCTTCATACCAAGCCCGTGGTTCCGATTTCTGCATATTTTACCTTTAATTAAAGATAATATTAAGGTATTTTTCCCTTATAACATTGCATTTTCCCTTATTTTAAGTTATATTTTAAGGGAAAGAAAGTGAGATAAGGTAATGAGAACATTTAATTACTCCGAAATTAAAAACCAAAAATGGGACTCAGGTATTCTGGGATTGATTGCTGCTATATACAAAGAAGCAGGAAAACAAGAGTTGTATCTTAAACAAAAACCTCAGGAATTAGAAAAATTGGTTGAAATAGCAAAGATACAAAGCACCGAGGCATCTAATGCTATTGAGGGTATTATCACTACAAACACCCGCATCAAACAGCTCGTGGAAGAAAAGACAACACCTAAAAATAGAGATGAACAAGAAATTGCCGGCTATCGTGACGCACTTAACATTATTCACGAAAATTTTGATGCCATACCTATTACTCAAAATTATATCTTGCAGCTTCACAAGATCTTATATAGCCATATGAATAATCCTATGGGTGGCAAAACCAAAAATGTACAAAATTATATAAGTGAAACCTATCCGGATGGACACGTTGAAACGCTATTCACTCCCTTATCCCCATTTGAAACACCAGAGGCCTTGAATAAAATCTGTGAGGAATATAACCGCGTAATCGGAAATATGGAAGTAGAGCCACTAATTATTATTCCTACCTTCATCCATGATTTTTTGTGTATTCATCCGTTTAATGATGGTAACGGTAGAATGAGTCGTCTGCTCACTACGTTACTTCTATATAGAAATGGCTTTTATGTCGGAAAGTATATTTCCCTAGAAGCAAAAATTGCTAAGAATAAAGATCTGTATTACGGTGCACTTTCAGAATCGCAACTCGGATGGCACGAGGGAACCGAAAATGTAGTGCCTTTTATTAAATATCTGCTTGGAACCATTCTTGCAGCCTACAAAGATTTTGGAGATCGTTTTTCCCTTGTTGAAACCAAGCTTTCTGCTCTTGAAATGGTCAGACGGGCAAGCATGAATAAAATAGGTCGTTTCAATAAACAGGATACTCGCGAACTCTGCCCAACACTTAGCGATAGCTCAATAGAAAAAGCGTTTAGAGATCTTATTTCATTAGGTGAACTAAAAAAAGAAGGCAAAGGTAAAGGGACTTGCTATTACAGATTAAAGTAATTCCTTTAAAATATTCTTCTTTACTTGTCTATTGATTGCTCCCATATCTGCAAAAAGGACATCTCATGACCTGTAAAATCTACAGCTCTGGATGTCCTTTTTTTCATACTTCACTATATTTTTAACATATCAACCATTATTATCTGCCACCGATCATTTAGTCAACAGCGCCACCGTCTCAACATGCGAACCATTGTCCAAACTAATCTTCATATCCTTTGAAATGATAGGAAGCTTGAATTCTATGGATTTAAGCCATTGACCGTTCTCTTGTTCTTCTTCGTAAATCTCAACCTTTTCAATGAATTGTGTCAGGAACTCTCTGCGTTCCGCTTCATTCATTGGTTCATACATTTTATCGAAAAAGATTAGCGCTTTATAGATATTATCTCCACAAACCTTTTCAGCAAGTATCGACCTCTTCTTAGCTTTAGCTTCTACTAAAGCGTTTTCTGTCTCTTCGATTTTATCATAAGTCTTACTAAGGCGATCCTCTAAATCTGCTTTCCTTCTCTTGTAATGCTTATCTTCATAATCCAAGTTGTCCAAATCTGAAAGTATGGCATCTTTATTCAAGTAACTCTGGCGTAGCGTCTTTTCCTGAGCAGATATTTCCTGATCAAGTGCTATGGTATCAACTTCCATATTGATTTTCTCACGCATCATCCCAGCAAATTTCTTATTGCTCACTAGCTTTCGCAGGACTTCAACTACAGCTCCATCGAGCTTTATTTCAGATACCTGTTTTCTATAATCACATTTATGCCCTCTGGTCATATTGCGGTGCTTACAGCCATAGTAAAAATAATCACTGTACTTTGTGCCATCTTTTCTATGCTTAATACTTTTATTCCCATACATGCCTGCACCACAGACAGGGCACCTTAATACACCTGATAAAAGATGTATTTTCTCACCTTTAGGAGAATTGACTTTTTCATATTTTTTAGCCTGAGCTGCTACTTTTATCTGTGCCTGTTCCCAAACTTCTTCAGAAACCAAAGCTTCATGAAGCCCATCTACAAGCAGATAATCATCTTTATAAACCTGCCTGTAATCATTCCTTGTTCCGTGAACTTTTTCCGTTCTTCTTCTGCCATAAGCTATCTTTCCACAATAAACAGGATTCTGAATGATACGGCGAATGAGCGAAGCATCAAAAAGTGGATTTTTTCCATTTTGTCTTGCTATCTTGTGTATCCCATGATTTTCCAAATATTTTGCAATACCGTTTGATCCCATGTCCGTATTAACATATTGTTCAAAAATAGTTCTGATAGCAACAGCTTCCTCTTCATTTACTTCAAGTTTACCATCGACTAGTGCATATCCATATGGAGCAAACCCACCATTCCACTTTCCTTCTCTTGCCTTCTGCATACGACCTTCCATAGTCTGCACACGTATGTTTTCACGCTCAATCTCTGCAACAGCAGACAATACAGAAATCATTAGTCTTCCTGCTTCTTTTGACGAATCAATACCGTCCTCGACACAAATCAGGTTTACGCCAAAGTCCTGCATAATCTGAAGTGAATTGAGAACATCAGCCGCATTTCTACCAAATCTGGAAAGTTTAAATACAAGAACAAAAGATACCTCATCTTTTCCGGATTTGATGTCCTCCATCATGTTGTTAAATGCAACACGCCCCTCAATCGATTTACCGGACTTGCCTGCATCTTCATACTCGCCAACTATCTCATATTCATTGAATTCACAAAATGCCTTCATCCGAGACTTCTGCGCATCCAAAGAATATCCATCTATCTGCATGGCCGTTGAAACACGAGTGTATAAATAGACTTTTACTTTTTCTTTACCCAATCAGAATCACCCCTATTTTACTTAGACGTTTGTAAAGCCTTATTAATTAGATTGTTAATTACATCTGTCCCTTCTATTTTATTTATTCCGAAACATTTCTTTCCTGCATCCTTAAGAGATGCTCCGATATGATACCCCTCAGCACCATCTATAATTAGAAAACGGTCATGAAATGCCGTTGTCTTTTTTACCGTTAATGTAGGATACTGAGCATTAAAATTGGTAATGTCCTGTGCAGATATCTTTGTACTCGGAAGTGTATATACAAAAACATTAACCCCTATGCTTTTCTTTGCCAGTATATTTAATGTGATTACATCAACATACCCGTCAATCAATATAATTTCTTTTTTCGCGTATCCAATAATATCTGTTAACAAACTGAACGCATCAAATATCTGACCATCAAAGAAAATCTTCTGATTATCCTCTTTATGCGATTCTATATAATCAAAAATCACTTCGAATTTATTTTCAGTTTCTTCACGATAACTTATTTGCTCTATCTCACCTGCAATCTGTCTTTTTTCTATAGAATTTATTTTTTCAATGATTAATGCATTATTTGCTAAGTATTTCCTCATCTCAACAAAAGTCTTCATAATTCGGATACTTACTTGGATTGCAACATCACTTTTCAACACTGCAGATAGCATAGCAATTCCCTGTTCTGTATAAACATAATGGGGATATCTTCTACCGCCACGAGTTTTTTCATCATTTGAGGTTCCAATCTGGAACTTCAATTCCTTCTCTTCATCTGAAGATAATTGAAAGCAAAAGTCATCGGGAAATCTTTTAATATTTCTTTTCATTGCTTTATTGATATTCTTGGTCTCAACCTGATACAGAATTGCCAAATCGCTATCTATCATAACTTGTCTTCCTCGTATAACATAAATCAATTGAGAAATATCAATGTTCTGACCGGTTCTTTCAATTGTCTTATTCTCTTCATTTGTTACAACTTCATCCATACGCCACCTCATCTATATAAAACATTTTCATTTGAGGTTCCAAATTGGAACCTCAAATGATATTTAATTTACACATCTTGTTTATATATCTTCAAGACTCTCTATCTTCTTCAGAGCCTCCATATAAGCCATAAGACGCTTTTGCTGCTCTTCTCTGAGGTTATGATAATCTTCAATCATCTGAACATCTCCTGGAGTAAATTTACTCTCAGGACTTGAAGCGGCAATTTCTTCCTCATCCTCAATTCCTTTACCGGTAAGAAGCTGCTCCGGCGTAATTTGTAAGACATTACAAATATCCATTATCTTTTCCACAGTAGGATTTGTTTTTCTCTTTTTCCATTCGCTTATGGTACTGGTTGAAATACCAACCTGCTTTGCAAAATCCGCCTGTGTCATATTGCGTTCCTGCATAACCTTTATAATTCTTTCGCTGATAATCATAATTAAAACCTCGCCTTACATTTTCACTAACACAAGATCCTCTGCATTAAGTGAATCTCTTACATATAGTTCTGGTGTCTTTTCCTCTGGTATTCCTTCAAGCATCAAGGCAGCCTTTGCCTGATCGTATGCTGTTTTAATACTCTTCCCAAAGCCAATTGATGAATAGAATTGTGACGCAAACACGAGTGCAGCTTCGTCACCAATCGAAGTATTCATTCCTATTGCTACATCTACGTATTCAACTACGCTCTGAGCTTGTGTTGATGAGAAACAGGCGTTGAAGAACATCAATTTCACTTTATCTGAAAGTGTCATGATTGTTTGAGTCATTGCTTCTTTACTCACCAATTTCATTTCTCCGTTAATGTTTTCAAATGCAAGGTCTCCATTTGGTGCTCCGTGTCCACTGAAATGAATAACATCAGGATTGACTTCATTTATGGCCTGAAGTATATCAGAGGTTCTAACTGCCCAGCGCGTCTCGAATTTTAATGTATCTCGATATTCAGATTTACGAATCGTCTCCTGAATAGCTCTTGCCTCTGCGTCAAGTCTCAACGAGGGTGTATCAATAGGATTTGCTGCCAGGAAAAGTACCGTTATGTTTTCTGGCAGTTTTTGTAGTTCTTGTATTTGTGAATGTATCTCATCTTGAATTTTCGCGTGCGACTGCATAGTTCTACTCAAATCAGAAATTTGTCTCTGTGTTTTTTTCTGCATTTTTATTTCTTCATTCATGCGCTGTTTATGTGCCTTCTCTTCTTCTCGCTCCACTTTTTTTTGCTCTTCTGCTAAATCTTTTTCTGCTTTAGAAAGCTTCTTCTCCAATTCTGATATTTTCTTTTCTGCTGCTGTAATAATTTTCTCTGCATTGGAAATGTCTCTCAATTTTGATTTTATAGTTGATGTATTTTTTGTGTGACCAATTGCAGAATTTGCACTGTCAATCTTCATCCTTGCTTTGGCTATTTTATCTTTCTCTTTTGCTTTGTCTGAAGTAAGTTTAGCGATTTCATCTCTCTTCCTGGTTACATTGTGTCGATATGTATCTATAAGAGCCATTTACCAGCCTCCAATCTTCTGTAATACTGTATGAATGCTATAATCTTTGCTAAGTGTATTATAAAAACACAAAAAAGATAATGTGCATCTATGTATCCCCACCTTCTTTGCGAAATCCGCCTATGTCATATTCGCCATGTAATTCACTTATATAACATTCACATCTATGAACCTATGGTATCATTTCTCATGATTTTCTTCAATGCCCTACTTCTTTTTTTGTGTGACGTAATCTCATATATGCTTTATATGATTCATAAATATATCTCCTTTGGGTAATGAATCAAAATCAATTTCATCAGCGTATTTTGCTATCATATTTCCGATAAAGTTTGCAAGAGAACTCCATTCATCTTTGTCTTTTACTATCACTTTATTCTTCACAGCTATCCCCTTCCTTAAATGAGATTTTTGGCCTTTCACAAATTGGCAAGCAGTGCATCGGTGTACACCTGATGCGATTTTGCTTGTTGGGGAGTATTCCCCAATCCCCCTGATTGCCAATTTGCATCGGCAAGCTACGCCTGCAAAGCAGGCTGAAAACGAAGTCAATAAATGTCTAAATATTTGTTGAAAGTCTTTTCTACCTTTTTCAAAACTCGCTCATGATTCTCCTTCATATCAGAAATTGTTTTGCTATCTACAGTGCCACATGAATTGGCAACTTTTGCAATCTGGTTGATATTGTTGCTGTCAATTTTCATGAGTTTGATGATTTCTAATAACTCGCTGAAATCAATGTGAATGTAATACCCATCGACTGCCATCTTCCTGATATAGGCACTCATGTTTTTGACTCCTATCTGCTTCATCCTGTCATGAATCATCTGTAATTGATCTTCCGGAATCTTGATATGAATTTGTTTGTCACATGGAACGTATCCCTGATTTAACAACATTTGCTTTTCACCTCCTCTCGTGATTTGTAGTCTTTGTTCATGAGCTAATTATCCAAGATTTAGAAACCAAACTCCGTATATCCAAGAGGTAGGAAAAATATTCTTAATACAAAAATTTCTACGATTATGGAATTCACCTTTTATAGCAAATGTACTTTCTGTTATGATTGACATATGAAAGGAAAATAAGAAGCGTATTGGGGGAAATAGAACATTGAAGTGCAAGTTATCAATCCAGGAAAAGTTAAAAGACTTACGAATAGAAAAAGGTCTGTCACTGCAAGAACTGGCAGAACAGACCGGAATCTCCAGAGCATCTCTGGGAAATTATGAAACTGATGATTACAAAGAAATTACACACAAGGCTATTGTCACCCTTGCAAATTATTATGGAGTAACATCTGATTATTTGTTAGGACTAACCGAGAACCGCGAGCAACACAGATTCCCAGTTGATGACTTAGGATTAGATGATGAAACTGTAGAGATATTAAAAAGCGGCAAGCTGAATGCTCGCCTAATTTGCGAAATGATAAAGCATCCTGAGTTCACCAATTTTCTCACAGACATGGAAATCTATGTTGATAATCTTGCCGGAATGCAATTTAGGAACATCAACAAACTGATTGAGCAGACAAGAGTCCGTCTCCAAACCAAGGGTGTCTCTGATGAAGATCACTACATGAAAACTTTAGAGACAGCTTCTATTTCAGAAGATAATTACTTTAACAACCTTCTTGGAAATGATATCGTAAAAATCGCAAAAGATTTAAGAGATTCACATGTTAAAGATTCAGAGACCGGTGATGTAACTACTCCTGTTGACGATATACTCGACTCATTTGAAGAGCTAAAGACTGCCGATAATGCAACGCAAGCTCAGATGATAATGTACAGCAAACTTTTCAAAATAAACTTTACCAAGATGGATCCCTATGAGTTTAAAACCTTCACCGATATTCTGCAGCGTTACTCATATCTTTGTAAACCTGTAAAAGGAAATGGACGTGGTAAAAAGAAAAAATAATACAATCCAAGAGATTATCTAGGATTGTATTATTATAAAAAGTAATGGAAAGACATGTGTAGAAACTCTATAATCAGAATTTTATTGCCATACAATAACCTCTGAAATATCATGTCTTGGTCTTTCACTTGGCGTTTCATCAGGATAACCAACAGAAACCGCTCCTACTAACTGTCCTTCTTCGCCTATGTATTCAATTAAATCATTATAGGCAAAACATGTATTTGCAATCCATAACGTTCCAAGTCCAATCTCTGTTGCTTTCAATAACATGTTTTCAATAGATGCTCCTAATGACAACGTGTCACATATTTCTGTTATCCTCTCATCTGGTTCTATATCTTCGAATGGAGATTTACCGTTTGAATTTATAACAATTATCAAAACTGGTGCTTCTCGCATAATTCTCAACGTGTTATACGCATCTGCAAGTCCTCCAGCCGACTTGGGAAGTAATGCATGTGCTTCGGATTCTTCATCAAGTCCATGCTCCATTACATCCAAAAGTTGCTTTTTTGCTTTATCAGAGTATATAAGATATTTCCATGGCTGCCTATTCTTTGCCGAAGGTGCTTTGATTGCAGCTTCAATGATTTTTGTTATCTGTTCTTTAGATATTTCCTGTGCCTTATATTTTCTAATGCTTCGCCTTTCAATAATACTATCCATCATGCCTCCATCATCTAGTTATTTTGTATTTTAGCCTTATATATGAGTCTTCCAGTTTTTCACAATCTATAAGTTTCATAACACCGAGCTTATTTAACTCATCAACTGACGTTATTGATTCCCCATCAATCAATGTTGAGGTATCCTTTCCTCCCACAAGAACTGGTGCAACAACGATATCAACATAATCAAACAACTTATTTCGTAAAAAAATGCCATTCATGGTTCCACCACTTTGAATAGTAATTCTTTCACAGCCATATTGATTCTTCAATTCTTCAAGAGCCTTTTCAAGTATGAATTCCTCTTGAAAAATAATTCCCAGATTTTCAGCCTCAACCTTAAATGCTGGATGATTCTTATTAGTGGTTATCAAAACGAATTGCTTAGATAGCTCACAAAAATACTTTATTCCATGTTCTGTCAAATGTGAGTTATCAATAAGAACAAAGGATACTGGAGTTTTTGATGGCATTGGTTTATGATTAACACCAAGCTTTGCTTGAACCCTTCCTGTGTTTAGCGACCATAAATCAGTTGTCTGTTCTATCTCATAGTATTGATGAAGCCCTTCTTTTAGTCCATCAATTCCAGGAAAATCCCGGTCTACATCCAGTTCATCTGATGCCCCAGTGCTAATTTTGCCATCAACTGACATCAGCATAAATAATGTTGTGATTGGTCTGTCCATTCTACTAATTCCCCTTTCTCTTAAATTTTTCTTAACGGAATCCAGATATAGGTTTCCTTATCTTTGGCGTTATCAGTAGATGAACCATATACTTCAATATTATATTTCCCTGCCAGCTCATATCCTTTTAAAGATGGTAACCATTCAGACCAAATTCTTGTATTAAGATTCTGCAAATCGTCCGTTGATTGTCCATTGCAAACAAATTGCGCCCAAATACTTTCAGGAATCTGATAAGCTTCACATCCTTCAGGAATGTCATTCCCAGGTTCATATAAATCAGCAATCCAATAGTCTGAATCTTTTCCACCAACATCAACGCAAATTCCAAATGTTCCTTTAACTGGACGATTCGCTCCCATTTCTTTATATTCATCCCAGAACTTTGGTATATCCTGATAACTTGTATCAGAATTGAAACGTCTCTTAATGCCAAAAATAGTAAAAGAGCTCTTCTCAACAATTCGATAATCTAACATAGTTCCACCTTCCATCGTAATCTTGATATGGAGTGGAGCAAAAGATTTTAGAGATGCCCCCGTTTCCCGTGCCTGAGATGGAGTAATTCCATGAAATTTTTGGAACGTCTTTGCAAAACTATCCGGTGAATCATAACAATATCTGTTAGCTATATCGATTACTTTCACATCTTCTCTACTAAGATCCTGCGCAGCTAAAGACATCCTTCGTGCACGAATATATTCACCGACAGTCATTCCGCACAAAGCGCCAAATATGCGCTGATAATAGGATGGTGAAAGAGCAGCAATACTTGCAATATCTTCAATATCCAATTCCCTCGTCAGATTCTTTTCAATGAAATCGATTGATTCCTGAATTCCCTCAATCTTTCCTTGCATCTTTTTCACTCCCTTCGCTCACTGTAATGCAAGTATATCATTCCATGAAAATAAATCCCGACATTTTGTGCTTTCTTTGACCGGTATCTCTTTCATCAAATTAATATCTTATCTTTTACTAAATCATCTGAAAATGTCTCATGGCAGCCTCAATAGCCTTCACTTTTTCCTCCGGGCATCCCGGCTGTCTGCTACCCTCAGATTTTGGCTTATTATAGTTTTCACGTTCTATGATTCCATGCTTTTGCTTTACTTGAGCGATGTTCAGGTTTGTAACATGAAATCCGTAGTGTTCCTGCACCCATTCCTCAATTTCCTTGTATGTAGCCTTGGCTTCGGCACTTGTTAGATCAATTTCATCCATATCTAACTTAACATTGACATGATGCTTCGCCTCATGAAGTTTGGACAATAAACATACCGTCTCTACATTCGCCGTCGCCGGAAACATGTCCACACAACACACCTTCCTCATCTGATACCCACGATCTAAAAAAGCATCCAGATCCCTTGCCAGACTGGTAGGCTTGCAGGAAATATACACAATATTATCTACATCATAATCCAAAATCTTCTGCAAAGCCTTGGGATGAATGCCATCACGGGGTGGATCCAGAATGATAAAATCCGGTTTTTCCGAAATCGAATCGATCACCTTCAAAACATCGCCTGCAATAAATTCGCAATTATGTAAACCATTTAATTCTGCGTTTTTCTTGGCCGCCTCAACAGCCTCTTCTACAATCTCAACACCAATCACTTTTTTGCACACAGGTGCCATCATCTGCGCAATCGTACCGGTTCCGCTGTAAAGATCAAATACCACCTGATCGGCCAGTCCGTTTTTGCCATCCAGAATATAATTTCTGGCAGTATCGTACAGCACTTCTGCTCCCAGGGAGTTGGTCTGGAAAAATGAAAACTGGGAAATCTTAAACCGAAGCCCCATCAGTTCTTCATAAAAATAATCCTGCCCATACAAAATTTCATTGCGATCCGCCTTTACTACATCAGCGATCGCATCGTTGACCGTATGAATAATTCCGGCAAAGCTGCCTTCGAGCCTGCCCTCCGTCTGCAATGCCAGAAGTTCCTTTGTAAAATCAGCCAACAAGGCCTTTTCTTCACATGGAAGATTTGCAACATCGCTGCTGGTAACAAGTGCCAACAGGATCTGTCCGGTCTTGACTGCCTTTCTTACCAGTAAATGACGCAGATATCCATTTTGTCTCACCCGATGAAAATATGATACATTCCGGCTTCCAAAGAAGTTTAAAACTGTCTGTAAAATCAGCCGGTAATCGTCATCCACGATCATGCAGCCTGTCACAGGAACAATATCATAAAAGCTTCCTCTTTTATGTAAACCTAAAGAAAGCGGCCCTTCTTTATATTCATCGCCAAAAGAAAACTCCATTTTATTGCGATATCCGTATTGTCTGGGACTTTCCTTGATACCTTCAAAGGTATAGCCTATTTCTTCGTTTCTATTTATGTAAACTGCATCCAGTAAGCTTCTGACCTGACCGGCCTTCAAATCAAGTTGTTTATCATAAGGAAGATTTTGATAATTGCATCCTCCACAGGTTCCAAAATGAGGACATCTTGCCTCTACTTCGTCTGCAGGTTTTTCAAGTACCGTTTCCAGCATGCCCTCAGCTTTTCCCTTCCGCTTTTTGGTAACACGGAATTGTATTTTCTGACCGGGAAGTACATTTTTTACAACAGCTTTATTCTCTTCACCTTCCACTGTAACAATTCCTTTTGCCGGAAATGCAACGCTTTCCACATAGCCTTCGTAGCTCTGTCCTTTTTTCATTTTCTTTCCTCTCACTCTTCACATGATTAACCAAAATAAGGCTGTTGCATAACGCAACAGCCTCTGACTTGCAACTTTTTATTATTCTGCATCTGCAGATTCATCTTTTGCTTTTGCTACTTCAACTTCATCATCATCGTCGAAATAATCTTCATCGAAGTCATCATCAAAATCATCTTCGAAATCTTCCAAATAATCCGGTGTAAAATAGCAATATATAGCATATGCAATGGCTACTGCTGCTGCAATAGCTCCGATAATTGCAAATACCCAGAGAACCGCTTTACTCTTTTTCTCTTCTTTAACTTCTTCCTGTTTTTTTAATAAATCACCAACTGCTGCTGCAATTTCTTCAATTTTTGCTCTATTCATCATATCAAGTCCCTTTCTTCACATACTTTTTAATGCCTACTCTTGTTAGATAGTTTACCACCTTTTTCATTTTTTTACTATTGTTTTTTGTAAATTAGCGGTTCCAAATCAACAATTCTTACAGTAAATCAACAAATATGAAATATTCGTGGATTAATAAAGTATCCATCGTACAAAAATCACACCTTCTGCAGCTTGGCAAATGCGGCAAACAAGATCTTCTGTCCATAGGTATCAAATTCAACCGTTACCTGATAATCCCTTGGACCTTTTTCCATGGCTTTAACAACACCCTCGCCAAACTTGATATGCTTTACACGGTCTCCGATATCATAATCCGGCTTGGTTCCGGGAACAGATGCCACACCTTTTGTGATTCCTTTTGCAATAAAAGGCTTCACCTCAGCCTTTGTCTCCTTCTTCTTCAAAACAGCCTTGGGCTTTACAACCGGCTTATAGCCACCCGATACCGGTTTTGACACGGTCTGTCCAAATACATTATCGCTTGATACCGGCTTCGGCTCTGCCTGTCCAAACACATTATCACTCGACACCGGCTTCGGTTCCGCCTGTCCAAACACATTCCCGCTCGATACCGGCTTTGGCTTATCAAACACATCATCCGACAATACCGGTCTTGGCTTTGCATAAACCTCCTGTGGCGAACTGCCGCCAAACACGCTCTGGTACGGCTTCTTTGCAAAGGACTTCTTCGCAGAAGCAAACGTATCATCCACATATTCATTCATCTGGAAGGATTTCTTTTTCGGAATCCGGTTATCCATGAGCTCCTGCGGAATTTCCTGTAAAAACCGTGATACCGGATTGTACTGGGTCTCTCCGCGGATCATTCGTGTCTTGGCAGCCGTCACCGTCAGATCATCCTTGGCTCTGGTAATACCCACATACGCAAGTCTCCGCTCCTCTGCGATCTCCTCTTCCGAACCCTCCATGATACTCATATAGCTCGGAAACAGTCCATCCTCCATTCCGGCAAGGTACACATGCGGAAATTCCAGTCCCTTTGCACTGTGCAGGGTCATAAGCAAGACCTTGTTGCGATTTTCATCTACATTATCTATATCCGCAACCAGCGCAACCTCTGCTAAAAATTCCGTTAAAGTTGCATTTTCATGCTCCTCCTCAAAAGAGACAACCTTGGAAATTAATTCATCAATATTGTCAATGCGCGCCTGTGCATCTTCATCTGAATTGGCCTCGATCTGTTCCACATAACCGGTGACCCCAATGATATCTCTTACCAGATCACTCAATGACATAATTCTGGCTTTTGCACGGAAGGCCTGAATCATGGTTACAAAAGAATCCAGCTTGGAAGCACTCTTTCCAATCGTCATGATCTGACCGGACTCTTCCAATGCCTCATAAAAACCAATACCTCTGTCATCGGCATATTGCTGCACCTTTACGATCGTGGTTGCACCAATTCCTCTTCTGGGAATATTGATGATCCTCTTTACCGCCAGATCATCATTTCCATTATCAATCGTCTTTAAGTAAGCTAAAAGATCCTTGATCTCTTTTCTGCCATAAAAGTTTACACCACCTACGATATCATAAGGCACGCCTGCATGGACGAACTGTTCCTCCAATACACGGGCCTGCGCATTGGTACGGTACAAGACTGCACAATCTTTGTAATCGGCCACGCCCTGATTTTTCTTTCCGGCAATGTCATAGGCAATATACTCAGCCTCTTCAACCGCCGTATCAAACTGTCTGAAATGGATCCGGTTTCCCATTCCCTTATCCGTCCAGAGAGCTTTGGCCTTTCGATTGACATTATTACTGATAACCGCGTTAGCAGCGTCTAACACTGTCTGTGTCGAACGATAATTCTGCTCCAGCTTAACAACCTTTGCTTCCGGATAAATCGTCTCAAAATCCAGAATATTGCGGATGTTGGCTCCACGGAACTTGTAAATGGACTGGTCATCATCACCAACCACACACAGGTTGCGACGACTTCCGGCAAGCAGTCTGATAAACTCAAACTGAATAGAGTTGGTATCCTGATACTCGTCTACCATGATATACAAAAATTTTTCCTGATAGTTTTGCAAAACATCCGGATTGCTCTTAAAAAGCTCCACCGCATTGACAAGCAGATCATCAAAATCCATTGCATTATTTTTTAAAAGGGTATTCTGATACTCGATATAGGCATTGGCAATCTTGGTCTTGTTGTAATCACCCATGGCTGCCATACGATAATCATCCGGCAAAATGCCTTCATTTTTGGCTGAGGAAATGGCCCCTAAGATCGTCCGCTCCTTCAACTGTTTAGTATCGATCTGCAGCTTTTTGCAGATATCCTTCATGACTGATTTGGAATCATCCGTATCATAAATTGTAAAAGAGTTATCATAGCCTAACCGATCTGCATATCTTCTCAATATGCGCACACAGCTTGAATGGAAGGTCGATACCCAGATAGTGTCAGAGCCAAATCCGACCAGATCCTGCACTCTTTCCTTCATCTCACCTGCTGCCTTATTGGTAAATGTGATCGCCATGATATTCCATGGATTTACTCCACATTGCTCGATCAGATAAGCAATCCTGTGTGTCAGCACCCTGGTCTTGCCACTTCCTGCGCCTGCCAAGATCAATACCGGACCATCCGTTGCCAGAACGGCCTCTTTTTGTTTATCATTTAATCCTTCCAAACGATTCATAATAAATCTATTCTCCTCGTTACCATAACAAAATGGACCGGACAGTTTATTATCCGGTCCATAAAACAATCATTTAATCCTTGATTAGATCAGCTTCTGACCACAGTTACTGCAGAATTTAGCACCATTTGTCGGTGTTCCACAGTTGGGGCAGAACTTCGGAGCAGCTCCACCATTGCCAACCGGCTGCTGAGACTGCATATTGGCCATATTTCCCATATTGTTCATCATCTGCTGTCCCATCATCATGCCCATCTGCATACCCATCATCTGTGAGGCAGCACCGGCACCGGTATTTCCACCTTTACCCATGGAATCTGCCATGGCGATCTGGCTGTATTTGCCCATATCGCCGACCATAGACTGTGCAGCAGCTTTTTCCTGCATCTTTTTGATTTCTTCCGGATAATTGAAGCTTTCGATCGTAAAGCCGGTAATGCCGACACCGATCTTTCTCATCTCCATATCGAGATCTTCTTCGATACCTTTGGAAATCTCACGTGCATTGGCCTGCAGATTGAACATATCCTTGCCTTCTTTAGAAATCCAGCTCATCAGAAGCTGATCCAGGAAGGAAGTAATACGTGTGCGGACATCCTCTACACAGTAAGTCTGCATGGTGCCTGAAAGCTTTTCAAGCATAACGCCATAATCTACAACACGGCAGTTGAAAGTACCGAATGCACGTACCGGCATACCTCCGGGAAGTCCCGGTGCCGGAAGGTTGATGGCATTTTTGGTACCCCATTTGCAAAGTAATTCTTTGGTATTGATAAATACAACTTCGGCTCTCATACCGGAATTAAATCCGAATTTGAAGCCCTTTAAGCTTGATAAAAACGGAATGATCTGCGTTTCAATATCATATGTACCGTCATCCGTAAATACACCCTCGATCTTGCCCATATACATAAAAATGGCATCCTGACCGGGACGGATCACAAGCTTGGATCCTTTTTTAATTTCATCGTTGGGCCACTTCCAGAAGATCACGCCTTCTTTGGTTTCGTCCCATTCAACTACATTTGATAACTGGTTTGAAAATAATCCCATATTTTATTCTCCCTTTTCCATATAAAATAAACTAAAAGCTTCATTATATATCTGCAAAATAAAGTCTGCGGAAAGATTATGCCTGACCACCGGCAGACAATCCCATCTCTGCCTTTAATGCTGCCAACTCATCCTCAACATCAGAGCTTGCATCCATATCTTCATAAGAAGCCTTTAATGCATTGATATCAGAAGCCTGTGAACCTGCATTGAGCTCTTCCATGGCATCTGCTTCATCCAGCATACGGTCAACCTTTTCTTCCATCTTCTTGAAGGCATCCAGTCTGGAACCTGCACCCTTAGCGGAAGAACCAACCTCATTCATACGTTTCTTGGTCTCAGCAACAGCAAGCTTAGCCTTTAAGGTCTGCTGTTTGCCCTTAAGCTCTGTGATATCAGACTCAAGCTTTTTGGTCATCTCACGCATCTTGTATGAATTTTCAAGACACATATTGTAATTAGCCTCCAAAGCAGTACGCTCCTGAGCTAACTGTGATTTTTTATTTAAGAACTGACGTGCGTCGCCATCGTTGCCTGCTGCAACTGCTTTTCTGGCATAACGATCCATCTTTTCCATCTCGGAATCGCACTCATCCAGTTTTCTCTTTGCAGCCTTTTCATCAGCGATAACCCCTGCTGTCTCCTGTTTAACCTTGGCAAGATCATCATTTAAATCTCTCAGATACTGATCGATCATCTTGGCCGGATCCTCAGCCTTGTCTAATAAAGCATTGAAATTTGCAGCCATGATGTCTTTGAATCTTGAAATAACTCCCATTGAATCCTCCTCTGCCGCTTGCGGCATCTTATATTTTTATAGATCTGTCTGTATCAGAATCACGAACATTCAGATATATTCATTATATTATATTTAGCAATCTATGTCGATATGGTTCATTTATTTTTAAGAAAAAATTCTACAAAACAGCGACAACGATTCCCGCAACCACAAGTACCGTACAAAATGCCCGGTGCAAAACATGCTTTTCATGATAGATCCATTTTCCTGCCGCCAGTGTCACAATACAGCCGGACTGCTTGATCAAAGTCATGATCGTGATCTTGCTTGCCGGATCCGCATTTGCCACAAACAAGGCCCTGTCCGCAATGACAAATAAAAAGGCTAAAAGCCAGATCCACGGATTTTTCGCCGCTCTTTTTAGATGCACCTCTTCCTTTCCGAAGCCTTTTCCAAGACACAGGTAAAGCCCGTATAACAGAACTAAAAACAACATATAGAAAAACTGTAGCTGTGAACTGTTCAGATCCCGCATGAGCAGCTTGTCCATCAGTCCGGATACCGCATTTAACATACACGAAAGCAGGGAAAAAATAACAATGATCGGTTTGACATCCTCTTTCTCTTCTGCCTGCGTATCAGATGCTCCGTCTTTTTTCAACAGCTTTTTCGGACGTATCCGTACCTTTAATAAAAGTAAGCCTGCAGCAACTAATATCAGTCCGATAATCTGATTGGTTGACATAACTTCATGCAATACCAGACTTCCAAGCAAGGTTGCAAACAAAACTCTGGACAGATCCAGCACTCCATACAGGCTGATCGGCATTTTTTTGATTGCCTTAAAGCTCAGGATCCATGCACAGAAAATGATGAGCGATTTCAAAAAGATAAACCCAAGCATGGATACCGGCACATGCATCGCATTTTTATAATCCGGTACCACCATCAGAAATGCAAACAGCGTATAAAAAAACAACACTTCCATTACCGAGCTGTACTGCAGGGATTTTTTCTTTACGATCTCTCTGGCTCCCTTCAACAAACCATATACCAAAACAAGCCACATCCACATCTTATTTTTCCTCCTGTTCCCATGAGAGAATAGCATAAGCAGGAACTTTTTACAATCTTTCCAATATCCTATTAGTAGAAACACTTATTTTTCAGGAGGAATTATGAAAAAGAAAATCAGTCTGTTACTAATGATGTGCATGCTCTTTTCCACGATACTGATCGGGTGCGGAAAAGAAGAAAGCTCCCTGCAAAAGGTCACACTCAACGAAGTTGCGCACTCCATTTTTTATGCGCCAATGTATGTGGCTATTGAGGAAGGCTATTTTGCTGACGAGGGCATTGATCTTGAGCTTGTCACCGGTTTTGGTGCTGACAAGACCATGACCGCTGTTTTGTCCGGTGAGGCAGACATCGGGTTTATGGGAAGCGAGGCCACCATATACACTTACCTTGGCAACACCGACGATTATGTCGTAAACTTTGCGCAGCTGACACAGCGTGCCGGCAACTTCCTTGTTGCAAGAGAACCTATGGATGAGTTTAAGTGGGAAGATCTGAAAGGTAAAAATGTGCTTGGCGGTCGCCAGGGTGGCATGCCGGAAATGGTATTTGAATATATTTTAAAAATGAATAATATCGATCCTAAAACCGATTTATCGATCGACCAGAGTATTGATTTTGGTTCCACAGCTGCTGCTTTTTCCGGAGGTCAGGGCGACTTTTCGGTTGAATTTGAACCATTTGCCACTTCCTTGGAGGAAAAAGGCGACGGCTACATCGTTGCATCCCTTGGCGTCGATTCAGGCTATGTGCCCTATACCGCCTTCAGTGCCAAGAGCAGTTATATGGAAAAAAATCCCGAAGTCATTCAGGGATTTACCAATGCCCTGCAGAAAGGCATGGATTATGTAAACTCACACTCTTCCAAAGAGATTGCAAAAGCCATTGCTCCGCAGTTTGAAGAAACAGAGATTTCCACGATTGCCACGATCGTAGAGCGTTACAAATCCCAGGATACATGGAAAGACAATCTGATCTTTGAAAAAGATAGCTTCACGCTTTTACAGGACATTTTAACCGATGCCGGCGAGCTCGAAAAGACCGTTCCGTATGAGGACTTAGTCACAACGGTCTATGCAGAAAAAGCCGCCAAATAAAAGCTTTGTCACAACAAAAAAGCGGTCTGTATCCGGTATTGTCATTTCAGGCAATATCCGGATGCAAACCGCAATCAATTATTTTTCAGAAACATCTGACTTCATTTCATCGATTATCTTTTCAATCATCAGTTTTTTTACATAGACATCATAGCTGAGCATGCAGATAAAGGAAAACTTCTGAAGAAAATCCTTGTCCTCGACATCGGCAAAGGTCTTTTCACTCTCATGAAACATCTTGATGACATCCTCTTTCATGCTGTCCAAACGATCACTTTCCAAAGAAAATACTTCATTGTAAATATCCTCCAGGGTCAGATCCGAATCCTTGCCAAAGTACGGCTCCGTAATCGGCTTTAACAATGCCTTGATATCGCTGATCGACAAAACACCCTTGAAATAATAAATAAAGATCAGCACCAGCACGTGCTCTTTGGAATATTTCTTTTTGACAGGCGGCGGCAGCAGATCATTTTTGGCATAATTGTTAATCATGGTCTTTGTCAGGATCTTGTCCTCATCCGGATAACGTGTCGTCGCTCTCAGATGCTGGTCCATAAAGGTCGTCACCTGATCCATGTACAGATCAATATCCGGTATATCTTCACTTTTTATATGCTCAATCCGGCTCAAGCTCTCTAAAATGCTCTTCAATAAATCATTTTTATCAATCGTCATAATTCCGCCTCCGGTTATGAATGTATCTTTGATGAGTGCAGACATAATTTATATTCTCAACACTTATATCATATTATATAGTATCGAAAACTATTTGTAAATATTTTTAGTCTTCCTGTCTATATACAATGGCTGTAATCCATAAATAGAATTTACAAATCAACTTTCGCAGACTTTACCTTTTTACAAGATTGTGCTAAAATATCACATGTTAAAACATTAAAATTTCACAGTGTTAAAGTAAAAGAGGTTATTTCCATGAATAAAAAAATTAAAAATGAATCTGTCGATTCTCTTTTTCAGGCAATTTTAGCATTAGAAAATAAAGATGAGTGCTACGCTTTTTTTGAGGATTTATGCACTGTCAATGAGCTGTTATCACTCTCCCAGCGCTACGAAGTAGCCCGTATGCTGCGCGACAAAAAAACATATCTGGAAATTGCGGAAAAAACCGGTGCGTCCACAGCCACCATCAGCCGTGTCAACCGTTCACTCAATTACGGCAGCGACGGCTATGAGCTGGTATTCAACCGTATTCCACATGATGCATCCGATCCAAGCTAATAAATCAGGCACAAATATTTCTTTACTTTTTATTTCCTGTATGCTATTCTTTGATTGTTGTTAAGCAACACTATATTTATCGGAGGTATCAACATGAAAGGTACAGTTAAATGGTTTAATAACCCCAAAGGTTACGGATTTATCTCTGACGAAGCAGGTAATGACGTATTCGTTCACTATTCAGGACTTAACATGGAAGGCTACAAGACCTTAGAAGAAGGCGCTGCTGTAGAATTCGATGTAGTTGAAGGTGAAAAAGGACCTCAGGCAGTAAACGTAACCAAGTTATAATTCGATTTATAACATCTAATCAGTTTTTCAATGTGCCTTTTTGAATATAAATTTTCAAAAGATTTGATTTAAATTTGCAATATTGTTTTAACGGATTACAAAAAGAAATAGCCATGGGCTTATGTCCATGGCTATTTTTATTATCATAACACTTCTTATCTCCTGATGCTTATACCTTATCGTGATATTCTGCAACGATCTTTTTAAATTCCAGTCTTCCGCCAAACAGATCCAATGCGCTTCCGACCGTCATGTTGATGCGGTTATTACCGATCTTTCTTAAGACCTTCATATCCTCATAGGAACTGATGCCACCCGCATAGGTAACAGGAATGCCGCGATAATCAGCTAAGGTCTTGACCAGATTTTGCTCTATGCCGTGGTTTTTGCCTTCCACATCCACCGCGTGAACCAGAAATTCATCACAATAAAGGGATAATTCCTCTAAAAGTGCCGCATTGATCACAATATCACTTTTCACCTGCCAGCGGTCTGTCATGATCACATAGCCCTCCGGATATTTCTTGGCGCTCAGATCCAGCACGATATGTTTTCTTCCAACTGCATCCACCAGTTTCTTTAAATGGTCATAATCAATCTTTCCATCCTTAAACACATAGGAAGTCACGATCACATGGGATGCCCCGGCATTGATAAATTCAGCCGCATTGTCGGCATTGATACCGCCGCCGACCTGCATGCCGCCCGGATATATATTGAGCGCATCCACAGCCTCCATCTTGGTCACTGCATAAAACGGATCATCCAGACCATTTAACAAAATGATATGCCCGCCCTTGATATTGTACTTCTTGTAAAGAAGCGCATAATACGTGGCATTTTTGGCAGAAACAAAATTTTCCTGGACATTTCCCCCCAAGGTACTTCCTACAATCTGCTTTACTTTTCCGTTGTGAATGTCGATACACGGTCTAAACTGCATAATTCCCCTCCTTGTTTTGTCATCCTCAATCCCTGATCTGCCGGCTCTGCATCTTAAAAGCAGCCTTCGTCCAATCAGCGGATTTTGAATAAATATGTTAAAAAAATATTGTTCCAAATGTATAAAAAAAGGAAATCTGTAAATAGTATTCCCATAACAACACTTTGAAAGGAGTTTACTATTCATGAAAAAATCAAAAATATTATTTTTTGTACTGCTGTCAACTATGATTTTGTGCTTTACCGGCTGCGGCAACAACCAGTCATCAAATAAAAACAATTCAACAGATTTTGCCGACAAAACAGAAAACAATGCAGATGAGACAAAACCTGAAAACAATGTGGCTGACGATGTAGCTGATGGTGCAAATGATGTTGTGGATGGTGTAACAGATGCCGTCGATGATGTCGGAAATGCTGCCGGAGATATCATAAACGATGCCGGAAATGCTGTAAAAGACGTAACGGATGATGTTACCGACGGAGTAGATCACGCATCTGATAATATGACTGGTAATACCGATAATACAAATCAGGCTGATCAGACCAACCAGACAACTACAAAAAATAACACCGCTAACCAGTAACTGCAGATATTATTATCTGACAATTTGTATTGATACAAGTCTATTCGATAACTATTTAACAAAATATGGTTGTATTATAACATGTATTGTGTTTTTTGTCGAACAAATTTGACCTGTTAAATCAGTTTCCTATATTATATGTAGAAATAAAAAAAGAAAATACCCATCTTCTTTTGAATTTGAGTATTTTCTTTTTATTTATACATCTTTCTCTACTATGATACCTTCGCGGTAAGCCTCAAGCAACTCTTCAAGCTGGTGGATCTGGACCTTTAATTCCTTGCCGATATCGGTGTCGGCAACCCGCTGTCTGGCAGCACTGGTCTCAACAATAATGGAATCGGAGAAAATATCGGATTCATTTTTGATTGCTGTTTCAGCGGATTCAAATGGTTCATGTGAAACTAACCGCATGCCGTGCGAATTGGCAACCAACGTATATCCCGCAATTCCGGTTTTACTCTGATATGCCTTGCTAAATCCGCCATCAATGACTAAAAGCTTTCCGCCGCACTTGATCGGTGATTCGCCGTTTTTTTGTTCAACAGGCACATGACCATTGACGATATGGGATTTTTCTGTTGATAAACCAAACTCAATTAAAATCTTATTGAGGATATCTTCTCTGTCATACAGACGGTAATAGGCATTTTTCTTTTCCTTGTGGGTTTCCTTATCATCCAGGAAATAACGTTCAAAGGTCGCCATCTTGTCCTTGCCAAATACGGGTGATTTGGGACCTGCCCAGATATACCAGATGATATCCTGTCCTTTCAGCTTTTCATCCGAATCACGGTTGCCGTAATAGCCTTTTCTCGCGTAGTTGTCCAAAGCGTCATATAAGGCCTTTCCGGCATACTCTTTTCCGAACAGATTGACCTTTAAGAAATTGCCCTCTTCATCCAACGGCACGCAGCCGTGGAATAACAGATTGGAATTGTACACCTTGTACATGCTTCCCTTTGAAAACAGGAAACGAATATCCTTCTGCAGCTTGTCACAGCGTTTAAAGGCCTGGACGAGACGTTCTACAACCTCTTCTTCCTCGTGGCTTAGCTGATATGGGTTGGCCGGATCAATTGTCGGGAAATCCGTATCCTTCATCGGATAGTCCACACCGTCGATACAGACTGTTTTTTTATCAAAATCAATTTTATCCAAAAGCAGGCGGTCTTCCATTTCAAATTCCGGTCTGCGCATGATGATCTGGCCTTCAAGCTTAAACTGTATGATGGAGATGGCCTTGTGCATCTTCATGTCAAGCGTCAGATCCTTGGTATTGTAATTGGTGTTGTATTTGATATTGAATACGCTGCAGTCAACGTCCTTGTACTTTTCCATGGCAAAGGTGGCAAGCGGGATTAAGTTGATACCATAGCCCTCTTCCAGTGAATCCAGATTGCCATACCGTGCAGCCATACGGATCACCGTAGCGATACAGGCCGGCTGTCCACACGCAGCTCCCATCCAGACAACATCATGGTTGCCCCACTGGATATCCACCGAATGATAATAGCGCAATGTCCGCATGATGATATGCGGCCCCGGACCTCTGTCATAAATGTCACCCACGATATGCAGATGATCGATGACAAGCCTCTGTACGAGCTCACAAAGTGCAACAATAAATTCCGGAGCCCGTCCGATCCGGATGATCGTGTGCACGATTTCATTGTAATAAGCCTCTTTATCCTGCACCTCGGCCTTTTCCGTGATCAGCTCCTCTATGACATATGCAAAATCCTTTGGCAGCGCCTTGCGGACCTTGGAACGCGTATACTTGGAGGAAACACGCTTTGTGATCTGCACCAGACGATACAGTGTGATCTTGTACCAGTCCTCCAGATTGTCCTCCTCTTTCATGACAATATCCAGCTTTTCGTTGGGATAATAGATCAACGTCGCCAGACTTTTTTTGTCCTTATTGCTCAGAGTATTTCCAAATTCTTCGTCAATCTTGCGGCGGACCGAACCGGATCCGTTTTTCAATACATGATTGAACTGCTCATATTCCCCATGAATGTCTGTCAAAAAATGCTCCGTGCCCTTTGGCAGGTTCAGGATCGAAGATAAATTGACAATCTCCGTACTTGCCGCGGCAATCGTCGGATACTGCTTTGCCAGACTCTTGATGTACCTTAATTCTAATTCGTCCATTATTAACCCCTTAATCAACCATCGATAACATGGCTCATATTATAAAGCCCCGGCTCTTTTCCTTTTAAAAATTTGGCAGCCTGGATCGCTCCTTTTCCAAATACAGCTCTCGAATATGCGGTATGTGAAAATGTGATAACTTCATCCTCACCCGCAAAGATCACATCGTGATCTCCGACAATGGTTCCTCCGCGCACTGCAGAAATACCGATTTCTTTTTTGGGTCTCTGCTCACGGCGGCTGCTTCTGTCAAAGACATATTCATATTCATTGTTCAATTCTTCATTGACCGAATCGGCAAGTGCCAGTGCTGTTCCGCTCGGAGCATCCAGTTTTCTGCGGTGATGCTTTTCCACAATTTCAATATCAAAACCGGCAGGTGCCAAAACTGCGGTTGCTTCTTTTAAGAGCTTTAAAAGCATATTGATACCCAGCGACATATTGGCTGATTTTAAAACCGCTGTCTTTGTGGCTGTCTCTTTTACCTTGTCCATCATGTCATCTGTCAGACCTGTCGTACACAGTACAACCGGCATCTTTTTATCAGCACACCAGTTTAACAGCTTTTCCACACAGCTGATGTGGGAAAAATCGATCACTGCATCTGCTTCCACATTGCAGTCTTCAATGGAAGCAAAAACCGGAAAATTATTTTTCTGCTCGGTATTAATATCAACTCCGGCAACAATTTCTACGTCTTCATCTGCCGCAACAAGTCCGGCAATCATCTGTCCCATGGCTCCGTTGCAGCCATGCATAATTATTTTTGTCATGATCTGGTCCTCTCTTTTTACTAACTTGATATCAACGAGGTCCCAAGTTCAAAAGTCTTATCGTACAAGCACGAACGACTTTTTGACCTTTTGACCCTGATATCATGTCATTAAAGTATAAGCCGCAGATAACTCCACGGCTTATTTTAGTTTACATAATATGTGAAATTATAAAATACCAAATGCTTTCATCGCATCAGCAAGCTTTGCTGCATGCTCTTCTTCCATCTCGGTCAGTGGACGGCGAAGCGGTCCGGCATTTAATCCCATCAGGTTCATGGCTTTTTTAACCGGGATCGGATTGACTTCACAAAACAGTCCGTCGATTACCGGAAGTGCCTTGAGCTGTAATGCTGCACTCTCTTTTACTTTTCCGTCAAAATAAAGCTGGCAGATATCATGTGTCTGTCTCGGTGCTACGTTGGAAAGAACGGAGATAACACCCTTGCCGCCTAAAGAAAGGATCGGCACGATCTGATCATCATTTCCGGAATACAGATCCACGTCACCGTCTGCTAACTGTAATACCTTGGCAACTCCTGAAATATTGCCTGTCGCATCCTTGACACCTACAATGTTTTTCACATTTCTGCACAGTGAAACAACTGTTTCGGGCTGGATCAGCACACCGCCGGTACGTCCGGGGATATTGTACAGAATGATCGGAAGGTTTACGCTTTCTGCAACCATTTTGAAATGCTCATACAGTCCCTTCTGGGTACATTTGTTGTAATACGGTGTCACGATCAGCAATCCATCCACGCCGGCTTTTTCTGCTTCCTGTGAAAGGTAGATTGCAGTCTCTGTGCAATTAGAACCGGTACCTGCGATAACCGGGATCCTCTTGTTGACCTGTTTTACACAGTAGCGGATCACATCCAGATGCTCCTCGTGTGTCAGTGTGGAAGATTCACCTGTCGTACCGCATACGATAATGGCATCTGTTCCTCCTGCGATCTGAAGCTCGATCTGCTCTGCAAATGCTTCATAATTAACGCTTCCATCCTCATGAAAAGGTGTGACAATAGCAACACCTGCGCCTGTAAAAATAGCCATCCTTTTTTCCTCCTAAATTATCATATGTATGTGCATGATGGCTCATGCGTATCCCATATAAAAAGAAATTGCCGGGTTATAATATCGAAAAAGCCGTCTCCATCGGGAAACGGCATATCTTTCTAACCTTTGATAGCCCCCCATCGAAACCGATGACAGTCATACAGCTCTTAACTGCATGCCCAAGGAAAATATTGTCAGGAAATATCCCCTTTCGGCGTCCTTCCCTTTCATCATCTTTCCTCTGCTCCTGAACATCCGGATGAATACTGATAAAAAACGCAACCTCTATCTCTTCATATATGTTTGGTACATCTGTGCAGACCGATATATGTATCCGCATCAGATACTAAAAGAATATCACTCTTTTCCTATTTATGCAATAGGCATGGACTCAATTTTGGAAATTTCGTCCACCAGGGAAACGACCTCATCCTTTAACTGGATTCCGGTCATAATGATCGTAGTCTCGTCGGATTTGGCTTCCAAAAGCCCTTTTAAATCCTCGACGGTAATTACACCGACGTCCAGCACTCCTAAAATCTCATCTAAGATCAGTAAATCACATCCGTTTGTTGACAGGACCTTTTTTGCAAAATTAAAACCATTCCGGATGTTGATATTTTCTTCTGCCCGCTGTTCATCATTCAGATCAACATATTCGCTTTCCGTCTTTTCAAAGCAGAAAAATTTGATCTCAGGCTCCAGCCTTTTGACATAGTCGTTTTCAAAAATGCCTTTTCCCTTCATAAACTGAATCACAACAACCTGCTTTCCCGCAGAAGCTGCATACAGGGCCTCTCCTAAAGCGGCCGGCGTCTTGCCGTGCCCATCGCCTGTATAAATATGAATCTTTCCATTTTTCATGATCCACCCACCATCATTTTCTTTCATTCAGATCATTTGTCACTTTCTGTCCAAATGTCATATCCGGCTGAATCATAGCATAAATTTGTTTTTCTGGCAATTATATTCTTTTTCGACCGATTTTTCCTAGCACACCGTATCCTCTACCGGCAGCTCCATTTTGCTGACTGAAACCTCATATGCGATCCTCTTTTCGACCTCATCCTCGGAGATTTTTTTCATATACTCCCGGCTCTGGATGCGTCCGATGATATGGCAGCGGCTGCCAACCTCAAAATCATTGGCATATCTGGCATTTCTCCCCCAGCTGATGCAGGGAATGTAATCGCTTTTTCCATACGGTCTGTTGACTGCTAACAGAATATCGGCGATCTCCCTTCCAAGCGGGGTCTTGCGGTAAACCGGCTCCTTGCAGATAAACCCATCCAGCTCAATATAATTGGTCATCTCACTTCTTTCGACCTCATCGATGAACTCCCACTCTCTTACAAACACAGACAACACCAGTTTGTTTTTCCGTTCCTCATGACGGTTGTAGGACCGGAACTGTCCGGATACCCGTACCTTCATGCCCTCGTAGTTGTCATTTACATTGATCAGTCTTTCCGAAACCATAAGCGGTATCAGATCTGCACTGTCTGACAGACGCGGTACCAGCAGGTCAATCATGTAAAAACCCTCTCCGTATATCTCATGACTGAACGTAAATGCTCCTACTATTTCTCCCATGACGGTTGCCTTGTTGTTTTCATTCATCTTATCCATTTTCTTGTTCTCCCTTCTTACACAATAAAGAATTTTTTCCTGTCATGTAGTAATATCTTATTGCATTTTTGCTAAAAAATGTAAATTTTCAATCGACATTTAGGCTTTTATTCCGACAAAAAAAGCACAAACCGACATGAATTTACTTGATTTTTATATGAAATGTGATAGACTTAAATAGTTTGTAAACATGATTATTACTAGTAAAAAGCAATGTTGGGCGCGGTGCGAAAAAGCGCGAAAGGATTTTTAGTTATGAAGACAAAACGTGAAGATGTAAGAAATGTAGCGATCATTGCCCATGTAGATCATGGCAAGACAACTTTAGTTGATGAACTGTTAAAGCAAAGCGGTGTTTTCCGTGAAAATCAGGAAGTCGCTGAACGTGTCATGGATTCCAATGATATTGAAAGAGAGCGTGGTATTACCATTCTTTCCAAAAATACAGCCATCACTTACAAGGGTACCAAGATCAACATCATCGATACCCCCGGCCATGCAGACTTCGGTGGCGAGGTTGAGCGTGTATTAAAAATGGTCAACGGTGTTATTCTGGTCGTTGACGCTTTTGAAGGCGCTATGCCCCAAACCAAATTTGTATTGCGCAAGGCCTTAGAGCTCAATCTTCCGGTTATTGTCTGTGTCAACAAGATCGACCGTCCGGAAGCCAGATGTGCCGAAGTTGTTGATGAAGTACTGGAGCTTTTTATTGATTTGGAGGCTGATGAAAGCCAGCTTGACTGTCCGTTTGTATTTGCATCGGCAAGAGGCGGCTACGCAAGTCTTGATATGGATAAAGAAGGAACCGATATGATTCCTTTGTTTGATACGATCCTTGATTATATTCCCGCTCCCGAGGGAGATCCGGATGCCGGAACACAGGTGCTGATCAGTACGATCGATTACAACGAATATGTCGGCCGTATCGGTGTCGGCAAGGTTGATAACGGTACGATCAAGGTCAACCAGGATGTTGTGATGGTCAACCATCATGAGCCCGACAAGCTGCGCAAGGTTAAGGTTTCCAAGCTGTATGAATTTGACGGCTTAAATAAGGTTGAGGTCAAGGAAGCCGGTATTGGTTCCATTGTTGCAATCTCCGGCATTTCTGATATTCACATCGGAGATACGCTCTGCTCTCCCGAAGATGTCAGACCGATCCCGTTCCAGAAGATTTCTGAGCCGACGATCGCTATGCACTTTGTTGTAAATGACTCTCCTCTTGCTGGAACCGAAGGTAAATTTGTTACTTCCCGTCATTTGCGTGACCGTCTGTTCCGCGAATTAAATACTGATGTTTCTCTCCGTGTGGAGGAAACAGAAAGCATGGATTCTTTCAAGGTTTCCGGGCGTGGTGAGCTGCATCTTTCCGTCCTGATTGAAAATATGCGTCGTGAAGGTTATGAATTTGCGGTATCCAAAGCCGAAGTTTTGTATAAAGAAGATGAACATGGTAAAAAGACCGAGCCTATGGAGCTTGCTTATATTGATGTGCCGGATGAATTTTCCGGTGCTGTTATCCAGAAGCTTTCTGCCAGAAAGGGTGAGCTTTTAAATATGGGCACAGGCTCCGGCGGATATACGAGACTGGAGTTTTCTATTCCTTCCCGTGGTCTGATCGGTTATCGTGGCGAGTTTATGACGGATACCAAGGGTAATGGTATTCTGAATACGATTTTTGATGGTTATGGTCCTTACAAGGGAGATTTGAATTATCGTGCTAACGGTTCTCTGATTGCTTTTGAGGCAGGTGAGGCAATTACCTATGGCTTATTTAATGCACAGGAACGTGGTACTCTGTTTATCGGACCTGGGGAAAAGGTTTATTCCGGTATGGTTGTTGGGGAAACCGGTCGTGCTGAAGATATTGAGATCAATGTATGCAAGACAAAGCATCTGACCAATACTCGTACTTCCAGCTCGGATGAGGCTTTGAAGCTGGTTCCACCGAAGATTTTAAGCTTGGAGCAGGCTTTGGATTTTATTGATACGGATGAGCTTTTGGAGGTTACGCCGAAGAGTCTGCGTATTCGGAAGAAGATTTTGGATCCTACGTTGAGGAAAAGAGCGGGGTTTAAAAAATAGTGTTTGTGGGATAGGTTCTTGGGAGGTTGGAGCTGGGTATTCTGTTTTTTCTGCATGGACTTTTGTTGGCTAAGTTTATCTAAATAATCCGCGTGTGGTTTGTTGGTTTCGGACGCCACACAGCACATAATCGGCATCCTGCCTCTGTATGTGCTTTCGCGACATCCATGTCGCGAAGTGGCTGATAGTGAAGGCGCGGATTATTAAGATAAACTAAGCAACAACGTCGGGGCATGCAGAAAAAACAGAATACCCAGCTCTTTTCGATCGCCAATGAAACTATGAAAGAAGAATTTCCTTTTTGTGGTTTTCTTGATGATTGAGGCTTTGTTTTGTTCTTTTGATTTTTTAGGAGGGGATTTAGGTTTGCCCGGGAGTGTTTTGGGGACGGGCAGCATGAAAAATTGGCTGCGCGATTTTTCATGGCTTTGGAAATGATAAAAAATGGGGAATGCCACATCAGCTTCATTTTGGTTGCTGATGTGGCATTTTTTGCCTGATTATGTTAGATGCCTAGGAGGAGGGTGGCGATTTTAAAGTAGATTAGCAGGGATAGGGCATCTACGATTGTGGTGATGAAGGGGCTTGCCATGACGGCGGGGTCAAAGCCTAGTTTTTTGGCTGCGATCGGGAGCATGCTTCCGACGATCTTGGCAAAGAATACGGCTGCGACGAGGGTCAGGCAGACAACGGCTGCGACCGGTAAGGTGACGCGGTCGACGATCATCAGTTTTATAAAGTTAGCGGCTGCTAATGTGATACCGCACAGGACGGCTACGCGGATTTCTTTCCACAGGACTTTCAGGGTATCTGAAAATTCTATTTCATTGAGGGATAGTCCACGGATAACGGTCACACTGGCCTGTCCGCCGGCATTTCCTCCGGTGTCCATGAGCATCGGGATAAAGGTTGTAAGGACCACGTAAACGCTTAGTGCATCTTCAAAGGATGCGATGATCTTTCCGGTAAAGGTAGCGGAGATCATCAGCAGTAAAAGCCACGGAATACGTTTTTTCCATGTTTCAAAAACGGTGGTTTTCAGATAGGGCTTGTCACTGGGGACGATAGCCGCCATCTTTTCCATATCTTCTGTCGCTTCTTCCTGTAAGATATCGACAACGTCATCGACAGTGATGATACCGACAAGGCGGTTTTCATTGTCAACAACGGGCATGGCAGTAAAGTCATATTTCTGGAACTGTCTTGCTACTTCCTCCTGATCCATCAGGGTGTGTAGGCTGATGACATTTTCATGCATGATGTCACCGATCTTTTCACCGGGATCTTTCATGAGCAGGTAGCGTAAAGCAACGGTTCCTTTTAGTCTGCGCTGGTAATCCAGGACATAGCAGATATTGATGGTCTCGGAATCGAAGGCCGCTTTTTTGATACGGTCTATCGCCTGCTGGACGGTCTGTCCTTCTTTAAGGTCCATAAATTCGACGGTCATGATACTTCCTGCCGAATCCTCCGGATAACGGAGCAGATGATTGATGTCTCTTCTGGTCTCCTGACTGGCATTGGCAAGCAGTCTTTTTACGATATTGGCGGGCATTTCCTCCAAAAGGTCGGTCGCATCATCCGACATCAGGTTATCGATGATCTTTCCTGCTTCACGGTCGGAAATTGAGGTAATGATCTGCTGTTCTACTTCAATTGGAAGGTATGAAAAAATATCCGCAGCCATATCCTTTGGTAAAATACGGAACATTTTCAACTGCACTTCTTCATCCAGCTCTTCCATCATTGCCGCGATATCGGCAACGTTTAAGTCTCTCAGCCATTCACGCAGCTTCACATACTGCTTCTGGTCCAGAAACTGTGTCATTATCGTATATAGTTCTTCTAGTCTTTCATCCATAGCTTAATATCTCCTTCTACAAGAGCATAGTAAGCCTCCGAAACATCCTGCAATGACGATTTACCATTTGTTATGTCAACCACTTTTTCTTTGATGTCTTCATAAACTTCAGATGGAATGATCAGGGATAAGGATACTTTTTCTCCATAATCCGAGCTCAGTGTCTCAACCTTGTTAGTCGCAAACAGATACTGAAGCTTTCCCACGTCATTGTAATCAAGAGCCACAGTTGCTTTCATACCCTTTTTCTTTTCGATATAGGTACACTGTCTGAGACCTTCCTTGACTGCTGCCTGATAGGCGCGGACAAGTCCTCCTGTTCCCAACAATGTGCCCCCGAAATACCGGGTCACCACAACGCAGACATTGCGAAGTCCCTCCGAAACCAGAATGTCGAGCATCGGCTTTCCGGCTGTCTGGGGCGGTTCTCCATCATCTGAAGAATGCATAATATCAACGGTATCGGCAATAATGTATGCACTGCAATTGTGTCTGGCATCCCAATATTTCTTTTTGCAGGCGGCTATCATCTCTTCCGCCTCTTCCTTTGTGGATACGGGCTGAACGGTCGCAATAAACCGTGATTTCTTTTCCACGATTTCTCCCACTCCGCCCTTATATATCGATCGGTCAGTGTCTGGCATACATCATCACCTCTTTTCTTTTTATCTACTGCTATCAAATTGCTATAATCCGATTATTTTTCTCAGAAAAACAGCTGTTAATTCGCATTTTATCTCTGATAACGCACAACATCTTTATTTTACCACATCACGGAATAAAAGTATAACAATTTGTCAACAATCCAATATATGGAAGAAAAATAACTCAGCACTTTATTTTAGTACCATATTTTGGTATACTAAATGATATATGTTTACTTGTGTTCTGGATACAATTTTCGGTGTTCAGACAGGATCATATGATAATTAGGAGGCTTTTTTATGAATTATAGTAAAAAAGGCATAAAGAGAAAACAAAAACAGCTAAACTCAACCTCTGTAAAGATTGAGAAAATGTTTTTACTCTATTTTTTAAAGGCAATACTTGTATGCATTATCGGAGTCGGAATTGTGGGCTGCTGTATGGGTATCGGTATGTTCAACGGAATCCTGGCATCCTCTCCGGATATTTCCACTCTGGATGTTACTCCTTCCGGATACGCAACCTTTGTCTACGATGCAGAAGGCAATCAGATGACAAAGCTTGTTGCTACCAATTCCAACAGAAGTTATGTAAACATGAATTCCATTCCAAAAAATCTGGCAAATGCATTTGTCGCTATCGAAGATGAGCGTTTTTATGAGCACAACGGTATCGATATCAAAGGTATTGCCCGTGCCGGTATGGAAGCGATCAAAAGCAAATTTAAGTTTAGTCAGGGTGCATCCACGATCACCCAGCAGCTTTTGAAAAACAATGTATTTGATGATACCTGGGTCACAGAGACCAACCTTGTCAACAAATTCAAGCGTAAATTTCAGGAACAGTACCTGGCCTTAGAGCTGGAAAAGAGAATGTCCAAGGACGATATTCTGGAGCTTTACATGAACTCTATCAACCTTGGCCAGAATACACTGGGTGTGCAGGCAGCCTCCAGACGTTACTTTGACAAAAATGTTTCTGACCTGACTTTATCAGAATGTGCTGTAATTGCGGGTATTACGCAGAATCCTTCCAAGTACAATCCCATTTCCCATCCGGACAAAAATGCCGAAAGACGGGAAAAGGTATTAAACAACATGCTTGAGCAGGGATATATCACCCAGAGTGAATACAATACAGCAATCAATGATGATGTATATTCTCGTATCAAGACTGTCAATGAAAGCATGGATGTTGAATCGGTCAACACCTACTTTGTAGATGCTGTGATCGATCAGGTCATCGAAGATTTAATGAATCAGCTCGGTTACAATGAGACACAGGCTTACAACCTCGTATACAGCGGTGGTCTCCAGATCAATACCACCCAGGATCCCGAAATCCAGAAAATCTGTGATGAGGTTTACAATGATGAATCCAACTACCCTTCCAATGTCAAATGGCTTCTCCACTATGAGCTGACCATCGACAAGGCCAACGGAGACACGGAAAACCACAGCACAGAAATGTTTAAAAGCTATTTCAAGCAGTCCGATGCCAACTTTGATTTGCTCTACTCTTCCCAGGATAAAGCCTATGAAGCGATCGAGCAGTACAAAGCTGCCGTTATGGGAAGCGGTGACAAGGTTGAAGCCGAAAACATCGTACTGACGCCACAACCGCAGGTTTCCCTCACAATCGAGGACCAGCATACAGGCTATATCGTAGCCATGATCGGCGGCCGTGGTACCAAGGCTTCCAGCCGTTCCTTAAACCGTGCCACATCCACGACGCGTCAGCCGGGTTCTACCTTTAAGATCGTATCTACTTATGCTCCGGCTCTTGACAGTGCTGGTCTGACACTTGCATCCGTTCAGGACGATGCGCCTTTCAACTATGACAACGGCCGTCCGGTATCCAACTGGTACGGTGGTGCATACAAGGGCATCTGTACACTGCGTTACGGTATCGAACAGTCCTTAAATATCGTAGCTGTTAAGACACTGACACAGATCACACCGCAGCTCGGTTTTGATTATCTGCAGAAATTTGGTTTTACCACACTGGTTGAACGCCGTGCAGTTACCAATTCCGTTACCGGAAAGACAGAGATCTACTCCGATATCCAGCAGGCACTTGCGCTCGGTGGTATTACAGACGGTGTTACCAATATGGAATTAAATGCTTCCTATGCTACGATCGCCAACGGTGGTGTTTATATCCAGCCGGCTTTATATACGACAATCTTGGATCATGACGGCAATGTCATCTTAGACCGCACCAATCCGGAAACAAGACGTGTTTTACAGGAAACAACCGCATTCTTATTGACAGATGCCATGGTTGATGTTGTTACAAAGGGTACCGGTAGAAGCGTCAATTTCGGTGGCATGTCCATCGCCGGTAAGACCGGTACAACTTCAAGCTACCGCGATGTCTGGTTTGCAGGTTATACACCTTATTATACAGCGACAACCTGGACCGGCTATGACAACAACGAGATCATGCATGACAGCGCCGAGAAAAATCTTTCCAAGACCATGTGGCGTGCTGTTATGAGTAAAATACATGAAAATCTGCCCAACAAAGAATTTACCAAACCGGATGGAATTGTCACAGCTTCTGTATGTAAATACTCCGGCAAGCTTCCGGTAGCGGGAATTTGTACACCGCATACCGAATACTTTGCGGAAGGAACCGTTCCTACCGAAACCTGTGACGCACATTATGCCGGTACGGTATGTGCTGCGACCGGTCTTCCGGCCGATCCCGCGTGTCCATTCCAGGTACCCGGATATGTTACGATTCCACCGAACGTTGATGGTTCTCCAGCTTCCCAGCAGGTATGTCCTCATAATGCATCTTATTACGCTAACAATCCTGAGGCATTTGCAGCCGACAGTCAGGCAGCGCAAGCCGCACAACAACAGGCTGCTGCCCAAGCCGCTCAGGATGCCCAGAACGCTGCTCAGGCGGCACAGGATGCAGCTAATGCCGCGAATGCTGCTCAAGCCGAGACTACCACACCGGATACAGGTGCGACAGACGGCACACAGTGATTTTATTGGTAATCGCACTTGTAATTTTTTAGTGATTTCAAAGTGGTTTTATAGTGACAATATTAAACTATTAGAATTTCACCATAATTTCGTAGCACTGATATTAAGATCTGTATTTTGCATGATTTCATAATGATGATATTAGAATTTGAATTTCACAGCGATTTCATAGCGATAATAATAGAATCCAAATTTCACGGTGTCATTTAAATATAACAAAATTAAAACAAAATACCGCGTCAGGAAACAACATATAGCAACAATGCTTTTTGTTTCCAACGCGGTATTATTTTATTTATTGATTCATTGATTTTAAATATCCGAAATATTTTGCCTCATACTCGGATCACCATATCAAAGAATCTATCTAAAACCGTGTCTCACTTATATCTATAATAATATATCTTATCCGGCTCCACCCCATCAATCTGCAATTCCACCTGATTGGAATAATAGAAAAACGGTGATGAAAAGACCGGTATCAGATAATGCACAGAATCATTATCATTATCATTATCATCATCATTATTATTTTCTTCCAGCTTTTCCTTACCGGTACTAATGACAAAGCTGTAGTTTTCACCATCTACCCCACTCTGGAAAGAAACCGTAAATGTATCACCGGTAAGCTTGGATGCATCCACTTCAAGATCCACAAAATCCACTTCTGTACCACTTATCCTTCCATCCGCACAGTCGACCTCTGAAAGCCCCTGTTGTTCGTCCACGAGGGCCGTTCCCCATAGATAAGGTAACATTCCTAGCTCCGTCCTGTGATTGAGCATTCCAAGCTTTCTTTTGCCGTCCTCGGCCTGTTCACACTGTGAACCACCCTGCAGCAGATATACAACATCTTCATATATATAAGGCTCATATCCCATCTGCAAAAGCTTCCGGTACAGCTTCGGTGAACGCAGGCTGACGGGTGCCTCATCAAAGCGAATATACGGAGCAAGCAGGATCAGTCTCGATGGATTATCAGATAAAAGCTCTATCGCTTTTTCCTGCATCAGGTCATTGCTGATGTTATAAGCGGACGTGTAGGGATAATCATCCTCCAGATCAAAAATCACCGTATGGGAAATCTTATTCGTAAGGTCGAGATACGAATCCTCTGCGCCCTCGCTTTCCAGCACATACTGTATATTTTTCAGGCTGTTTAAGGTCAGCCCCTGTACAAACCCATTCCCCAGATTGGGCATGTTGACACTTTCGCCTGTCACATAGACAACCGGATCCTCAACCGTTTCTTCATTCATTTCTACCTCTTTTACGGCAGGCACTTTTTCCACGGCAAGCAAAGGCTCTGTACGAAGTGGCAGGTACTCCCGGACAAGATATCCGCTTACAAAAAGAAGCGCACAAAGTGCCAGGATACCATTCCATGTTGAAAGAAAATCTTTATAAAAACAAGCGATAAAGATCAGGCAGAATAAGACAGCCACAACCGCAAGCCGTAATGCCTCATCATAACGGACACAGGTATAATTGGCAATCACAAAAAGACCGCATACCATGGATAAAAATGCAGATCCAGCTTTCCGATTATGTGAAAGTGCCAGAGCAAGGATACACAGATACGGTATAAATACTGCAAACGTGGCAATTCCGTTAAACTCACTTCCAAAGATGGCAGTTCCGTTTACCCAGAGTGTTGTCCCTGCATTTTCATGTAAAAAGCGTAAGATCTGTAAAAACCATGGAATAAAGCATATGCCGATCACACATAAAACAATCCACGAAACAAGCAGCTTCCGCTTCTGTTTCCGGTCCATCTCCTGCAATGGATTTTTCTTATAACGAATATCCTTTATAAGGCGCCATAACACTTCCGGCAGGAAGGCAACCGCCATCGAAGCTCCGATGGATACGTTGTATGCAATGGCGATGATGCACAATAAGACCCAACACCATAAAAACCACAGATCATTTTTACGCACCTTATCATTTAACAGGATCAGAAAGGCGGCTAAAAACAGCACATAGCGTACTCCTGCTTTTTCTGTAAGATACGGCATAAACAGGCAGATAAGCAGCAATGCGGCCTGCCTATTTTTCAGACAACATGCAAGCACCACTGCCAAAAATGCCGCCATAAAAATACCTGCAACAGCAATACCGGCATTTTGCGAGAGATACGTTCCGTCAAAAAACAGGTAATTGAAAAAACTGTAAACAAAGTCGCACAGCCCGTGTATCGGGTCAATATCAAAATACGGCAGCTTGTGATAAGACATCATCTGCTGCATCGGCAGTGCCATTTCTCCGTTATGAAAGAAATCCACACTCATAATGCCTCCCGGTGTCCTTATAGCCAACATCGTGGCAATGATGGCAAGAGAGCTTATGGAAATGCCTTTTTTCTTTTTTAACAGGCGGTACACCTGCACCAGAAACAGACAGACAAAGAGACCGATACACATCCACTTCCATCTGCCGGATGCAAAAAGAGCGATCAGACCATCTTCATTTTCATATTGATAATAAAAACTGAAATAACCTAAAAAACTAAACGGCAGCAACAGCTGTGCTATATCGGTGATCCATTGCATAAGAGGTGTGATCTTTTTTTTGCGACAGACCGCGTAGATCACAGCAACCACCATACATACGATATAAAGGATCACTACAATATTGCGCAGGGAGGCCAGCTTTGACCGGTAAAGGACCAGTCTACCACCTGCTGCAGTTTCCACTGCTATAATTGCAAAACAGCCTAAAACCGTCACGGCAATATAATCGATCAGGTTGTACAGACAGTCATGTTTTAGAAGCTTTGAAGCCTGCACACGATTTTTAAAAAAGATATGCTTACACCACAAAAAAGCGGCAAAGAAAAGCGGTATGCCGATCAGCAGCAGATAAAACAGAAGCAGATCCCCCTGCTTGTTGTACCCGCTGTACACGGTTCCACCGGCCACAAACTCGGTATATGACGGCCAGCTTCCATATATGCCCCTGCATGCGATAAACGTCGCAAGAGCCGATAATACGACGCTAAAAGAGGCAGCAGCCACCGCTTCTGCCCCATTCTTTATCGTCAGTTTATGTTGTAAGGAATGCCACATCTGATCAACCTTCATTTTGAATCCTCATATATTCTTCATAACTCATCCGATAATCATCCTTGACCCATTTTTTCAGACAGGCCTTTACTTCTTCTCCATTGACCGGCTTTCTGATACAGTCTGTAAAGCCCTGTGCCAGATACTTTTTGTCATCTTCCCTGCCACCATGGATGGACATCATGACAACGGGAAGCTTCTGATAATATTCGCTGTCCTGAAAACGGATTTCTTTGACAGTTTCCACACCACTCTTGTCCGGCATCATGTCATCAATAAAGACAAGGTCATATTCCTGCGTTTTTAATAATTCCAGACACTCAACACCGCTTTTGGCAGATGTCACGCTGATACCGACAGCCGTAAGGATCGAATCAACCAGCTTTCTGGCCTCTCTGTTGTCATCCACCACCATGACATGCACATCACTGTGAAACATATTTCCGGCCGTTTCCTCGGCCTTATCTGCAATGGCAGCCTCTTTCAATTCCAAAAGGGCCTCTCTTTGCTTGTTCTGTCTTTCCTCAATCGTCTGGTCATCCTCGACGCGTTGTAAGAGCCTTATTTTGAAAATTGTCTTGCCGTCATCATCCAGCTCGATCAGATCGCCTTCCAGCTCATCAATGATCTTTTTACTTAAAAAATATCCCAGCGCCTTTTTGTCCGCTGTGTTCCTGTTCAACTCCGCATTGCTGTCAATCCGGATGATCATCGTGATATTTTCTTTCTTTTTTAAATTGATACCAGTCTCATATGTAACGTACATATTGACATCCGATTCGGTCTTGTACATCAGAAGATCCGAACAGATATTGACAAGTGCGTCCCGAAGAAGCGCCTTTTTGCCGTATAATGCCACAGGCATGTGATTATCCAGATCCAGCGTAAACTGCTTGTTTTTGCCCTTGATAAGGGTCTCCATATCGGCAGCCAGAATCGCAAAAAAGTGCTGGACATCATAAACATCACCATAATCCGGCTTTTGTCTGCCGGATGCCGCAGACTGCAGATCATTGCCGGATAGGGGCTGCTCTGAGGCTTCCTTTTTATGCATCACGGACGCATAAGAAACCTTGCTGTACGCATCCTCCATCATTTCAAAAACCTTTAGTAAAATGATCGCTGCAATAATATATTCGATAGATGCAATCAACAGATCGGTATAATACGGATGAAGCTCGCTGCCACTGGCAATGCCGCAGAAGACGATCGTCCCCAGTCTCACGCCCTTTACAAACATCATGCCAAGAAACGCAATAATGGACATCTTGTGCAAAACCCCCCGGTTAAAATAAATCAGGCTGACAACCGGCATAACCAGATACACAAGGGTAAGATCCCAGAGCGGATTGAACGCAATGGCCAGAAGTAAAAGCTCCAGACAATAGAGATTGCAGGAACAGTTAAAATTTTCATTGTATGAAAATCTGTTAATAAAAAACGGGGCAACCGACAAAATAAAAACACAGACACACAATGCGATCACTTCATTGGATTCGTAGGTCAGAATATTCGTCAGATACAGGACGATAACCAATGGAATCAACAATAAAAATCCCAATAAGAAAAAAGATATTTTTTTATTTGCTTTTGTAAAAATCTCTTTACTTTCCATGCCTGTCATAAGCAGTTCTCCCCAGAATTATTCACAAAATAATTTTAACACACCACTATGCAGATTGTAAAACATTTGCTATAATTATTTTATCTCTAAGGTATACGGCATATAGTATAAAAAAACGTGTAAAGGAGATATACAAATGGAAAAAGATACCAGACTTCAGGACGAAATTTACAAAGAATTAAAAGTATCCTTTACTTCTGTTGAGCAGCAGATCAAAGCCCAGAAGGAAGAAAAAAAGCTTTTAAAATTCAGAGCTGACTTGTACAATCAGTGTCTGGATGATCATCTTCTTGAAAAAGGAAGTAAACTGATCAGACAGCACCTTGACGAAGTAAAAGCAGAAATGAAGCTGATCGATGATCACATCGAAGAGCTGATCGTGGAAAAGGATGCTTACAGGATTGAATTGGAAGTCTTTGAAGATAAGTACAGAGAAAAAATGATGCCTGTCAAGAAAGAGGCTGAAGAAGAGGAAGAATAATCCTTATCCATTACATATTTCAAACAAAAAGCATGTATCCAACCGGATGCATGCTTTTATTTTTGAGCATAATAAAAAGCTGATAACGGGACTCGGACCCGTGACCTCCGCATTACCAATGCGACGCTCTACCACCTGAGCTATATCAGCCGGTTAACTCACCGACGTTCATTGTAGCATGGTGGAAATTTTTTGTCAATGAAATATTTTAGTTTCTGGCGATTGCTTTTCGGATTTTTGTTTTCACTCGGTTTAATGCATTATCTGTAGACTTCGGATCCTTGCCCAAAAGCCTTGCAATATCGATATAACCCATTCCCGTCATGGAAAGCTCAAGGACCTGACGCTCAAAGGTGCTGAGCTCCTGATCTATGATCGTCTGCAATGCCTCTACATTTTCCCGGTCGATCAGAATTTCCTCCGGATTTTGTTCTGAAAAATTCTGGATGGCGCCAATCAACTGCCCCTCCAGCGTTTCATCCTCCTGATTTTTATATAAGGAAATATAGGAATTTAACGGCAGATGCTTTTTACGGTTTGCAGCCTGAATGGCAGTATACATCTGACGGGATATACAAAGCTCAGCAAAGGTTAAGAAACTTGCATCCCTGCCGCTGTCGTAGTCTCTTACCGCTTTAAACAGACCGATCATGCCCTCCTGGATCAGGTCATCCTTATCGGCACCCAAAATAAACATCCGGCCTGCTTTACTGCGTACCACATGCTTGTATTTATCCATGAGATAATCCACGATCTGTTTGTCTCCATCCCGATATCGGATGATCAGCTCCTCATCGGTAAAATCCGAAAAATCCTTCATATCAATTCATCCGTTGTCTCACGATTTCATAAGCCAGCACACCGGCAGCAACCGATGCATTTAAGGAATCAATATCCCCCTTCATGGGAATTGCAGCTGTCATATCACAGGTTTCCTTTACCAGGCGGCTCACACCCTCACCTTCATTTCCGATCACCAGTCCGATTGGTCCCTTAAGATTGAGATCATACATTCTGGTGCCATCCATATCTGCGCATACAAACCAAAGTCCCTCTTTTTTGAGTTCTTCCATGGTCTTGCCCAGATTGGTTACCTTGGCAACCGGTGTATAATTGAGTGCTCCGGCTGATGTCCGGGCAACCGTAGCGGTCAGGCCGACAGCCCTGTTTTTGGGAATGATCACCCCATGGGCACCGGCTAAATTGGCTGTTCTGATAATAGCACCCAGATTATGCGGGTCCTCTATTCCATCCAGAATAAAAATAAACGGATCCTCTCCCTTTTGTCTGGCAGCCTCCAGAATATCATCTACTTCCGCATAAGTGTAGGCAGCACATACTGCAATAACGCCCTGATGCTTGCCGGTCTGTGAAATCTGGTCCAGACGTTCCTTGGTAACAAATTTCATCAGGGAGCCGTGTTTTTTAGCTTCTCTGCGGATGGTGGACATCGGTCCGTCCTGACAGCCATCCAGAATATATAATTTATCTATTGTCTTTCCGGAACGAAATGCCTCTATGACTGCATTTCTTCCTTCGATATACGATTCTTCGTATGCCATGTTGTTTGTATCGCTCCTTTATCTTGTACATTTGATACTTTTTACCCTGATCAGATTTTTACCTCAATCAGATCAAGCCCAAGCTTTGTCAGCTCCAGTATCCGGTCTTCCTGCCCTGAAAGATATAGATATCCATACAGCGCTTCCAGCCCGGTTGCCTTACGGTAATCATTTATGGACGCATTTTTAGCGACCGTGTGTGGCTTGGCATTTCTGCCACGCTTGTACACCGCACGCTCCTCTTCTGTCAGACTGTCCATCAGTGCTTCTATCATCTGCGCCTGCACCTTGGCATTGACAACCGCGCTTTTGGTTTTATGTAAACCTCCTGCCTGGCGGTTACCTCTTTCCACAACAACACTCCGTATGATGATTTCAAACACACAGTCTCCCATAAATGCCAGTGTCAGGGGCGAATATGCCCTTACGTCCACTTCCTTACAGTCAAATGTCTTTTTTATCTTATCAAGTAAGCTTATGCTCTCTTCCATTTCACGCCCTCACGTGTATCTTCCAGAATAATACCTTTTTCCAGCAGTTCATTACGGATGGCATCTGCTTTTGCAAAGTTCTTTTCTTTTTTAGCTGCTGTTCTTTCTGCGATCAGAGCCTCTATATCGGCATCCAGCATTTCATCTTCTTTTTCCACGATCAGTCCGCAGATATCGGCAAGCTCTTTGATCTCATCTAAAATTGCCTGTAAAAATTCTTTGGACTTATCTGCTGTTGCATTGATATTGGCAAATTTGATCAGCTCAAAAATAACAGAAATGGCATCTGCCGTATTGAAGTCATCATCCATGGCGTCATCAAATTTGGTTTCAAATTCTTTTGCTTCTGCCAAAAGTGCTTTTTCTGCATCATCCATGTTTTCCTTTGTTGCATTCGAAAGTGCAAACTTCACGTTTTCTGTGCCGGTGATGATACGCTCCAGTCCGTTTTTGGCAGCCATCATCAGATCTGCACTGAAATTAAGCGGGCTTCTGTAATGTGCGGACAGCATAAAGAAACGCAGTACCTGAAGATCGTATTTTTCACTGATATCACGTACGGTAAAGAAGTTGCCCAGTGACTTACTCATCTTTTTATTGTCAATATTTAAAAAGGCATTGTGCATCCAGTATTTGGAAAACTCTTTTCCGTTAGCAGCCTCTGACTGTGCGATCTCATTTTCATGGTGAGGGAAAATCAGGTCTTCTCCACCGGCATGAATATCGATCTGGTCTCCAAGGTATTTTTTACTCATAACAGAGCATTCAATATGCCAGCCGGGACGTCCTTCGCACCAGGGTGATTCCCAATAAGGCTCTCCTTCTTTTTTGGGTTTCCACAATACGAAGTCAAGCGGATCTTCTTTCTGGTCTTCACCGCTGACAAGCAGGGATCTCATACCGCCCTGTAAATCATCGATATTTTTGTGTGAAAGCTTGCCATAGTCCTTGAAGCTTCTGGTGCGGTAATAAACCGTGCCGTCTGCTGCCACATAAGCATGACCGTTTTTGATCAGGGTATCGATCATGTCGATCATACCGTCAATTTCCTCTGTTGCCTTGGGATTGGTTGTGGCAGGCTTTACGTTCATTCCCTGCATATCCTTTTTGCACTCTGCAATATAACGCTCGGAAATAACGGATGCATCCACGCCTTCTTCATTGGCTGCTTTGATGATCTTGTCATCAACATCTGTAAAATTGGATACATAGTTGACATCATAGCCCTTGTGCTCCATATAACGTCTGACAGTATCAAATACGATCATCGGACGTGCGTTTCCGATATGGATCAGATTGTATACAGTCGGGCCGCAGACATACATTCTGACTTTGCCTTCCTCTATCGGTTCAAATTCTTCTTTTCTCTTGCTCAGTGTGTTGTAGATTTTCATACATAGTCTCCTTTTATATTGTAATCTATTTTGTATTTTCCCTTAATTGGTCTTCCATATGCTCCAATCTTTCAGAAAGCATCCGGTTCATCTGCCAGAGATTGTTTAATTCCTCACGTACCGGGTCGGGCATATGAACCTGATCAAGCTCATCCTGCGGCAGATGGATATTGTCTCTTTTTACCACTCTTCCGGGTACGCCGACAACGGTTGAATTGGGCGGAACCTCTTCCAAAACGACACTTCCGGCTCCGATTTTACTGTTGTCCCCGATCTTGAAAGACCCCAGCACCTTGGCGCCGGCACTGATCATCACGTTGTTGCCAATGGTCGGATGACGCTTTCCCTGCTCCTTGCCGGTACCACCAAGCGTCACGCCCTGATACAGCGTCACGTTGTCTCCGATGATCGTCGTTTCTCCGATGATAACACCGTTGCCGTGATCGATGAAAAGTCCCTTACCGATCTCTGCTCCGGGATGTATCTCAATTCCGGTCTTTCTGACGCCACGCTGCGAAATATAACGCGCCCAGAAATAATGACCTTTTTTGTAAAGCTTGTGCGCCAGACGATAATGCATCATAACCTTAAAGCTCGGATACAAAAAGACTTCCATATCGGAATGGATTGCGGGGTCCCTTTCCCGGATCAATGCAATTTCTTCTTTAATATTTTTAATAAAACCCATTTTTATACTTCCCTGTCACATATACATTTATGAATAATAAAAAATCTCTGACAGAAATTCCTGTCAGAGACGATCATATCGCGGTTCCACTCTGCTTCCGTGCATCTGCCAAAAGACACATGCATCGGCACCTTGACCCCTTAACGCGGGAAACGTGCTTTCATACTCAAAAACTTTTCCGAAAGCAGGCTTACGAATGCACTTCATCATTGTTCCTGCAAGGATTGCTTTCAGCCGGTGACAATCCATCTCTGATGCTTTCACAAAAACTACTCTATCCGCTCAACGCCTTTATCTTATCATTATTAGAATATGCAAAAAGCCCCGGTTTGTCAACCGTTGTCCTCTACATCCACATAATTTTTTCACCGATCCAGAGTAAAACAATGGTATTGATAATAATAAAAATAATGGCTCCCAGCACATTCCACCTAAGGGTGCGTTTATCTTTGACAAAATGCTCCTTAAGATCCTGCTCCAGCTCTTTTTCCTCTTCTCTTCTTGCAGCAATCTGCTTCTGTCGCAGCTCCTCGGCCTTTTTTTCGCACTCTTTTATCAGAGCTTCACAGTCCTTGTATCCGTCCAAAGCTTCCAGACTTTCCTTTACACTTTCATAGTCCTTGGCGGTTTCTGCATTTTCAAAATTTTTCAGACGGGTCTGATATGCGGTTTCTCTTTTCTGACTGGCCTCTTCGTGCTGTTTTTGTATCTCTTTTTCCGCTTCTTTTGGACTTTCTGCATCCAGATACAGCTTGCGGATCTTGCCTTCCGGAAAGTATCCTTTGATTGCATATTTGGAAATGAGTTCTTTTACTGCCTGGTCATTTTGTTTGTCTTGTTTTTGTTCTTCCTGCATTTGTTCGTTTTGTTTTTGTTCGTCTCGTTTTTGTTCTTCGTGCATTTGCTCGTATCAGCCTTTCTCGTTCTGTCCGGCAATTTTTTCTGCCAGCTCTTCCAGATACATCCACCGTTGCATCTTTTCTTCCAGATTAGCCTCCGCTAATTCCTTCTGCTCGGATATTTCACGCAGCTTGACAAAGTCATGCGCATAATCAAGCATGGATTTTTCCAGATCGGTAATCTGTTCCTCAAGCTTTGCAATATCTGCCTCTATGGTCTCATAATCCTTTTGTTCCTGATAGGAAAATTTTAATTTCTTCTCCCTGCCGGTGTTCCATTTCTGCTTTTCTTTAGTATTATGTAAACCATCATCTATCAAAGCATCATTGGATTCCTGCTCTTTTATCCGCTTACGGTTTACATAATCCGTATATCCGCCCTCGGACTGGAACAATATGCCATTGCCTTCAAATATAAACATCCGGCCTACTACACGGTCAAGGAAATAACGGTCATGAGAAACTGTAATCACAATCCCGGCAAACTGATCCAGATAATCCTCCAAAATCGTCAATGTCGTAACATCCAGATCATTGGTTGGCTCGTCCAAAATCAGAACATTGGGAGCACCCATCAAGACCTTACAAAGATAAAGCCTTCTGCGCTGTCCGCCGGAAAGCTTTCCGATCGGACCATACTGATCTTCACCCTCAAATAAAAACTTCTCCAAAAGCTTTGCAGCCGATATCTTTCCATCATTTGTCTCTACATATTCCGAAACATCCTTGATATAATCGATAACCTTCTGCTCCGGCTTCATCTCATCTTCGCCGATCTCCTGTGCAAAATATCCGATACGGACAGTCTGTCCGATCTCCACATATCCTTTATCCGGCATGACCTCACCCATGATCATTTTCATAAGGGTCGTCTTGCCGCAGCCATTGGCTCCCATAAAACCGATCCGGTCATTTCTCAGAAAAGAATAGGTAAAATCCTGCAAAAGCACCTTGTCTCCATAGGCTTTGGAAATATCATGCAACTCAATAGTCGTCCGGCCAAGGCGGCTTGTAACACTGCCAAGCTCTACATTTTTGTCCGTTGCGGCATCTGCCATCCGGCTCATCTGTTCATATCTCTGCAGTCTCGCCTTCTGCTTGGTCGACCGCGCCCTGGCACCTCTCTGTACCCATGCAAGCTCCGTCCGCAGGATAGAATGACGCTTCCTGTCAGATGCAGCAGCCATTTCTTCACGTTCTGCCTTTAATTTTAAAAAGCCCTCGTAATTGGCCTCGTAGGAATATATTTTTCCTTTATCAACTTCCAAAATACGGTTGCATACACTGTCCAGAAAATAACGGTCATGCGTGATCATCAGAATGGTCTTTTTAAAGCTCTTTAACCGCTCCTCCAGCCAGTCAGCCATCGACTGGTCCAGATGGTTGGTCGGCTCATCCAAAATCAGGATATCTGCAGGTGCCATCAGGGTTTTGACCAGTGCCAGTCTCTTTCTCTCTCCGCCGGAAAGCTGTCCACAGGTCTTATCAAAATCAGTTACCCCCAGCTTACTGAGCATTGCCTTGGCATCACTCTCTGATCCGGCCAGCTGATCTGTTTTTTGAATGGAAGAATCATAATTTTCAAAATGCAGAACGGCCGAAAGCATATTTTCATCCGGATCAAAAACAGGATTTTGCGGAAGGTAGGAAATAACCTTGCCTTTGGCCATGATAATATTTCCCGTATCCGGTTCGTCTTCTCCGACGATCATCCGTAAAAGTGTCGTTTTTCCGGTTCCGTTGATACCCAGAATCCCGGCCTTTTCTCCTTCATGCAGGAAAAAAGATGCCTGATCAAATATTTTGCGCTCACCATATGCCTTTGTAATCTCGTCCACTGTCAAAATATTCATATTATCCCAATAATCCCTTTTCCGCTATCCGGTCCCATTCTTTTTTTCTGCTTTCATACTGCTCGCTGATCCATGCAGCCAGCTCCGCTTTTCCCTCATCTGAATATGGAAATTCCTTGGAATAAATCTTTTCGGGATCCGTTTTGATAAAATTTTTCGGGCCCGGCCAGATATATGCGATCAATGTAGCATTCGCTTTTTCTTCCGGAGAGCTAAACTTTACAAACTCCATGGGATTGCGGTTTACACGATAATTCATGCCACTGACGCTCCCATAAAATGCCTCTCCATATTCATAATGACTCAGTAAATATAAATCTTTGCTTTCTACGACCATCTTATTGCCCGGTTCCTGTTTCTTAGTTGTTGTTTTTATTGTTGTTTCTATATTTCTTTCTGATCCTGATTATTTTTTTATTTCTGTTGCCGGTTCACATTTTTCATTGCTTCCGGCTCACACCTCTGTTTGACTTACGACTCTTCTTTTTCAGTTGTCTGCTCATCCTGCGCTTTTTTCTTTTCTTCCTTGCGCTGTTTTTTTAGTGCCTTTCTTTCAGCCCTCTGGGTCTTTCTGTCAATCCCGCGTTCTTTACGTTCCTTTTTATTGCGGATGATCGTCATAACGATCTTAACTACGACAGCAATGATAATACCCCATACAACCAGATACGGCAGACTGGAAATAAACCAGATGATAAAGTTGACCAGACCCTTGCCTACGCCGGAAAGACTGTCTGAAAAACCATCCCTGATCTTTTCAAAAAATCCTCTTTCAGCGGCAGGTGTATACTTTTCAACCTCGTTGATATTCAGATATACCGTACTGTACTGGATCTGATTGTCATAGGCACGAAGCTGTGATTCCTGACTTTCCAGCTCATAACGTACTTCGGAAAGTCTGCTTTCAATCGTAATGATATCCTCCACACTTTCTGCCTGCTCCATCAGCTCAAGCAGACGTTTCTGCTCAGCCTGTAAAGCTTTTTTGTGGCTTTCCAGATCCACGTACTGCAACGTCACATCCGTTACCGTCTCATTTTTGCTCGTCACATTGGACTGCTCGGAAACAGCTGATAAGAAATCATCCAATGCAGTAGAGGGAATGCGGATCGTCAAAGTAGCGTTTCTGGTGTCATATACATTATAGCTTCTGCCATTGTATGTATAGCTGTCCTCAATATATCCGCCAAGTGCTTTGGTCTTTGCTTCCAGCTGTGAAATCAGAGTATCAAATTCTTCGGTTTCAACATCCATGGAAACATTACGGATCAGTTTACGGCTGTCTGTCGTTTCACTATCAGAAGCGTCACCTTCTGCAACCTCGGAAATTTCCGAATTGACATCACCACTGATATCTTCCTCAGCAACCTCTTCGGTATCATAGGCTGCAGAGCTTTCTTGGTTGACATAAAGATCACCACTTCCACTATAATAACCGGAATCCGCAACCGCATTTTCTGTCATCATAGATGATTTATCAGCAGAACCACATCCGGCAATGCAAGTTGACATAACTAAAGCCGTAATACCAATGCATAAAAATTTTTTCTTCATCATAGTTTCATCCTCCCTATATCAGACAGCCCTATCTGTCCTTGATATAACATATACGTTTGAAAAGGACATTATTTATGGTAAAAAATCATAATTTTAAACTTTCACATATCATCCATGCACTCAATGCTTCCACAGTCAGATCACGCGCTGATATCACACCTGCTTCCATAGCCTTTGAACCAACCTCATAGACGGATAGATCGGTGCCATCGTGTAAGCACTGGCTAACTGCAAAAACAGCCGTATGCTTTTCTTTTGCCCTACGGATAGCCGGTAACAGATTTTCCGGAATACCACCACAGCCAAAGACCTCCAGAATAATAGCACGATAACCGGTCTGCACTAACGTATCAATCAATGCTCCATTCATACCCGGAAGTAATCTGATACTGACAGGCTCCCTGACCATTGCAGTTTCTGAGAATGTCATATCCGGCACTCCCACCGGCGCATGCTGCCAGACAATCCTGCCCTGTTCATCAATGCATCCTGCTTCCGGCATATGAACACTTTCAAAAGCCTGCTTTTGTCTGGAATAAACTTTTTTGGCATACAGAGCATCTATGATCCGACCGGCGAAAACCAGTACAATTCCCGGAACGCCGTCAACTGCTGTTGTAATGGCATCTGTCAGATTGCGGATGGCATCCGTATCCTCTGCCTCAAACGGCAGTTGGGATCCGGTAAACACAACCGGGATCGGAACTTCTTTTAAAAGAAAGCTTATCCCTGCCATCGTATAGGCCATGGTGTCTGTCCCATGTGTGACAACAATTCCATCATACTTTTTACTCTGAAAAACAGCTTCTATCTCCTCTGCCAGAAGCTTCCACTCTTTTGGTGCCACATTACTGCTGTCCAGATTGAAAACCTCTTTCCATTCCAGTAAAACCTGTTGTGGGGCACTCTTATCTCCGGGATACTGCATCTCTTTTTCCCTCATATAATCATACCTTAGCAGCGTGCCCTCATTGTCCGGGACAAGACCCTGCTTCGTCGAAACAGAAGCAATGGTCCCTCCGGTCATTAAGATCATTATTTTTTTCATTCATCGGCCTCTACCGGAATAAAGCTGAACTTCGTTACATCGAAAAGACCCTCATCTGTCAGTTTCAGATCAGGAATTACCGGCAATGACATAAAGCAGAGGGTCATAACCGGGTCCACTTCTCCATGAATACCGAGCTCATTTCTTGCTACATTATGAATGGATGTCAGCTTGTCCTTTACCCATTCTCCACTCTTTTCACTCATCAGACCTGCGATCGGCATCGGCATATTTTCAATGACCTGTTTGTCTTTTACCAAAACAATACCGCCCTCCTGCTCTTTCAGATGCAGAACTGCTGCCTCCATCTCTTCATCAGAGGTTCCGGCTACGATGATATTGTGTGAATCATGTGCAATGGAAATTGCAACGGCACCTTTCTTAAGACCATAACCTTTTAAGAAAGCACAGGCTACATTACCGGTCATATGATGTCTTTCCACAACGGCAACCTTTACAATATCTTCATCGGGATTGTAAACAAATTCACCGTTTTCATCCAGCTTGATCTCGGCAGTTGTCTTGCCGGTAACCACGCCGCCCGGTAAAATCTGGATCACATTGACTTTATTGCTCTTTAAATGCATCTTGAATTTGTCTGCTGAGAAGTCTTTGAGTACCACGCTTCCTTTTACAGAATCGATGCTGTATCTTTCTACTTTCGGTAAATATTCACCTGCTTCGGCTGTGAGCTTACCACCTAAATATACCTGTTCTGCTTTAAAATCAACCAGATCCTTTAACAGAACGATATCTGCTGCATAACCGGGAGCAATAGCACCCTTATCTTTTAAGCCAAAGCATTCTGCAGCATTTAAGGTAGCCATACGAATTGCTGTAATGGCATCGATGCCCTCTTCTACGCAGATTTTCAGGTGATTGTCCAGATGTCCCTCTTCCAAAATGGTCTTGGGCTGACGGTCATCGGAGCAAAGCAGGCATCTGCGGCTGTTCTCTGCGGTCACACCTTTTAACAAGGTACGCAGGTTGTGGCATGCAGAACCCTGTCTCAACAATACATACATACCATTGTCAATACGGTCCTCCATTTCATCAACCGTTGCACACTCATGATCTGCCAGAATACGTGCTGCACAGTATGCATTCAGATTTTTACCAAAGGTGGCCGGAGCATGACCATCGATCAGCTTTCCTGCCTTTTTTGCAACCATCAGCTTGTCGAGTACGCCGTCATCACACTGGATTACACCAACGGAATTCATAAACTCGCCAAGTCCCAGAATATTGTCACGTAAAATAGGCTCTTCCATTTCGGGTGCATTGATCACGGCACCTGCATTTTCAAAAGGTGTACTCGGTACACAGGACGGCAGCATGTATTTGATATCGAGAGCTGTATTTTGGGCAGCCTCCATCATATAGTCCAGACCTTTGATACCGCATACATTTACGATCTCGTGAGGATCGGCGATAATGGTTGAGGTACCGTGAGGAACCAACAGCTTTCCAAGCTCTTCCGGACAGACATAAGATGATTCGATATGAATATGGCTGTCAATATAACAAGGCGCTGCATATCTGCCCTGTGCGTCGACCTCTTTTTCACCTTCATATTTACCGACACCGGCAATCCACTTGTCGCTGATTGCGACATCGCCTTCCTCGATCTTTCCTGAAAAGACATTGACAACCCTGCAGTTTTTCAAAACAAGGTCTGCCTTTCTTCTTCCTGCTGCTACTTCAATCAGCTTTTTTAATTCTGCTTTCTCCATTGTAAAACCTCCGTTTATGTATTATTTTGTATGTTTTATTTTTAAACGTGTTATCTAAGTGTTGCATAAATAATAAACACAAGCCAGATCAGAAAGAATGATGCCATGCCCACATTGCAGACAACGACCTTGAATGTCTGTCCTTTTCCGATCGGTGTCGTGGCAGGTAAGAACGTCATCTTTTTGGCATTGACCGCCATAACAACAATTCCGCCGATAACAAGCGCCATGATAACCAGGAAATAAAGACCGAAAATCGCCAGTCCGCTAAGATGTGCCATCAGATACGAGGTCATCTCTGCCGAATCTGTAATACTTCCATTTAAAAGATCAGTCAATCCACTGGCCTTCATGACTAAAACACTGGCAATCGAGCCTAAGAAATTGATCATCATATGTAAGATAATGGTATATTTGACATTGCCGGTCTTGGTATAGACATAGCCAAATACACAGCCCAAAACAAAAGCATAACAGAACTGGTAAATATTTCCGTGGTAAAAACCAAACATCAATGCCGACAATATGATGGCTAACTTTTCGCCATACTGCACCGTACGGTCGATGATCAGCTTTCTGAATAACAGCTCTTCAAAGATTGGTGCACAGATAACCATGACTAAAATGTTCATCCAGATCTCATTGTTGCCGGCAATCTGCACGATGCTGTTCTGTACCTGTCCTTGTTTGAACACTGCAATCATAGATGCTAACATATTGCCAATAATATTGGATAAATACATACCCGCATAAGCAATCAGAAAATATCCGAGCAGGGCTTTTACACTGATCTTGCGGGGTTCAATCTTTTGTACAACCGGTACACGTTTAATCAGTAGAATCATAATTGGCACTGCTATGATATACATCGGAAGCATCATAAATAAAAATGCATATTTTTCATATAGCTGCGGAAACAGTTCTAACCCTGCATATGACATTCCAACCTGCAGTCCAATGATCAGAATAGTTCCGATCACATAGGAAATTCCAAGCTTCGAAAAATGTTTTTGAGTTGCTTTGAGTGTCTGCTCATCCATATCTGGTTTCCTTTCCCAAGTCAATTTTCATATACTTTTTGTATCCCGCAATTATAAATGCCGGTAAATGCTTTTTAGAATCATGCATCACCATACAATTTTCATTGCAGATCAGTGTTTATTATAACATAGTTTTTCATAATAAAAAACCATAATAAAAAAACGGTAACCATGCCAAAGCTGACATCATTACCGTTTGATATGTATGTTTATTCTTTGCCATTCCAGCAATAGGTGCAGAGCTTGTCAGGATCAATTCCGACTGACTCCAGCATATCATCCAGACGATGATAACGCAGAGAGGTAAAGTTTAATTTTTCACAGATCTTATCTACCATCTTCTGATATTTGGGATTGTCGGGATCCGCATATTCCTGCAACACTTCTGTGGATACCTCTTCTCCTTCCAGCTCCTGGATCACACGTCTGGCGATCAGCTCCATTTCAGATTTGGAACGTGAGAAATTGAGGTATTTGCATCCAAACAATAATGGCGGACATGCCGGTCTGATATGGACCTCTTTGGCTCCGCTTTCATATAAAAACTCCGTAGTCTCTCTAAGCTGTGTACCACGCACGATCGAGTCATCGATTAACAACAGCTTTTTATCCTTGATCAGGTCATGTACCGGAATGAGCTTCATGTGAGCGATCAGGTCACGCTTCTGCTGGATCGTCGGCATGAAAGAACGCGGCCATGTGGGTGTATATTTGACAAACGGGCGCGAAAACGGAATGCCTGATTCGTTGGCATATCCGATTGCATGCGCCGTACCGGAGTCCGGAACACCCGCTACCACATCGACATCTACATTGTCACGTCTTGCCAAAAGCTTGCCACAGTTGTAGCGCATCTTTTCAACGCTGACACCTTCGTAGCTTGCAGAAGGATATCCGTAATATACCCAGAGGAAGGTACAGATCTTCATCTTGTCTCCCGGTGCCACCAGTGTCCGGCAGCTCTTTTCATCAAATACCACGATCTCGCCGGGGCCCAGCTCCCGGTCATTTTCATATCCTAAATTCAGATAGGAAAAGCTTTCAAAGCAGGCACATCTTGCATCCTCTTTTTTGCCCAGAACCACCGGTGTCCTGCCCATCTTGTCTCTGGCAGCATAAATACCGACCGGTGTCAAAATCAGCATGGACAGCGAACCGTCAATGGTATCCAGCGCGTACTGAATGCCCTCGATCAGGTTGTCCTTTTGATTGATCAGCGCCGCAACAAGCTCTGTTGAGTTGATCTCCCCATTGCTCATTTCAAAAAAGTGTGTGGAGCCTTTTAAAATTTCTGCCACGATCTCCTCAGCATTGTTGATCTTGCTGACGGTTGTAATTGCAAAACTGCCATGATGCGAACGAACCAGTATCGGCTGTGCCTCATAATCGGAAATACATCCAATACCGTAACGTCCCTCCAGACCGCCAAGCTCCTTGTCAAACTTGGTACGGAATGGTGTGTTTTCGATATTGTGGATCTCCTTGGAAAATCCATTTTCACCATATACTGCCATACCGGCTCTTCTTGTACCCAGATGTGAGTGATAATCTGTTCCAAAAAACAAATCAAATGTGCAGCTCTCTTGAGAGGCTACGCCAAAAAATCCACCCATTGCTCTTCCTCCTGTGATATAAAATCAAAAATACCAGACAAGTATAGCACAATCACTATATAAAAAAAAGGCAATTCTCCCTTTTCTATAGAAAGTAATTATTAATTGTGCTAGAATATGTGTCGCGTCCAAAGCTGACGCAAAATCAAATATTTTTATAAAAATCGAGGCTTTTCGTGAAATGAAACAGAAAACAAATGATCTGACACAGGGAAATCTCTTTCATAAAATACTCATCTTTAGTATCCCTCTTATTTTATCCAATTTATTACAGGTTCTTTTCAACATGGCTGACCTTGCGGTTATCGGCCGTTTTTCCGGTCCTATTTCTTTAGGTGCCGTAGGTTCGACAACCACACTTGTCATGATGTTTACAGGCTTTTTGATCGGTCTTTCCGGTGGTATCAACGTGCTTGTGGCACTCTATTACGGCGCCAATGATAAAGAAGGACTTTCCAGGGTTGTACACTCTGCTGCCCTTGTAAGCGCGATCATCGGCATCATCCTGTTAGCCTGTGGTACCGGTCTTTCCCAGTGGATGCTGTCACTTTTAAAAACAAGACCTGAGCTTTTGCCAAAAGCTGCATTATATCTTAGGATCTATTATCTCGGAATGCCCGCCCTTGCCATTTACAACTTTGGTAACGCGGTCTACAGTGCAATCGGCAATACCAAAAAGCCACTGCTCTTTTTAAGCATTTCCGGTGTGTTAAACATTGTTTTAAATTTATTTTTTGTCATCGCCTGTCATCTGGACGTTGCTGGCGTCGCGCTGGCAAGTATCATTTCCCAATATGTATCAGCCGGGCTGATCCTGTTATCACTGTTTCGCAGCAAAGAAAGCTATGCCCTGCGTTTTCAGGAATTACGTCTGGATGCTCCTTTGACAAAACGTATTTTGAAGCTTGGAATCCCCTGCGGTCTGCAAAATGTCATTTTTTACTTTGCCAACAGCTTTGTACAGATGGGAATTAACTCCTTTGATGCCACAATGGTCGCCGGTAATGCAGCGGCAGCCAATGCTGACACTCTCGTATATGATGTGATGGCTGCTTTTTACACCGCATGCGGCAGCTTTATGAGTCAGAATTTTGGCGCCGGCAAAAAAGACCGGGTACGAAACAGTTATTTTGTCTGCCTGTTGTATGCCTTTGGAATCGGACTGATAATGGGCATATCGCTGGTATTTTTCGGTCCCGCCTTTTTATCTTTGTTTACCAAGGATGCGGCCGTTATAAGCGCCGGCATGAAGCGACTTTCGATCATGGGCTTTTCATACTGCGTATCCGCATTTATGGACAATACCATCGCAGCTGCAAGAGCCATGGGCAAAAGCGTCATTCCGATGGTCATCGTCATCATGGGTTCGTGTGTGTTCCGTGTAGCATGGATTTATACGATATTTGCTTATTTCCATACAATTCCTTCGCTCTACCTTTTGTATGTATTTTCATGGCTGCTCACGGCATTTGCAGAGATCATCTATTACCGACGTGTTTACAAGAAAAAAATGATACAGTCTTAACGGCTGTATCATTTTTGATTTACTTATCATTTTTATTCCTCTGTAATATCATTTAAAAAGACATAATACACATCTCCATACCGCTCTGTATGCACAAAGCGTCCATAATCGAGCACCTTTCTGATACTGCCGTCCTTGCACACGATCCTGTAGGTGACACGATCAATATCCTTTTCTTTTTTAATCTGGTTGGAAATATCGCACTCGACAATATTGAGATCATCCGGATGAACCATTCCCTTAAAGGAATTGCCCGTCAGTGCAATAAATTCTGCTTCATCCTGACACTTGTACAACTTCAACAATTCCTGATTCAGCATGATGATCTGCTCATCCCCATCTGCATGGTATACAAAAAATCCTCCCGGCAAGAGCTCTGCAACCGCTTCTACCCTTTTTAACGATTCCTCTGTCTCGATATAAGCATTTCTCCTGCGGTCATGCATTTTATTTTCATAATAGCGGCTCTTATCCATATACATCATCTTGTCGGCAACAGCCACATTTTTTTCAAGATCTCTTGCATGCTCTAACCACACGCTCCCCACAGCTGCAGAAAATTCCGCTCCCCATAGTGCGGAAAGACGCTTCAGCTTATTGTCAAACGCCTCTTTATTTTTATCAAAGGAAAGGATCACAAACTCGTCGCCGCCGAACCGGTACTTTTTTGCATCCGAAAACACAACAGAAATATGTCTGGCAACATCAGAAAGAAGCTGATCTCCTGCCTTGTGCCCAAGCCTGTCATTGATCTCCTTTAATCCGTTGACATCCGCAAAAACAACACCCACGGCTGCTGCGCTTTTTTCGCTGTCCTTTTCAATCATCTCAATATCGTTGTAATAGGACTTGCGCGTCTTAAAGCCCGTCAACGCATCCATCTCAAGCTCTGAAATGATACCGTCGCACTCCCGCAGGCGGATCACCTTGTCCACGCGCAGCTGCACGATCACCGGATTGTATGGTTTGGCAATAAAATCCGACGCACCAAGCTCCAGACATTTCTTTTCATCACTATCGCCGTTTAACACCGTTGTGACAATCACAGGTATCTTGGCAAAGACCGTATTTTGTCCCACATATTCCAGAAATTCAAAACCGTCCATGACTGGCATCTGGATATCCAGCAAAATGGCTGATATGCATTGAGCTTTTTCGCTCAAAATCTCCAATCCTTCCTGCCCATTGGTGGCTGAAAGGATCTGATACTTTTCTTTTAATATTTCGGTAAGGAATTGTCTGTTGATATCGTTGTCCTCGATGATGAGGAGGGTGCGTTTTTTCATGTGTTTACCTCTGCTAACCAGCATCCGTCTAATCTGATTAAAAACTGTTATTTTTTATTATTCCGCATATTATATTATTCAAATTCTATTGAATATATTTCTTAAACCAAAGCGGAAATTTCTTTTCCTCTCCCCAAAAATTCCCATTTTTATATATGGCAAAACGCTCAAATACATTTGTATTGTCATACAAAATTACTAAATCACAATTTGATTTCAATTTGTTTAGTTGTTCGAAACTCTCTTTATACCTTCTTTCAACATCCGAATCAGATATTCCATGTCCACCGTGTGCCACACGATATGCAATTCTCTCTTTTGCAATTTCAACCGTATCAACTCCGACATAATGGAGTTCAACCTCATATCCGAGTTTTCTGGCAAGTTCTATATTTTTCACAACAACATTTCCGCAAAGAGTTGTTTCCTGATTAAAAGTAATCCCCTTTTCAAAACAATCTTTTATTTTGGCTACGGCTATTTTCCCTGCCTTCAATACATCCGCCGGATTATTCCAGTCTCCAAAAGACCTGATAATTTCATCTGTATTAATTCTTTCCATTTGTTGCAACGAGTCTAATGTCCGATATAAAGTTGATTTTCCAGCTCCATTAACACCAGCAATCAGAATATATTTTTTCATTAAAATAAATTCCTTTCAATGACCTTCTGTTGCTTTTGCTGCAGCAAAAAGTTACCAACAAGTTCAAAAAAATCTCTTTCTTCTTCGTCTTTTGCTTCCATAACTAATTGCAATGTATCTTCCGGCTGCAATGTTTTGATATCCTGATACATATCTAAATATTTTTTTACATCACACATAGTTCGAACCTCCATATATATAATATATCAAATAAAAAAATACTATGCTACCCCGTTATCAGAATATCTGTTTTGATATTTTATATAGAATACAAAAAACCTTGAAAACATAATGTCTTCAAGGTCTTAATGAGTAGCGAGAGGGGGATTCGAACCCTCGACACTACGGGTATGAACCGTATGCTCTAGCCAACTGAGCTATCTCGCCATATAAATGGGACCTACAGGGCTCGAACCTGTGACCCTCTGCTTGTAAGGCAGATGCTCTCCCAGCTGAGCTAAGATCCCATTTGTGTGGGTCGCTTTCCGCAACTCGCTTTGCTAGTATATAATGATTTTGACATATTTGTCAAGCAGTTTATTAAAAAATAATTAAAATAAATCGAAAAAGATTTTTTTCTGCATATAAATGCTATAATAGAGGACATCAGATACCGTAAAACGCGTTGTCTATACAACATTTACACAGGAGGAAATGACTATGTGGACACTGATTTTTATTATTTTAATGTTAGCTGTATTTGGTGAAATGATCGGCTTTGCCGTTAAGGCTGCCTGGGGCATTACCAAAGTTTTACTTTATATTGTTTTCTTACCGATCATTTTGATCGGGCTTGTTTTTGCCGGACTGGTCTATGTTGCTGTACCCATTCTGGCGATCATAGGTGTTATCACGCTGATCAAAGCCATTAAAGCTTAACTCCGGACTGCTGGCAGGCTAAAAGCTTACCAGCAGTTTTTGCATCGGCCAAGCCCCTGCGCTTCGGCCTGCTCGATTGTGATCTGTACCGCCTTATCCGGATTCATGTTACCACAGTTATTTCTGGAGTGATACTTGGAGCCGGTGGCTGATTTCCAACACATTCCACCACCCGCCGGTTGGCTCGGTGCTGCCTGCTGACTACTGTTGTCTATGGTAGAAGCAGCGTTGTTTTGCTGTTGATCATTTTGTGCTGTAGCTGTCTGTGATGTCGATGCAGCCGAATTGTCCACTACAGCATTTGCATCTGCTGATGCACTCGAAGCTGTATTTTTGTCCGTTGATGTATTCCCAGATGCCTTCGCTTCATTATTCCCGCCTGTTGCATCTGTCTAAGAATCGTTTTCCAAGTGATTACTTCCGTCTGTATAATCTATTACAATTCCCGGCTGTGCATTGTAGCAGAATACGCAAAACAGGATGCCGGCACCTTCATCTTCCACTGATTCCGCTTCCATAAGCACACCATCAGCTAACAGATTATTGCCATCAAAAACAGGTGTCACACGGTATAACACATGGTTTCCGGTTTCTTTGATATAATCGGTCACCATGTTCTCAAACGGAAGCATTCCTTTTTCATTGAAATTTCTCGTTCCCGTGATCAGATTTTTTTCATTCGCATTTTCGCCCGTCAGCTGATAACTGATCAAATGGCAGCGGTTATACAGATAATTGCCATCAACAACGCCCATATACTTATTCTGCTGCCATCCTGTCGGCTTAATGCTGCCGATTTCTCCACGTTCTTCCGTCGGCATCAGGTCTGTTCCGATATCTGCCACACAAAATCCGCATCTGCCCAGATTGTCCAGATCTGAATAGTATTCATAGGAAGCTGTTGCTAACTCACTTTCATCAAAATATGGAACATTGTCGTGAATGACTGCATAATTATCTCCTGTATATGCAGGGATGTCGGATGCATCAAACGGTGGTGCTTCGGTTACTTTGTTTTCAGCATATTGTGTTTCTGAATTTGATTGATTTGGCTGGTCTGTCTGGTCTGTTTGTTTCGACAGGTCAGTCTGATCTGTGGCATCTTTTTTTGGAGATACAGATGCTGTGTCAGTGGCTTCTGTTGATACATCCGCCATTGTTGTATCTGTTGTTGATGTTTCGCCTGTGCATCCTGCCATGAAGAGCGTCAGGAGCATGGTCAGGAGTAAAAATTTTATTTTGCTACTATTGTTCATCTTCTTATTTCCTGTTTTCTGATTTTTGCTTTTGTAGTTTGCTTACTGTTTTCGGCTTTCGCTTTTTGTTTTATGTGAACCTCAAGGGTAATTTTTTCATGAGAATTTCCTTTAAAATCTTCTGTTTTTTCAAGATGGAAATTCTTCATATCAAGATCCAGTTTAAAATCTGCCGGATAATCTGTATTCCAGCGGAAGATATAAATTTTATTTATCTGATCTTTATATTCCTGAAGCTGGCGATCTTCTACAAAGCAGTAATCATCCCAAGCTGCATGCTGCAAAAAATCATCATCTATTATAATTTGATTGTTCCCTTCGGCAAAATAATCTTCCTTAAAAAGATCTTTGCTGAAATTACTAATCCAAAGCTCTGTATTTTCTGTCAGATTGCAAATTATGTCAACTACATTTTTATCACGACTCTGACGTCTGTGATTAAAAAGCATTCCCATATCGTTATCCACACATACGATTACGTTCATAACTCATTCCTCCCTATCTATTACTATATACGACATTCTTTTCTTATTCTACCCCAAATTCATCTGCAAATTTCGACAATCAGAATCAAAAACCTCCTTTCTCGGATATCACGCTCTGTAATACCTTTGAAAGGAGGTTTATTTTTCGCCTTTATCTAGTTATGTAAACTTAAATTCCATGTTTCAGGATATTTTTTGATGCTCCCGCACCACACTTGTCACTTCATCCCAATGATCAAGGACATACTGTCCAACTATGGGATCATACATTTTGCCAAGATTTTTTTCAATTTCCTGATAGCAATAATCAAAATCATGTGCCTTGCGGTAACAACGATTGGAAGTGATGGCATCAATCGAATCACATACTGCTATGATCCTTGCTCCAATCGGTATATCGGCCCCGGCCCGTCCCAGCGGATAGCCCTTCCCATCATAACGCTCATGATGCATCAGCACGATATCCGACAGCTCGCTCAGCTTGTTGGATTTTCTCAGGATTTCCGCACCAATCTGTGGATGTTTTTTAATATATGCAAATTCCTCATCTGTCAGCTTTCCAGCCTTATTTAAAACCGAATCCGGAACGCCTATTTTTCCTATATCATGCAAATGTGCCGCAATGTGTATTTTTAAAATATCATCCTTTTTTAATCCGATCAGCTGACATACCTTCAACGCCATATCACTGACGCGCTCAGAATGTCCCGCCGTATATGGGTCTCTGGCATCCAGAGCACAGGTGATACAATCTATGATCTCATGATAATCTATTTCACTTCCGCAATATGCGCAATCAGACATTGTTGTTCTCCTTTTCTGCACCGCGTGGTGTCTCTGTTTTCCAGCCACTCATTCCTTTCATGCTAATCGCAATGGTCGATGTATTGTGCAACAATGCCGAAGTGGTCGGTTGAACAATCCCTGCAACTCCAAGAACAATCAGCGCTGAGTTGATCGATACAATCAGCCTGTAATTTTGATGGATCCTGCGGATCAGCTTCTGACTAATTGCCCGAAGTGCAACCAGCTCATACAGATCATCGGCTTCAATCGTAATGTCAGCCACTTCCCTTGCAATCTGGGCTCCGTCACTGATAGCAATTCCAACATCCGAAGCGGAAAGCGCCGGTGAGTCATTGACTCCATCACCGATCATCACAACTTTTCTGCCAAGCTCATGCTCTTTGTCAACAAAGGCTGCTTTATCGGCAGGAAGCACTTCTGAATGATATTCATCCACACCGATCTCTTTTGCAACAGCCGCAGCAGTACGTTCACTGTCTCCGGTCATCATAACAATCTTGGTAAATCCTTGTTTTCTCAACATGCTGATCGCATCTTTTGCCTCTTTCCTGATCGGATCAGAAATACAGATAGCCGCTGCTAACTCTCCTCGGATAGCAAGATACAGATGTGAACAATCCATAGGCAGCTCGTCAAACGCCTGCTCCATTCCATCTGGGATCTTACAGTTTTCATCTTCAAATACAAAATGATAGCTTCCGATAATAACCTTATCGCCATCTACTTGAGACGAGATACCATGCGCTACAATATACTCTACCTTGGAATGTTTTTCCTCATGTGTCAGCCCCTTTTCCTTGGCCGCATGTACGACAGCCTTTGCCATCGAATGAGGAAAGTGCTCCTCCAAGCAGGCAGCAAGACGCAGCAATTCGTCCGGGCTGTCCCCATTAAAAGAAACGACCTTACGGACAACCGGCTGAGCCTTGGTAAGTGTTCCTGTTTTATCAAAAACAATAGTGTTAGCCTCTGCTAATTGTTCCATAAATTTACCGCCCTTGACGGTTGTATGATGCCTGTTGGCTTCTTTCATGGCAGCCAGAACCGTAATCGGCATTGCGAGCTTCAAAGCGCACGAAAAATCTACCATCAGAACAGCCAGCGCCTTGGTAGGATTAGCAGTCAGTAAATACACGGCTCCTGTGCCTAACAAGGTATATAATACCAGACGGTCTGCCAGATGCTCTGCCTTGCTTTCCATTCCGGATTTCAGCTTTTCCGTCTCTTCTATCATGGTAATAATTTTTTCATACCGCGTAGAACCGGAAGTCACCTTAATCTGAACAACCAGCTCGCCCTCTTCCAGCACTGTTCCGGCATAAACATAGCCGCCGTTTTTCTTTTCAACCGGCATAGATTCACCTGTCAGACTCGACTGATTGACCATGCCTTCTCCACGTACAACAATACCATCAAATGGGATCATATTGCCCATATGAACAACAATCATGTCTCCTGCCACGATGCTGTCCGGATCAACCTGGACTTCCTGATCATCTGAAAGCATCCAAACCTTGCTGATATTTAATGACATGCTTCTTGCCAGATCATCTACAGACTTTTTGTGCGTCCATGTCTCTAAAATTTCACCAATATCCAGTAAGAACATAACCGAACCGGCAGTATCCATATCTCCGCGAAGGATTGATACCCCGATGGCTATACCATCTAACAGCGGTACTTCAATCCGTCTGCTAAGTGCACACTGTAAGCCCTTCCAGATATATTTTACGGATTTGACTGCTGCAATCACACACCGTACAGGATATGGTAAAAACAGCTTGCTTCCCATACGAAGCATGATCTTTTCGGCTAACTTATCCTGATATTCCCGGTTGGTCGCCCTCCCGGAAAGCTCTGTCACAGACTGTGGTACAGAAAGGTTGTCCAATGCTAACTCTTGTAATATCTGAACCATGTCCTGACGTTTTCCACGGTACTGTACCACCACATCGGCCGTTCTTTCATAAACCTTTGCACTGATAATTTCTTCATGCTGACTTAATACATACTGCAAGGCATCTGCCTGCTCATCTGTCAGTGATTTCTGCGTAATGTGAATCCTCATACGCCCTTGTATTTCATGTAATATCTGAAATCTCATGTCAGATAACCTTCCTTTTCAATCTAAGTATAATCATAACCACCCGTCCAACGGGTGGTTTGCTCTAGCCCTATAAGGGCTTGTTACCGGCCAGCGCCTAAAGACGCTGGCTTTCACTTTGTTCAAGCCA